>DASYEQ010000053.1:0-64465 GCA_036498945.1 Burkholderiales bacterium | reverse complement strand
AGGCGGCCGCCGAGAAGGCGCCGCCGAAACCGGGCAGGCAGTCCGCGAAAGCCGATGCGGCGGTCAAGGATCAGGTCATCGCCGATGCCGTCCGGCTCGCGCAATGGGGACGAAAATGGTTCGAGATGCCGGAGCTGATCGCGCGCATGGCGGACCGTCCGTCGCTGGCCGAAGTCAGGCGGATACTCAAGGAAAACAAATCGGCGATCGATGCGCAAGCCAAGGGGGCGTAGACGCGGAAGCCGGGGGCCGCTAGCCTAGCCACCCCCGATGAATCCTGAAACGAACAAAAAAATTTGAACCTCCCTTGAATATCACCGCTCAAAGGCGCTCATGATCGCCACCAAAAATTTGACCAAACGGTACGGCGAGAAGCTCGCCGTCGATGACCTCACCTTCACCGTGTCGCCGGGCGAGGTGCTCGGATTCCTCGGGGCGAACGGCGCCGGCAAGTCGACCACCATGCGCATGATCACGGGTTACCTGCCGCCGAGCTCCGGTTCGGTGAAGGTGGACGGCTTCGACATCGTCGAGCAGCCGATCCCGGCGAAGGCGAAGATCGGCTACCTGCCGGAAGCCGCGCCCTCGTATTCCGACATGACGGTGCTTTCCTTCCTCAAGTTCTCGGCGCAATTGCGCGGGTTGTCAGGCGGCGAGATCAAGCAGGCGATTCGCCGCGTGGTCGACCTCACCTTCCTCGACAGCGTGCTGGGGCAGGACATCGAAACCCTCTCCAAGGGCTACAAGCATCGCACCTGCCTGGCGCAATCGCTGATTCATGATCCGGAGATACTGATCCTGGATGAGCCCACCGACGGCCTGGACCCGAACCAGAAGCACGAGGTGCGGCAATTGATCAAGCGCATGGGCGAGACCAAGACCATCATCTTCTCCACCCACATCCTGGAAGAAGTGGAAGCGGTGTGCAGCCGCGCCATCATCATCGACCGCGGCAACATCGTCGCCAACGGCACGCCGGCGGAATTGAAGGCGACGGCGGAAGCGGCCGGCTCGGTGATCATGAGCCTGCGCCCGCCGCAAGGCATGGATGCGCAAAGCCTGGCGCAGCAAGTGGCCGCGCGCCCCGGCGTGCTGCGCAGTGAAATCCTGGTGGAAGACGGCGCGCGCCTGGTATTGCTCGCGCGGCCGGACAAGAGCCGTGCGCAAGCCGGCTTCTCCGGGTCGCTGGCCGAATGGGCGGTGACCCAGCACCTGGGCCTGGAGGACATCCGCGTCGAGGAAGGCCGGCTGGACGACGTGTTCCGCGCGCTGACCGTGACCGACGCCGCTTCCCAGCAAGCGAAACAACAGGCGGCCACCGAGGCCGCCGCCGAAGGAGCGCAGGCATGAACGCCGTTGCCCCCACCCCCGCCTCCACCGGCCGCCGCGTCAGCGCGGTCTCCGGCATCGTCACCATCGCCAAGCGCGAACTGGCGGCGTATTTCGACGCGCCCATCGCCTACGTGTTCATCGTCATCTTCCTGCTGCTGGCGGGATTTTTCACCTTTACCTTCGGCCAGTTCTTCGAGCGCGGCGAGGCATCCCTCGTCTCGTTCTTCTCCTGGCATCCGTGGCTGTACCTGTTCCTGGTGCCGGCCGTCGGCATGCGCCTGTGGGCGGAAGAGCGGCGCCTGGGCACGATGGAGCTGCTGATGACCATGCCGATCGCGCCCTGGCAGGCGATCATCGGCAAGTACCTGGCTTCGTGGATTTTCATCGGCATCGCGCTTTTGCTGACCTTCCCGCTGATCATCACGGTCAACTGGCTGGGCCATCCGGACAACGGCGTGATCATCGCCGGCTACATCGGCAGCCTGTTCATGGCCGGCGCATACCTGGCGATTGCCTCGATGACCTCCGCGCTGTCGCGCAACCAGGTGGTGAGCTTCGTGCTGGCGGTGATGGCCTGCCTGATCCTGGTGATGGTGGGCTTCGACCCGGTGACCACACTGCTGGCGCGCTGGCTCTCGCCGGCGGCGGTGGAGGCCATCGCCTCATTCTCGGTGATGACGCACTTCGACGGCGTCACCAAGGGCGTGCTCGACTTCAAGGACGTGGTGTATTTCGCCTCGGTGATCGGCTTCGGCCTGTTCACCACCGGGGTGATCATCCGTTCGCAACGTGCTTGAGGCGATAGACAAGAATGCAACGCAAGACTGAAACCCTGATCTACTCCGCCGGTGGCGTGGTGGTGGTGCTCCTCATCCTGGTGTTGGTGAACTTCTTCGCCAGCCAGTTCCGCACCCGCGTCGACCTGACGCAAGGCCACCTGTTCACCCTTTCCGACGGCACCCGCCAGGTGCTGAACAAGCTGGAAGCGCCGGTGAAACTGCGCTTCTACTACACCCAGAACAGCGACGACGTGCCGGTGGATACCAAGGCCTTCGCGCGCCGCGTCGAAGACCTGCTGGCGGAATACCAGACCGTCTCGCACGGCAAGGTGGTGGTCGAAAAGCTCGACCCGCAGCCCGATTCCGACGCCGAGGATTCGGCGACGCTGGACGGCATCGACGCGCAAAGCACCGGCACCGGCGAGAAGTTCTACCTCGGGCTGGCTGTCAGCTTCCTCGACCAGAAGCTGGCGATCCCGGTGCTTTCCGCCGACCGCGAGCGCCTGCTGGAATACGACATCACCCGCGCGATTGCCCGCGCCACGGTGAAAGACAAGCCGGTGATCGGCGTGATGAGCTCGCTGCCGGTGATGGGCGGCGGGCAACTCAACCCGATGACCGGGCAGCTGCCGACCCCGCCCTGGGTATTCATCAACGAGCTGCAGCGCGACTTCACCCTGAAAAAGGTCGATGAAGTCACCGACCACATCGACCCGTCGATCAAAGTGCTGCTGGTGATCCACCCGCGCGAGATCAGCGACGATGGGCAATTCGCCATCGACCAGTTCCTGCTGCGCGGCGGCAAGGTGATCGCTTTCGTCGACCCCTTCGCCTACTTCGACCAGCAAGGCGGGCAGATGGGCATGGGGCAGAACAAGAGCTCCAACCTGGACAAGCTGATCAAGTCCTGGGGCCTGACCTACGATCCGGGCAAGGTGGTGCTGGACATGAAGTACTCCACCGGCGACGGCGACAAGAAGTGGCCCACGCTCCTGACCCTGACCGCCGACGCGCTCAACAAGGACGACGTTGCCACCAACGGCCTGACCACCATGATGCTGCCCTTCCCCGGCGCCATCGGCGGCACCCCGGCCAAGGGCCTGACGCAGACCGTGCTGATCAAGAGCTCGCCGCTGAACATGATGGTGGATTCGATCATCGCGCAGACGCAAGGCGAGCCGGCCACGCGCGGCTTCGTGCCGTCGAACAAGGAACTGAACATGGCGGTGAAGCTGACCGGCAAGTTCCCCAACGCCTTCCCCAAGGGCCGCCCGGATGAAGGGCAGAAGCCCGGCATGACCAAGGACGGCAAGCCGGCGCCGGCGGAACTGAAGGAAGCCAGCGCCGAGGGCGCCGTGGTGCTGGTGGCCGATTCCGACCTGATCGCCGACGGTGCCGCCGTGCAGCAGCAGGACGTGCTGGGCCAGCGCGTGGTGGTGCCGATCAACGGCAACCTGGCCTTCGCGCAAGCCTTGGTCGAGCAGATGGCGGGTGACGATGCGCTGATCAGCCTGCGCAGCCGTGCCGACGCTTCGCGCCCCTTCATCGTGGTGCGTGAACTGGAAGCAAAGGCGCAGCAGCAGTACTTCGGCAAGCTGAAGGAACTGCAGGACAGCCTGACCGAGACGCAGGACAAGCTGAAGGCGATGCAAAAAGGTGGCGCCGACGGCAAAACCGCGACGGTACTCACCGCCGACCAGCAAAAGGAGATCGAGAACTTCCGCCGCAAGGCCACTGCCACCAAGCAGGAGCTGAAGGACATGCGCAAGAAGCTGCGCGCCGACAGCGACGCCCTGCAGGTGTGGACCAAGGTGGTGAACATCGCGCTGGTGCCGTTGCTGGTGGCGCTGGCCGGGATCTTCTGGGCGGTGTACCGCCGCCATCGCAAGGTGGAGGTCTGACATGGGACGCAAAGGACTCTCAATTCTCGTCGTCCTCCTGCTGGTGCTGGGCGGCGGTGCCGCCTGGATCTACAGCGGCGGCAGCCGCGCCTGGAAGCAGACCGACACCAAGGCCGGCTCGCCGGTGCTGCCCGGCCTGGTGGTCAGCCAGGTGGCGACCCTGCGCATCAACAACGGCAAGGACACCGCCACCCTGGAACTCAAGGGCGGCGGCTGGACCGTGCATGAGCGTGAGGGCTACCCGGCCGATGTGAGCAAGATCGGCCCCTTCCTGGCGAAACTGGCGGATCTGAAGATCATCCAGACCGACACCATCACCGAAGCCCTGGCGCCGCGCCTGAACCTCAGCCCTCCCGGCCAGGCCAATGGCGGCACGGCGGTGGACCTGACCGGTGCGGCCAGCAAGCCGCTCGGCAGCCTGCTGCTGGGCAAGACCATCGACAAGGACTCGGACATTCCCGGCGCCACCAAGAAGATCCCCAGCGGCCGCTACCTGGTCAAGCGTGATGCCCCGACGATCGCGATTGCCATCAACGACCCGCTGAACGACGCGGTGGCCAACCCGCGCGACTGGCTCGACAAGACCTTCATCAAGCCCGAGCGCGTGAAAAGCCTGACCTTCACCTCCGGCGGCAAGCCGCGTTTCACCCTGGAACGCAGCGAAGAGGCCTCGATGGCCTGGACGCTGAAGGATGCCGCCAAGGGCGAGGAGCTGGATACCGGCAAGGCCTCGGATGAAGCCGGTGCGCTGGCGGGCCTCACCATGGTGGACGTGATCGCCGGCGCCAAGCCCGACGACCTGGGTTTGACCACGGGGGACGTGCTGACCGCCGAGACCTTCGACGGCCTCACCTACACGCTCACCATCGGCAAGAAGGACGGCGACAACCGCGCGGTGCAGCTCGGCGTTTCCGGCACGCCCAGCCGCCCCGCCACCCGCACTGCGGCCAAGGACGAGAAGCCCGAGGACAAGACCAGGCTCGACAAGTCTTTCAAGGACGACCTCGACGCCTTCAACGCCCGCGTCAAGCGCGAGCAGGCGATGGACAAGAAGGTGTTCTGGGTGGCCGATGCCGGCGTCGCCGCGCTGCTGAAGGACCGCGAGGCCCTGATGAAGGGCAAGCAGACCGCCGCCCAGCCGCCGGTGCCGGGCCTGGACAAGTTCGAGTCGAAAAAGGCCGAAGCCGACGAAATGAAAAAGGCGGCGGCGAAGGCCGCGCCGGCGAAGAAGAAGTAGTTTCACTCGCGCAAAAACAAACGGCGGCCACGAGCCGCCGTTTGTTCTTGCGGAACGCGAGTTACATCGCGATCTCGATCAGGTACGGCCCCTTGCGCGCCAGCGCGCGCTTGAACTGCGTCGCCAGCTCATCCAGGTTCGCCGCGCGCCCCGCTTCCACGCCCTGCCCCTTGGCGAGCGCCAGCCAGTCGAGGTCGGGACGGTCCAGCGTCAGCATGTCGGTGGCGCGCACGCCGGGAGTGCCGGCGCCGACGTTCGCCAGTTCGCCGCGCAGGATGTTGTAGGCGCGGTTGGCGAAGATCAGCACGGTGACATCCAGGTTTTCGCGCGCCATGGTCCACAGCGCCTGCAGGGTGTACATGCCGCTGCCGTCGCCTTCGAGCGCGATCACCTTGCGATCGGGGCAGGCAATCGCCGCGCCCACGGCCACCGGCAGGCCGAAGCCGATCGAGCCGCCGCTGTTGGGCACCCAGTCGTGCGGCGGGACGTTGGCGGTGAAGCGCGCGAAGCCGCGGCCGCTGGAAACCGCTTCGTCGATCACGATGGCGTTTTCCGGCAGCAGCGCGCCCAGCAAGGTGCCGAGGGCATCAAGGGAGTATTGGCCGGTGGGCAGCGCCGGACGGTCGAGCGTGGCGACGTAGGCCGGTGCGAGCTTGCCGGCGCCCAGTTCATCGGCCAAGGCCGCCAGGGCGGCGGCCTGGTCGTCGCCCAGGCCCGCGAGGGTGATGAATGCGCAATCCTCCGGCGCCTGCATGCTGGGCTTGTTCGGGTAGGCGAAAAAGCTTACCGGCACTTTCGCGCCGACCAGCACGATGCGCTTCAGGCCTTTCAGGGCGGCAAGCGCGAGATCGACCGCATAGGGAATGCGCTCGGCGCGCACGCGGCCGGCGCCGCGCTGCATGCGGGCGTAGTTGTATTCGGCGAGCAGGCGGCAGCCGGTCCTGGCGGCGACGCGTCCGGCGGATTCGAGCGCGCCTTCGCGCAAGGCGACGTCCCCCAACAAAATCGCCGCGTCGCCCGCGGCCAGCGCGCGCGCCGCCTGCTTCACGGCATCGGCATCAACCGGTTTGCGCACCGGCACCGGCAGCGCGGGGGCGATGCCGCTGCCGGGGTTCCAGGCAGTATCGGCCGGCAGGATCAGCGTGGCGATCTGCCCCGGCGGCGTGCGCGCGGCGGCTACGGCGAGCGCGCCGTCGGCGGCGATATCCTGCGCGGAGGGCGAGGTCTTGACCCAGTCCGACATCGGGCGCGCGATGCCTTCGATGTCGGCAGTCAGCGGCGCGTCGTACTTGGTGTGGTAGGTGGCGTGCTCGCCGACGATATTGAGAATGCCGGAATGCGCCTTGCGCGCGTTGTGCAGGTTGGCGAGGCCATTGCCCAGGCCCGGCCCCAGGTGCAACAGCGTGGCCGCCGGCTTGCCCGCCATGCGGTAGTAGCCGTCGGCCGCGCCCGTCACCACGCCTTCGAACAGGCCGAGCACGCAGCGCATGCCCTCGACGCGGTCCAGCGCGTTGACGAAGTGCATTTCGGAAGTGCCGGGGTTGGCGAAGCACAGGTCGACGCCGCTGGCGATCAGGGTGCGCACCAGGCTTTCGGCGCCGTTCATCTGGGGAGTGGGGCTCATTGCTAAGGGCGGTTCGTTGCGGTGAACCGCGAATATACCGGATGCGCCGCGCGCGGCCGGGTGGCTGGACTAAACTAGCGCCATGTCCGACACGCCCTCCCCCGCACAGGAATCCCTGCACCGCGCCGCCGCCGCGCTCGCCGAACACCGCGAAGGCGACCTGCCCGCCGATGAACTGGCGCAAGCCTTGCGCGGCGAGACCACGCTGCTTGCCGCATTGCCGCCGCGCTACGCGCAGGCGCTGGAAGAAATTCTCGGCCGCCTTGAATCGGCTGCACTCTTCAGCGAGGAAAGCTGCTCTTTCAGCCAGCGCGACCTGGTCGACGCGCTCGACGACTGGCTGGCGCGCGCCGGCGCGCAATTGCAGGCTGGCGGCGCGGCAGGTTAAATTACGCCCGCACGTTTTTGCGTTTTCGAATCACTTCCGAACAAGACTGGAGCAAACATCCATGAGCACCCTCAAAGTCGCGCTGGTCACCGGCGCCGGCAGCGGCGTCGGCCGCGCTGCCGCCCTCGCCCTGTTCAAGGCGGGCTACAGCATCGTCGTGGTCGGCCGCCGGCCTGAAGAGCTGCAAAAGACCCTGCAGATGGCGGGCGCGAACGACAGCAACGGCCTGGCCGTGCCCACCGACGTCGGCCGGCCGGAGCAGGTCAACGCGCTGTTCGAGAAGGTGAAGCAGAAGTTCGGGCGCCTCGACGTGCTGTTCAACAACGCCGGCATGGGCACGCCCGCCACCATTGCGCTGGAAGACATCAGCTACGAGCAGTGGTCGGCGGTGGTGGCGGTGAACCTCACCGGCATGTTCCTGTGCACCCAGCAGGCGATCCGCATGATGAAGTCGCAGACGCCGATGGGCGGGCGCATCATCAACAACGGCTCGATCTCGGCGCACGCGCCGCGCCCGGGCTCGGCGCCGTATACCTCCACCAAGCACGCGGTGACGGGCCTGACCAAGTCGACCTCGCTGGATTGCCGCAAGTACGACATCGCCTGCGGCCAGATCGACATCGGCAATGCCGCCACCGAAATGACCGAGCGCATGGCCAAGGGCGTGATCCAGCCCAACGGCGAAATGGTGGTCGAGCCGCGCATGGACGTGAGCGTCGTCGGCAATGCCGTGGTGCACATGGCAAGCCTGCCGCTGGACGCCAACGTGCAGAGCATGATGGTGATGGCGACCAAGATGCCCTATGTCGGCCGCGGTTGAAGCTCGCTCTAAACGGCGTCGGCCGCGGTTGAAGCTCGCTCTAAAGGGCGTCGGCCGCGGTTGAAACACACACAAAAGGAAACAGCATGAAAGCCATTGCCCTTACCCGTTACCTGCCGATCAGCGACCCGCAGTCGCTCACCGACGTCGAACTGCCTACCCCCACGCTCAACCCGCGCGATCTGCTGGTGAAAGTCGAAGCGATCGCCGTCAACCCCGTCGATACCAAGGTGCGCGCGCCGAAAGACAAGGTCGAGGCCAGCCCGAAGGTGCTGGGCTGGGACGCCGCCGGCGTGGTCGAGCAGGTCGGCCGCGATGTGACTCTATTCAAGCCCGGCGACCGTGTGTTCTACGCCGGCGACATCACCCGCCCCGGCAGCAACAGCGCTCTGCAGGCGATCGACGAACGCATTGTCGGCCGCATGCCGAAGTCGCTCTCCTTCGCCCAGGCCGCCGCCCTGCCGCTCACCGCCATCACGGCATGGGAGGCGCTGTTCGACCGCCTGCGCGTGCCCGCTTTTTCCAAAGCGGAGCCCCACGCGCAGCCGCAACGCTCGATCCTGCTGATCGGCGGCGCCGGCGGCGTCGGCTCGATCGCCATCCAGCTGGCCGCCAAGGTGGCGGGCTTGCGGGTGATCGCCACCGCCTCGCGCCCGGAATCGGCTGCCTGGTGCAAGGAACTGGGCGCCGAGGTGGTGGTGAACCACGCCGGCAAGCTGGTGGAGGAAGTGCGTGCCGCCGGCTTCAAATTCGTCGATTACGTGCTGATCATGAACAATACCGACCAGCACATGCCCGCGGCCGCCGAACTGGTGGCCCCGCAGGGCGGCGTCTGCACCATCGTGGAGAATGCCAAGCCGATCGACGTGGTGCCGCTGAAGTCCAAAAGCGCGTTTTTCGCCTGGGAATTCATGTTCACCCGCGCGATGTTCGCCACACCGGACATGATCGAACAGCACAATCTGCTGAACGAAATCGCCCGGTTGATCGACGCCGGGGTGATCCGCACCACCCTGGGCGAGACGCTGAAACCGATCAATGCCGCCAACCTGCGCGCCGCCCACGCCAAGATCGAGGCCGGGCGCACCATCGGCAAGATCGTCTTGGAGGGCTTTTAGCCCTTTCCGGGAGACCTCCAAAAACGCAAAAAGCGGCGCATTCCGGCGCCGCTTTTTGTTTGACGTCCCGCAAATCCTCTAAAGGACAAGGGGCGCCGGAAAATTGCGTTTTGCGCTACTCGTGGGCCATGAAAATTTCCGCCAGCATGCTGCGGAACCACTTGTGCGCCGGGTCGTGGTGAAAGCGCTCGTGCCAGTATTGATGCACGTCCTGCTCCGGCAACTCCAGGGGCACCGGCACCACCTTCAGGCCCAGTTCCTTGGAGATCATCGTGCCGGAGCGCTTGGGCATGCACAAGAGCAGGTCGTTGTCGCGCACCAGATAAGGCGCGGCGAGGAAGCTGGCCACGCGCATGGAGACGTTTTCGGCGCGGATCGCCGCCGTCAGCAGCTTCTCGATCTGGCTGTGGCCGTGGCCGGTGCCCGAGGCGGAAACCACGACGTGGCGCGCCTTGAGGAAGGTCTCGCGCGTCAGCTTGCCCTTGGCCGCCAGCGGGTTGGTCGGGCGCATCACGCAGACGTAGGTGTCGCGGTACAGGCGCTGCTGGAACATGCCGCCGCCGAAGTCGGGAAACACGCCGATGGCGAGATCGACGTCGCCCGATTCCAGGCCGCCGCGCAGGCCCTTGGCCTCGAGTTGCGCGGTGCGCAGGCGCACGTTCGGCGCCACCCGGCCGACCTTTTTCAGGATCTGCGGCATCAGGCTGAAGGTGGCGAGGTCGGTGGCGAAAATGCCGAAGGCGCGGGTGGCGGTGATGGGGTCGAAATCGGCGGGGCGCTCGAAACGCGTCTTCACCGTCTCCAGCACCGTATCGACGGCGTCGGAGAGCTCCTGCGCGCGCGGCGTCGGCTCCATGCCGTGCGGGGTGCGCACGAACAGCGGATCGTTGAAATACTTGCGCAGCTTGGCGAGCGACTGCGACAGCGCCGGCTGGGTCAGGCCCAGGCTTTCGGCGGCAAGCGTCAAGCTCTTGTGGCGGGCAATGGCGGCGAATACCGCGAGCAATCTGACATCTAGTGATTGAACTTGCATGAAACTCTCTATCCCCTCGATCCCCGGCCGGAAGTTCAGGCCTTATGACGCCGATAAACGCTTTCTTACCCGCTAATTTAACAGACGATCAGTTATTCCGCTTTGGCATAGCAGCCATACCACAGGCAAATAATGGCGCCCCCCTCAAAGGGAGGGGTATCTGCCCGAACACGCGTTTGATGACAGCGGCGTGACCGGCGCCTCTTAGAATATTTTCGCATTAGCTTATTCATTTATCCGAAAAAATGAATGTGCTGATGCAATATGCCGCGCGCATCGAATATATATGCGCCAACTCGTTCTTGGACGTAATGAAAGGCGGCGCCTAACATGCAAATCAACGGGGCAAGTCCCGCCCGAACGATCTGTCGCGCCGGTCCATCGCAGTGTAGTCGAGCCGGCCTCTCAGCTGAATCCAGCACCCTGCACCATGTACAAATACGACACCCTCGACCAGACCCTGGTGAACGAAAGGGTCGCCCAGTTCCGCGATCAAACCCGCCGCTACCTCGCCGGCGAACTCACCGATGACGAGTTCCGCCCGTTGCGGCTGATGAACGGGCTGTACATCCAGCGCTATGCGCCGATGCTGCGCATCGCCATCCCCTATGGCATGCTCGCCAGCCGCCAGTTGCGCATGCTCGCCTACATCGCGCGCCGCTACGACCGCGGCTACGGCCACTTTTCAACGCGGCAGAACATCCAGTACAACTGGCCCGCGCTTGAAAACGTGCCCGACATCCTCGCCAACCTGGCGACGGTGCAGATGCACGCCATCCAGACTTCCGGCAACTGCGTGCGCAACACCACTTCCGACCAGTTCGCCGGCATCGCGCACGACGAGCTGGTCGATCCGCGCCCGTACTGCGAGCTGATCCGCCAGTGGTCCACCTTTCACCCGGAATTCACCTTCCTGCCGCGCAAGTTCAAGATCGCCGTCTCTGCCAGCACTGAAGACCGCGCCGCCGTTCTGGTGCACGACATCGGCCTGCACGTGGTGAAGAACGACACCGGCGAGATCGGCATGCGCGTGATCGTCGGCGGGGGCCTGGGCCGCACGCCGATGATCGGCCACGTGATCCGCGAATTCATCCCGCGCGCCGAGTTGCTGAACTATCTCGATTCCATCCTGCGCGTCTACAACCGCTACGGCCGCCGCGACAACAAGTTCAAGGCGCGCATCAAGATCCTGGTGAAGGAGTTGACCCCGGCCAAGTTCGCCGCCGAAGTCGAAGCCGAGTGGGCCACCATGAAGGGCGGCCCCGCCGTGGTGCCGGACGAAGAGTTCGCGCGCCTGGAATCGCACTTCGTGCCGCCGGCTTATGAAAAGCTGCCCGCCTGCGACGCCAGCTTCGAGCGCAAGCAGCTGGAAGACCGCGCGTTTGCCCGCTGGGTCGAGCAGAATACCTTCCACCACAAGATTCCCGGCTACCGCGCCGTCACCCTCTCGCTCAAGCCCTACGGCGGCGTGCCCCCGGGGGACGCCACCGCCGAGCAGATGGAAGCCGTCGCCGGCATGGCGGATCGCTACAGCTTCGGCGAACTGCGCGTCTCGCACGAGCAGAACCTGATCCTCGCCGATGTGAAGCAAAGCGAGCTATACGCCGTCTGGCAGCAGGCGAAAAAGCTCGGCTTCGCCACTCCCAACGTCGGCCTGCTCACCAATATCATCTCCTGCCCCGGCGGCGACTTCTGCTCGCTGGCCAACGCCCGCTCCCTGCCCGTCGCTGCCGCCATCCAGGCGCGCTTCGAAGACCTCGATTACGTGCACGACCTGGGGCCGATCGACCTCAATATTTCCGGTTGCATCAACGCCTGCGGCCACCACCACGTCGGCAACATCGGCATCCTGGGCGTGGACAAGGACAACAACGAGTTCTACCAGGTGACGCTCGGCGGCTCGCAAGGCAACAACGCCGCGCTCGGCAAGGTGATCGGCCCGTCGTTCTCGGCCGAGGAAATCGCCCCGGCGGTGGAACGCATCATCGAAGCCTTCGTCGCCAACCGTCACGAAGACGAGTTGTTCATCGACACCCTGCGCCGCGTCGGCATCGACCCGTTCAAGACGCGCGCCTACGACAAACCCGAACTGAAAGCGGCCTGATCATGAGCGAAAAAGTCATTCTTGATGGCGCCGTGGTTCCCAATACCTGGACACTCGTCACCTCTCTCGACCCGATCGCCGCAAGCGACGTGGCCGACGGCAGCATCCTGCCCCTGCCGCTGTGGCTGGCGCTGCGCGAAGATGCGGCGCTTGCCGGCAAGCGCGTCGGCGTGTGGCTGGCGCCGGCGGACGAGCCGGGCGAGCTGGCCGAAGATGTCGCCCGCCTGCCGCTGATCGCGGTGCAGTTCCCCGCGTTCACCGACGGCCGCGGCTACTCCACCGGGCGCCTGCTGCGCGAGCGCTACGGCTACAAGGGCGAGATGCGGGCGATTGGCGACGTCGGCCGCGATCACCTGTTCAACCTGTTCCACTGCGGCTTCAATGCCTTCGAAATCAAGGCCAGCCAGAAGCCCGAAGAAGCCATCGCCGGCCTGCGTGACTTCAGCGACGGCTACTCGCGCACCCAGCGCCGCGTGCCGGCCTACCGCCGCCGCGCCCACACCGAAACGGCCGATTCCTGGGCGGAGATTTCCGCGCCCAGCTAAGCAGTGCCGCTTGCAGCACCGCGTTTTCGAACCATGACCGCCACCGTCTACCTGGTGGGCGCCGGCCCCGGCGCTCCCGACCTCATCACCCTGCGTGCCGCGCGCCTGCTGGAAGCGGCCGACATCGTCTTCTACGACGCCCTGGTGCATGAAGACACCATCGCCCTGGCCAAAAACGCCGAGAAGGTCGCGGTGGGCAAACGCTACGGCAAGCATTCGGCGGCGCAGCTGTTCATCAACAAGCGCCTGGTCGACGCCGCGCACAAATACAAGACCGTGGTGCGCCTGAAAGGCGGCGACCCCATGCTGTTCGGCCGCGCCCAGGAAGAAATCGAGGCGCTCACGCAAGCCGGTATCGCCGTCGAAGTGGTACCCGGCATCACCGCCGCGCTGGCCGCCAGCGCCGACCTCGGCATTTCGCTGACCCGCCGCGGCCTGTCCCGCTCGGTCGCCTTTGCCACCCCGCGCGTCGGCCGCGAGGAGCAGCCGAGCGACTGGGCCGCCAGCCTGATCAATGCCGACACCGGCGTGCTCTACATGGCCGCGCACGAAGCGCAGGAAATCGCCGCGCAACTCGTCAGCCGCGGCAAAAGTAGCGACACGCCGGTGATGGTGGTGGAAAACGCTTCGCTCGGCAGCCGCCAGTTGGTCACCACCCTCGCCGCCATGGCGCGCGAGGGCCTGCCCGCGCTCGAAGGCCCGGCGCTGTTGATGCTGGGCGAGGTCTACCGCGAAGCGCTTGACGCCAGCCTTGCCGCCGCGCCCGCGCAAGCCGCCCAGCGCTAGCACCGCGCGGCAAAACTCGTCGTTCGAAACGGCGGACTTCGCGCAAGCTCTGGCGGTATGATGCCGCCGGGCATCCACGAACAATCGCAGGAGACACGCATGAGCGCCACCGACGACATCCTCAGACGCGCCGGCGACTACGCCAAGTCGCACAACCTTGCCTACGCCGGCGCCGTCACCCCGGCCGAAGCGCATGAACTGATCAAGAGCGGCGCCGCCAAGCTGGTGGACGTGCGCTTCAAGTTCGAGCGCGAATACGTCGGCCGCGTGCCCGAGACCGTGGGCATCGAGTGGAAAGACATCAACACCGGCGCGGTGAACCCCAACTTCGTGCAAACCTTGTCCGAGCAATTCGACAAGAACGACAAGCTGGTATTTTTGTGCCGCAGCGGCGTGCGCTCCGATGCAGCAGCCAAAGCCGCCACCGCCGCCGGCTTCACCGGCGCCTATAACATCCTCGAGGGTTTCGAGGGCGGCCTCGACGGCGAACAGCACCGCGGTAACAAGGACGGCTGGCGCAAGGCCGGACTGCCGTGGATTCAGGGGTGAAAAGCGGCGCCTCCACGGCACCGCTTTAGAAATTTAGCTCCGGTCATTCCCGCGAAAGCGGGATGACCGCGGTGAGCATGGCAACGCAGCACCATGGTGGTCACGCTCGCGCGGAACGAAGTTCCAGGACTCTAATCGCAGGCACTCCCCGCCGGTTCCGCCGCCGGCCGATCGAAGTAATACCCCTGCGCCAGCGTGGCGCCGGCCGCGCGCACCCGCGCCGCCTCCTCCGCGGTTTCGATTTTCAGGAACACCGTGCGCGTGCCCGCCGTCTCGGCCATTTTCACGGCTGCCGCCATGCGCGCCGGCTCGCCGGCGTACTCCTGGTGGTCAACCAGCACATAGGTCGGGCGCGTACGCGCCAACAGGTCGGGCAGGTTGCGCGCGTCGCGCAGGCGCACCGCGATCTCGAAGCCGTGCAGGCGATAGCTGCCGATGAGATAACCCAGCGACATGGTGCGCAGGTGCGAGGGGTCCGGCAGGCAGACGACGATGGGCGCGTGATTCAGCCCCGCTTCTTCCAGCGCCTCGCGATACGCCAGGCCGTGGCTGGCGGTTACCGTCTCCAGCAATCGCGCGTGCACCGGCACCAAGAGGCGCGTATTGCGCTGCGCATTGGCGTGATAGCTGGCGGCATGCAGCAGGCGGCATAAACGATCGGCACGCACGATGTCGTGATCGCTATGGCCCTGGTGAAACAGGTCGGTAATGGCCACCGGCTCGCCGTCGCGCTGCGGACGCACCGAAGCGGTGTGGCCGAACACGCAGCCCGCACGCAAGTCGTGCAGGGCCTGGAACACGCTGGTCAAGCGCATTCCGGCGAATTCGCTCTCGGTTCTGCTGCTCGTCTCCGGCACGCCCATGTTCGCCTCTCCGGGGTCGCCCACGGATGAATAATAGCTTGGCAAGGGTGGAGTTGCGCAAGCCTGTAACTGTAAAAATCGCAAAAAATCCGCTGTCATCCGCGCAGTGTAGGACGCGGCCGCCCCTCTGCGAACGAAGCTTTTTGCCTATGCTTACGCACCTAGCAAAAACCCTTCCCGCCTGAAACCGGCGCCATGCGCCCAGCGTATGACGACATAATCATTGCTTTGTTCGTTCCGTCACCGGATTGCGCGAGAATAGAGGGCTATACTCCGCGGCTCAAGCCTCTTGCCCCTGGCAGAGTTGCCAGGGTCGCGGCCCCGTACTGAACCCTCTCCGAAGGAGACTTCCATGGCACTCAGACTCGGCGACATCGCCCCCGACTTCACCCAGCAATCCACCGCCGGCGAGATCCATTTCCATCAGTGGCTGGGCGACTCCTGGGGCATCCTGTTCTCCCACCCCAAGGACTTCACCCCGGTATGCACCACCGAGCTTGGCTACACCGCCAAGCTGAAGGGTGAATTCGACAAGCGCAACGTGAAAGTGCTGGCCGTCTCGGTAGACGCGGTCGACTCGCACAACAAGTGGGTCGGCGACATCGCCGAAACGCAAGGCACGGCGGTGAACTTCCCCATCCTGGCCGACCCTGACCGCAAGGTGTCGGACCTCTACGACATGATCCACCCCAACGCCAACGATACCCTGACGGTGCGTTCGGTGTTTTTCATCGACCCGAAAAAGAAGGTGCGCGCCACCATCACCTACCCGGCTTCGACCGGGCGTAATTTCGACGAGATCCTGCGCGTCATCGACTCGCTTCAACTGACGGACGGCTACACCGTGGCGACGCCCGTCAACTGGAAGGACGGCGACGATGTCATCATCCCGGCCAACATCACCGACCCCGCGGTATTGAAGAGCAAATTCCCGAAAGGCTTCAAAGAACTCAAACCCTACTTGCGTGTCACCCCCCAGCCCAACAAGTAGCAGGTTCCCCCTTGCGGCTTACGAAAAGAGCCGCTTGCGTAACACCGCGGCAGCGCGGGCCTGCTAAGCTTGGGAAGTTTGCCGGACGGGAATCCCTTCCCGCCCGGTGTTGATCCACCCCCGATAGGCTCGCGCCTGCCCAAGGCGGCGCACAAGAAACGCTATGTCCCGACTTTCCTCCCGTGCCTGGTTCTTCATCGGCTTCCTCGTCTGCACCGGCCTGATCCTGATCGCGCTGTACCTGCAGTACTTCGTCCACCTCGAACCCTGCCCGCTGTGCATGCTGCAGCGCGTCGCCTTCATTACGCTTGGGCTGGTCTTCCTGCTCGGCGCCCTGCATGGCCCGAAGCAAACGGGCACCCGCGTCTACGCCTTCGTCGGCCTGCTCGCCAACTTCACCGGCCTGGGCCTGGCGATGCGCCACGTCTACCTGCAGTATTACCCGCCGGAATACGTCAGCTGCGCGGGCGACTTCTACTCGCAGCTGGAGCGCATTCCGCTCGGCCGCCTGATCAGCAACGCCCTGCGCGCCACCGGCGATTGCAGCAAGGTCGATTGGACGCTGATGCACCTGTCGATCGCCGAATGGTCGCTGATCTGGTTTGCGATCCTGGCGGTTTTGGGCCTGTTTTTGCTGGTTCGCGCCCCGGCGCGCTGAAACCCGCGCATTTCCTTGAGATTCGTAGGGCTTTTCCATGCGTTGCGCGATGGAAAGTCATAAGTATTCTTCATTGAAAGCAGGCACTTAAATAGATTAAAATAATGCCCTTGGATCACGGTCGGTTCAGGGGCTAAAAAGCGCCCGCGCGCCACCCCTGATCCAGGGGTCCCTCCCAGCAGAACAGCAACGCAAAATGCGCCCCGGGGCCCGGTGCCGACTCTTTGGAATTCCGGTATTCCTTTTTCGCTTCAGGAATTTTTTTCATGACCCACGTAGTCACCGAATCCTGCATCAAGTGCAAGTACACCGATTGCGTCGACGTCTGCCCCGTCGACTGCTTCCGCGAAGGGCCGAACATGCTGGTGATCGACCCCGATGAGTGCATCGACTGCGCGGTGTGCATTCCCGAGTGCCCGGTGAACGCGATCTACGCCGAGGAAGACGTGCCGGACGGGCAGAAGAATTTCGTCGATCTGAACGCTGAACTGGCGAAGGCCTGGAGCTCGATCACCAAGACCAAGGATTCGCTGCCCGACGCCGAGGAGTTCAAGGACAAGACCGGCAAGCTGGAGATGCTGGACCGCGGCTGACCCCGCGCGACCAAGGTTGGAAGGCCGCTATGGGCGGCCTTTTTTATTGGGCCGCCGCTATATGCGCGCCGCTTATAAGTTAGTGAAAGACTGCGATGTTGAAGCTGGGTTTTGATCTCGAATTCGCCGACCTTTACCAAACCGCCGGTTTGCACAAGGTGGATGCCGCCTTTCTGGCCGAGCTGGCGCAAGCCGACGTGGCGCTGTGGACGCGCCTGACGGCAGCGCGCAAGGACCCGGCGAAGCTGGCGGCCAAGGAAGAATCGGCGCTGCTGATCGACCTGGCGCCCTACGTGGACGATTTCACCAGCGCCCTGTTCGGCATCGGCGAGCAGATCGCCGCCGTGCAGGCGCAGCATCACGAACTGGCGCCGCTATTCACCGTCAAGCGCCAGTTCGTGCAGCGCAAGGCGGCCAAGGCCTACGACGCGGCGGGCGCCAATGCGCTCGACGGCGCCGGCCTGGCGAAGGAGTTGCAGGGCCTGATCGGCGCGGCCGACACCGACCTCTCCGCCTTCGAACTCGCCTTTGCCCATCATGTCACCCACTGGCAGGCCGATGAGGCCACCTTCGCCGGCAGCCTGGATGTGGCGCTGAAATACGCCGCCTGGGCGCTCTCTTCGGCAGCGGGCCAGCACAAGCATGCGCCCGGCGTGCTGTTCAAGGCGCCGAAAAAGATCGACCCGCTGCACCTGGTGGACCACGCGGTGGACCGCCATGAACCGCAGGACAACAGCGGCGCCGTCACCTTCACCATCAAGCCCGAGCACATCCGCCGCCGCGCCGGTTTCAAGCTGACCGACCAGGGCACCGACCTCACCGGCGCGCTGGACCAGGCCAATTACTGCATCTGGTGCCACGAGCAGGGCAAGGACTCCTGCTCCAAGGGCCTGAAGGAAAAGGCCGGGCCGGACGGCCACGCCGCCTTCAAGAAGACCGTGTTCGGCGTCAAGCTCGCCGGCTGCCCGCTGGAAGAAAAGATCAGCGAGTTCCACAAGACGAAAACGCTCGGCCTGCCGGTCGGCGCGCTCGCCATCATCACGGTGGACAACCCGCTCGCCGCCGCTACCGGCCATCGCATCTGCAACGACTGCATGAAGTCGTGCATCTACCAGAAGCAGGAGCCGGTGAACATTCCGCAGGCGGAAACCCGTACGCTGAAGGATGTGCTCGGCCTGCCCTGGGGCTTCGAAATCTATTCGCTGTTCACGCGCTGGAACCCGCTCAACCTGCGCCGCTTCCTGCCGCGCCACGCCACCGGCTACAAGGTGCTGGTGGCCGGCATGGGCCCGGCCGGCTATGGCCTGGCGCACAACCTGCTCAACGACGGCCACACCGTGGTCGGTATCGACGGCCTGAAGATCGAGCCGCTGCCCGAGACGCTCTCCGGCGTGAGGCCGGATGGTTCGCGCGTCGCGTTCGAGCCGGTGCGCGACATCGGCGAGATCCAGGAAGAACTGGATGAGCGCACCCTCGCCGGCTTCGGCGGCGTCGCCGAATACGGCATCACCGTGCGCTGGGACAAGAACTTCCTCAAGGTGATCCGCCTGCTGCTGGAGCGCCGCGATACTTTCGCGCTGGTGGGCGGCGTGCGCTTCGGCGGCACCGTCACCCTCAAGGGCGCGTGGGACCTGGGCTTCGACCACGTGGCGCTCGCCATGGGCGCGGGCAAGCCGACCACCCTCGACATTCCGAATGGCCTGGCGCGCGGCGTGCGCACGGCTTCCGACTTCCTGATGGGCCTGCAACTGACGGGCGCGGCGAAGGCAGAGTCGATCGCCAATTTGCAGGTGCGACTGCCCATCGTTGTCATCGGCGGCGGCTTGACCGCGATTGACACGGCCACCGAGTCGCTGGCCTACTACGCCGTGCAGGTGGAGAAATTCCTCACCCGCGCCGAAGTGCTGGGCAAGGAAGCGTTCCTCGCCACGCTGGCCGGCGAAGAGTTGGAGATTGCGCGCGAATTCATCGGCCACGCCGAAGCCATCCGCAGCGAAAAGGCCGCGGCAGCGAAGGAAGGCCGTGCCGACAAGGCCATCGAACTGATGCAGTCCTGGGGCGGCGCGACGATCGCCTACCGCAAGCGCCTGATCGACAGCCCGGCCTACACGCTGAACCACGAGGAAGTCGAACTCGCGCTGCAGGAAGGCATCACCTTCGCCGAGTGCCTCTCCCCCGCCGCGGTGGATGTCGACGCCTACGGCGCGGCGCAAAGCATCAAGCTGGGCAAGCAGATCGTCACCGTGGAGGCCGACGGCAAGCACAACTGGTCCGAGGGCGACATCGTCACCCTGCCGGCGCGCTCCATCTTCATCGCGGCCGGCACCAGCCCGAACACCGTGCTGGCGCGCGAGGATCACCAGAATTTCGCACTCGACGGCAAGTATTTCGTCACGGTCGATGAAGAAGGCAACGCCGTCAAGGCCGAGACCGCGATCTCCAAGCCCAAGCAGGCGCGCGTGCTGATGAAAAAGAGCAGCGACGGCCGCTTCGTCTCCTTCTTCGGCGACCTGCACCCCTCCTACTTCGGCAACGTGGTGAAGGCGCTGGGCTCGGCCAAGCAGGGCTTCCCGGTGGTCACCCATGTGCTGGGCGCGCAGGCGCCGGTACGCGCCGAGGAAGCGCATCACTTCCTCGCGCGCCTGAACAACGAGTGGCGCGCCACCGTGCGCGAAGTGCGGCGATTGACGCCCACCATCATCGAGGTGGTGGTGCACGCCCCCGCCGCCGCGCGCAACTTCCTGCCCGGCCAGTTCTACCGCCTGCAGAATTTCGAATCGCTCGCGCCTCGCGTGAATGGCAGCCTGCCCGGCGTCGGCTCGTCCGGCGCCGTCGTGCCCCCAACCCGCCTGGCGATGGAAGGCCTGGCGCTCACCGGCGCCTCCAACGACCCGCACGAAGGCCTGCTTTCCACCATCGTGCTGGAAATGGGCGGCTCTTCCGACCTGTGCGAAAAGCTCAAGCCCGGCGAGCCGGTGGTCCTGATGGGCCCGACCGGCACGCCCACCCACATCCAGAGCGGCGAAACCGTCGTGCTCGTCGGCGGCGGCCTGGGCAACGCGGTGCTGTTTTCGATTGGCGCGGCCTTCCGCAAGGCCGGCTCGAAGGTGCTGTACTTCGCCGGCTACAAGAAGATGATCGACCGCTACAAGGTGGCCGAGATCGAAGCGGCGGCCGATGCCATCGTCTGGTGTTGCGACGAGGAGCCCGGCTTCACCGCCGACCGCCCGCAAGACAAGACCTTCGTCGGCAACATCGTGGAAGCCATGCTGGCCTACGCCTGCGGCAAGCTGGGCGACACCGGCATCTCGATGGCGGAGGCCGACCGCATCATCGCCATCGGCTCCGACCGCATGATGGCTGCCGTGGGTCTCGCGCGCCACGGCGTGCTCAAGCCCTATCTGAAGGCAGGCCATCACGCCATCGGCTCGATCAACTCGCCGATGCAGTGCATGATGAAGGAGATCTGCGCGCAGTGCCTGCAGCCGCAAAAGCAGGCCGATGGTTCGATCAAGTACGTGTTCTCCTGCTTCAACCAGGACCAGGACCTCGACGCCGTCGATTTCCGCGGCCTCAACGACCGCCTGCGCCAGAACACGGTGCAGGAAAAGCTCACCGCGCGCTGGATCGAGCGCTGCCTGAACCAGGCGTGAGCTGAGGGGCGCGCGGCCTGCCCGCGCGCCCTTGTCCTTCGCCCCAACCCGTCGCAAGGCGAATGGGTAGCGGTGCGCGACGCGATATGGCGCGCCTCTTGCGCAGCGCCGCAAAATTCACCCACCTATGCTACTGTAGTGCCGCGCCCAGGCTTGAGGCCGGGCGCAGGCGTGCGACGTCACTCATAACCCAAACGCGCCGCTTCCCGCGACCCCCGACATTACGGAGATCGACATGGCCCTGATGGACTTCATCAAAAAACAATTCATCGACGTCATCGGCTGGACCGAGCAGTCCGACGGCGTGCTCGCCTACCGCTTTCCCATGCAGGACATGGAAATCCAGAACGGCGCGCAGCTAACCGTGCGCGATTCGCAGGTTGCCGTGTTCGTCAACGAAGGCGTGATCGCCGACGTGCTGGGCCCCGGCCTGCATACGCTGAACACCCGCACCCTGCCGCTGCTCACCAACCTGAAGAACTGGGACAAGCTGTTCGCCTCCCCCTTCAAGAGCGACGTCTACTTTTTCTCCACCCGCCTGCAGCTGGACCGCAAGTGGGGTACGCCTACGCCGATCACCATCCGCGACAAGGACTTCGGCGCGGTGCGCATGCGCGCCTTCGGCATCTATTCGTACAAGATCGCCGACGCCGGCCTGTTCTACAAGGAAGTCTCCGGCACGCGCGAGGCCTATACCGTCGCCGACGTTGACGGCCAGTTGCGCAATACCGTGATCGCGGCGCTTACCGCCGCCTTCGGTTCCTCCAACACTGCCTTCCTCGACATGGCCGGCAACCAGGGCCTGCTCGCCGACCAGGTGAAAAAACAGATGGAGCCGATGTTCGCCAGGATGGGTCTGGCGCTCGACACCATGGTGGTGGAGAACGTCTCGCTGCCGGAAGAAATCCAGAAGCAGCTCGATACCCGCATCGGCATGAACATGATCGGCGACATGAACCGCTACACCCAGTACCAGACCGCGAACGCGATTCCCATCGCCGCGGCCAACGAGGGCGGTGGCCTGGCGGGCCTGGGCGCCAACTTCGCCGTCGGCATGGGCATCGGCAACCAGATGGCCGGCAGCATGGGCGCGCTCAACCAGCAACAGCCTCCGCCCGCGGGTGGGGCGCCCGGCGGCGCTGCGGCAGGCGGCCCGGCTCCGGCTCCCGCGCCGGCCGGTGGCAACAGCGAAGTCGACGACGTGATGGCAACGCTGGAAAAGCTGCATGGCCTGGTTGGCAAGGGCATCATCACGCAGCAAGAATTCGACACCAAAAAATCGGAATTGCTGAAAAAGCTATCCTAGGACGATGATCGAGGGGATGGCATCCCCTCGACACACCTTTGGAGAGAACCGCATGTCGCGCATGCGAATCCGGAAAATCCCCCCTGCGTCTCCCTAACACCGCGACCGGCCGCATAAAAAACAGCGGCCGGCAGAGAGGACAAGACCGGTGAAAATCGGCAAATGCCCCGCGTGCGGGGCACCCGTCAAATTCCGTTCGGAAGCATCGGTAGTCGCGGTTTGCGAGTACTGCAACTCCACCCTGCTGCGCCAGGGCGAGGTGCTGGAAAACCTCGGCAAGATGGCCGCGCTGCAGGAAGATCCGACACTGATCCAGCTTGCCACCGAAGGCGCCTACAAGGGCTCGCACTTCGCTGTCATCGGGCGCATCCAGTTGCGCTACGAAGACGGCCTGTGGAACGAGTGGCACCTGCTGTTCGACGACCAGCGCAGCGGCTGGCTGGGCGAGGCGGCGGGCGAGTTCTACGTCACCTTCGAAAAGCCGCCCTCCAAGGCGCCGCCGCCGTTTTCCGGCATCGCGGTGGAGCAGCGCGTCGCGCTTGAGGGCAGCCTCGATTTCCAGGTCACCGACATCGAGTCGGCCACCTGCATCGCCGGTGAAGGCGAGCTGCCGTTCACCGTCGGCCCCGGTTACGAAGCCCCGGTGGTGGACCTGCGCCGCGGCGCCGAATTCGCCACCATCGACTACAGCGACGACCCGCCGCGGGTCTATTTCGGCGAACGCGTCGAAGGCCTCTCCCTCAAGCTCACCAACCTGAAAGTCCCCGAGGCCGAGGAGCAGGCCGAAGCGAAGGACATGGGGCTTCTGGCGTTCGACTGCCCCAACTGCGGCGCCCCGCTCAAGCTTTCCGACGACAAGAGCAAGAGCTACGGCTGCACCTCCTGCGGTTCGCTCCTCGATCTGAACAACCGCAAGGCGCAGCTCGCGGCCAAGGCGCAGTCCGCGCTGGAATTCGCGCCCCCGCTGGCGCTGGGCAGCAAGGGCAAGCTCGACGGCACCGAGTGGGAGGTGATCGGCTACATGCGCCGCGCCTCGAACAACTTCTCCTGGGGCGAATACCTGCTGTTCTCGCGCGGCAAGGGCTACCGCTGGCTAGCCGAGTCCAACGGCCACTGGAGCTACCTGTGGAACGCCAGCCAGCCGGCCAAGGCCATCGGCACCTCGGCCTGGTATGGCAACAAGGAATACCAGCACTTCGAAGGCTACGAAGGCCGCGTCACCCACGTGCTGGGCGAGTTCTACTGGAAGGTGCGCTTCGGCGACACGGCGCAAGCCAACGATTACGTCGCCCCGCCGGAAATCCTGTCGAGTGAAAAAACCCCGCGCGAACTCACCTGGACCGTCGGCCGCTACATGCCGGTGGAGGAGGTGCAAGGCGTGTTCAAGCCGGCCAAGCCGTTGCCGGCGCCGCGCGGCATCGCGCCCAACCAGCCCAACCCGCACGCGGCCGAGCCGGCACGCCTGTGGAAGCTGTTCTGCGTGCTGACCCTGGCCATCTTCGTGCTGCAGATGGGCTTCGCCTTCCGCAGCGTCAAGGTGTACAGCGAATTTGTCAAGGTGCCGCCGGGAGAGGGGGGCGCCACCACCCAGCCCTTCACCATACGCGGCACCGCCGGCAACCTGGTGGTGCGTAACGACACGGACCTGAACAACTCCTGGGCCGACTTCACCTATACCCTGGTCGATCCGAAAACCGGCAAGACCTGGAACGAGGCGCACGAAGTGAGCTATTACGCCGGCGTGGACGACGGCGAGTCCTGGAACGAAGGCTCGCGCACCGACGACGTCGTCTTCTACGGCGTGCCGCCGGGCGAATACCGCCTCAACATCACCTCCGAGCGCCCGCAGGACGCCAACACCGCGGTCGCCGCCAACCTCAAGCTGGAGCAGGGCCACCCCTCGTGGCTCAACTGGCTGGTGCTGCAGCTCGCGCTGCTGATCCTGCCCTTCTGGGGTACCTGGCGCGAGCGCAGTTTCGAAAACCGCCGCTGGGCCGACAGCGACCACCCGCGCGGCGGCGGCAGCGGCGACGATGACGACGACTGAGCGAAGAGGACAACGCACATGAGCCGGCTCTACCTGATCACCAGCGTGCTGGCGATCTCCTTTTTCAGCTACGCGCAGTATCGCGGCATGGCGTTCTATACCGGCGCCGGCGCGCAACAACTGCGCTCCGGCGGTTCCGGCAGCGGCTATTCGCGTTCCAGCAGTCTTTCCCACAAATAGGAGACATCCATGGACTACATCAATCCGCAAAACATCATCAATTCGCTGATCTATTCCGTCCTCGGGGTGATTGTGTTCTGGGTCTCCTTCATCATCATCGACAAGATCACCCCCTACGACCTGTGGGGCGAGATCGTGGAAAAGCGCAACACCGCGCTCGCCTTCGTGGTCGGCGCCATGTGCTTAGGGATAGCCATCGTGGTGGCCGCCTCGATCCACTGAGTTTTTTCGGTACACTCGGCGGCCCGCAAGTCGCGGGCCGCGGCCTTCCCGCGCCTCCACGCCCCTTCAAGTAAAGCAAGACCGCTTTTGCGTCCCGCCCTCCTCTTTTCGGTATTTGTCGTCGCCTCCTGCGGCCTGGCCTACGAGCTGATCGCGGCCGCGCTGTCGAGCTATGTGATGGGCGACTCCATCACCCAGTTCTCCACCGTCATCGGCACCTACCTGTTCGCCATGGGCATCGGCTCCTGGCTGTCGAAATTCATCGACAAGGGGCTCACCGCCCGCTTCGTGCAGATCGAGATGATGGTGGGCGTGGTCGGCGGCTCTTCCGCCGTCATCCTGTTCATGGTGTTCGCGCACCTGACCGAGCCGTTCCGCTTCGTGCTCTACGGCCTGGTGTTCGTCACCGGCGTGCTGGTCGGCCTGGAAATCCCGCTGATCATGCGCATCCTGAAGAACGAAGTCGAGTTCAAGGACCTGATCGCCCAGGTGCTCTCCTTCGATTATCTCGGCGCGCTGGCCGTCTCCATCCTCTTTCCCATCGTGCTGGCCCCGCACATCGGCCTGATGCGCACCAGCCTGCTGTTCGGGCTGATGAACGTGCTGGTGGCGCTGTGGGCCATGTACCTGTTCCGCGCCACCCTCGGCCGCGCGCGCGTCTTGATCGCGCAAGGCGCCATCGCCTTCGTCGTACTGCTCGCCGGCTTCATCTTCGCCGACAAGCTCACCATGGTGGCGGAAGAAGGCATCTACGCCGACCAGATCATCTACGCCGAATCCACGCCGTATCAGCGCATCGTGCTCACCCGCTGGCGCGACGACATCCGCCTGTTCCTCAACGGCAACCTGCAATTCGCCACCCGCGACGAATACCGCTACCACGAAGCCCTGGTGCACCCGGCGCTGGCCACCCTCCCCGGCGCGCGCCGCGTGCTGATCCTGGGCGGCGGCGACGGCCTGGCGGCGCGCGAAGTCTTGAAGTACCCCAACATCGAGTCCATCACCCTGGTCGACCTCGATGCGCGCATGACCACGCTGTTTTCCACCAACCGCCTGCTCACCGCGATGAACCAGGGTTCGTTGACCTCGCCGAAGATGCACGTAGTCAACAGCGACGCCCTGCTCTGGCTGGAACGCAACCCCGAAGCCTTCGACCTCGCCATCGTCGACTTCCCCGATCCATCGAACTATTCGCTCGGCAAGCTCTACTCCTCCGCCTTCTACCGCCTGCTGGAAAAGCACCTTTCCAACCAGGGCCTGCTGGTGATCCAGGCCACCTCGCCCTTCTACGCGCGCACCTCCTTCTGGTGCATCGTGGGCACCCTGGAAGACACGGGGCTCAAGGCCGCGCCCTACCACGCCTACGTCCCCTCCTTCGGCGAATGGGGCTACGTCATCGGCAGCCGGCGCGATTACGTCATGCCGCAAAAGATTCCGGTGCCGGTGCGCTTCGTCACGCCCGAGACCATGAAGACCATGTTCGACTTCCCCGCCGACATGTCGCGCGTGCCGACCGAAGTCAACCGCTTGAATAACCAGGTCCTCGTCCGCTACTTCGAAGAAGACTGGCGCCGCGTGATGAAATGAGCGCAAAAAGGTACACCGCTGCTTTTTTGCGATTCAAGCCTGCAAGAAATCACCGGCAAAGCCGGATGATTTTCCTGATGTAAAGCGACCAAAGGGCGTCGCCATGCGCAGCCCCTTTCCCTGATCGCCATGCCCATGGACCGCCGCCGCTTTCTCGCCAGCCTCACCAGCCCGCTGCTCGCCTCCTGCGAATTCGAGCACGGCCAGCCGCATTTGACCGGCGACCTGCTCGGCCCCGACATGGCCTTGGGCCACAAGCTGCGCGACCGCGGCTTCCCCGCCGCCACTGAGACCAGGAACATCCCGGTCGCCATCGTCGGCGGCGGCATCGGCGGCCTTTGCGCCGCCTGGCGCCTGGTGAAACGCGGCATCACCGACTTCCGCCTGTTCGAGCTGGAGACCGCCCCCGGCGGCAACGCGCGCTCGGGCAGCAACGCTTTCACCGCCTACCCCTGGGGCGCGCACTACCTGCCCTTCCCCACGGTGGAATCGACCTACGTGCGCGAGTTGCTCGCCGACCTGGACATCCTCAAGGGCGACCCAGCCGCGGTGGCGCCGCGCTATGACGAGCGCTACATCGTCGGCCCGCCGCAGGAGCGCCTGTACATCCAGGGCCTGTGGCAGGAAGGCCTGTTGCCGCGCATCGGCGCCACCCGGCGCGACCTCGACCAGTACAAGCGCTTCGACGACCTCACCGACGCGTTTCGCCGCCGTCGCGACGCCCAGGGCCACAAAGCCTTCGCCCTGCCGGCCGCCTTTTCCAGCACCGACCCCGAACTGCGCGCGCTCGACCGCCTGAGTTTCCGCGACTGGCTGCTGGCCCAGGGGCTCGACTCCCCGGCGCTGCACTGGTACGCCGACTACGGCTGCCGCGACGATTTCGGCGGCCATTCGCACCACATCTCCGCCTGGGCCGGCCTGCACTACCACGCCAGCCGCGACGCGCTCGCCACCGATGCCGAGGCCCGCGAAGTACTCACCTGGCCGCAAGGCAACGGCTTCCTGGTGCAGCAGATCAGCGCCTGGCTGAAGGCGCACGCCCCCAACGCCATGCAGACGCATTCCCCCTGCGTGCGCGTGGAGACCGCAAGCGGCCACGCCGACATCGACATCTACGATGCGAACCTGAACACCGTGACCCGCTACCGCGCCGAACAGGTGATCTGGGCCGCCCCCGCGCAGGTGCTGGCGCGCGTCTGGGTCAACGCCCCCGCGGGTCTGGCGCAAGCCGCCACGCAAATGGAAGTCAGCCCCTGGCTGGTGGCCAACCTCGAACTGGACGCATTGCCGATCGACGCCGGCCCGGCGGGCCTGTGCTGGGACAACGTGCTCTACGACAGCCCCGCGCTCGGGTACGTCGTCGCCACCCACCAGGCCATCCGTACCGGCCCCGGCCCCACCGTGCTCACCTATTACTGGCCGATTGACGACCAGGGCGTGCCGCAAGCGCGCCAGCGCCTCTACACCACCGACTGGAAGACCTGGGCCGATGCCATCGTGGCCGAACTCTCGCGCCCCCACCCGGGCTTGCGCGAGCAATTGAAGCGCATGGACATCTGGCGCTGGCCGCACGCCATGGCGCGCCCGGTGCCGGGCTTTTTGACGGCGCCGATCCGCCAGTTGCTGGCCGGGCTCACGCAGCCGCTCAGCTTCGCCCATGCCGACCTCACGGGCTTTTCGCTATTCGAGGAAGCCAACTACGCCGGCACCCGCGCCGCGAATTTCGCGCGCTAGTTCCTCCTCCAATGTCATTCCCGCGCAGGCGGGAATGACAAGTGAAGAGAAACCGGGTTCCCGCGTTCGCGGGAACGCCCCGGAGGAAGTGGCCCTGGGGGACGGCCGTGACGCTACTTCCGCGGCAACTTGAAGTAATCCTTCAGCGCAATCCCCTCTTCCACCATTTTCAGCCGCTTGTGTTCCGCCGCCATGATCGCCTGCGCCTGCTCCAGCACTTCCGCCGCGCGCGCGAACGGCACGAAGCACACGCCCACTTCATCAGCCAGCACCAGGTCGCCCGGCTGCACGATCAGGCCGCAGATGTTCACCGCCACGTTCACGCCCTGGGTCTGGATGCGCCACTTGCCCGTCATCGGCGAAACCGAGGTGGACCACACCGGGTAGCCGATGCCGCGCGAATGGTCGATGTCGCGCACCGCGCCATCGACGATCGCGCCGATCTCGCCTTCGCGCCGGGCGATCGTCGCCATGATGCCGCCCATCGAAGACACGTCGCGCACGCCCTGGATGACGATGATGTCGCCGTCTTCGGCCAGGTTGTGCGCCTCGATGTCGCCCAGGCCCGAGACCTTGCCGGCCACGGCTTCGGCCACCGTCTTGTTCACCCGCGTGTTGTGCAGGGTGATGGCCTGGCCGACGATCTTCGCTTTCGGGTCGGTCGGGCGCAGGGTCGAGCCCGGCACCACGCCGACGATGCCGAGGTCGTCCATCGCATCGGAAGTGATGCCACACAAATCATCCAGCCCCTTGAAGCCGGCGATGATGGCGCGGTCCAGGCGCGGGATCTCCAGCATGCCGAAAGCGGTGGCGGGCAGCTTGCCTACGGTTTCTTTTTTGGTGCTCATTGTCTTGGCCTTATCGGGTGGATGACACGCCGGATTCACGCGTGCGCAGTAGCATAGGGAATCCAAGTGTACGCGCGGCCCCATGCGCGCCCAAGCACACAATACGAATAGAGGAGAAAAGCTTTGGCCACCGAATTCGAAGTCGCCGTCCAGGGCGCCGACATCCTCGGCGAAGTCCCTCTCTGGTGCGACCGCACCAAACGCCTGTGGTGGACCGACGTGCGCCGCCCCGCGATCCAGTCCTATGACCCGGCCACCGGCCGCCACACCGCCGTGCGCCTGGCCGCCGACATGCTGGCCGGCTCGATCGCCCTGCGCGAATCCGGCGGCCTGTTGATGGCGACCAACCGGGGCCTTTACACCTATGACCCGCAAAAGACCGAAGCGCCGCTGTTCCTCGCCAACCCCGAGGCCGACCTGCCGCAGAACCGGCTGAACGACGGCAAGGTGGACCGCCGCGGCCGCTTCTGGGTCGGCAGCATGAAAGACGGCGTGCGCGAGCCCGCGGGCAGCTTCTACCGCTTCGACCCCGACCACTCCTGCCACAAGCAGTTCGGCGGCATCCACGTGCCCAACTCCGTCTCCTGGAGCCCGGACTCGCGCACCATGTATTTCGCCGACACCCACGTGCAGCTGATCTGGGCCTTCGACTTCGATCTGGATGACGGCGTGATGAGCAACCGCCGCGTGTTCAAGGACTGGACCGGCACCCCCGCCCTGCCCGACGGCTCGACGGTCGATGCTGACGGCTGCCTGTGGAATGCGATGGTCCACACCGGCCAGGTGGTGCGCCTGACCCCGCAAGGCAAGGTCGACCGCATCGTCCAGCTCCCCATCTCCCACGCCACCTGCCCCGCCTTCGGCGGCCCGAACCTCGACACGCTCTACATCACCAGCCACTCGCAGCGCCTTACCGCCGAGCAGGTGGCGAAGGAGCCGCTGGCGGGCAGCCTGTTCATGGTCAAGCCTGGCGTCAAAGGCCTGCCGGAGCCGCGCTTCAAGGGCTGAAGCATCGCGTCACACTGGTTTCACCTGCGGTCCCTAGCATGCCTCGCTTGCGGGCCCGTGGATCGATATGAAACTGATGCGACTGTTTACCTTGTTGCTGGCGCTTAACGCCGGCGCGGCGCGAGCCGGCACGGACAGCGACGTGGACGCGCTGCTCGCCGCCGGCAACTACCCGCAGGCGCTGGCCCTCCTGCAGCCGGCCGCGGCGCGTGGTGAGGCCGTCGCGCAATACCGCCTGGCCATGCTCTACGCCGACGGCAAAGGCGTCGCGCCCGACCGCGCACGCGCGCTCGAACTGCTGCGCAAGGCCGCCGGCCAGGGTGACGGCCGCGCCCAGGCGCTGCTGGGTACCTGGTACCGCAAGGGCCTGGGGTTACCGGCGGATATGACTGAGGCCGCCAAATGGTACGCACGCGCCGCCGCGCAAGGCGTCGCTTCCGCGCGCCACAACCTGGGCGCGATGTACCACCTCGGCGTAGGAGTGAAACGCGATGACGTCGCAGCGGTGAAGTGGCTGCGCCTGGCCGCCGAGCAGGGCTATGGCCTTTCCGAATCCGACCTCGGCACGCTATACGCCGCCGGCGAAGGCGTGGCGAAAGACCCGGCCGAAGCGGTCCGTTGGTGGCAGCGCGCCGCCGCCATGCATGGCATCGCCGCGGCCCAGTACAACCTCGGCAACGCCTACGCCAATGCCCTGGGCGTGCCGCGTGACGATACTCGCGCTCTCGAATGGCTGCGCTTGGCCGCCGGCCAGAACGTGGCGCAGGCGCAGTTCGACCTCGGCATCTTCTATCGCGACGGGCGCGGCGTGAAACCCGATGCACAGCGCGCGTACATGTGGTTTTACCTGAGCGCCCAGGCCGGCCAGAAGAGCGCGGAGATCGCGCGCGACACCCTCGCCCAGGCCCTGCCCCCGGCCCAACGCATCCGCGCGGAACACGAGGCGGCGGATTGCCGCAAGGAACCAGGGGAGTGCAAGTAAGGCCGTTGTCCGCTCCGCGCCGGAATTTACAGCCGGCGATAGATCACGCCTTCCAGCGCCGGATCGGCAAACGCGTTTTCATTCGTCAGGTGGCCGTCGTACGGGCCCACCTTGCATACCTCGTCGCCATGGCGCAGCACGATCTGCAGGCCATGCTCGACTTCCCAGTCGCAATTGCATTCCAGCGACACATAGACGGCACGATCGCCATCATGGCGCCGGTGGAACGAAGTCTCGCCGCCGAAGCGCACGTGTTTCCAGACCTCGGCCGGCGCCTCGATGCGCGGGAACCCTTCTTCGCCCTGCAAGTAGCGCTTCATGTCCTCGTAGTAGTGAAAGACATGCTCTTGCGCCGCCTCCAGCACCGCGAAAGGTGCGGCGAGAAAAGCGAGGATGGCGGCGCGGAACATCGGCAGTTCATCGTCGCCGCCGTAGCCGTCGAGGATGAGGCAGGTCTGCGCGCCGCGCAGGATGGTCGGATGCGCCTGCGGGCCGAAGTGCCAGCCCATGTCTTCGTCGAGTTCGAATTCGCCTACGTCGGGGATGTGCATGGATGAACCCGGAAATTGATTGTCTACGCGCACCGTCACAGCCGGTACTGCCTAGTTGAACAGGCATGCAATTCAACTACACTTGGTTGATGCTTTCGCGTATCTTAGGAAACGGGTGGTGCTCAATAGCTCGCGCACCACACGGCCGGTGAAAGCGACTCCGCCCAGTGCAGGAGCCGAAGGCCATGGACGCAAAATGCATCGGCGCTTTATGCAGCTTAAGCAAAAATTCCGACCACAATTGTGGTGAAGGTTTCCCGAAAAACCTGGGGTTTTATGGGGGTGCCGCGCCAAAAAGCCGAAAACACTAGGGTTTTATGGGGGCGGGCAACCCGCGACCACAAACGTGGTCGCCTAGGCCTTCGGCTTGAGCAGGTAGTTGAGCACCACCTCGATGGCGTGCTTCAGGTGCACCTCGCGGGCCACCGGCGACATCAGGTCGCGCGCCAGCACGATGGACAGGCTGTGGCGGTTCGAGAGGTAGTAGTAGTTGAGCGCGACGATGGTGATGTAGACCTCGGCGGGGTCGATGCCGCCGCGGAAGACGCCGGCTTCCTGGCCGCGCTGCAGGATCTGGCGGATGTTGTCCTGCACCGGCGAAACCAGTTGCGCAAGCCGGCGCGACTTTTTCAGGAATTTGCCTTCGTGCAGGTTTTCGTTGTTGATCAGGTTGATGAACTCGGGGTGCTGGACGTAGTAGTGCCAGATGAATTCAACCAGGCGGGTGACGGCTTCCACCGGTTCGAGGTGGCCGAGTTCCAGCGCCCGCTCTGCTTCGGCCAAGTCGATGTAGACGTTTTCCAGGACGGTGAGGAACAGCGCGTCCTTGGAGGTGAAGTAGTAGTAGAGCATGCGCTCGTTGGTGCCGGCGCGCTTGGCAATGCGGTCGACGCGGGCGCCGCCGAGGCCGTATTTGTTGAATTCGTCGGTGGCGGCTTCCAGGATGCGGGCGCGGGTGCGTTCAGGGTCGCGCTTGGGACGGGTCGTGCTGCGGGTTTTGGCTGCGGGTTTTTCCATTCCTGGCTTCCGTCACGCGCCCCAATGTCTCCTGCCGGGGTGCGTATTGCATTGCACAAAATGGGATAATTCTAGCCTGAAACACCGCGCCGTCATGGTGCGGTCAAAAAAGATTGTTGGAAACATGGACTCCGCTGCTCTTGCCGGCCCGCCGGTTGCCTCTCTCGCTGACCGTATCGACGCGCTGCTGCCGCAGACCCAGTGCACGCGCTGCGGTTACGACGGCTGCAAGCCGTATGCACAGGCGATTGCGCGAGGCGAGGCGGAGATCAACCAGTGCCCGCCGGGCGGCGCCGCCGGGGTGGTGAAGCTGGCGCAACTGCTGGGCCGCGAGCCGAAGGCGCTGAATCCGGTCAACGGCGTAGAGCAGCCGCTGGCCCTTGCCGTGATCGACGAGAGCATCTGCATCGGCTGTACCTTGTGCATCCAGGCCTGCCCGGTGGATGCCATCGTCGGCGCCGCCAAGCAGATGCATGGCGTGCTGCCGGGCTGGTGCACCGGCTGCGAGCTATGCATCGCGCCCTGCCCGGTCGATTGCATCAGCATGGCGGCGGTGGCGCCGCCGCGCGCGTGGGGCGAGGCCGATGCGGATCTGGCGCGCTCTCGCTATTACGCGCGCGAGAAGCGCTTGGCGCGGGAGGCGCGCGAGCGCGAGCGTCGCCTGGCGGCGAAAACATCTTCGAGCACGCCGCCGCAGGACCCGAACGCGGCCGACGCCGAAGCGCGCAAGAAGGCCATCATCGCCGCCGCGCTGGAGCGCGCCCGCGCGCAACGCGCGAACGCGGCGCCGCGCAACACCAGCGGGCTGTCGGCGGATGCGCAGGCGCAGGTCGCCGAAATCGAGGCGCGGCGCGAGCGCATCCGCGCCGAACAGGAACAAGAGGAAAAATCGAAATGAACACCGCCAAGCGCACCGAAATCTTCCGCCGCTGGCGCGAAGCCAATCCGCACCCCGAAAGCGACCTGGAGTTCAACTCGAATTTCGAGTTGCTGGTGTCCGTGATCCTCTCGGCGCAGGCCACCGACAAGGGCGTGAACGCGGCGACGCGCAAGCTCTACCCGGTCGCCAATACGCCGGAGAAGATTCTCGCACTGGGCGAAGAGGGGTTGGGCCAGTACATCCAGACCATCGGCCTGTGGCGCGCGAAGGCGAAAAACGTGATCGCCACCTGCCGCGCGCTGATCGAGCAGCATGGCAGCCAGGTGCCGCGCACGCGCGAGGAACTCGAAGCCCTGCCAGGCGTGGGCCGCAAGACGGCCAACGTGGTGCTCAACGTCGCCTTCGGCGAACTCACCATCGCGGTGGATACGCACAATTTCCGTGTCGCCAACCGCACCGGCATCGCGCCCGGCAAGACGGTGGAGGCGGTGGAGCGCGGGCTGATGAAGTTCGTGCCGGCCGAATTCCTGCTGCATGCGCATCACTGGCTGATCCTGCACGGGCGCTATGTGTGCAAGGCGCAAAAGCCGGATTGCCCGAATTGCAACATCAGCGATTTATGCGAGTACAAGCACAAGACGCCCGACCCGCTGGCCGAACCGGCGCCCTCCGCCAGGGTCAAGGATGCAAAAGTGGCCGCCAAGCGCACCGCCGAAACCGCCGAGCATGCGGTGCACGCGGCAGCAGCCCGCAAGAAAGCGGCGCCGACACGCCTGGCGGCGGCCAAGCGGCCGGTGAAGCACGCCGCGAAAAAAACCGCGCCGAAAAAGGCGGCGGTCACCAAGGGAACAGTGAAGCCCGCGGCACGCAGGAGCGTCGCGGCCAAACGCAAGGCCTGACATGTTCAATCCCAGCCGCGACGAAGTCCGCAATTTCTTTTTCGACACCTGGCGCAAGTACCACGCCCGCGAGATTCTCACGCCGCTCGAAACCCAGGCGCTGGACTGGCTGCTGGAGCATCCCGAGTATCATGCCTTGCTGTCGGACCCGGAAAAAAACCGTGACCGCGACTATCTTCCGGAATTCGGCGAGGTCAATCCGTTCCTGCATTTGTCGCTGCATCTGTCGGTGACCGAGCAGGTGTCGATCGACCAGCCGCCTGGCATCCGCGCGGAGTATGAGCGCCTGGCAAGGAAGCTCGGCTCGTTCCACGAGGCGGCGCACGAGGTGCTGGAATGCCTGGGGCAGACCGTGTTCGAAGCGCAGCGCAAGGGCACGCCGCCGGACGGCATGGCGTATCTCGAATGCGTGCGACGCAAATGAAAAGGTGAAGCAATGAGCGTGAATGTCGATCAACTGGAGCTGGACAAGTTCAGCGCCCTGGCCGCCAAGTGGTGGGACCCGACCTCCGAATTCAAGCCGCTGCATGAAATCAACCCGCTGCGCCTGGAGTGGATCGACGGCATCGCGCAGCTCGCGGGAAAAAGCGTGGTGGACGTGGGCTGCGGCGGCGGCATCCTGGCCGAGTCGATGGCGAGAAAAGGCGCGCGCGTGCTGGGCATCGACCTGGCGGAGAAGCCGCTCAAGGTGGCCAAGCTGCACAAGCTGGAAAGCGGCGTCACGGTGGATTACGAACTGGTCGCCGCCGAGGCCCTGGCCGCGCGCGAGCCGGCAAGCCGCGACGTGGTGACCTGCATGGAAATGCTGGAGCACGTGCCCGACCCGGCGGCCATCGTCGAGGCCTGCGCGGGGCTGGTGAAGCCCGGCGGCCATGTGTTCTTTTCCACCATCAACCGCAACGCCAAGGCGTACGCGCTGGCGGTGCTGGGTGCCGAATACGTTCTCAACCTGCTGCCGCGCGGGACCCACGATTACGCGAAGTTCATCCGGCCGTCGGAACTGACGCGCTTTTGCCGCCACGCCGGGCTCACCGTGCGCGCGATCCGCGGCATGACCTACAACCCGATCACCCGGTATTACGGCCTGGGGTCGGACACCGACGTGAATTACCTGATGCATGCGGTGAAGGAATAAAGACCGATGATCCGCTGCGTACTGTTCGACCTCGACGGCACCCTTGCCGATACCGCGCCGGACCTCGCCGGCGCGCTCAACAAGATGCGCGCCGATCGCGGCTTGGAGCCGATGCCGCTCGAACCGCTGCGGCGCATGGCCTCCAGCGGCGCGCGCGGGCTGGTGGGCGTGGGGTTCGGGATTAAACCCGGTGACTCCGGCTATGAGGAGATGAAAACGGAGTTTCTCGACAACTACCAGTCGGCGTTGTACGTGCACTCGAAACTCTTCGACGGCATCGAGCAACTGCTTGCCGACCTGGAAGCGCGCGACCTGCGCTGGGGCGTGGTGACCAACAAGGCGAGCCGCTTCACCACGCCGCTGGCGCAGCTGATCGGCTTCACCGGGCGCGCCACCTGCGTGGTGGCCGGCGACACCACGCCGCACGCCAAGCCGCATCCCGCGCCGCTGCTGCATGCGGCCGAGCTGTGCAAGGTGGCGCCGGGTGAATGCATCTACGTCGGCGACGACTTGCGCGACGTGCAGGCCGGGCGCGCGGCGGGCATGAAGACATTGGCCGTCACCTGGGGTTACCTCGGCGACGGCGAGCCGGTCGGGCGATGGGGCGCGGACGCGGTGATCGCCACGCCGCCGGAAGTGCTGCAGCACCTCTGATGACTGCGCAATGAGCCTGCGCCGCGCCGCCCACGAGGCCCTGCTCGAAGCCGACCCGGTACGCAAGGTGGAATTGACGCGCGCGGCGTTCGCGCTGCGCGAAGCGCCGCTGCAAGACCTGGAGCACGCTTATGCGGTGGAGAACCCGGGGCGGCCGGCGCGGCCGGAACTGGTGCACCCGGCGCGCGTGCCCGCGCGCGGCCTCGGCAGCACCGCAGGCCGCGCGGCGCTGATCCATGCGATTGCGCACATCGAATTCAACGCCATCAACCTGGCGCTGGACGCGGTGTGCCGCTTCCCCGGCCTGCCGTCCCGGTATTACCTCGACTGGATCAGCGTGGCCGCCGAGGAGGCGCTGCATCACTCGCTGCTGGTGGCGCACCTGGCGACACTCGGCCATGCCTATGGCGACTTCAGCGCGCACAATGGGCTGTGGGAAATGGCGGAGAAGACCCGTGATGACGTGGTGGGGCGCATGGGCCTGGTGCCGCGCATCCTGGAAGCGCGCGGGCTGGACGTGACGCCGGCGATCCAGGCCAGGCTCGCGCGTCACGGCGCCCATGAGGCGGTGGCGATCCTCGACGTCATCCTGCGCGATGAGGTGGGCCACGTGGCGATCGGCAACCACTGGTACAACTGGCTGTGCGCGGCGCGCGGCCTCGACCCGGCAGCGGCCTTTGCTGAACTGAGCGTGCGCTACAACGCGCCACGCGTGCGCCCCCCGTTCAACCGCGAGGGGCGGCTGCGCGGCGGGTTTTCGGCGGCGGAACTGGATGCGTGGGAGAACGCGGCGCGAGCGGAGGAAGACGCGCAACCGCGCAGCCGGTCGCGGGTTTAGCGGCGGGCCTTGCACGGATTTGCGCCAGGTACTTCAGTCGTCGTCGTAACGCTGGCCACGCCAGGGATCGCCATACATGTGATAGCCGCGCATCTCCCAATAGCCGGGCTCGTCGCGCGCGGTGAATTGCAGCGTATTCACCCACTTGGCCGACTTCCAGAAGTACAAATGCGGCACCAGCAGGCGCGCCGGGCCGCCATGGTCGGCGCTCAAAGGTTCGCCGGCATAGCGCAGCGCCACCATGGCCTTGCCGCCGATAAGGTCTTGGGCAGGCACGTTGGTGCTGTAGTCGTCGGCGGAATGGGCAAGCACGTAGGGCGTAGGCGGTCCGGACAGACCGGCGGCGGCGAGCAGGTCGTCGACCAGCACGCCGCTCCATTGCGTGTCCAGCTTGGACCAGCGGGTGACGCAATGGATGTCGCGCTCGATGCCGGTCTGCGGCAAGGCATTGAAGGCGGCCCAGTCCCAAGTCGCCACCACCCGTGGCCCCACCTTGATGCGAAAGCACCAGTCGGCAAGATTTACCTCCGGCGTAGGGCCGGCGGAGAGCACCGGAAGCTTGGCGGTCAGCACCTGGCCGGGCGGCAGCCGGCCCGGTGGCGCCTTGGGGCGGGGTGGGTATTCGTTCTTGAACATGGCTGGATAGGTGGGGGCGCAGCAACAGGCAATAAATACACGTTGGGACTATGACCGTCATAAACACAATCTATCGCCACCAATGAAACATTGGGCCTGGGCTGTGGTCTAATCGTGCATACCGTTTCAGATTCAGATCCAGGGAGCTTCGTGCCGAGGCGATAACAATATAGCCCGGCCACGCGGTGACGATGTCTCTTGAACCGCGGACTTCGAGGAGAGGAGTCCAGGCATGTTCTGGGAACAGCAGTTGGATCAGTTTGTGCACGGCATCGGCGAGCGCGCCAATGTGCCGTTGAAGTTGAAGTTGTGGAATGGGGGTGAATACGCCTTGGGCAAGTCGCCGAAGGTGACGCTCACCTTGCCCGGCGCCAAGGCATTGAAGTTCCTGATGCCGCCCAGCCTCGACAATCTTGCCGAAGGTTATGTGCGCGGGCATTTCGACGTCGCCGGCAAGGCGGCGGACATCGTCGAGGCGGCCGGTGCGTTGGCGCGCGCGGGGGTGGAAAAGACCGGGCGTTTCGGGCGCATGATGCACGCGGCGGTGCATACGAAAAAGCGGGACGCCGAAGACATCGCGTATCACTACGACGTCTCCAACGACTTCTACAAGCTGTGGCTGGATCCGCGCATGGTCTATTCCTGCGCCTACTTCGCCGATGCCGAGGAAGACCTGGCCACCGCGCAGTTGCAGAAGCTCGACCACATCCTCAACAAGGTGATGCTCCAGCCCGGCGAGCGCTTGCTGGACATCGGCTGCGGCTGGGGCGCGCTGGCGATCCGCGCGGCCGAGCGCGGCGCCAAGGTGGTGGGCATCACCTTGTCGAAGAACCAGGCGGAAGAGGCGCGCGAGCGCGTCGCCCGCGCCGGTTTGACCGGACAGGTGGATATCCGCATCCAGGACTATCGCGACATTGATGAGCGTTTCGACAAGATCACCTCCGTCGGCATGTTCGAGCACGTCGGCCTGAAAAACCTGTCGACCTACTTCGGCATCATGCGCAAGTTGCTGAAGGACGGCGGCCTGGCGCTGAACCACGGCATCACCTCCACCGACCCGGACAGCGGTTCCACGCCTTACGGCGCCGCCGAGTTCATCGGCAAGTACGTGTTCCCGCACGGCGAGCTGCCGCACATCAGCCTGGTGTTGAAGGAAATGGAGGCCGCCGGCCTGGAGCCGCTGGATGTCGAAACCATGCGCCGCCACTACGCCCGCACCCTGCAGATCTGGGCGGAGAATTACGAGGCGCAGACCGAGAAGATCAAGCAGATGGTGCCGGACCTTACCTATCGCGTCTGGCGCGTGTACCTGGCCGGCTGCGCCTATGCCTTCGCGCAGCACTGGGTATCGATCCACCAGGTACTGGTGTGCAAGGCCGGAGCAGAGTGCTACCTCAACCCCACGCCCTGGAACCGCGGCTACATCTATGGCAAGTAAAGGACGGCGCGCAGCGCCACGGCGCTGCGCGTGACTTTATATGGCGCCCGCTCTTCGCGGGCGCTTTTTTGTGAGGTGCCGCGTTGCCTGAGCAGCGCCGCGCGCCAGGCTTCGCGCAGGCGCCGTACCACGCGCTCGCGATCGTGCAGCACTTCGCGATTGGTCAGGCGCAGGAGCGTGAGGCCGGCGTCCTCCAGGGCGCGGGCCTTTAGCTGATCTTCGCGCCAGCGCGCCTGCAGGCGGTGATAGCCGCCATCGACTTCGATCGCCAGGCCGATGGCCGGGAAGTAGAAGTCGAGATACCAGTCGCGAAATGGCCACTCGCGCTTGAACTCGCCGCGCAAGGCGCCCTCGCCCAGTTCGTTCAGTAGCGCTTCGAGCGCTGCCTCCGCCGGGGTTGGTTCGAGGCGGCGCGCATCGCCGGCTGCATAGCGATCGTCGAAGCTCAAGTCCCGCGGCTGGCGCCGGCGCGCGCGCATCTTTAAGGGTTCAGCGCCTGCCAGACGCGCGCGGGGGTGAGCGGCATGTCGAGGTGATGAATACCGCGGGAGCCAAGCGCGTCGAGCACGGCATTGACCACCGTCGGCGTGGCGCCGATGGTGCCGAGCTCGCCGATGCCTTTGGCGCCCAGCGGGTTGGTGACGCAGGGTACGGTCTCGTCGAAGGCGGTGACGAAATCGCTGATGATGCCGATGTGCGGCGCGGTGTAATCCATGAAGGAGCCGGTGAGCATCTGCCCGCTTTCGCGGTCGTACACCACCTGCTCGCCCAGCGCCTGGCCGATGCCCTGCACCGCGCCGCCCTGGATCTGGCCGTGCACGATGGGGTGATTGACGACATTGCCGACGTCGTTCACCGACGAGTATTTCACCACCTCGACCATGCCGGTATCGGGATCGACTTCCACCTCCGCTACATGGCAGCCGTTCGGCCACGATGGCGCGCCCACCGCGCTCACCGATTCCAGGTGGATGCGCTTGTCCGCCTGCTTCGCGGCCAGCTCAAACAGGCCAATCGAAATGTCGGTGCCGGCAACGCTCAGCTTGCCGTTGGCGTAGGCGACGTCGCCCACCGCCGCCTCGAATTCCTCGGCCGCCAGTTCTTTCGCGCGGTCGATGGTGCGCTCGGCGCCCACCTTCAGCGCCGAGCCACCGACGAACAGCGAGCGGGAGCCGACGCTGCCGCCACCGGTCATGACGTCGGTGTCACCCAGGATCACGTCGATCTTGTCCGGGTTCACGCCGAACACCTTGCCCACCACCTGCTTGAACGAGGTCTCGATGCCCTGCCCCATCGCCTGCGTGCCGGAAGAGACGGTGATGCGGCCATTGTCGTTCACTGTGCAGAACACCTTTTCCTCGAACACGTTGCCGCTGGTCCACTCAAGAAAGGTGGAGACGGCGCGGCCGCGCAGCTTGCCGCGCTTCCCGGATTCGGCCTTGCGCGCCGCGTAGCCCTTCCAGTCCGCCAGGTCCAGGCCTTCGTCGAGCACCTGCTCGAACTTGCCGGAGTCATAGGTCTGGCCCATGGCGTTCTTGTACGGCATCTGCTCGGGGCGGATCAGGTTGCGGCGGCGGATTTCCGCCGGGTCGATGTTCATCTCGCGCGCGGCGGCATTCATCAGGCGCTCGATGATGTAGATCGCTTCGGGCCGCCCGGCGCCGCGGTAGGCGCCGGTGGGCGCGGTATTGGTGATGATGGCGCGCAGGTCGAAGTCGATCAGCGGAATGTCGTACACCGAGGTCGAGACCCACGGCCCGATCAGCAACTGGATGATCACGCCGGCCTGGCTGGCGTAGGCGCCGAAGTTGGCGAGAGACTTCACTCGCAAGGCCAACGCCTTGCCGTTTGCATCCAGCGCCAGTTCGGCGTCGCTGATCAGGTCGCGGCCATGGGTGCCGGTGAGAAAGTCTTCCGCGCGCTCGCCACGCCAGCGCACCGGTCGCTTGAGCAGTTTCGCCGCATAGGCGACGAAGGCATCTTCAGGATAGACGGAAGTCTTCATGCCGAAGCCGCCGCCGATGTCGCCCACCAGCACGCGCACCTTGTCCTTGCCGATCTTCATCACCGCGTCGCCCAGCGTATCGCGCGTGCCGGTCGGCGTCTGCGAGCCGACTTGCAAGGTGATGCGCCCGCTCGCTTCGTCGAAGCTCGCCATGGTGGCGCGCGGCTCCATCGCATTGGGTGACACGCGCTGGTTGATCAGCGTCAGCTTGACCACGTGCGCAGCGCTGGCGAAAGCCGCGGCCGTCGCCTCGGCGTTGCCATGCCGGTTCACCGCCGCCAGGTTGCCCGGCGCGCCGGACCAGATTTCGGGCGCACCTTCGGCCAGCGCATCGCGCGGGTCGACCACCGAAGGCAGTTCGTCGTATTCAATCACCACCGCCTCGGCGGCGTCCTGCGCCTGGATGCGGTTCTCGGCCATCACCGCCACCACCGCCTCGCCGACAAAGCGCACGAACTCATGCGCCAGCGCGCGGCGCGGCGGCACCGACATCGGCTGGCCATCGGCACGCTTGAAGATCGGCACCGTCGGCAGGCTGCCCAGGCCGTCGGCCACCAGATCGGCGCCGGTGAGAATTTTCAGCACGCCCGGCATCGCCGCGGCGACGCTGGTGTCAATCGACACGATGCGCGCATGCGCATGCGGCGAGCGCATGAACATGACGTGGCAGGCAGCGTCCGACTTCAGGTTGTCGGTAAAGCGGCCCTGGCCCAGGATCAGGCGACTGTCCTCGAAGCGGTTGAAAGCCTGCGAAGTGCCAAAACGGGAAGTCGGGGAAGAAGCGGGAAGCGTAAGCGCCATGGTGTGGTTCGATGAAAAGAGTCTGGGCTGGCGGTCTGGACAGGCAATCGGCGCCGTCCTTCAGGGTCAAACTTTACGGCATCGCAGCAATGGCGACAATTCCCAATCCTGCCAAAAGCCCTTGAAAAATCGCCAGGCCGGCGCCAAATAGACCTACAAGCGGCGTGGTCTGGGTGAAACCGGGCTACAATGCGTCTACCGATTGCTTTGAGCGACAGGCCAGCCTTACAGCCTGTAGACCAGATCGGGGCCGACATGGTTTCGACGTGGGTGGCGAAGCAGTGAGGGCATGCCGAGGGCCAGTATCCTCGTAAATCCATCTGGAAAACCACAAACGCCAACGACGAGCGTTTTGCTCTCGCAGCCTAAAAAACTAGCGAAGCCGCTGCACCGGTAGGTCCTTGGCCCGGGTTGGGTGTAAAAGCCCACAGCAGCGTCATTTACAGGGAATCGGCTCGTATCGGGTTACTTGGTACGCGCTTAAATTTAGGTGACTCGCCAGTGGCCGGCCTGCCTGTCGGCTAAGCCCCTGGTTAAATCCAAATAGACCGGATACGCATGTAGAACTTACTGTGGAGTGCTTACGGACGGGGGTTCAATTCCCCCCGGCTCCACCAAATTTGCGGCCGCTTCCTTCACCGGAAGCGGCCGTTTTCTTTTGCCATTTTCTTTTGCCGCTTTCCGCTTAGTGCCCTGCCTGCGCATCCGGCTGCTTCTGCGGATGGGCGTTGGCGAAGGCTTCGATCTTCATGCATTCGTCGAAAACGCGCATCACCGTCGGGAAGGCAGCGGTCTCGACGTTGAAGAACTTGCCCGTCACCACCGCCGACACCAGGCAGACGTCGGCCAGGGTCGCGCTGTCACCGTGGCAGAACTTGCCGGTTTCCTTCTCGTTCGCCAAGTGGCCTTCGAGCGCCTTCAATGCCTCGGCGCTCCAGTGCGTGAGCCACTTGGTGCGCCCGGCTTCGTCCACCTTGAGTTCCTTCTCCAGGTAGCCGCGCACGCGCGGCACGATCAGCGGATGGCCGTCGGCGGTGGGGATCAGCGCCAGGCCGCGCACCCGCGCGCGGCCCTTTGCATCCTTCGGCAAGAGCGGCGGGTTCGGGTAGGTTTCGTCGAGATATTCGATGATCGCCAGCGACTCCACCAGCGTGGTGCCGTCTTCCAGCACCAGCGCCGGCAGCGCGCCTTGCGGGTTCACCGCCAGGAACTCGGGCTTCAGTTGCTCGCCCTTGAGCAGGTGCACCGACACATCCTCGACCTTGACTCCCTTGAGGTTCAGCGCAATGCGCACGCGAAAGGTCGCGATCGAACGCCAGAAGCCATACAGTTTCATTGTCATTCTTGTCTCCACCACTGGTTATTGTTGATTAGGCCTTAAGACCGGGCATCGAGAAGCGCAGCGCTTCGAGATCGGCGATCAGGCCCTTGGACTGCTCCTGCGTCAGTTCGACCAGCGGCGGGCGCAGCTTGGTCCAGCCGGCATCGCCGCTCCAGTGCGCCACGGCCTGCTTCAGCGCCGGGATCATCGGGTACTTCTGGAACACCATGCGCACGGCGTCGAGCTGCTTTTGCAGCTGGTCGGCTTCCGCCGTCTGCCATTGCTGATACAGGCCGGCGATGGCTTTCGGATTCACATTCGCCGTGGCGCTGATGCAGCCCTTGCCGCCGTTGCGCAGGCCCGCCAAGAGGAAGGTCTCGCTGCCGGGGAAGACGTCGAAGCCATCCTTGGCGAAGTTGTCGAGCGCCGCCTTGGTGTTGTTCCAGTCGCCGGAGGAATCCTTCATGCCGGCAATGTTCTTCGGGTAGGCCTTGAGCAGGCGCTCGATCAGGTTGAGGGTGATCGGCACTTGCGAGACCGGCGGGATGTGGTACAGGTAGATCTGCAGGCGGTCGTCCGCCACGCGCTCGATGATTTCCGCATAGTTGCGGAACAGGCCTTCGTCGGAGACGCCCTTGTAGTAGAACGGCGGCAGCATCAGCACGCCGGCGCAGCCCAGCTTCACCGCGTGCGCGGTCAGGCGTACCGAATCGGTGATCGCCGAGCAGCCGGTGCCGGGCATCATGCGCCTGGGGTCGACGCCGGCGGCGATCAGGCTGTCGAGCAGCGCCATGCGTTCGTCCGCCGCGATGGAATTGGCTTCCGAATTGGTGCCGAACACGGCCAGGCCGACGTCGTTGGCGAGCAGCCACTTGCACTGGCGCGCGAAGCGCTCGGCGTCCGGGCTGTAATCGGCCTTGAAGGGGGTAACGACGGGCGAGAGGACGCCCTGGATGCGTGCGGTCATGATAGTTGCTCCGGTTGCGTATGGTGCGGGGCCGTTATTTTGCCCGAGTCAGGGTTTTCCCGTGCGGCGGAGGCCAACACAATTGTGTTGAGCGCCCTCCCACCCTGAGAAAACCTGAGGTTTTTTCGAAAAAATGCGCGCGGGGTTTGGGCGAACCACGGAAAAGAACGGTGCTTTTTCCGTTTCGTGCACCACCGCGCCACATGTGTGTTTCGCGTATCCGCGCCGTCGGACATGCCGCCCAATACCCGCAAAACACGTCGCTCGATGCGACGCTATGCCTGCATCAAAGATACGCGAAACCACGCGGGGTTGCAGGCGAATTTTCGTGATGCGCCAAGAGCCGCCGCGGCAGCGTCGGCGCATTCCGACAGTGCTATCCGCCGCGCGCCTGTTCCGCGGTACCTCGGCCGAATGCAACAGTACGGTCAATCAAGGAAACGCCTTGATCCCCTCAGGAGATTTTGATCATGAACGTCACCCGCCTCATCACCACCGTCCTCGCCGCCGCTGCCGTCTCCGGTGGCATCGGCGTCGCCGTCGCCCAGAACGCCACCCCGCAAAACGCCGCCGCGCCCGAGCCCGACAGCGGCGCGACCGCGCCGCAGGCCCAAGTCGCGGCCGCCCCGGCCAGCAACTCCGCCTCCGGCACCATGACCGACAACTCGGCCGGCAACAACAGCGGCAGCACCGAACCCGCGCCGCAAGCCGACCGCGGCTAACAGCACCGACACCGCCCGCCACACGCGGGCGGTGTTGCATTCAGCGCCCCATCATGAATCTCACCGCATCTCCCACCGGCGCGCCGCAGCCCTGGCGCACCCAACTGATCACCGGCCTGTGGCAAGGCCTGGCTGCCGGCCTGGTGCTGACCGCGGCCGCCCTGCCACTGGTCTTGCCGCACCCGCGCAGCCTCTCCGTGCCGGCTGAACACGCAGCCGCCCTGCCGCGCCACGCCGACTTCGGCGCCACCGCGCCTGCTCCCGAAGTGCGCCAGGTAGCCAACTGGGTGGCGCAATCCGGCGATGCCGGCGCCAACGGCTACCTGATCGTCGACAAGAAAAACGCCCGCCTCTACGTCTTCGACGCGCAATCGCACCTGCAAGGCAACAGCACCGTGCTGCTGGGCCTGACGCCCGGCGACGACCTGCCGCCGCTTGCCGGCAGCACGCCCCTGTCGAAAATTCATGCGGCGCAGCGCACCACCCCGGCCGGCCGCTTCGACGCCCAGCGCGGGCACGACGACCGCGGCGACGAAGTGGTGTGGGTCGATTACGCCGCCGCCCTGGCGATGCACCGCGTGCACGAAGTCAACGCCGGCGAAAACCGCCTGGCGCGCCTGGACAGCGCGGACGTCGCCGAGAAACGCATCTCCTACGGCTGCATCAACGTGCCGGCGGCGTTTTTCGACCAGTTCATCCATCCCCTGTTCGCGCAGCGCCGCGCGATGATCTACGTGCTGCCCGAAGTCAAGCCGCTGGGCGCCGTGTTCAAGCTCGGCGGCGCCACGCATCGCACCACTTGATCCAGGGGCCGCCCTGTCGCGCCTGATCACGGTGCCCGCAGCATGGGTGCGCAAGCGCTTGCTCCGCGTCCTTCGCGCCAAAGAAAAGGCGGCCTTGCCGCCGCTTCGCGCATCAAAAGGCTGCCTTGCGGCGGCTTCGCGCATCAAAAGGCTGCCTTGCGGCGGCTTCGCGCATGAAAAGGCCGCCTTGCGGCGGCCTTTGGTACTACTGCCATCCCGTTAGCTATCAGGCAAACGCGGCGGCGTGCTTGCCGGCACCAGCGTGCGCAGCGGCAAAGTGGACCATGAACTGGCGTAGCGCCTGCACCGACTCCAGGCTCATGGCGTTGTAGATCGAGGCGCGAATGCCGCCTAAGGCGCGGTGCCCGGCCAGGCCGGAGAAGCCGGCGGCGGCGGATTCGGCGAGGAACGCGGCTTCCAGTTCGGGCGTGGGCAGGGTGAACACCACGTTCATCAGCGAGCGGTGCTCGGGCTTGGCCCAGCCGTGGTAAAAGCCTTCGCTCTCGTCCACGCTCTGGTACAGGCAGGCCGCCTTGGCGCGGTTGATCGCGTCCATCTGCTCCAGGCCGCCGATGTGCCCGCGCAGCCAGCGCGTCACCAGCATGGTGACGTAGATGGCGAACACCGGCGGGGTGTTGTAGATCGAGTTGGCCTTCAGGTGCGTGCGGTAATCCAGCAGCGTCGGCAGGCCGGCGGGCACGTTTTCCAGCAGCGCGCGGCGGATGATGACGACCGTCACGCCGGCGGGGCCGAGGTTCTTTTGCGCGTGGGCGTAGATGATGTCGAAGCGGCTGGCGTCGATCGGGCGCGAAAGGAAGTCGGAAGACATGTCGCAGACGCGGCGCACGCCATCCAGCCCCGGAACGTAGTGGAACTGCGTGCCTTCCACGGTTTCGTTGGAGCTGTAGTGCAGATAGGCGGCGTCCGCCGAGCATTTGATTTCGCCGGGGGCCGGCAGGCGGGCAAAGCCCAGCTTCTGGCCATCCCAGACGATGCGGGCATCACCTTCGATTTGCGCCTCGGGCACGGCCTTGCCGCTCCAGTAGCCGGTGCGTACGTATTCGGCGGTCTTGCCGCTGCCGCGCAGCAGCAGCATCGGCACCATCGAAAATTGCAGCGAGGCGCCGCCTTGCAGGAACATCACCGCATGGGTGTCCGGCAGGTGCATGAGTTCGCGGATGTTGCGCTCGGCCTCATCGACCACGGCGGTGAACCAGTCGGAGCGGTGGCTGATGCCCAGGATCGACAGGCCGACCTCGGGCACCACGGCGATCGCCTGCTGGGTCGCATCGAGCACTTCCTGCGGCAAGACGCCGGGGCCGCCGGAAAAATTGAGCTGGTTGTTCATCGTGGGCATTCGTAAAGGCGGGGTTCAGGCGGCGATCGCGCCGTGGCGGTGCTCTTCGGCAACGGTGCTTCCCGCGGCGGCGCGGTACAGCATGGCGCGGAAGGCGGCGAACAGGCGCTGCATCGCCGCCGGCTTGTAGGGGTACAGATCGACCGGGTCCATCGCGTGCACCACCATCGCCGGGTCGACTTCGAACACCAGCAGGCGCCCGTCGGCGGTCTCGGCGCAGTCGATGCCCAAGTAATCCAGGCCGATGGCCTCGTTGATGGCGGCAAGCGCGGCGGCGTGGCGCGAGGCGAAGCCGGTGTTGAACTCCTCCATCACGCGGGCTTCCTCGGCGCGCTTGGCGGGGCTCTCGGCCATGCCGGCGTTGAGGTAGTGGATCATCCAGTGGCTGGAGATCGCCATGTGGCACAGGTGAGGCCGGCCCTCGATCAGGATCACGCGATATTTGCGGAACTGGCCGTCGGCATTGCGGTAATCGACGAAGCAGGAGACGAAGAATTCGGCGGCGGGCACTTGCGCCAGCGTTTGCGCCAGCTCAATCGGGGTCTCGATCTTGTACAGGTCATGGCCGGCGTGGGAATCGACCGGGCGCACGATCAGCGGGAAGGCGATGCCGGCCGGCAGGGTGCCGGCTTGCGCCGCCACGGCTTCCAGCAGGGCGCGCGGCAGGCGCACGGTGGGCGGCATGGCGACGCCGGGCAAGGCGTGCAGCAGGCGCGAGGCGGTATCGCGCGCCACGCGCGGGATGTTGCGCGGGTTGTTGAGCAGCGGGTGCGGCCAGGCGGCCAGCAGCGGCGCCCAGGCTTCGAGGATGGGGCGGTTGGCTTCCGACTCGCCGATGGCGACGAACAGCAGGTCGTGCTCGGGGAGCCCGCGGGTGTCGGGCTTGTCGCTGACGTAATAGAGATTGAGCTCGACATCGGATTCTTCGAGCAGGCATTCGATCGGCACGTTGGCCATCAGGTTGCCGGGCGCCATCAGCACCAGGAGGCGCAGGCGCGGGGCCTTCGCGGCGGGAATGACGAAATGGCGGCGGATGCGCAGGGCTTCGCTTTGCAGTTGCGGCACCAGTTCTTCCTGGCCGCGAAACTGGAAAATCACCGCCGCATCCATCAGCGAACCGGCATCGCCCGGGTCGGCGGCGGCGCGCTGGATCATGCGCTGGCACACCGGCGCCAGGTTGACACCGGTGAAGTTCATGCGCAGCAGCGCGGCGAGGCCTAGGTAGTGAGGCGTGCCGGCGTTATTGGCCGCGGATGAAGCGGAGAGGGAGCGCATGTGCAGGGCCGGGGCCCGGACAGGGCCGCCATTTACAAGGACGCCCCACTATATCGGCGCCTTCCCGCCTTGCTTGAGCGAAATAAGGGGGAAACTTGCGCCCTATTCCGCCGCGCCGCCCTCCCGGGCGGCGCTTTTGCCCGGATTATTCCAGGGTGATGTGGTTGGCCTTCACCAGGGCGCCCCAGCGCGCCACCTGGCCCTGGACGAATCTGGCGAACTCTTCCGGCCCGCTGCCCACCGGCTGGATACCCTTGGGGATCATGATCTTGCGCACTTCGGGGTTTTCCACCGCCTGGTGTACCGCGGCGCCCAGCTTGTCGATGACCGCCTTGGGGGTGCCGGCGGGGAGGAAAAAGCCGTTCCATTCCACCACTTCGAAATCCTTGAAGCCGGCTTCGATCATGGTGGGGATGTCGGGCAGCGCTTCCATGCGCTCCCTGGAGGTGACGGCGAGCGCGCGCAGCTTGCCCGACTTGACGAAGGGCAGGCCCGAGACCGGGTTGCCGAAAAAGGCCGAGACCTGGCCGGCCAACAGGTCGGTGACGGCCGGGGCGCCGCCCTTGTAGGGCACGTGCAGCCAGTCGATGTGCGCCTCGTTCTTCAGCAGTTCGCCCGCCAGGTGGGCGGTGCCGCCGGCGCCGTAGGAGGCGAAGGTAAGCTTGCCCGGATTGGCCTGGGCGTAGGTGATGAATTCCTTGATCGTCTTGTAGGGCGCGGAAACCGGCACCAGCAGGATGTTGGGCATGTTCACCGCATGGGCGACGGGGATCAGGTCTTTCAGCGGGTTGTAGGGCATCTTGCGCGCCGCGGCGTTGACCGCGAAGGGGAAGGTGTCGTACAGCATGGTGTAGCCGTCGGGCGCGGCCTGCACCGTGGCCTGCCCCGCGATCATGCCGGAGGCACCGGCGCGGTTGTCGATGATGAAGGTGGTTTTCAGTTCCGGGCCCATGTACTGCGCGATCAGGCGGCAGTTGACGTCCGCCCCGCCGCCGGGGGAGTAAGGCACCAGCACGTGGATCGGCTTGCTGGGGAAGGCCTGGGCGCGGGCCGCGAGCGGCGCCAGCGCGGCGGCGGCGCCAGCGGCGAGCAAGGTGCGACGCTTAAGGGAAAACAGATTCTTCGGCATGGCGATTGTCTCCGGTCTTTGGTTTGTGGTGATGCGCGAGGTCGAATGTAGAGGGTGATAAAGTCTCTGCAGAAATCTCGTTTGCTGCTGCCGGGGTCGGTCTTGTGACAGACGCGGGTGTCGCCAAGGTGGCGCGTATGGCGGCGAAGGAACTTGAGGCCGCCACCGGCGATGGATGGAAAGTAGGCGACGATGTTTATAAAGCGACGGCAAAGGGAAATGAACCAGCTTGGTCCACTGTAAGAGCTAGATTTTGGAAAAATGAGGCAAGGAAGCCGAGGGCTGCCGAAAAATATGGAGAAGAAAATATTGAGCGTATGGCCGGTGGTGGTGCGCCCCGGCGGTTCAATGCAGACAAAGGTGATGTGGAGAAAATGGAATTGAGCCATGAGCCCATACCTCAGCGGGATGGAGGTAAGGATATTGTGCCACGTTGGCCGCAAGATCACGCAGCCGTAGATCCGCATAGAAGGCCGGGATATTGAACTATGAAGGAGTCGCTATCGTCCATATTTCAGAAGATTAGGGGAGCACCCACCGAAGTTGATGGCCGCTTCGTCTATCCGATTTTTAAAGAACATGTCGAAAAAGGAGAGCGAAATCTTCGAATTCGAAGACTTGCATCAAAGCAGTCACCGGTTCAGGGCATTCGGATCAAGATGGTCAAAGGGCTTATTGAGATTTATGGGAGGAAATATTCCGAAATTGTGTTGTGGGCAGACACAAGCCCTACGGTGGTAGACCTCAAAATTTCATCGCGATCAGGTGGTGAATTAAGGGCTTGGAATGTATGGAAGATTGATGACATTACCCAAGCTTGGATAGGTAATGCGGGGATTCGAATTGCGAAAGAAGGAGGCGTTGTGACATTGGAGTGCAGTGATGGCGTAGGCGACATTGATTTCTCCAATCTGGTAGTGGAAGTCGATGCGCGTGCCTAAAGTGGTTTGCACCAACGTGCGACCGCACCGCACCACCTTCACATCTCGCGTGAGTGCACGCTGCTGCAATCTTTTTCCAGGGTGCCTTCAATGCTAAAAGCTCTGTTGAGATACTGCGAATCGGATCGCAATTGGACCAAATTCGATATGAAAGCGGCCACGGCGATCAATCGCTGTGGACTTTCTATCAGATGTGATTTAGCGATGCGCGGCTTGTAGCGCTCGCCACAGTGGAAGAGCGTCGCCGCTCGTTGGAACAAGCAATGGATATAAGGGCGTCTGCTGTGACGGTTCCTATTGCATTGCCATTATTTAAGAAACCCCGCTTAAAGAAGGCGTTGAGAACTTATGAGCAACCGCGGTTTTTTGCAAGAGTCAGTCTCGTATGCAAAGCTATTCATTGGCCTTCTCGGCTGCCTTTACTAAGCGGCTACTTGAAACCGTAAAGTCGGGCGGGATTGTCCACCAGAATGCGGTTGCGCAGGCTGATGTCGCCGATCCATTCGCCGAACAGGTCGAGCATGCGGGCGTCGTCCGGCTTGGCTTCTTCGGTGGGGTGCGGCCAGTCGCTGCCCCACACCAGGCGCTCGGGGGCGCGCTGGCAAAAGGCGCGTACCACGCCGGCGCGGGTGGCGTAATCAGGTGCGGCGTCGTCCAGGTAAGGGCCGGAGAGCTTGACCCAGGTGCACCCGTTTTCCAGCAGGCGCGCGACGATGCCGAAGGCCGGGTGCTTCTCCGCCTCCGGGCGCGGCAGGCGCGCCATGTGGTCGAACACGATGGTGCACTTGAGGTTGTTGAGGATGGCGGCGTGCTCGACGATCTGGTCGCCGCGCCAGTGGATCTGCACGTGCCAGCCAAACTCGGCGACGCGCGCGGCCAGGCCTTCGACCCATTCGAAGCGCGTCACCGCCGTCTTCGGGTTGAACATGGTGAAGCGGATGCCGCGGATGCCGCCTGCGTGCATGTGCTGCAATTCGGCGTCGGTGACTTCCGGGCTGACGACGGCGACGCCGCGCGTACGCTCCGCACCCAGGGCGGCGATGCCGTTGAGGGTGACGCGGTTGTCGAACACATGGGCGGCAGGCTGGATGATGACGGTGCGCGAGGTGCCGTTGCGCGCCTGCAGGCGGCGGTAGTTTTCCGCCGTGGCCTGCGCCAGCACCGAGGGGGAATCGGAAAGCGCGGCGTCGTAAATGTGGATGTGGGAATCGCAGGCGTTGGCGGGCAAGGGCTCGCGCGGGGAGCCGGTGCCGGCGGTGTAGGGAATGACCAGGTTCATGGTTTGGCTTTCGCGGCGACGCGTAGCAGCGCTTCGTTGTGCTGGCCCAGAGTGGGCGCGGTGATCGGGTCCGGCCCCGGGGTGCGGCCGAACTTGATCGGCTGCCTGAAGCCGCGGTAGCGGCCTGCGACCGGGTGCTCGAAATCGGTGATCATGCCCTCGGCCTCGACCTGCGGGTCGTCGAACATGTCTTCCACCGTGCGCGCGGCGGCGCAGGGCACTTCCTCGCCGAACAGGGCTTCCCATTCCAGGGCGCTTTTGGCGGCGAGCGCCGCATGCAGGCGCGGCAGGATTTCGGCGGCATGCTGGTTGCGCTTGCGCACGCTGTCATAGCGTTCGCCTTGGGCCATCTCGGCGAGACCCGTTTTTTCGCACAGGGCCTGCCAGAAGTGCGGGGTGTTGGCGGAGATGTAGAGCCAGCCTTCGCGGGTGGGGTGGATGCCGGTGACACCACCCGAGCGCATGTCGCGGCCGACTTCCCGGCCCTCGCTCTCGGCCCACACCAGGCGCGCGGACTGCATGGTAAGCGCCGAGCGCATGAGCGAGACGCCGACGAATTGCCCCTCGCCGCTGCGCTCGCGCTCGTACAGGGCGGAGGAAACGCCGGCGGCGACCAGCGCGGCGGCGTAGTAATCCACCACCGAGCCGTAGAGGATTTCCGGCGGGCCACCGGCGCGGCCCTGCATCGCGGCCATGCCGGTCATGGTTTGCAGCACCTGGTCGTAACCGGCCTTTTTGCGCAAGGGGCCGGATTCGCCGTAGCCGCTGACGGCGCAATAGATCAGCCGCGGGTTCAAGGCCTTGAGCTGTTCGTAGCCGATGCCTAGGCGCTCCGGCACGCCGGGGCGGAAGTTGTGCACGAACACGTCGGCCGTGCCGACCAGGTTGAGCAGCGCCTGCAACTGCTCGGGCTGCTTCAGGTCCAGCATCATGCCGAGCTTGCCGCGATTGACGCCCAGGAAGGCGCGGCTTTCGGCTTCGAGGGTCGAGGGATATTTGCGCAGGTTGTCGCCGATCGGCGGCTCGACCTTGATCACCTCCGCTCCCTGGTCGGCCAGCAGCGCGCAGCCGTAGGGGCCGGCGATGTAGGCGGAGAGATCGAGTACGCGCAGGCCGCTCAAGGGGCCGCGCGGGCCGGTGCGGGCGGGAAGAGCATTCATTTGTAGAGTCCTTCGGTGAAGCGCATCAGGCTCTCGGGCGTCATTTCGGCGAGCGCGTTGATGCCCAGGATGGCCATGTTGCGGCTGATTTCCTCGTGCAGCAGCGTGATGGCATCGCGCAGGCCGGGTTCGCCGGCGACCGAGGCGGCATAGTTGAAGGGGCGGCCGATGAAGGTGAATTCGGCGCCGAGCGCCATGGCTTTCATGATGTCGGTGCCGCGGCGGATGCCGCCGTCCATCATCACCACCATCTCCTTGCCGACCGCTTGCGCGATGCTCGGCAGCACGCGCAATGGCGCCACCGTGCCGTCGAGCTGGCGGCCGCCGTGGTTGGAAACGATGATGCCTTGCGCGCCGTGGTCGCGGATGCGCACGGCGTCGGCCGGGTTCATCACGCCCTTGACGATCAGGCACTTGGTCCAGCGCTTGCGGATCAGGGCCAGGTGTTCCCAGTTCAAGTGGTCGCGCGCGCCGAAATCGCGCAGCACGTTGCGCGCGAGAATCGGCGCGCCACGGGTGGATTGCGAGTTCTCGAAATGCGGCATGCCGTGCGCAGCCCAGGTGCGCAGGAAGGTGCCGAAGGTCCAGCCGGGGTGCAGCAGGCCGTCGATGGCAAGGCGCAGGCTGGGGCGCAGCGGGGTGGAAAAGCCGGCGCGCTGGTTGTTTTCGCGGTTGCCCGAGACCGGCACGTCGCCGGTGACCACCAGCGTGTTGAAGCCGGCGGCTTCCACGCGGTCGATGAGTTTCAGGATGCGCTCGGGCTCGCCGGGCACATAGGCCTGGAACCAGGCATCGGGATTCTCCGCCGCCACTTCCTCCATGCGGATGAGGGAGGAGCCGCTCATGATCATCGGAACATTCGCCGCTTTCGCCGCGCGCGCCATCACCAGGTCGCCGCGGTAGGCGGTGAGCGCCGACATGCCCATGGGCGCGATGCCGAAAGGGCTGGCCCATTCGCGGCCGAACAGCATGGTCTTTTGCGTGCGTCCCTTCACCCCCACCAGCATGTGGGGGATGAAGCCGTATTCGGTGAAGGCGGCGAGGTTATCGCGCAAGCCGGTTTCGGTCTCGGCGCCGCCGGCGATGTAGGCCCAGATCGGCGGCGGGAAAAAACGCTTGGCGTGCTGTTCGTAATCGTCCAGCGAAAAATAGCGCCTGGCGGGCATGGCTTCCTCGTTTCTTGTTATTCGGGCTGGATGTTGGCGGCCTTGGCGACGCGCTTCCAGCGCGCGATTTCGCTCTCGATCAGGCGGCTGAAATCGGCCGGCGTGCCGGGCGAGGGCTCGGCGCCTTCACGCAGGAAAAACTCTTTCATGTCGTCGCCCTTGATGATGCGGTTGATCTCGGCGTTGAGCTTGTTCACCACCGCCACCGGCGTGCCGGCGGGGGCGAGCACGCCCCACCAGAGGTCGACGCTGGCGCCCTTGACGCCGGCCGATTCCAGGGTCGGCAGGTCGGGAGCGACCGGCGACGGCCTGGCGCTGGTGATGCCGATGGCGCGCACCTTGCCGGCCTTTACCTGCGCGCCGATGGAGGGGGCGCTGCCGATCAATAGTTGCGTCTGGCCGCCGATCAGGTCGACGACTGCCGGGCCCATGCCCTTGTAGGGCACATGGGTGATCTTGATGCCGGCCGCATCGGCAAACAGGATGGTGGCGAAGTTGTTGATGCTGCCGACGCCCGAGGTGGCGTAGTTGATCTTCTCGGGATGGGCCTTGGCATAGCCGATCACGTCGGCCAGGCTCTTGAACGGGGTGGTGTTGGAGACCGTCACCAGCAGCGGGCCCTTGGCCAGCATCGCCACTGGGGCGAAGCTTTTCAGCGGGTCGTACTGCAAGGTGTTCATGATCGCCGCGCTGGTGGAAAAGGTGGAAGACAGCACGACGATGGTGTAGCCGTCCGGCGCGGCCTTGGCGACGTAGGTGTTGGCCAGCAGGCCTTGCGAGGCGGGCCGGTTGTCGACCAGCACCGGCTGGTGCCAGGTGTCGGTCATGCGCTTGGCGATGGCGCGGGCGAAGGTGTCGTTGGAGCCGCCAGGGGCGGAGCCGACTTCGATGTTGATCGGCTTGCTGGGAAAATTTTCCTGCGCGTGCGCGGCAGGCAAGGCACAGGCCGCGCATAGCAGCGCGGCGGCGGTAAGCGATTTCATTTTGTCTCCGGAAAACTTTTTATCAGCGCGATTTCAGCGCGGCAACAGGCCCATGCGCTGCGCCGTCTCGACCACCACGCGGGCGCGGTTGACGAAGGGCGGGTCGATCATCTTGCCGTCCACCACGTAGGCGCCCAAGCCCTTGGCATCGGCTTCGCGCGCGGCCTCGACCACTTTCACGGCGTGCGCGATCTCTTCCTCGCTGGGGCGGAATACTTCATTGGCGAGCGCAATCTGGCTGGGGTGGATGCAGCTCTTGCCCAGGAAGCCGAAGCGCTTGGCCATCGCGGCCTCGGCGCGGTAGCCGGCCTCGTCCTTGATGTTGGCGAAGGCGGCGTCGTAGGCGAACACGCCCGCCTCCCCCGCGGCCATGCGCACCATGAACATGGCTTGCGCGATCGCCGCGTTTTCGCGCCGCTCCACCCCGAGGGGCTCGAACAGGTCGGCCAGGCCCAGTTGCAGGCCGGCGACGCGCTTGTGCGCGCAGGCGAGATCACCCGCGATGCGCAGCGCGTGCGCCGACTCGATGTTGAGCAGCAGCTTGACCGGCTCCTTCACGCCGTTGGCGGCCTCGGCGCGCTCGATCGCCGCGACCGCCGCGCGCACGTCTTCGACGCTGCCGGGCTTGGGAAGGTTGAGCAGGTTGAGGCCGGGGCGCACCACGGCGTCGACATCGCCGGCGAAAAACGGCGTGTCCATGGCGTTGACGCGCACGATCAGGGTCTTGCCGCTGTTGCGTGCGGGCTCGCTCGCCAGCATGTCGCGCAGCGCCGCGCGCGCTTCCGGCTTGCGCTCGGGGGCAACGGAATCTTCGAGGTCGAAGGAAAGGGCGTCGGCGGCGCCGGCCAAGGCCTTGGCGAACAGCTCGGGGCGCGAGCCGGGAACGAAAAGTTTGCTTCTCATGGAATTCAGGTCTCCGGCCGGTGCGAATCGGACACAAGCCACTGCGCGGGCGCGCATGCACCGGATCGATGCGAGTTTAACTCTCTCGGATTGAAGATAAACCGGGATGTCGTATCATTAAATGATAGAAAATCTATTAATCCCGATTCGCCATGGATACCGCCTTCCTGCACAGCTTCCTGTTGACCGTCGATGCGGGCTCGATGTCGGAGGCGGCGCGCCGCCTCGATCTGACGCCGGCGGCAGTCGCCCAGCAGGTACGGGCGCTGGAGCGTGAGCTCGGCACGCCGCTGCTCTTGCGTGCCGGGCGCACCGTGGCGCCGACCGAAGCCGGGCACCGCCTGGCGGAGCGCGCCCGCGCGCTATTGCGCGAGTTCGGCAACCTGAAAGCGGCGGTGAATGAGGAAGATGCGGCGGGCGAATTGCGCATCGGCGCCATCAACACCGGCCTGTTGAGCCTGCTGCCCGATACCCTCGCCCATTTCTCGCGCGCGCAGCCGCAGGTGAAGGTGTACATCCAGTCCGGCGCTTCCACCGATCTTTACGAAGCGGTGTTGCGCGGCGAGCTGGACGCGGCGATCTGCCTGCATCCGCCTTTTGCGTTGCCCAAGACGGCATCGTGGGCCCTATTGCGCGAGGAGCCGCTGGTGGTGCTCGCCCCGGCGCGGCTGGCGCGGCGCGAGGCGCATGACCTGCTGGCGCGCGAGCCTTTCATCCGCTACGACCGCGCGGTGGGCGGCGGCAAGCAGGCGGACCGCTATTTGCGGCGCGCCGGCATCGTGCCGCAGGAGCGTTTCGAGCTGGGGTCGCTGGCGGCGATCGCGATGATGGTGGACCGGGGCCTGGGCGTCTCGCTGGTGCCGGACATCGCCTCGCCACTGACCGAGCGCCTGAAGGTGGCGCGCCTGCCGCTGCCGGTAAAACCGGAGGCGCGGCGTTTCGGCATCGTCTGGCTGCGCGCCTCGGTGCGGGCGCGGCAGATCCGCGCGCTGCTTGACTGCGCGCGCGCCTCGGCTTGAAGAGGCTAGGCGGCCGCCCGCATCATCCAGGCGGATTTATCGGCCGGCGTTTCGGCGACCGCGCTCAGCACCAGCAGCTCGCTCATCACTTCGAAGGGAAAGCCCTGGCGGCTGCCGCGGTCGTCGACGATCAGCTTGCGCAGGTAGGGAATGCATTCCGGCTCGCCCCAGATGGCGCTGATTTTCGCCAGCAGGTGCGGGTAGCCGTCTTCCAGGGGGCTGGTGACGTGGATCAGCTCCGGCAACGGCTTGGGCGCCGCGCGGTCGATCATCTCGGCGTCCAGCATCGCCGGCAGGCCGAGGTCGGCGGGCGCCGGGCGCACCGCCTGTTCGCACGCCGCCTGCTCCTGCAGGCGCGCATCCAGGGTGGCGAAGGAATTGGTGAACGACATCAGGTCGGGCTTTTTCGCCGGCACCGGCCGCACCGGCTCGGCCGACAGGCTGAACAGTTCGGAGGGCAGGCTGCGCGCCGCCGCGTTCAGGGCCAGGCGCATGGCGGGCGTTTCCACGCCGTCGCGCGCACGCAGCGCAACCGCCAGCGCGCCCTCGAGGTAGTGCACGCGGGCTTGCAGGTCAGCGATGATTTCGCGGCTGGATTGCGAATCGGATGGGGTCATGGTCTATCTCGTGCCAACTACATGCACTGAAGATACCCGTTCACCGTGTCCGCATGTGTTTCAAGCTGTAAATCCTGGGTAAAAGTGTGTTAATTGCGCTTGCCTGCCACTTCGAAACCGCTATTGCGGCGTGATGCCGGCGTCGTGGATCACCTTGCCCCACTTGTCCTGCTCGGACTTGATGAACTGCGCGGCCTCGGGGATCGTGCTGCCCAGCGGTTCGGCGCCCAGGCCTTGCAGTTTCTCCTTGACCGCAGGCTTGGCGATCATGCGATTGACCTCGGCGTTCAGGCGCGCGAGGATTTCGCGCGGGGTTTTCGCCGGCGCGATCAGGCTGAACCAGCCCAGCACCTCGAAATTCGACAGCTTGCCGCCGTAGGAGGCCACCGTCGGCACGTCCGGCATCAGCGCGCTGCGCTTCAGGCTGGAGATGGCAATCGCCCGCAGCTTGCCGGCCTTGACGTGCGGCACGATGACGGCGACGTTTTCGAACAGCATGGGCACGCGCCCGGCCAGCACGTCGGGCATCAGCTGGCCGGTACCCTTGTAGGGCACGTGCATGATGTTGACCCCGGCGCTGCGCTTGAGCAGCTCGCCCGCCAGGTGCTGGCCGGTGCCGGGGCTGGAGGAGGCGAACTCGATCTTGCCGGGGTTGGCCTTCAGATAATTGATGAGGGTGCCCATGTCCTTCACCGGCATGCTCGGGTGCACCACCAGCAGGTAGGGGGTGGCGGCGATCATGGCGATCGGCGCCAGCTCGGCTTCGGTGTAGGGCAGGTTGTTGTACAGCGCCGGCACGGTGCCGTGGGCGCTGGAGACCAGCACCAGGGTGTAGCCGTCCGGCTGCGACTTGGCGACCACGCCGGTGGCGATGGTGCCGCTGGCGCCGCCGCGGTTATCCACGATGACCGCCTTGCCGAGACCTTCGCCCAGTTCCTGCGCCACCAGGCGCCCCACCACGTCGGTGGTACCGCCGGGCGGGAAGCCGATCAACAGGCGGATCGGCTGCGAGGGATAGGGGTCGGCGGCGTGCGCGGCCGCGCAACAGGCCAGAAGCGCGAGGGCGCGCAGAATGGGTTTGATCATTGTCTCCACCTATGAAGTCGCCGGCTTTCCGCCGGCTTGTGGCAAGCATCCTAGGGGCAGTGCGCCGCACGCGTCAACGTCTTTCTCCCCTCACGCGCCGCATAAGCGCCGCGCATGGACAAAGCAGGGTGAAAGGGCTACATTGCCCTGGCATAACATGTAGTTACGGAGACAACCCATGTCCGGCATCACCGTCACCCCCGTGGGCTATGCCCTCGGCGCCGAAGTCACCGGCATCGACCTGGCAAAGCCGCTCTCGAAAGAAGACGCGCAGGCCGTGCTCGACGCCTGGCACAAGCACCTGATCCTGGTCTTCCCCGGCCAGCACATCACCCCAGAGCAGCAGATCGATTTCAGCCGCCATTTCGGCGACCTCGACCAGCACGAGAGCCAGCCGTTCAACCGGCACCCCGAGTACGACGAGATCATGCTGATCACCAACAAGCTGGTGCGCGGCCGTCCCTCGCAGACCAAGACCGCCGGGCAGAACTGGCATACCGACCTCTCCTACACCATCCGCCCCGCCAAGGGCACCACGCTCTATTGCCTGGAAAAGCCCAGTGTCGGCGGCGACACCTGCTTCGCCAACATGTACCTGGCCTACGAGACGCTGTCGGACAAGATGCGCCAGTTCCTCGACGGCCTGGAAGGCGTGCACGACGCCAGCCTGGTGGCCAGCCTGGACAAGCGCGACCCGGCGCTGACCGCCGAATTCAAGCGCCTGAACCCGCTGGTGGTGCACCCCGCGGTGCGCACCCACCCCGGCACCGACCGCCGCGCGCTCTACGTCAACCAGCGCGTGCGCAATTTCCTCGGCATGAGCGAAGGCGAGAGCCGCGCGATCATCGACTACCTGTGCGACTACTCGGTGCAGCCGCGCTTCGTCTACCGCCATCGCTGGCGCCTCAACGACCTGATCATGTGGGACAACCGCTGCCTCACGCACCTGGCGATCGGCGACTACGATCCCGCCGAGCCGCGCCACATGCTGCGCACGTCCCTCCTCGGTGAATATCTCGGCCGCCTGCTCAACCCCGAAGACGGCGCCAAGGCGGCGCCCGCCCCCGCGCCCGCGCGCGACCTGGCGGCGGCGGTCAGCAACGCGCACGATTAGCGTCGCCGAAAAAAGAAAAACGGCGCTGCCTCAAGCAGCGCCGTTTTTGTTTGAGCTACATCTACTGGTGCAGCGCAGTTTCCTCGCCGAGGATGGAAATGCGCATGCGGTTCTTGAGATACGAGGCCTCGCGCGGCGGCAGCACCAGCGGCAGCTTCTCCGGGTCCACCTTCACCTGCGCAAAAAGCGGGCCGCGCATGGCGTCGATCAGCGGGCGCAGGCGCAGCAGGTCACGCTGCGCCGTGACGTTCACGGTGCGCGCGAAGCCGGCCGCCTTCGCCATGCCCGCCATGTCCACGCCGTAGCCGGTGTGGGTGCGCTGCATGCCGGTCTCGCCGTAGTGCTCGTTGTCCAGCACCACGATGGACAGGTTCCTCGGCTTTTGCACCGCGATGGTGGCAAGCGCGCCCAGCGCCATCAGCATCTCGCCGTCGCCGGTGATCACCAGCACGCGGCGCTGCGGCTGCGCCAGGGCGAGGCCCAGGCCGATCATCGCGGCGGCGCCCATCGCGCCCCACAGCGGAAAGTTGTTGGCGTTGTCGCCCGCGGCGGTGATGTCCCAGGCCGGGGCGCCGAGGCCGCCGATCACCAGCATGTCGCCGCGTTTTTTCAGCAATTCTTTGACCACCATGCGGCGGCGCAGGAGTTCACTCATTGTCTTCCTCCACCGGCTTGGTGAGCTTGCGGAAATCCTTCGCGCCGCTGACACGCTGGCCGATCAGCACGGCCACCGGGCGCAAGGTGTTGAAGGCCAGGCGCAAGCCGGAAGAGATCATCTCCGGCACGTCGGCGGCGATGTCGGCGCGCTTGACCAGCACGCCCACCGCCTCCAGCACCGCCTGGGTGGAATCGCCCATCGGCACCTGGGCGCCGTTGAATTCGCCGTGGTCGCCGCGCATGGTCACCAGCATCAGGAGCGGCATGGCAGCGGCGACCGGCAGCGACAGCATGTTGATGCAGTTGCCCGCGCCGCTCGATTGCATCAGCAGCACGCCCTTTTCCCCACCCAGCCAGGCGCCGGCGAGCAGGCCCACGCCCTCTTCTTCCGTGGTCAGGCGCACGATGCGCATGCGGGAGTCGGCCTCGCACAGCTGGATCAGGCGCGCATGCCCGGCGTCGGGCACCAGCGCGACCTGGCGCACGCCGGCCTCGATCAGCATCGGATGCACCACCTCCGCCCAGTGCGGCTGCCCGGCCGGGGTCACCGGCCCGACGGTGGCCTGCGGCGCCTTCGCCGCGGGGCGGGAAGCCCGCGCGGCGCCGCGCGCCGCCGGCCTGCCCGCCTTTGTAGCTGTTCTCATCTTGTCTCCACGTATGTTCGCTTGTCCGGACTGGTTCCGCCCTTGTCATACGGGTGCAGGCCGCATGTGCTAGCGTGCGCCCCGTGTCCGGTGGTGATGCCATCCTAAGGGGAGCACGGGCGGCGGACAACCGCGCCGGGCGCATCCCGCGCATTAGCGCGACCGCCGCGCGCGCCGCCGGATCGCCGTTAAATGATATAAACTATTTATACTTTTAAACCAGAGGGAACCCGCGTATATGGCCACCGCCACCAAGACCCGCCGCAAGCCCGCCGCGAAGACCACCCGCCCCGCTGCCAAGCGCCCCGCGGCGGCGAAGAAGGCGGTGCGCAAGGCCGTGCCCGCGAAAGCCGCCGCCAGGCCGAAGAAGATACCCGCCGCTGCCACCGACCAGAAGGTGGTGCGCGACGGCTTCACCATGCCGCAGGCCGACTACGACAAGATCAAGAGCCTGAAGGCGCTGTGCCTGAAAAACGGCGTCGAGGTGAAAAAGAGCCAGCTCCTGCGCGCCGGCCTGATCGCGCTGGAGGCGCTCGCCGTGGCCGAGCTGCTCAAGCGCATTGGCGCGCTGGTACCGGTGAAGGCCGGGCGCAAGAAGAAAAAGGCGTAATGCCTTGCTGAAAAGCGCCGGCCGCGTCCTCGCGGCGGCCGGCGCGTTGCATCTTGGACGGGGCTGGCGCACAATCGGCCTCCCGGAATAACAAGCGGTTCCTTCCCGTCCTCAAATGCCCGCTCCCCGCGTACTGGTGTTCGCCGGCAGCGCCCGCCGTGCCGCGCTTTCCAAGCGCGTCGCCCGCGCGGCGCAGATCGCCCTCGAAGAAGCCGGCGCCGCCGCCACGCTGATCGACCTGGCCGACTACGAGGCGCCGCTGTACCACGGCGACCGTGAAAGCGACGGCGGCGTGCCGGCGGAAATCACGCGCCTCCTGGCAGTGATGGACGAGCATGACGCCCTGCTGGTGGCGAGCCCCGAGTACAACGGCTCGATGCCGCCGCTCCTGGTCAACACCTTCGACTGGATCTCGCGCATTTTCGCCGCGCCGGGGCGCGTGGCCGGCCTGGAAATCCTGGCGCAAAAGCCGATCGCCATCGTCGGTTCCTCGCCCGGAGCGCTGGGCGGGCTGCGCTCGCTGTTTCATCTGCGCGACCTGCTGGGCAACCTCGGCATGCTGGTGATGCCGAAGCAACTCGCGGTCGGCCGCGCCAATGAAGCCGTTACCCCAGAAGGCCACCTGGTGGACGAACACCAGCGCGCCGCCATGCTGGGCGTGGCGCGCGCCCTGGTGCAGGCCACCGCAAAACTGAACGCATAAGGAAAGCCGCCATGCCGATCGCCCTGCAACTCCAGCCGCACGAACGAGACCTGGGCGGCGGCTTCATGGTGCGCCGCCTGCTGCCTTCCGCGCCACGCCAGGGCATCGGCCCGTTCATCTTTTTCGACCACTTCGGCCCGGAGACCTCGCACCCGGAAGACAACCACGATGTGCGCCCGCACCCGCACATCGGGCTGGCCACCGTCTCCTATTTATTCGAGGGCGCGATCCTGCACCGCGACAGCCTGGGCAGCGTGCAGCGCATCGAGCCCGGCGCGATCAACTGGATGACTTCCGGCCGCGGCATCGTGCATTCCGAGCGCACCCCGCCGGACTTGAAGGACAAGACGCGCGTCTCGCACGGCCTGCAGCTCTGGTGCGCCCTGCCGAAAGAGCACGAAGAAACCGCGCCCGCCTTCGCCCACACCCCGGCCGCCGCCCTGCCGGTGCACCAGATGCCCAAGGTGACCGTGCGCGTGCTGATCGGCAGCGCCTTCGGCGAAACTTCGCCGGTGCAAACCTTCGTGCCCACGCTTTACCTCGACTTCAACGCCCAGGCCGGCGCCGCCTTCGACTTCCTCCCCGAGGCGGAAGAATGCGCGCTCTACAGTGTCGATTACCCGCTGGTGGTGGATGGCACGCCGCTGGAACCACATACCCTGGCGCTGCTGGAGCCGGGCAGCAAGACGCGCGTGCAGGCGCCGGAAGGCGCGCGCTTTGTCGCCGTCGGCGGCGCGCCGCTGGATGGGCACCGCCACATGTGGTGGAACTTCGTTTCCTCGAGCCGCGAGCGCCTCGAGCAGGCGAAAGCGGACTGGGAAGCGCAGCGCATGGGGCACATCCCTGGCGACGACAGCGAATTCATTCCGCTGCCCAACAAATAACGCCGGCTACTCCGGCACCAGCAGCAGCGCCGCCAGCGGCGGCAGGGTGAGTGTCAGGCGCGCCGGACGTCCCATGCACGTGCGCTTTTCCGCGCGCAGGCGCTCGCCCGCGGCGACACCGCCGCCGCCATAGATCGCGTCATCGCTGTTGAGCAGGAGGCGGTAATGCCCCGCGCACGGCACGCCGAGGCGATAGTGGGTGCGCGGCACCGGCGTGAAGTTGAGCACGGCCACCACGAAGCTGCCGTCCTGCGCGATGCGCAGGAAACTCAGCAGCGAATGCGGTGCGTCGTTGCAATCGATCCACTCGAAGCCGGCCTGCTCGAAGTCGAGCTGGTGCAGGGGCGCGAGATCGCGCACCATGCAATTCAGGTCACGCGACAGGCGCTGGATGCCAGCGTGGCCCGGCGCCTTCAGCAGGTCCCAAGGCAGTTGCTCATGGCTGCGCCATTCATGCGCCACGCCGAGTTCGCCGCCCATGAACGCCAGCTTCTTGCCCGGCATCAGTGCCTGGTACGCCAGCAGCAGGCGCAGGTTGGCGCGGCGCTGCCAGTCGTCGCCGGGCATTTTCGTCAGCAGCGAGCCTTTGCCGTGCACCACTTCGTCGTGCGACAGCGGCAGGACGAAATTCTCGCTGTAGGCATACATCTGGCCGAAGGTGAGCTTCTGGTGATGGTGGCGCCGGTGCAGCGGGTCTTCCTGCATGTAGCTGAGCGTGTCGTTCATCCAGCCCATGTTCCACTTCATCGAAAAGCCCAGGCCGCCGAGGTAGACCGGGCGCGAGACCATCGGCCAGGCGGTCGATTCCTCGGCGATCATGACGGCGCCGAGACGTTCGACGCCGACCAGCATGTTGAGCCGCCGCAGGAAGTCGATGGCCTCGAGATTTTCGCGGCCGCCATGCTGGTTGGGAATCCATTCCCCGGGCCCGCGGCTGTAGTCGAGATAGAGCATCGAGGCGACGGCATCGACGCGCAGCCCGTCGACGCCGTAGCGCTCCAGCCAGTAGAGGGCGTTGCCGGTGAGGTAGTTCAGCACCTCGCGGCGGCCATAGTTGAAGATCAGCGTGTCCCAGTCGCGATGCACGCCCTGGCGGGGATCGGCATGCTCGTAGAGGTGGGTGCCGTCGAACTGCGCCAAGCCGTGCGGGTCGTTGGGGAAATGGCCGGGCACCCAGTCGAGCAGCACGCCGATCCCGGCCGCGTGGAAGCGCTCGACCAGGCGGCGGAAATCGCCGGGTGGGCCGAAGCGGGCGGTCGGCGCGTAGAGGCCGACCGGCTGGTAGCCCCAGGAGCCGTCGAAGGGATGCTCGCTGACCGGCAGCAGCTCGACATGGGTGAAGCCCATCTCGGCGACGTAGGGCACCAGCTCGTCGCCGAGCTC
>DASYEQ010000052.1:0-39056 GCA_036498945.1 Burkholderiales bacterium | reverse complement strand
ACGCCGTTGCCCACCTGCAGGGTGCCGCCGGTGATGGAAGTGGTGCCGGTGTAGGTGTTCTGCGCCTGCAGGATGGTGATGCCGGCGCCGCTCTTGGTGATGCCCACGCTGCCGCCGTTGCCGCCCTGGTCGGCGATCACGTTGGAGACGGTCTGCGTGACGCCGTTGGCGGGATTGAAGTCGAGCACGGCGTTGTTGCCTTGCAGGAAAATGCCGTCGCCGAGCGCGGAACCGCCGCCGCCGGGATGGCCGCCGAAGCTGGTGCCGCCGGCGCCGCCGGTGACGGTGTTGCCGTTCACCGAGAGCGTGCCGTTGACGGTGACGGAGGCGCCATCCATCACGAAGATGGCCCCGCCCATGCCGGCGCCGCCGCCGCCGCCGCCGCTGGTGGGAGAGGAACCGCCGCCGCCCGCCCCGGCGCCGAAGCCGCCGGCCCCGCCGCCGAAGATGCCGCCGCCGCCACCGCCACCGCCGAAGCCCCCGGCGCCGCCGCCGTTGGTGTCCGAGCCGCCGCCCCCGCCGCCGCCGAAGCCGCCTGCCCCGCCGACACCGGCGCTGGTGTTGCCGCCGCCGCCGCCGCCGCCCAGGCCGCCGGCGCCACCCGGTACACTGAAGGCGCCACCGCCCAGGCTGGAGCCGCCGCCGCCCGAATAATCGCCGCCACTGCCGCCGGGCCCGCCACCGGCCGGGCCGCCGGCCCCGCCGTTGGGGCCGCCGCCATTGCCGCCGGTACTGCCGGCAGCCGTGGCGCCGTTGGCGAACAGGCCGCCGCCGCCGTCGCCGCCATCGGGCCCGTTGCCGGTGCCGCCGCCCGCCCCGCCCATGCCGCCGCCGCCGCCGCCGGTCACGGTGACGAAGTTGGTCGAGCCGCTGCCGGCCCCGCCGGTGGCGTTGTTGCTGCTCAGGCTGACGTTGTTGATCACCAGCGCCGCGCCGGACTGCACGAACACCGCCCCGCCCGCGCCCATGCCGCCGCCCCCGCCCTCCAGTTCAGCGCCGCCGGCGCCACCCGTGGCCTTGAGGTTGCTCATGGTGAGGTTGTTGATGGTGGTGGTGCCGCCGCCGACGAAAAAGCCGCGGAACTGGCCGCCGCCGGAAAGCGTGAAGCCGCCGCCGTTGATGGTGACGTTGCTGCCGATCACCACGTTGAGGTTGGCATTCAGCGTGATGTTGCCGGTGAGGGTGATGGTGCTGTCGCCGGCGATGCCGGTGAGACACCCGGCGAGCGATGCGGTGTCGCTGGCGTTGCAGGCGAACGCGGCGGGCGCGGCGCAGGCCAGCAGGCAGCCCAGCGCCAGCGGGCGCAAGGCAAAGCGCGGCAGTGAATGCACATGCGCGAATGCGCCCATGCGGCGGCTTTGCGCGCGCGGACGCGGCCTGGATTTCTTGTTTTGCACGGCGACTCCCTCTCGATGCCCCTCGCGACGGGGCCCGCCTGCGGGCGATGAGTGACAGCGCCGGTACAAGCGGTTTGCGTTTGCACCATGCTAGCGACATGACCGCAAAACCGGACCTGTACAGAGGTAGGTATACCGAAGTAGGTATTGAAGCGGCGGCCAAGGTATGAGAGGGAAAAGCGGCCGGCGGCGCGGCGCGCGATGCACTACAAGTGTAGTTGCGCGGCGGCGGATTTCGCGTATCTTTGGATGAAGGCGCGGTGTTGCGCCGGGCGAAGAATGCTCTTTGACAACAGGCAATTTCACAACACGAATGTGTTGATGGCGGGACCGCGTGAAGCGCCAGAGACCGCGATTTTTTCGCAAAAACCTCACGTTTTATCAGGGCAGGGAAAACGGGGCCGCGATATTTCCGGAATTCCTCCGTGGTTTACCGTGGTTTTAGGGAGTCCCGGGCGAACGCGACACCACTGTGTTGCTCAGTCGCTGTTGTTTTCCTCTTCCTTGACTTCCTCGATCACCGCCTTTTCGATGCGCCGGTCAGGGATGATCCAGATGATGGCGACGGTCAGGTACAGCAGCAGCGAGACGTAGCGCACGAAAAACGCCAGCACGATGCCGGTGAGGTAGAACGCCAGCGCGATCATTTCCTTGGGGTCGCGCCGGCCGCGCGCCTTTTCCAGCGTCGAGCCTTCGCCCTCGAGGGCGGTGAGGCAGGTGGAGAGGATGGTGTAGGCAACCGCGCACATCAAGAGCACCGCGCCGTAGAGCGCCACCGGCGTCTGCGCGAAATGGTTTTCCGACATCCACGCCGTGGTGAACGGGATCAGCGACATCCAGAACAGCCAGTGCGCGTTGGCCCACAGCAGGCTGCCGGTGACCTTGTGGGCGGCGTGGAACAGGTGATGGTGGTTGTTCCAGTACAGCGCGACGTTGACGAACGACAGCACGTAGGAAAGGAACACCGGCCACAACTCGGAGAGCGCCTCCAGGTTTTCCCCGTGCGGCACCTTGAGCTCCAGCACCATGATGGTGATGATCACGGCGATGACGCCGTCGGAAAACGCTTCGAGTCGGGATTTGCCCACGGGTGTTTGAGTTTTATCGGACGGTGGCGGGAAGCTTAACCCAAAGCCGCCTCAGTAGGACTCGTACTTCCAGCTGCGCGTATCGAAATCGTAGTGGTAGGCGTCGAACATCATGTTGGGCGCGGCGTAGGAGAGGAGTGGCGGCCCATCGCCGGCGGTGCGGTAGGCGATGCGCCATTTGCCGCGCAGCGCGGCGCTGTCGAGGCCGACGTCTTCCAGCTTCGCCGGCCAGGCCTTGGTACGGGCGTGGTATTCGTTCACATGCGCGAGCACCGCATCGGCCTGGCTGCGCGCGGCGCTCTCGTTGTGGTTCTGCACGCCGAGCACGGCGGCCACCGCCAGCACCCACAGCGCGATCTTCGGCAGGCGGCGCCTGCGCTCCGCCGGGTGGACGAGGCCGCGCACCAGGTTGTACAGCAGCCAGGGCAACACCGGCAGCAGCAGCAGCCAGGCGTAGACGCTGTAGCCGGGCCGCATGCCGAAGAAGACGAACAGCAGGCAGACGGCGAGCGTGAGGAGGTAGCCGCGCAGCAGCGCAGCGGAGGAGAGGGGCGCGGGCGGCGGCAATGCGCCCGGCGCCTGGCTCGGCGAACCGGCCGGCGCGCTGGACGAAGACGCGGCCTGCGGCCCGGCCGGCGGCGGGGTGGCTTCGCTCATCACTCCGGCTTCAGCTGCACGCCGCACTTGTGGCAGTGGGTCTTTTTCTCCGCCCGCCCGAGCAGCGGCGCGCCGCAGCGCGGGCAGACGAACATGCGGTTGCCGATCACCCACACCACGAAGCCCAGCGCGAACAGCGTGGAAGGAATGCCGAGAGTCCCGGAGTAGAAGGAGGCGCAGGCCACCATCAGGATGGCCAGCGCGGGCAGCACGAAGCGGTTGCGCACCTGCAGGCGGCGCCGCTCCAGCGCGGCCATTTCCTCGGGCGTGAGGGGCGCGGGCGGGGCGGGAGGCGCGGCCTCGATGGCGACCTTCTCGTCGGACTGGCGCTGCTGCGCGTCCGACATGGCGTCGAGCATCTTCTCGCTGAGTTTTTCGGTGAGGCGTTCGAACGGGTTCACGCGCGGGGCCGGGGCAAAGGCAAAGACGCTATTGTCGCATCGCCGCGCCCGAGGCGGCGGCGCACACCCGTCACCTCAAGGGACCGCCGGCGCCTCTTCCTTCGGCAGCAAGCCCGCCACGTACTTGGTCAGCGGCGGCCCGGCGAGGATCACGACCACCAGCCGCGCCAGTTGCATCGACATGACGAAGGAGACGTTGACCTTCGCCGAGGCGGCGATGATGGCGACCGCATCGACCCCGCCGGGGCTGGTGGCGAGGTAGGCGGAAAGCGGGTCGATGCCGGCCAGCACGTGCAGCAGCCACGCCAGCCCGCCGCAGATGGCGATCAGCGCGAGGGTGGCGAGCGCGATCGGCGGCAGCACGCGGGCGGCGTGCAGGAGGATGGCGCGGTTGAAGCGCAGGCCGATGCTCCAGCCGACGATGGCGTAGGAGCAGGCGAGGAACCACGGCGGCAGTTGCAGCGGCATGTGGAAAACGCCGTGGGCAATCGCGCCGAAGCCCATCGGCACCAGCACCGCGCCGGAGGGAATGCGCAGCAGCCGCCCGGTGATGGCGCCCGCCACGCCCAGCGCGACGGTGGCGAGAAAGAGCAGCGGGTCGGTGGGCGGGAACCAGATCACCGCGGGAATCAGCGAGCCGCTGTGCGCCACCCAGAGAGTGGAGACGACGGAGGCGACCACCACCACCATCACCACGCGCAGGTATTGCATGAAGGCGACCAGGCGGATGTCGGCGCCGTAATCCTCGCTCATGATCACCATGGTGGTGGCGGCGCCCGGCGAGAGGCCCCAGATGGCGGTGCTGCCGGGCAGAAGGCGCATGCGCGCCAGCACCCAGCCGCAGCCGGCGGAAGCGAGGACGACGGTCATCGCGGTCAGCGCCAGCACCAGCCAGTCGCTCTTCACCGCGCCCAGCATGGCGGGGGAGAAGCTGCGCGCGATCAACAGGCCGATCAGGCACTGGCCGAACATGAAGGCCTTGGGCGGGACCGCCATGTTGGCGCCCATGGTGGCCACCACCACGGCGCCGAACATCGGGCCCAGCAGCAGGGCCGCCGGCATGTGCACCCATTCGAGAAGGCCGCCGAAGATCGTGGAGAACACCACGAGCACGCCGGCGCGCAAGGCGAAAGCGCGCCCCGCGAGCAGCGGGCGATGGGTCGGCGGGACGGAAGACATTGGCGGCGACGTTGTGGCGGGCCGGGGCCACAACCACCCGGCGGCGCCGGGCGCGCGCGGCGCCTTAATTGGGGCTCATTATAAGGGAGCGCACGTAGGACGGCGCCTTTACGGGCATGGCATTTGCGCTATTCTAGGTAAATGCTGAACAAGTATCGGATTCGGAATGTGGGAGGGCGCACTCCCCTCTGATTCCGGGGTTGTTAAGGGGGCTTAGCCCACTTAATCAGTTATTCCCTAGGTATGCCTAGCCATGCGAAAAGCCGCGCGCGCCCTGGCAATTCGCCATGCCGCCCCAAGGTCTGACCGATGAGCACCCACACCCCCCCGCAACCGCCGCTGACCCGTGCCCGCGAACGCGCGGCATTGCGCCTGATCGCCATCTTCGAAGGCGTCAAGGGCGTCTCCGCGCTGGCGCTGGCCTTCGGCCTGCTGCAACTGGTGCACCACGACACCCGGCGCATCGCCTGGGCGCTGATCGGGCACTACAACCTCAACCCCGAGGGCCACTACCCGGGCCTGCTGCTGCATTACGCCGACGTGCTGCAAAACGCCAACTTCCGCATGATCTTCGGCCTGGCGATCTTCTATGCGGTGGTGCGGATCAGCGAAGGCTACGGCCTGTGGCGCGACCGCGCCTGGGCCGAGTGGCTGGCCGCGCTCTCCGGCGCGCTTTACGTTCCCTTCGAACTGGAACACCTGCTGCACAAGACCAGCCTGCTCAACGGCGTGGTGCTGCTGGCCAACATCGCCACCGTGGCCTTCATGGTATGGCGCCTGTGGCAGCGCCAGAAAGCCAAGCAGGCCGCGCGCGCCGGCGTGGCAGCGCCGCCCGGCGCGGCACGGCCGCAAACCGGGTCCGCGCGCTAGGCGCCGCGCGCCGTTTTCCGGGGTTCCTCCCTCTCGTCGAGGGTCCCTATTTCACCCGCGTTATGCGGGACGCATGAAGCGTTACGGATTGTCAAAAAGCCACAAGCTTTGACAATCCACGCCGTTAAGAAGCCGACAATCAATTCGAAGCCCCGCGCAAATCGCAAGGCCGGGCTTCGACCACAACCACCGTCGGAGTCACTCATGCGCCTGATGCCGCAACTCGCCCTTATGCTCGCCGGCAGCCTTTTCGCCGCTTCCGCCCACGCCGATATCGCCCTCGGCCAGGTCGTCCCGCTGACCGGGGCGCAGGCCGCTTCCGGCCACGCCTATGCCGCCGGCGCGCGCGCCTTCATCGACAAGGTCAATGCCGAAGGCGGCGTCGCCGGGCACAAGATCCTCCACGTGGTGCGCGACAACCACGGCCGCGCCGACGAGAGCGTGGCGCAGGCCGCCGCGCTGATCGGCCAGGACCACGTCTACGGCATCCTGCCCGGCGCCGGCAGCCCCGGCAGCCTGGAGATGGTCGCCAGCGGCCTGCTGCGCCAGAAGCAGGTGCCCTTGCTGACGCTGCGCAACGCCGCCGCGCGCGACGGCGGGCCGCTGGCCAATGGCGAAGACGGCATCAGCCGCGAGGCCGGGCTGATCGAGATCACCCCGCCGGTGGCGGGCTACGCCGAGATCGTCAATGAATACCGCGCCGCGCTGGCGCAATACGGCCACGGCGAGCAATACAGCAGCGCCGGCCTCTCGGGCTACATCGGCGCCAAGGTGATGGTGGGCGCGGTGCGCCTGCTGGTGCCGGCCAAGCCGACGCACGCGGATTACTTCGCCGCCCTGCGCAACCTGGTGCCGGACGTGGCCAACCGCATGGTGCTCTCGGCCGAGCTGGCGCACTGAGCGTGCCACGAATGCGGCGCACCAGTGCGGGCGACCGCGCGGGGCGTCACATGCGCGTCATCGCGTGCGGACATCGCAGCCGGGCATAAGGCGCCAGCCGTACCCACGGGAAACTACGCCCCGGTGGGCGCTGGGTAAGCAACCGCGCGGGACAGGCGCGATCATGCGCCCGTTGCCGCGTCGTTCACATGCTCGCGCGCCGTTGCGGCACCGCTGATCGAGGCGTCGCCTGAAACATCGCAACGCGCGCCAGCCGGCGCGCGTTGCCGTTCAGAACCTGCTTACTGCCCCGCCGGTACCGTCACGGTGCTTTCGCGCAGGATGCCGCCGCCGGACACGCTGCCGGAGGTGGTGCCGCGGCCATCGGCGCGTTCGATGCAGGCGGTGCGGTCGACGCCTTTCAGGGCGTCGCAGCGCTGGCGCTCGTTGCGCGCGAAGGTCTCGGCGCTGCCGCTGGGCAGGTCGCCGGCCTTGGCCTGGGCGAACGCGCGCTGCGCTTCGGTGCGGCAGGTGGCGCGCGCTTCGGTTGCCTTGTTGCTGTCGCAATCGGCGAGGTCGCGCTTGTATTGCGCCTGGGCTTCGGAGGTGCCGGCCTTGCCGGCGGCGTGCGCGCTGACCGGCACGCCGGCGAAGGCAAAAGCCGCCGTGCCGGCCGTGGCCAGCAAGCCTAAACGTTGGGACAGGGAGAGTGTGGACATGGTGTGTTCCTCAAGTTCGCACGGCATACGGAGGCGTGCTTTGTTTTGTCAGACGGTGCCGCCCGGCCATGCGGACGGACGGCATGGCCCATGTTGTGCACGCGCCGGCTCGATGAACGCCGCGTGAACGCAGGATGACCGTGCAGGCCGACCCGCCCCACGCGCGCCAGACGCGTGATGGCCGGGCGAAGGCTACCTACGCCCACCGCCACAGCCATGGCCGCCACTGCATTCCTGCCCGCAGCGCAAGTCCGCCTTGGCGGCCACTTCTATGGACAGCGGCGCGCCGCGGAGGTTGCATCCGGCGCACCGGTTTCTCCCTTGGTCTGCGCAAAGAGTCCGATGGGCGGACCTAAATCGCTGAAATTGCCGGGCTTGGTCCCATCGGATGCATGACGTCACCACAAAAAAAAGCCCCCGGGCGAGGGGGCCCAGGGGCTAATCGGACTGTACAAAGGAGGGGAAAACAAACAGTCCGAGGAGACAAAGTGGCTCTAATCGTTGCTTCTCCCTGATTGAGTGCCTTATTGTTGTTGTCTTTATTGTGGCGGCGTGCGGCACTGTATCGATGCCGGCATCATAGGTTTCGCACCCGCGAGCGTCCATAGCACCAAAGTACTAAAGAAGAGTTAATCCGCAGCCGCCCACGAGGGAAGGGCGGGACCGCATCGCGCGGCCGCACGGCGCCGCGCGCCTAGTCGTCGAGCCTGGGCGGCAGCAGGATCCAGGCAATCAGTGCCAGGCCCAGCAGCAGGGCAGCGGCCTTGCCGGCGATGCGCCAGGGGCGGTTGTGCGACTTGATGATTTCCAGGTCCTGCACCCAGATCACTTCGCAGGCGCCGTCGCCCTCGTCGGTGCGCACGATGCTGGTCTTGCGCAGGCCGGTCTGGCGGCCGTCGAGAAAGGTGGCGTAATCGATCAGCATGCCCTTGACGCGCACTTCGTCGCCGATGTGCACGTCCTTCAGGCGGCGCCCGAGCGCGGGGTTGTCGGTGACGACATGGTTGTTCGACAGCGCCGCCCCGCTGAAGGGATGCTCGGGGTCGAGCGGGAAGCGCACCCAGCATTCCCATTGCGTGTGGGTGTAGCTGCCGCGGCGGTAGGCGTCGTGGCGCACGTTGTCGCCCCACACCACGCAAAGGTCGGCGACGTTGACGTGGTCGTTCCACTCGCGGTGGGCATAGTCCCACCAGGCGTCGGAATCGTGCGTGCTGACCACCAGGGCCGTGATGTCGTAGGTGAAGCGCGGGGCGATGCGGTAGTCCACGCCTTCCACCCGCGCTTCGAAAGGCTTTTCGCGCGTCGGCAACTGCCCGGGCTCTTCCAGCACGGCGGCGCCGAGGCTCTTCGGCAACGGCAGGTGGTCGCTCATGACCCAGGACACCGCGATCAGCGCGGCGCTGACGATCATCAGCCATCTCACCAGCCGATGCGAATTCACGCAATCCCCTTGGCGTGATACGTCCAGGCCAGGAAGAAAAAACCCGCCGCGGCGATGCTGTAGCAGGCGATCGCCGTCCAGAAGGTCTTCGGATCTTCCGCGCGGTAGACCCAGCCGCTTTGGCCTTTCAGCAGGGTGCGCCCGCTCACCAGCGAACCCAAGACCACGATGACGAACACCCAGGCGATGCCGTTGACGAAGTTCATGCTTGCTCCCCAGGCCCGCGCCGCCTTCGCGGAGGCGGTTCACGCGCGGCACGTGGGCGGACCGCGCCGCCCACGGCAATTCTGCGCCTGCCGCGGCGGCGGCGCAAACCTACCAAAGTAGGCACGCCGGTGCCTCGGGGCTTACACCGGCTTGATGTCCAGCTCCTTCACGATGCCGCGCCAGAACTGGTAATCGCGCGCCACCGCGGTGTTCAGGCCCGCGGCGGTCACCGTGGTGTTGGGGTTGACGCCGAAGTCGCGCAGCCGGGTCTGCACTTCCGCCTGCGCCAGGATCCTGGTGAGTTCGCGGTTCAGGTGCGTCACGATCTCGTCCGGCGTGCCCTTGGGAGCGAACAGGGCGTGGTAGGAGCCGCTGATCATGCCGTCCGGGTCGAGGTCGGGCATGTACTCGTTGGCCGCCGGCACGTTGGGGATTTCCGGGTTGCGCGTGGAGCCGGTGATGCACAGGCCCTTGACGCGCCCGGCCTTCACCTTGGGCACCGCCGCCGCGCCGCCTTCGAGGTACAGGCTGACGATGCCACCCATCAAATCCGTTTCCGGGTTCTGCTTGTAGGGGATGTGGTGCAGCTTGATGCCGAGTTTCTTCTGCCAGGCTTCCATCGTCATGTGCGGCTGGCTGCCGATACCATTGGAGGCGAAGTTGATCTTGTCGGGATTCGCCTTCGCGTATTCCACCATCTCCTTCAGGCTGTTGAACGGCGTGTTCGGCGCGGCGGTGAGCACGTGCGGCACGGTGGCGATTTCGGCGATGGCCTTGAAATCGGTCATCGGGTTGTACTTCGGATTGGGGTAGACGTTGGGCACCATCGCCATCACGCCCTTCACCGTGAACATCAGGTTGTAGCCGTCGGGCGCGGCGTTGGCGGCATACTCCGCGCCGATCAGCCCGCCGGCGCCGGCGTGGTTTTCCACGAAGGCCGGCTGCCCCAGGGTTTTCGACATGCGGTCGGCGATATAGCGCGCGATCACATCCGGCGAGACGCCGGGCGAATGCGGCACGATGATGCGGATCGGCTTGCTCGGGTAGGCCGCCTGGGCGCGCGCCAGCGGCGCGAAGGCGGGGGCAAGGGCAGCGGCGCCGAGCGCGCGCAGGGCGCGGCGGCGGCCGGCCGCGGTGGTTTGTCTCCGGAGATGCATTGGTCGAACTCCTTTATATGTTGTTGTACGGACAGGCTGCTGCCTAGACTAAACCCGGTGGCCCGCCCGTGCCCCCTATGCGGCGCATAAGGCCGGGCGGGTGGCGCGGCCCCGGTATGATGGGCCGCCTTCACTTATCGCCTTCGCCTCCCCATGAGCAGCGCCCCGCCCGCCTTCATTCTCGGCACCTGGTATCTCGACGAAGCCTATGCGATCGACGACACCGGCGCCCGCCTCTACGACCTCTACGGCGCCAAGCCAGACGGCATCATCAACTACGGGGCCGACGGCCGCATGGTGGCCCTGATCACCCACGAAGGCCGGCGCAAGATCAACGGCGACCGCCAGGCCGCGCCCCCCGCCGAGCGCGCCGAAGCCTACGAATCCTCGATCGGCTACGCCGGGCCCTACTCGGTCGAAGGCGACCATGTGCTGCACCATGTCGACATCGCCAGCTACCCCAACTGGGTAAACACCGACCTCAAGCGTTTCTACCAGCGCGAAGGTGCGGGGGATGATGAAAGCCTGACATTGCGGACCCCGCCGCAGATGCAAAACGGCAAGCTGACGGTGATGAAGCTGATCTGGCGCCGCCAGCGCACCCGCCCGCACGGCGTGCCCGCGCCGCTGAAATAGGCCCGCGACACGCCTGGCGCTAGAATGGCGGCTGCGACGATGCATTGAACGCGCGGGTCCATTCGCGCGCGGTGGAATTTTTCCGCACCGCGCGGCTCCAACGGACATGCGCGCCGCCCCGAACACCGCCATGCCCCAGACTCCGCCTACCTCGCTGCGCATCCACCGCCACGCCGGCCTTGCCCCCGGCCCGAAGCTGATCGTGCTGGGCGCGGTTCACGGCAACGAAGTGTGCGGCACCGAGGCGATCATGCGCATCCTCGGCGAACTGGATGCCGGCGCGCTCCCGATCACGCGCGGCGCAGTCACCTTCGTGCCCATCGTCAACCCGCTCGCTTACCAGCTCAAGCGCCGCCAGGGCGACCGCAACCTCAATCGCAACCTCGAACCCAAGGCCAGCCCGCAAGATTTCGAAGACCGCATCGCCAGCGTGCTTTGCCCCCTGCTGGCGGAACACGATGTACTGCTCGACCTGCATTCCTTCCACACCGCCGGCCAGCCCTTCGCAATGATCGGCCCGCATGACAACGCCGGCAGCCTCGAAGCCTTCGCGCACGAAAAGGCCGAGTCGCGCCTGGTCGCCCACCTCGGCCCCAGGCGCGTCGTCGAAGGCTGGATGGACACCTACCAGCGCGGCGTGCAACGCCGCCGCGCCAGCGGCAAGGCCTATGCGGAGAATTTACTCGACGCACGCTATGGCGTCGGCACCACCGAATACATGCGCACCCGGGGTGGCTACGGCGTCACCCTCGAATGCGGCCAGCACGAAGACCCCAACGCGCCCGAAGTGGCCTACCGCGCCATCCGCCAGACCCTCGCCCTGCTCGAACTCGCGCCGATTCCCCTCGAACCCGCGCGCGCCGATTTCGACGTGCTGCGCCTGGCGGACGTGATCGACCGCGACAGCGATGGTGACGTGTTCGCACGGGCGTGGGCGAGCTTCGATGCGGTGAAGTCGGGCGAGACCATCGGCACGCGCAAGGACGGCGCCGTGATCCGGGCGCCATCCGACGGGCACATCGTTTTCCCCAATCCCAATGCCCTGCCGGGCGCGGAGTGGTTTTACTTCGCCGAGAAAAGTGCGCGCGTGCCGGGTTGATGCCGCGCCGGATTTCCGCAGCCCCCTATCTCATTGCGCAAGTAGACCTCCTTCGAGGCAAACTCCAAGGCCGCTTCCTGGAACGTGTGCAGCACTCGGCGGTGTCATTCCCGGCGAAAGCGGGAATCCAGTTAATGTTCTAATTTGGAGACGAGCTGGATTCCCGCTTTCGCGGGGACGCCACGACTCAGTGGCCTTGGGCCATGACAGGAGCAAATAGGCGCCTGCGTAAAGCGCGTGACGCTACTTCGCCGCCGACTTCTTGCGTGCCGGGCTCTTGCGAGTGGAGGACTTCCTGGCACTGGTCTTTCGCGCCGTGCCCTTGCGGGCCGCTGTCTTTTTCGACGCCGTCTTCTTCGAAGCAGTTTTCTTTGAAGCGGTCTTTTTCGTCGCGGTCTTTTTCGTCGCGGTTTTCTTCGTCGCCTTCTTGGCGGCAGCCTTCTTTGCGCTCTTCTTCGGCGGCGGCACCTTCTTGCCTTCCTTGCGCGCTTCCGAGAGGGCGATGGCGATCGCCTGCTTGGGGTTGGTGACTTTCTTGCCCGAGCGCCCGCTCTTGAGGGTGCCGGCTTTTTCCTCGCGCATCACTTTCGCGACTTTCTTGCCGACGCTCTTGCCGTATTTGGTGGCCATACTGTCTCCTGGATTGGCGGCATCCGCGCTGCGGACGCATGCGCGATAAATAAAGCAAACGCCAGGAGATTTCTGTCGGGCGCGTTCCTACGCGCCCGCGGCAGCTACGTCACTCGGGCTTGATGCCGGCCTTCTTGATCACTTGCGCCCAGCGGGTGGTCTCGCGGCCGACGAAGTCTTGCGCTTCGGCGGCGCTGGTGGGCCAGGCTTCGGTGGCGGTGCTGAGCATCTGCGCCTTCACTTCAGGCATCTGCAGCACTTTCACCAGCTCGGCGTTGAGCTTGTCGACGATCGGCTTGGGCGTGGCGGCGGGCGCGAGGATGACGTACCAGCCGGTAACGTCGTAACCGGGCACGCCGGCTTCCGAGATGGTCGGCATGTCGGGGGCGGCGGGCGAGCGCTTGGCGGAAGAGACGGCGAGGCCGCGGATCTTGTTGGCCTTGGCTTGCGGCAGGGTTTCCACCGCGGTGCCGAAGAGGATCGGCACCTGGCCGCCCATGGTGGCGGTAAGCGAGGGGCCGCCGCCCTTGAAGGGCACGTGGATCAGGTCGGTGCCGGTCATGGTCTTGAACACTTCGCCCGCCAGGTGCGGGGTCGAGCCGAGACCCGCGGTGGCGTAGCCGAGCTTGCCCGGCTCCTTCTTCGCCAGCGCGATCAGTTCCTTGACGTTGTTCACCGGCAGCGAATTGGTGGTCGCGAGGATGAACGGAAAGGTGACGGCCATCGAGACGGCCTGGAAGTCCTTGGTCGGGCTGTAGCCGACCTTGATGTGCAGCGAGGGATTGAGCGCGTGCGAGGCGCTGCCGATCAAAAGGGTGTAGCCGTCGGCCGCGGCGTGCGCGGTGAATTCGGTGCCGATCAGGGTGCCGGCGCCGGGCTTGTAGTCGGAGACGATGGGCTGGCCCAGCGCGGCGCCCAGGCGCGGGGCGATGATGCGGATCACGGTGTCGGTGCCCCCGCCGGGGGCGAAGGGAATCACCATGTGGATCGGGTGGTCGGGGTAGGTCTGGGCTTGCGCGCTGTCACACGCGCCAAAAGCGCATATGGCAACGGCAAGCAAGCCCGGAATAGCCTTGAAAATGGGATAAAAGGAGGTCGTTTTCATGAAATTGGAGGTCTCCGGGAATTCTTGTGCTGCGTTGCAATCCAACAGCAGCGGTTTTTGTTGAAGCGCGCCCGCGACTTTCGCGGCGTTTTCGCGCGTCGGCATCAACCGACAGGGGAATCGGCGGCGGCTGGCGTCAAGCCCGAGGGTGCGGCGTCATCATAGCAACGTGGGTGCAGGGTCTGCCCCTTGATTTTGCTTATGGAGCAGACCGGTTGCGGCCCCGGCCAAAACAGCGCAAGCGGAGCCAGCAGTGCCAGACAGCAAGTCCATTCTCGAAGCCAACATCCTGATCGTCGACGACGAGCCGGCCAACTGCGCCTTGCTCGAAGCGATCCTGGCCTCGGCCGGCTATCGCCACGTCACCACCTGCGATGACCCGCAGCGCGTGCATGCCCTGCACCGCGAGCACCGCTACGACCTGATCCTGCTCGACCTGGAAATGCCCGGCATGGGCGGCTTCGAAGTGATGCACGGCCTGCGCGACCTGGAAGACGGCAGCTACCTGCCGGTGATCGTGATCACCGGCCACACCAGCAGCAAGCTGCCTTCGCTCAAGGCCGGGGCGCGCGACTTCGTCGGCAAGCCCTTCGACGTCGAGGAAGTGCTGCTGCGCATCCACAACACCCTGGAAGTGCGCCTGGCCCACCAGGACGCGCTTTCCACCAGCCAGCAGATGCAGACCCTCGCGCTGCACGACCCGCTTACGGGCCTCGCCAACCGGCGCCTTTTGGAAGACCGCGTGCGCATGGCGCTGCGCCACGCCCGGCGCGACCGCGCGCGCGGCCACGCCGCGCTGCTCTACCTCGACCTCGACGGCTTCAAGCAGGTCAACGACACTCTCGGCCACCACGCCGGCGACCTGCTGCTGCAACAGGTGGCCCAGCGCCTCTCGGAAGCGGTGCGTGGCGACGACACCGTGGCGCGCCTGGGCGGCGACGAATTCGTGCTGGTGCTGGCGCAGGCGGGCGAGGAAGACGCCGGGCGCGTGGCGCAAAAGATCATCGACGCCGTCGCCCAGCCCTACGAACTCGAAGGCACGCCGGCGCAGATCGGCGTCTCGGTGGGCATCGGCGTCTACCCGGCGCACGGCAAGGATGCCGACAGCCTGATGCACGCCGCAGATGCCGCGCTGTATCGCGCCAAGGAAGCCGGCAAGGGGGTCTACCGCCTGGCGCGCCCGGGCGAGCGCCGCAGCGCCGAAACCGAGACCCCGGCGGAAAAGGCCGCCGAGCCGCGCCCTGCGCCCGCCAACGACAGGCGCGAGGAACACCGGGGCAGCGAAAGCCGCCCGCGGCAAGGCGGCGACAGCAATCATTTTCGTGCGGCCAACGGGCGGCATTGACGCGCCGCGCGGCGCTAGATCATGCCGCCGTTCACCGAGATCACCTGCCCCGAGATATAGGCCGCCTCCGACGAAGCCAGGAAACCGGCCAGCGCCGCCACTTCCTCCGGCGTGCCGGCGCGCTTCATCGGCACCATGTTGTTGATCATTTCCTTGCTGAACGACCCTTCGCTCATCGGCGTGGCGATGATGCCGGGGGCGATCACATTGACCGTGATGTTGCGGCTCGCCACTTCCAGGGCCAGCGATTTCGCCGCGCCGTGCAGCCCCGCCTTGGCCGCCGCGTAATTCGCCTGGCCGCGGTTGCCGGTGATGGCGGCAATCGAGGAGATGTTGATGATGCGCCCCCAGCGGGTGGAAATCATCGGCATCAGCAGCGGCTGGGTGACGTTGAAAAAGCCGTTCAGCGAGACGTCGATCACGCGCGACCATTGCTCGGCGCGCATGCCGGGCATCACCGCATCGTCGTGGATGCCGGCGTTGTTCACCAGCACCTGGATCGGCCCGCCGTGCACTATCTGCTCCAGCGCGGCACCGCTTGCCTTGGCATCGGCAACGTCGAAGGCGATCGCCTGCGCCACGCCGCCGGCTTCGGTAATCTCGCGCGCCACCGCCTGCGCCTGCTCCAGGCGGCTGTTGGCATGCACATAGACGTCGCAGCCCTGCGCCGCCAGGCGCTTGCAGATGGCCGCGCCGATGGCGCCGCTGCCGCCGGTCACCAGGGCGCGGCGTCTTTTTTCGTTTGCGCTCATGCGCCTCCCACGTCGAGCACCACGGTCGCGCGGCCGCTGAGCACCTCCGCCCCCTGCGCGGTGAGTTTGAATTGATAGATCACGGTGGCGCCCTCACCCATCAGGCGCGCCGCTTCGATGGTGAGTTCGCCCGCCAGGTCGTCGAGACGCGCGCGCGCCGTTTTCACGTCGCGCAGCGCGGCGAGGTAGCCGGCGCGCGGGCGCTTGCCTTCGAGCGCGGTGAGGCCGCCGTGCACCGCCATTGCCTGCGCCGCGTACTCGACGCCGCAAAGCGCCGGCAATGCATCGCCGACGCGCAAGGGGTGGTCCGGCGCGCCGTGCGAGCGGCTGATGCAGACGATGCGCTCACCATTCCACTCGCGCACTTCGTCGAGCAGGCACATGCGGCCGCTATGCGGAATCAGCGCGGCGATGTCGGCGCGCGCAAGCGTGGCCTTCACGGCGCGGGAATCTTCACGCCGGGGTGGGCGCGAGCGCTGCGCCGGACACGGCCGGCGCAGTGGCGCCCAGCAACGCATCCGCGACCAGGCGATCTTCCGCGCTCACCGGGCTGACGCGGGCCACCAGGCGCAAGGTGCCGGTGTATTCAAGGTCGACGGTGGCCTCAACCCCGCGCGCCAGCGCCGCCAACAGCGGCAGGCCGCGCGCGCTCGGCACGCCCAGGCGCAGGGCTTCGAGTTCGGCGTTGTCCATCACGCTCTGGCCCGCGCCTTCTTCGAGGGTGATATCGAGCGCCCCCAAGCTGCGTTCGGTGGCTTGCGGGGTGAACACGATGCCGATGGCCACCGAGGCAGCGATGTGGCGCGCGGTGTTGAGCGGCTCGGGGTAGGGCTGGTCGCAGGCGATCAGGGCGACGGCGGCCTTTTCGGTGGCGGCCTGGGCGACAGCGTCGATCAGGCCGACGGCGAAACTGGAATCGCGCCCGCACAGGCTGGTCGAGGCTTCGCGCGCACCCACCGCGATGCTCCAGTAGCCGGCGGGGGCGTTGTGCACGGAATTGTGAAAGCGCGTCGGCGAAATCTCGCGCTCGGCGCTGGCGAGCGTCTCGCAGATGTTGTGCAGCACCTCGCCGTCACCGGAGGAGGAGGTGAAGACGGTGGCGGTGGTGCCGGGGTCGCGCGCGGCGTTGGTGAAGGCTTCCTGGCCCACGGCCAGCACCAGCTTCACCGGCAGGCCGGCGCGGCGGCGCTCGGCGGCGGGCAACAGCGTGGTGACGGGAATCTCGGTGGGCGCGGCGGCGTAGGGCGTGCTGCCGGCCAGCACCGGCGCGGCGGCGGCCCAGCCCTGCAGGCCGGGCGCAAGCAGGCCCACGCCTTCAACGTAGACGCGCGTCATGCCGCCGCTCCCAAAACCAGCGCGCAATTGCTGCCGCCGAAGCCGAAGGAGTTGGACAGCACCGCGCCGAGGCGGCCTTCGCGGTTGCCCAGCAGGTAATCGGTGCGCAATTCGGGATCGACCTCGCGGGTGTTCATGCCGGCGGGCATGAAGCCGTGGGCCATCGACAACAGGCTGATGATGGCTTCGGTGATGCCGGCCGCGCCCAGCAGGTGGCCATGCGCGCCCTTGGTGGAACTGGCGGGCACCTTGCTGCCGAAGAGATTGACCACTGCCTTGTCTTCGCTGAGGTCGTTGGCCGGCGTGGCGGTGCCGTGCAGGTTGATGTAGCCGATGTCGGCGGGCGTGAGGTGCGCGGCGTTGAGCGCGCGCTGCATCGCCGCGCGCGCGCCTTCGCCTTCCGGGTGCGGGCTCGACATGTGATACGCGTCGCTGCTTTCGCCCACGCCCAACAGGCGCGGGGCGCGCGGCTGCTCCGCGGCCTTTTCCAGCAGCGCGAAACCGGCGCCTTCGCCGATCGAGATGCCGTCGCGCCCGGCGCCGAAGGGGCGGCAGGGCTGGCCGGAAACCAGGCCCAGCGAATTGAAGCCGTAGAGCGTGGTCAGGCACAGGCTGTCGACCCCGCCCACCACCGCCGCGTCGATGAAGCCGGCCTCGATCATGCGCTGGGCGTGGCCGAACACCTTGGCGGTGGAGGAGCAGGCGGAGGAGACCACCATCGCCGGGCCGGTCAGCCCCAATATCTGCTGCACGAAGTCGGCCAGCGAATAGCCGTTCTGCGTCTTCGAATAGTGAAAGTCGGCGGGCAGGGAGCCGTCGGCGGTGCGATGGCGGTAGGCCTGCTCGGTGGCCAGCACGCCGGAGGTGGAGGTGCCCATGAACACGCCGATGCGCGAAGGCCGGTATTTTTTCGCCGCGGCGGCGACCGCCTCGGGAAAGCCGTCCTGCGTCACGGCCAGTTCGGCCAGGCGGTTGTTGCGGCAGTCGAAGCCGATCAGCTCGGCGCGCACCGGGCTTTCCAGCCCCGGCACCATGCCGACCCAGGTGTCGATGTCGACATCGCCGAAATCGACGCGCGCGAGGCCCGAGCGCTCCTCGCGCATCGCGGCCAGGGTGGCGGCACGGCCGCTGCCTAAGCAGTTGGCGAGGGTGAAATGGGAGATCGCGAGTGGTTGCACAGTCGAATTTACAAGTCGTTGGTGTTATGCGTGCAAAATTGACCGTCGGGAAACGCCAGCCGGGCGAAAAACGCAGCCCATGCCGATGCAAAGCAACGAGAGTGCCTATTTTCCCTCAAAGCGTGCCGGGGAGCCTCTCTCAAGCTTTCCCCTTCACACCGCGCCGCCTCAGGATTCATTGAAAGCAGCCGCGAGCGTTACCGATTGGAGTCCCCGGCTGCGCATTTGTTCCAGCAGCGGCGGCAACACTTCCAGCACCACCGGGTTGCCGGCGCGGCTCATCGCCGAGCCGGCGTCGTGCAGCAGCAGCACGTCGCCGCCGGCCAGGCCGCGCGTCAGGCGCTTGAGCACGCGCGCGGGATCGCGCTCGAAGGCATCGAAGCCGCGCCGGGTCCACGAGGCGTAGCGCAGGCCGCGGCGCTGCAGCACGGGGTCGAGAAAGGGATTGCGAAAGCCGGCCGGGGCGCGGAAAAAACGCGGCCGGCGCTCGGCAATCGCGGTCAATGCCGCCTGCGCGGCATCGACTTCGCGCGCGGTGCGGCCATAGCCGTAGAAGGAAAAGGTGATGCCATGCTCGTTGCTGTGGTTTTCCACCTGATGGCCGCGGCGCAGGATCTCGCGCACCAGTTCCGGGTGCCGCCCGGCGTTGCGCGCGATCAGGAAAAAGCTGGCGCGCATGCCGGCGCTCTCCAGCAGGTCCAGCACCTTGGGCGTGACCACCGGGTCGGGACCGTCGTCGAAGGTGAGCGCGATCTCGTCGCGCGCGGCGGCGGCCGGCGGCAGGCGCGTAATGTTGGCGCCCACCAGGCGGCTACGCGGAAAGGGCACCGAGAGGATGATCACGCCATGGTTGGCGGCAATCAGGCCGAGTAGCCACGGCCACCAGTGCGGCTGCACCACCAATAGCAGCAGCGCCACCGCGTGCAGCACGAAGGAAAACCGCACAAAGGCCGACGGCCGCCAGCGCGCGCGCGGCGGCGCTTCCAGGTCGGACTCCACCCCCGCCTGCAATACCCGCGTACCTTCGCTCACTTCGCCTTCGCTCCCGGATTGGACCCGCATTCGATTCGTGCTTCCATGCCTGCCAAGAGGCGCGGCCACAGCGCCTGCCAGGTCGGCCAGTCATGCCCGCCCGCCTGCGTGATCACGTCTTCCACCGGCAGGCGCGCCGCCAGCAGGGCGCTGGCCGGCGCATAGCGGTCGTTTGTACCATAACCCAGGCGCAGCGCCGGGCCGCGCGCCGCCTGCCATTGCTTGAGCCACAACAGCAGCCGGCGTTCTTCGTCGTCCGCCGCCGGCTCGCCGGGCGCCCAGGCGTCCAGCCCGCCGGCGCGCGTGACTTCCGCGATCGTCCCGCGCACGGCGAAAAACGGCGCCAGCAGCAACAGGCCGGCGACCGTGCCGGGATGCGCCTGCGCATACAGGCTCGCGCCCATGCCGCCCAGAGAGATGCCGGTGAGCCACAGGGGCCGCGCTGGCTGCCCCGGCCGGCGCCGCTGTTCGGGCTCGATCACCTCCGCATGCAGGCGCGCGATCATGGTCTTGTCCAGGTACAGCGAGGAATCGCCCTGCACCGCCAGCACGTCGAAGGGCAGGCGCCGCGCGCGCAGGGCGGCGATGAAGCCGTACTGCACGAAGTCGCGCGCATGGTCGCCGGCGCCATGCAGCATCACCATCAGGGCGCGCGCGCCGGCGATCCGGTCCTCGATCACGTCCACGATGGTTTCCTCAACGCCGCGCCAGGATGGCGGAGAACAACAGGCTCAGCACCGCGCCCACGGCTACCGTCAGGCCGATGGCGGAGAGCACCGGCACGCTGGAGGAGCCAAGCAGGCCGAAGGCGATCGCCATCGCCACGTTGGCGAACAGCAGCGAGACGATGGTGCGCTCGCGGTTGGTGGCGGCGGCCGACTGCTTTTCGAAAAACAGCGAATAGTTCGACCCCACCGCCACCACCAGCGACAGGCCGACCAGGTGGAAGATGGTGAGCTGCGCGCCGGAAAGCGCCAGCAGGCAGGTGGTGACCAGCACCGCCGCCGCCAGCGGGGCGAGCACGTCGAACACCCGGCGCGCCGAGCGCATGCTGAGGAACAGCAGCACCGTGATGGCGGCGGCGCCGAACAGCGTATGGCTCTCCGCCTCGCGGCGATAGGAGGAGAACATCTGGTCGGCGTCGTGCTTGATGTCGAGCAGCGCGGCCGGCCGGCCGGCGGGCGTGGCGGCGGCCAGCGCCGCTTCGATCGCCGCCGGCTTCTGCACCCCGCGCAGGGGCAGCAGCGCGACCCAGCCACCCTTGTCGCCGGTGCCGGGGCGCTTGATCAGCAGGCCATCGACCTTCAGCGCCAGCGCGCTCGCGGGCATGGTTTCACGCGTGATCAGGGGCGCGGTGCGCGCGGCTTCAACGTCCTTGAGAAAGGGGTCGAACACGCCGGCCTTGAACGGCGTGCCTTCCTGGCCGACCTTCAAGGCAGCCGCGAGCGCATCGGCCCGCGGCAGCGCGGCCTGGCGGCGCTTTTGCGTGGCCAGGCTGGGCAGCACCTGCGCCGGCGAATCGTAGCCGGCCAGCGCCCCGGCCTGGATCAGGCGCGTCAGCGGCGCGCTCAGGCGCTCGGCGGCCTCCAGCGCGCCCTGCGCATCCGGCGCGGGCGCGACGATCAGGAAACTCACGTCGGGCGCGCCGATGTCGCGGCGCAACTGGCCATCCAGTTCCTGCGCGGGCTTGGGCACCGGCGACAGGCTGGCGAGATCGTCGCTCCACGGCGGCCCGCCGAGATGGATCAGCCAGGCCAGCGCGGCGATGGTGACCACGTAGAACGGGATGCGCAGCAGGGTGAAGCGGTCCACCACGCGCAGGATGCCGGGCGCCAGGTGCTCGACGCTGCGCGCGGCGAAACCCTCGGCCAGCAGCACCGGCAGCACGAAGCGCGTGACGGCGGCGGCAACGATCAGCCCGACAATCGAAAACAGGCCCAGTTGCGCCAGCCCCGGAAAGCCGGAGAACAGCAGCGCGGAGAAGCCGCACACCGAGGTGAGCACGCCCAGGCGCAGCGTGGGCCACAGGCGCTTCAGGGTGTCGCGCGCGTTGCTGCCGGGGGCGATCTGGGTGAACAGGTAGATGGCGTAATCCACGCCTTCGCCGATCAGCGTGACGCCGAAGCCCAGGGTGATGCCGTGCACCGCGCCGTGCGCCAGGCCCACCACCGCGATGCCGGCCAGCGCCCCGGAGGCCACCGGCAAGAACGCCAGCACCAGCACGCGCGGCGAGCGGTAGAGCAGCAGCATGAGCAGCGCCACCAGCACGGTGGCGATGCTCGAGAGGCGCCAGGCGTCGCCCTTGATCGAGGCGCGCGTCTTGGCGGCGAAGACGCCGGGGCCGCTCATCACCATTTCCTGGCCCGCGCCTTGCGCGGCGGTAAACGCCGCGTGCAGGTGCGCCTGCGCCACTTCCTGCGCGTCGATGTCGAAGCCGGCGGCCTTGGTCTGCGCCAGCAGCAGGGCGCGCTTGCCGTCGCGCGAGAACCAGACGCCGTCCTGCGAATTGGGGCGCGAGCCGCCTTCGAACTGGTCGATCATGCGCACCAGTTCGCCGGTCGGGTCGCTCGGCAATATCTGGCGGATCAGCGAGCCGGCCGGCGAGCCCAGCATCTGGATGTCGTCATCCAGCGCCTCGCGCAGGCCGACGGCGGTGAAATGGTTCGGCTCGGTGCTGCCGGGAGAGAGCAGGTAGCGATGCTTCCAGAGGAATTCGCGGTCCGGCGTAAGCCCCTCGTCCTCGCCGTTGTTGACGGCGGCAAACAGCGCGTCGCCGCGCAGGGCCGCGGCCATCTTGCGGCTGGTGGCGGCCAGCGCCTCGGGGGTGCCGCCCTGCACGCCCACCAGCAACATGCGCGAGACCACGCCGTCGCGCAGTTGCTCCACCAGTATCTGCTGCGCCGGGGTCGGCGAACTCGGCAGGAAGGCCGAGAGGTCGGCGGAAAACGGCGTGCGCGCGATGACGAAGATGCAGGCCGCCAGCCCCAGCAGCCAGACCACCAGCGCGGCGCGCGCGCCGCCGCGCCCGGCTGGGTTCAAGGGCCGACCTCGGTGATGGTCATCACCGAACGGTCACCCTGCTTTTCCGTGATCTCGATGGTGCGGATGCTGTGCCCCGCGCCTTCGAAGCGGATCTGCTGCACCACCGCCTGCATCTGCTTGTCACTCGGCGCGAGAGTCAGCTTCCAGTCGGCCATCTGGCCCTCGGCGCTCACCTGGTAATAGCGGTTGAGCGTGGCGATGTCGCCCGCCAGCACCGAGCGGATGCTCTCGGTGAAGGCGCGCACCTGCGGGTATTGCGACAGCAGCACCACGCGGCTTTGCTTTTTCGCGTTCACCAGGGTGAGCTTGTCCCCATCCAGGAACATGCTTTCGGGCTTGGGCGTCTGGGTGCTTTTTTCCAGCTTGTCCGGCGCCGTGTAGGCCAGGCCGCCGGTATATTCCAGCGGCGTGTTGACAATCGACAGGTACTTGCGCTCGACGAAGGTGGCGCGCGAACTCTTCACCTGCGCCATCTCGCGCATCAATTGCGGCAGCAGGTCTTCCGCGCGCGCGGCAGGCGCGGGCAACAGCGCCGCGGCCAGCAGCAGCGCCGGCAGCGCGCGCAGCCAGGCGAAGGATTTATTCGGGCGAGGAACCCTGGTTCCAGTAGTCATAGTAGTTGAACCAGTTATAGGGAGCGAGCCGGCAATAGTGCTCCAGCCGGTCCATGTAGGTTTGCAGGGCCGCCTCGATTGCCTGCGCGCGTTCGGCGCGCGGCAGGTCGGCGGGGTTGGGCAGCATTTCGAAATGCAGGTCGTACTTGTTGCCGCCGCGGTAGAGCCCGAGCATCAGCACCAGCGGGCGCCTGAGCATCACCGCCATGCGGAAGGGGCCGACCGGGCAATGGGTGGTGCGGCCGAAGAAGGTGCAGGGCACCACGCCTTCGTTGGCGAAGTTGCGGTCGCCCAGCATGCCGACGAAGCGCCCGGATTCCAGCGCCTCCTGCACCCTGATCATCGAGTCGCTGTTGCCCAGGCCGATCACTTCGGTGGTGAGCTTGGGGTTGATCGCCGCCAGGATGCGGTTCACCTTGTGCGCATTGCGCTCGTACATCACCAGGCTGACGTTGAGGTTCTGCGACTTGCGCGCCAGCGTGCGCAGCGCCTCGAAGCTGCCGAGGTGCGAGCCGAGCATGAAGCAGCCGTCGCGGGAATCGAGGATCTGGTTCATCAGGTCCTGGCCGTAGACGGTGACTTCAAAGCGGTCGAACTGGTCGTTCAAAAAGAACACGCGGTCCAGGATGGTGCAGGCGAAGGTGTGGATGTGGCGATAGAAGTCGCGCATGCCCGGCTCGCGGCCCAGGGCCAGGCGCAGGAATTCCTGCGAGGCGGCGCGCACCTTGGGGGCGAACAGCATGTAGTAGAGGCAGATCGGCGGCAACAGCAGGCGCGCCGGCGCGCGCCCGACGTTGAGCGCCATCCAGCGCATGAAGCCCAGGGCAATCAGGTTGCTGCGCTCCGGGCGCGAGGCCCACTCGGGCGTTTTCGAGGCCACGCCGCGCTCGGCGGCGCGGGCGTCGCCATGTGCGCCATTATCCTGCACGTGCCCGGCCCCGTCGGCGGCGGCCGATACATCGGCGGCGCGCAGTTGTGCCTCGGCGCGCGCCTGCGCGTCGTTGCTGGCGGCATCGAGCCCGCGCGGCGCGCCGAACTCGGCGCGGCGCACCGCGCCTAGGCCGTTGTCTGGGGTGGGGACGGAGGACATGAGATCTGTGCCGACAGCACCGGGGCGCCATCAGCCCGGCATTCGAGTTTGAGAAGCCCGGATTCACCCGGGGTATAAACGATTTGCACGGTTTGCCCGGGGCGCGCCGGCGCCATGAACTTGGCGTTTTTCACCGTGCACGCGGCAACGCTTATGCCAAGCTCGCCGGCGGCCGCGGCCAGCGCGTCGGCCAATAGCCAGGCGCCCGGGATGATCGGGTTGCCGGGAAAGTGGCCCTCGGTGGCGGGCAAGCCGGCGGCATAGGTTTTTTCGAGGCTGGGCATGCGCTTTTTTGGTATACGTACCGGAGGAGTCCGCTTGTTCAAGGCTGCCTTTCCTTGGACGCGCACTGCGCCAGGAGTTCCCGCACGGCGGCCGCGGTCAGCTTGCCGGTGGTGTTGCGCGGCAGGCTTTCGACCAGGTAGAACGGGCGCGGCAGGAACACCGCGTCGATGCGGCGGCGCAGCGCGCGGGTGATCTGCGCGGTGCTCATGCCGGGCGCCACGGCAATCGCCGCCAGGCGCGGCTCCGGGTGGCCATCGCCGCTCTCGGGCAGCACGAACACACCGTCGCGCACGCCCTCGATGGCGGTCAGGTGAAAATTCAGGTGCGCCAGCGAAGTGCGCTTGCCGGCGATATTGATCATGTCGGCATTGCGCCCGCGCAACTCGAAATGCGTGGCGCTGCCGGAAGCCTGGCCGGCCGCCAGCTCGATCACGTCGCCCAGCAGGATTTCGCCGTCCACGTGCCCGCCGGAAACCCAGGTGCCGCGTTCGTCGTTGCGCAGCACCAGCCCCGGCAGGGTCTGCCATTGCGGCCCGGCGGTGCTGCGCCGCGAGGCCACCTGGCCGGCTTCGGTGCAGCCGTAGATTTCGTACAGCGGCGCCTGCAGCCGCGCCTCGGCGGTGCGCGCCAGCTCGTCGGACAGCGGCGCGGTGGCGCAGAGCAGGAAGTCGGGTGGCGGCAGGGTGCCGGTTTCCTCCACCAGGGCGCGCAGGTGCACCGGCGTGGTGATCAGCGCGCGCGGGCGCGGCAGGCTGCCGAGGGCCGCCGCCACGTCGGCGGCGTAAAACGGCCGCCCCGCATGCATCGCCAGGCCGCCCTGCATCGGCAGCAGGACGGTGGATTCGAAGCCGTACATGTGCTGCGGCGGCACCGTGCCCACCAGCGAGTAAGGCGCGCGCCCCGGCGTAGCTCCCAGGTCCAGGCGCGCCGCCTCGCCCTGCGCCGACAGCACCAGCCGGCCCCAGGTCTTGCGGTTGGGCAGCGGCGTGCCGGTGGAGCCGGAGGTGAAGACATAGGCCGCCACCTGTTCGGCGGGGATTGACGGCACCGGCAGGTCGTCCCGCTCGTCGGCCTCGCCCTGCGGGTAGAGCACGGTGTCGACCTCGAGCGCGGCCCCGTCGGCCTCGCGCAGGCAATACAGTTCGGGGTACTCGCGCTTGAGCTGCGCCACCATTTCGGGAGTGTGATTCGGCGGCAGCATGCTCACCTGGCCGCGCAACAGCGCGGCGGCAAAGCCGACGGCGAAACGATAGCGGTCGGCGCACAGGTTGATCACCTGGCCGCGCGCCGGCAACTGCGCGGCCACGCGCGCCACCTCGGCGAGAAAGCTGCGCACGCTCACGGCGCCGCCGGCACGCCAGGCGAACACCGCGTCCGGCCCGAAGCCTGCGATCAGCGGCAGGGTGGAAATCTGCGGCCTGGCGCTCATCGCGGCGAGCCGTGTATGCCCTCGGGCTCCGCCGGCGCGGTGTGCTGGGCGAAGGCGCGGATCGCCTGCACGATGCTGGCCTGCGGATGATGCGGAAAGCACAGCACGCGCACTGCGTATTCGATCACGAACATCAGGCCCAAAAGCGGGACGTTGAGCACGGTGATGAACAGCGACCAGGCGTCGAGGCTGGCGAACAGATACAGGCAGGCCGACATCGCCACCTGCGCGAGGGAAAACAGCGTCCAGGCCCAGGTGACGCGGCGCGTATGCACCACCAGCTCGGGCGCCAGCTCGCCGTGCACCGCGGTCGCCAGGCGCGTCACCAGCGGCACATGGCCCGGCGCCAGCGTGTGGCCGAACACCCAGGCCAGCGAGAGATAGACCACGGCGTGCGGAATGCCGTAGGCGGCGTCCCCAAAGCTGTGGCCGTCGGCCCACCACAGGCCGAAGGCGGCCAGCGCCAGCGCCAGGAAGGCAAGCGCGCGGTAGCGCGCGTGGGTCGCCCCCCACCATGCGAACAGCGCCAGCGGCACGCACTTCAGCGCCATTGCGAAGCCGTGCGGCAGCGCACCGTGGGCGGCGCGGTAGATCAACACCTGGTACAGGGCGCCCGCCGCAATCACTCCGGCGGTCACCGCCCAGCCTGCCTTGCGACTCACTTGGTGCGGTGCTGCTGCAAATGTTCGTTGAGGCGCCGCAGGGAAGAGAAGATCTTGCGGTTGTTCTCGTCCTCGGAACGCAGCTGCACGCCATAGGTCTTGGAAATGGCCAGCGCCATCTCCAGGATGTCGATCGAATCCAGGCCCAGGCCCTCGCCATAGAGCGGCGCTTCCGGGTCGATTTCCTCCGGCTTGACTTCGAGATTCAGGGTATCGACGATCAGGCGCGCCAGCGCCATCTCTTGCTCGCTCAAGGTTCCGGGGGTCAAGGTGCTCACGGCTGTATTCCTTTGTTGTTTGGATCACGCGGGCAGGGCATGCCGCCACCGTCCCCACGCGTGTTGAAATCAGACGGCCCGAATATAGCCTAAAACCGCAAGCAAACCTGTAGGTGCGCACTTACAGATGGGAAAATGCAACACAAGTTGACGCGGGCGGCCCGTTGCGGTGCGGAAAATCGGTCGGATTTGCGGATTTTCGGTGGGCGTGGAGTGGCGCGGAAAGTTCGCCGGCGGCCGCGCGGGGTGTAGTATGCGTGCCGTCCAGCGCCGCCGCACCGGGCGGCAAAACCGGGTTCCAACCTTGTCTTCCCTGCGCCCCTCTCCTGCCCGCATTCTCGCCGCCTGTGCCTGCTGTTCGGCCTGCGTGCTGGCGAGCCCGGCGCGCGCCGACATCGCGGCCGCGCAGGTGGTCGGCGACGGCCTGCCGCAGGCGCTCACCTCCACTCCCGGCGACGCGGCGCACGGCCACGCGCTGCTCTTGGCGCGGGAAAACGCCAACTGCATCCTCTGCCATGCATTGCCGGACGTGCGCTTTTCCGGCAACCTCGGGCCTTCGCTGGCCGGAGTGGGCGCGCGCCTCTCGGCGGCGCAATTGCGCCTGCGGGTGGCGGATAATAGGCGCGTGCATCCGGACACCATCATGCCTTCGTACTTTCGCAGCGAAGGTCTCACCGGCGTCGCCGCGCGGTATCGCGGCAGGACGGTGCTGACGGCGCAGGAAATCGAGGACCTGGTGGCCTACCTGCAAACGCTCAAATGAATATCCGCAAACCTCTCCTCGCATCCCCCGCGCGGCGCACGCTGCTGGCGGGCGCCGGCGCCTTTGCCGCCGCGCACGGCCTGCCGGCGCTGGCCCAGGCCACCTTCAATCCGAAGGAGCTGCCCTCGATCCCGGCGATGGACGAATTCCTCGCCGGCCGCAAGGTGCAGTTCGTGCGCATGCAGCTCGATTTGCCGCGCGTGGCCGACAACGGCAATTCGGTGCCGATGAAGCTGGGCGTGCTGGGCGCCACCGCGCCGGGCGCGGTGCAAAGCATCCACCTGTTTTCGGAAAAAAACCCGGTGCCGCGCATGGCGGTATTCCATTTTCCCGCCACCACCTCGCGCTTCGACATCGAATCGCGCGTGCGCCTGGCAGGCACCCAGCGCGTGGTGGCGATCGCCACGCTGGCCGACGGCACGTTGTGCGCGAAGGTGGCCGAGGTGCTGGTGGCGATTGCCGCCTGCCTGGACGGAAGTTGAGGAGAGCGCGATGGCCGACGCCCGCATCCAGTTGCCGCCTGCCGCAAAGCGCGGCGAGAATTTCGAAGTGAAGATCGCGATTCGCCACGCGATGGAGACCGGCTACCGCGTCGACGACGTGGGCAAGCCGATCCCGCGCAACGTGATCCGCGAACTCACCTGCAAATACAACGGCGCCGAGGTGCTGAAGGTCGACATGAGCTCGGGCTTCGCCGCCAACCCGCTGCTGCAGTTCTGGCTGGTGGCGCAGGATGCCGGCGACATCAGCTTCGAGTGGTCGGACGATCTGGGCAAGAAATACGCGGAGAAGGCGACCCTGAGCGTCGCCTGAGGCATGCGCGCGCCCGCCCTTCTCCTGCTGTGCGCCGCCGCTGTCGTGGCCTGCGCGGCACTGGCGCAGACCCCGGTTGCGGCGCCGGCTGCCGCGCCGCTTGCGGCACCAATTCCCGCGCCGCCCGGCATGCCCACGAAGCGGGTGATTCCGCTGGATCAGCTCAAGTCGGGCCTGGCCTATACCGGCGATGAAGTGCGCGCCCAGCAGGCCGATGACTTCGGCAACCCCGGCATGCTGTGGGTGGAGCGCGGAGAGAAGATCTGGAACACGGCGGACGGCACCAGCGGCAAGTCCTGCGCCAGCTGCCACGGCGATGCGAAGCAGGGCATGAAGGGCGTCTCGGTGCGCTACCCGGCGATCGATCCCGCGACCCACCGCCTGCAAAATATCGAGGCGCGCATCAACGCCAGCCGGGTGAACGACCAGAAGGCCGCGGCCTTCACGCTGGAATCGGAAGACATGCTGGCGATCACCGCCTTCATCAACATGCAGTCGCGCGGGCAACCGATCCACGTTGCCACCGATGGCGAAGCACGCGCACACTTCGAGCGCGGCCGTGCCTTCTACTACACGCGGCGCGGGCAGATGAACATGAGCTGCGCCACCTGCCACGAGCAGAGTTTCGGCAAGCGCTTGTTCGCGGAAACCCTGAGCCAGGGGCAGCCGAACGATTTCCCGATCTACCGGCTGGAGTGGCAGACCATGGGCTCGCTGCACCGGCGCTTTCGCGCCTGCCTGTACGGCGTGCGCGCCGAACTGCAGCCGGTGGGCAGCCAGGACTTTCTCGACCTGGAACTGTTCCTCGCCTGGCGCGCGGAAGGGCTGAAAGGCGAGGCGCCGGGCGTGCGGCGCTAGCCGGCGCCCGGGTTGCATCGGCGGGCGTCGGGACGCCGCCTACGCGGGGGCGGCAATAAAAAAGGACCGGCAAGCCGGTCCTTTTCTCGTCCAAGGAAGCGACTGATTACTTCTTGTCGGCCTTCTTGTCGTCCTTCTTCATGCCGTCCTTCTTCATGCCGTCCTTCTTCATGCCGTCTTTCTTCATGCCGTCTTTCTTGGCGTCCTTCTTCTCGGCGGCCGGCTTGGCATCCTTCTTCATTTCGTCGGCGGCGAAGACGGAGGTGGTGGCGGCGGCGAACAGGGCCAGGGTGACGGCAGCGATCAGTTTGCTCATTTGCTTCTCCAGTTTTAGGTTTAGACAGATACAGCCGAGTAACCCGGCCGTGGCGTAAAAACGCCATGAAACGGGATTCGGTTGACCGATTCTCCCGAAATCGACAGCTTTTATAATTTAGGCCATACGGGGAACACTTATCCAACCCGCTGCACACCTTGGCTGCACAAAAATGCAGCAGGCCAAACAGCAGGTCAGGGGATTGATTTTACGTCGATTTCACAGGGTTTCTGAAGCTTTTGAGGGTTCGGGCTAACCCGCAGCGCGTTATGCCATTGTTTTAGCAACACTGCGCCGCTCCCTCACATTGCGGCGCAGCAAACCCGTTGGGATGATCGCGCACCGATGCGCTTTTTCCAGAGGTGACCAAACCCGCGGCATGCGCCGATGCAGCGCAGCATGCGTGGCTGCGTACGGCGCAGGAGGAGACGCAAAAACGCAAAGACCGGCCCTGCCGGCCGGCGCGTCCGAGGCCGGGCTTAGCTGGGCCTGGCTTAGCTGGGCCTGGCTTAGCTGGGCCTGGCTTCGCGGCGCCCGAGCACGTAGGTGCTGCCGGCAGGGCCGTAGGCTTCGAAGTGCTCGCAGCCGGCGTCCATGGCAAAGGTGTCGCCGGCATTGCAGACGTGCACCTGGCCTTCCTTGGTCACTGACATCTGGCCTTCGACCACCAGGATGCGCACGTCCCAGGGGTGGGTATGCGGCTTGGCGACGAAATTGGGCTCGACGGTTTTTTCGATCACTTCGAAACCCTGGTTGCGCAGGCTGGCTTCAAATTCGGCTCGTTGCATGGCTATTCTCCGGGCGCAAGGCAATGTGGACGCGCCGCGATACGCGGCGCCGGCAAGTTTATCGCAGGGGCGGGCGGGCCGCTTGCAGCGCACTCCAGGCCGCCGCCGGCAGCACCAGGGTGACGCGCCCGGCTTCGTCGAACAGCATCACGCGCACGCGCTCGCCGTAAGGCCCGCGCTGCAATTCGGCTTCGCGCAGCCGCGCCCACGGCAGCAGGAAGGGCGCGTGCGCCACGCCCAGCGGCAGCGCGGCGGAAAAATGCAGGCCCTGCGGCAGGAAGCCCAGGCGCACGCCGAACGGGTAGCTGGCGAAGACGTGGCCGAAGGTGGCGCTTTGGGCGATGAAGCTTTGCGGCGCCTCAAGATCGGTGCTGTAGCGCTGCGCGAACACGCGCCAGCCCAGGCGCCACAGCAGGTAGGTGTAGGCGAACCACAGCGCCAGCAACAGCAGCAGCGCGCCCACCAGCACGCCGGCGACCAGGATCAGGACGGCGGCAATCACGCTCTACGCACTGCCTTCCGGGGCCGACAGCTTGTACCAGAAGACCGCCGCCATCGCGCCTAGCGGATGGCTGACCCAGAGCGAAAGCGCGTGCCAGCGGCTGTAGGTGTACACGCCTTCGCTCACCTCGGCGTAGACGCCGTGGCCGAGCAGGAAATAGTGGCCGTTTTCGACCTTGCCGGCGAGCGCGTCACCGCCGATCTGCATGGAGATCAGCCAGAAGGCGGCGAAGTTGAGCATCGCCAGGATGAACAGCGCGAGGTATATCGAGCGGCGCCTCGCGCGGGTGAAAAAAGCCATGGTGTGCCTTGCCCGGATCGACGCGCCGCATGTTACGGCATCGGCCGGGCTGCCGGGTGATCAGCCCATTCCTACAAGGCCGCGCGGCGCGGGCCGACAGCGGCTCCCGCGGAAGCGCCGCGACAATCCGCTCACCTTCTGCGCTCCGCCCCGGCCATGCAAACCTCCCTCGACACCCACCTGCGCGCCCACTGGCACGCGCTGCATAGCGATTACGTCACGGCACACCAGGATTACCTCGACCTGAAATTGCAGCGCGACGCCGCCCAGGGCCAGGTGATCGATCCGAACGCGCTGCTCAACGCGCGCCAGCACCTGGAAACCGCGCACCTGGCGCTGCACGAGTTCTGCGCGCGTTACGCGCAGCGCTGAAACCCGCGACGCGGGCGCGCCGGCTACGGCGTCAGCTCGTTCAAGTGTTCGGAGATGAAGTCGATGAACACCCGCACCTTGGGGCTCAAGCCGCGGCGCGAGGGGTAGACCGCCGATAGCGGCAGCCCCACCCCGACCCATTGCGGCAGCACCGAGACCAGCGCCCCGCTGCTCAGCGGTTCCTTGATGAACAGGCCCGAGAGGAAGGCGATGCCTTCGCCGCCGATGGCCGCCTGCGCCAGCGGCTCGGGATCGTTGCAGGCCATGAGAGGGGTGATCGGCGCCTCCACCACCACCGGCTTGCGGGCATCGCCCGTCTCCTGCAGGCGCCAGGCGAAGCGCGCGTTGCGCTCGTCGCGCGGCACCAGCGCCAGGCAGTGGTGTTCGGCCAGATCTTCCCAGCTGCGCGGCAAGCCCTTCTCGGCGATGTAGGCGGGGCTTGCCACCAGGCGCGCATGCAGGTGCGTGAGGGTGCGGCTGGCGTAGCTTGAATCGGCCAGTTGGCCGGCGCGCAGCGCGAGGTCGAAATTGTCTTCCACCAGGTCGACGAAGCTGTTCGACAGCAGCAGCGTCACCCGCACGTCGGGATAGCGCCGCGCGAACTCCGGCATCAGGCGCCCGAGGAAGCGCGAACCCAGGGTGAAGGGTGCGGAAACCCGCAGGTTGCCGCGCGGCCCGCCGGTGAATAGCCCGATGGCGCGCTCGGCTTCGCCGATTTCCGCCAGGATGCGCTCGCAATGCTCGTAATACGCCTGGCCCGCCTCGGTGAGCGACAGCTTGCGCGTGGTCCGCTGCAGCAGGCGCGCGCCCAGACGCGCTTCCAGCTCGTCGATCTTGCGGCTCACCGTCGCCTTCGGCACGCCCAGGGCGGTGGCCGCGGAGACAAAACTGCCGCGCTCGACGATGGCGGCGAAGATGCTGATTTCGTTGAAATTACTCATTGGGCGATCATCCCATATCTGAGACGGTCAATCTGCGAAAGGTATCTTTATCCAAAGGCTTTGCGGGCCTATAGTTCATTCCGTCAACGCAACGAATCAAAGCCAAAAGCAAGATTCGCGAGCAAGACAAGTGAAAACACCACTAACTTGCAAAGGATTTCATCATGAAAAACGTCAAACTGCTCACCGCCGCTGCTCTCCTCTTCGCCGCCGCCGGCGCCTATGCCGGTACCGATGACGGCAACGTGCAAGACCCGCTGGCCCAGCAAGCTGCCGCCACCGTGGTTGCCCCGGCCCCGGCGCCCGCCCCTTCGGCGGCCCTGGTCGACGTCCGCCCCCTGGATTCGTCCGAAGTTTCGCCCAATCCTTAATCCAGTCAGTGTATTACCGCCAAAAGCCGCGCTTCCCGAACAGGCAGGCGCGGCCGGCACGGTTCACCGCCCCCTGGACGATTTGCATCAATCCAGGGCGCAGCTTCACCCCCGGCGAACCCGGGCCGGCCACGCGGTGAGGGAATGGCCACAAGCCACCCCCTCACCAGCGGCCAAGCAGTAGAAGGAGTGCATCATGAAACGCATCATCTTAAGCCTGATTATCGCCGCCGGAACCTTCGGCGCGACGCAGCCGGCAAGCGCCGCCATCAGTGGTCACGACACCGCATTCACGCCGGTGGTCTGCGTCACCGAAGGCTGCACCGACGGCAGCCCCACCAAGCCGCGCCGCTAGAACTGGCGCCGCTTTCCGGGACCGCACTGCGGCCCGGCCCGAACCGCTTTGGCGGCCGTGGCCGGGCTGTTGTGTTTTTGGCGCCCACGCGGTGCCATCGCGTCTTTTGGGCGCCGCGCGATCACGCTTTGGCAAGCGGTGCCGGCCGGCACCCTTTTTGGCGGCGCGCGGCGCTTATTTTCATCCCGCTACCTACAGCCAGAAGGACCGCGCACGCGTATAAGTAAAGGCTCACCGCGAAGGAGAACCCAATGCGCACGCTCCCGATTCTCGCGACCCGCCTGTTGCTGCTGGCCTGTTGCCTCATCGCCGGCTGCGCCGCCTACAGCGGCGCCAGCCTCAAGCCCGGCATTTCCACCGAGGCTGACGCCCGCCGCGTGATGGGCCAGCCCACCGCCATCCACAACGCGCCGCCCGGCGCCGGTTACGCGCAATCCCTCGAATACTCGCGCGGCCCCGGCGGCCGGCAAACCTACATGGCGCGCTTCGACACCAGCGGGCGCCTGCTGCGCATCGACCAGGTGCTGCAACTGCAAACCCTGGCGCAGGTGCGCGTCGGCGTCGACGACATGGACAGCATCGACGCGCTGCTCGGCCGCCCGGGCCGCGAGGCCGGCATCAGCCGCCTCTACGGCGGGCCCACCTGGGATTACTACGCCGAAGACGGCGGGCGCCACACCATCCTCTCGGTCACCTTCGACCACGACGGCCTGGTCGCCGCCACCGGCTGGATGATGGATCCCGACGAAATGGTGATACCTGGCCACGGCCGCTGAGGGTTGCGGATTTCATGCGAAGCGGCGTGCTTTTCCTGCGCCGGCGGCACATCGCTTGCTGGATAAAGGGCGAAGCGCCCCTATCTATTGGGATGCAAGACCTGTCGCCTCAACCAGGAGCCCGCCATGCCCTATTACAGTGAACGCCGCCCCGCGCGCCGCCGCGCTACCGACACCCCCACGGCCGTGACGCCCGGCACCAAGCCCAAAGCCGGCAAGAAAAAGATTTCGCTCGGCAGCCGCATCGCCAAGGCGCTGCGCGGCGGTGCACCCGCGCGCAAGGCGCGCTAAACCAGTTTCGCGTTGCGTGCGGGCGCGCGGCCTAGCCGCCGCCTGCCAACTGGCCGATCGCCAGGACGCGCTCCATGTAAGCGCGTTTGGCCTCGCAGCGCCCTTCCTCCCAGCAGGAATGGTAGATCAGCACCGGCGCATCGTCGTGATAGACCGTGATGGCGTAGTGCCGGTGCTGTAGCTGCGTGTGTACGTAGGTGGCGAAAGTTTCGGCGAAGTCGTCCCACGGATCGGTGGCGCCGTAAAGCGTGGCAAAACCGGTCTGTTGCAGGCTGCGGTAGATCGGTTCCATGGTATTGCCGTTCAGTTTCGGCCCGCCGTAGTAAAAAACCTTGTGCCGCAGGGGAAAGCCCTCCTCGTTGCGCGTTTCAAACGATTGATCCCTCGAGTCGCGCCACGACAGGCTGACAAAGGGGTATTGCGCCACCGGCGGAAAACGCGCGGCGGGTTCCCCAAAAGGCGGATTGATGTCGGTCCCGATCGCCAGCAGGTGGCCGATCTCGTGCAGGATGAGGAATTGCAGGCCGCGCACCCGCGTGTTCTCCGCCGCCATCTCGATTTTCGCGCTTAAACGCCAGCGCGAGCCGGGATCGAATGGATCGCTCTCCTTCCAGCTCAACCATTCGTTGGCGTTGCGCCCGTCGAAGGCGTGGGCGTTGATCAGGATGACGCCCTTGACCGGGCGCTCCTGGGCACCGAGGATTTCATAAGTAATGCCGGAGTAGGAGATACCGGCAATCAGGTAGATGCCCGCCAGTTTGTCCGCCGCCGCGCGCCTGACTTCCGGCGGCAGGCCGGCGACAGCGGCCGCCAGGTCATGCGCCAGCGCGGCGTCGGGCACAAAGGAAGTGACGCGCAGGGCGCCGCCGAAGCGCAGGCTGTCGGCGTATATGTAGTCGATCAGCCGCGTATCCGCCGGACCGATGCGCTGCTCCAGCGGCTTGGCGAAGGCCGCCTTCCAGTAATCCAGGTGGCGCACCGGCTGCACTTGCTTCCATTGGTATGCCTGCCAGGCTCGCGGCACGTACACGAGGATCAACAGCGCCGCCACGCAGGCGGCGATTACGATGAGCGTCATCCGCAGCCGTCTTGCGCGCGGCGCGCGCTCAAGGCGGCTAGTGGACGAAACGGAGGCGGGGCAGTCTGAACGCATGCGCGGATTGTTCGGCTTTTGATGGCGCTGCCCTTGAGCTTGCCACAGAAAGCACAGCACTCAACGCCTTGCCGTCCAATCGCGCAGGAATTTGCGCGATTTTGTGCGCTAGTTCACGCCCTTTCGCCCAGGCTGCGCACGAGTTCCTCGATGAACCCGCATTGCCCCGCGTTGATCCTGCGCCGCGCTTCCTCGACGCCGAACCAAGCCACCCGGTCCACCTCGGGAAAGCCCTGCATCTTTCCCGACTTCGGCGGCCATTCCATTTCGAACGTGTTGCTCTTCAGCAGCGCCGGATCGGCATTGCCCTTGAACGCCCAGGCAGCGACCACCTTGCCGCCTTTTTGCTTCAATTCGCCCAGCGCGATGAAGGGCGGCGTGATGGTGAAGCCGGTCTCTTCGCGGAATTCGCGCTTGGCGGCATCCAGCGGCGCTTCGTCGTCGCCGTATTCGCCCTTCGGGATCGACCAGGCGCCCACTTCCTTTTTCGCCCAGAACGGCCCGCCGGGATGGGCGAGCAGCACCTCGAGCATGCCGCCCTTGCGGCGGTACATGAGGAGGCCGGCGCTGCGCTTGTTCATGGCCCCATGATACGGCAGCACTAGGGCGCGGCCGCGGGCGCCGGCTCCTTGATGCAGGCCAGCGCCGAGACGGCGAGCAGGAGCGCGGAGGCGCCGTAGACCCACAGCGGCGAAGTGATGGGCAGGAGGAAACCGGCGGCGATCGGCCCGATGCCGGCGCCGATGTCGCGCCACACGGCGCGCGAGGCCAGCGCGCGCACGCGCTCCGGGCCCGGGGTGCGGCGCGCGACGATAGGCGGCAACAGCGGCAGTTGCAGCGCGCGCAGCACCAGGATGATGCCGGCGCAGCTCCACAGCCAGCCGGCGCCGAAGCCCACCAGGGTAATGGCGGTGAGCACCGAGAGGATCACCAGCAGTTTCAGCGGGCCGAAGCGCTCGGCCATGGCGCCGCCGATCGGCGCGAGGATGATTTCGCCGAGATAGCGCGAGGCCATCAGCGTGCCGGCCACCACCACGGCGCCGCCGGGCAGCAGGTCGTGGCCAAGGTAGGCCAGGCCGATGATGAACAGCCCGTCGAGGGTGAAGCCTTCGAGGAAAGACCAGATGTCGAGGCTGCCGGGCAGTTTCAGGCGCCGGCTTTTACCGCCCATCGCATGCGGCACCGCGGGCAGGTGCCGCGTCAGCAACAGGCCAAAGACGGCGATGAAGGAGAGGATGAAGAAAATCGTGCGCGGGCCGGTCGCTTGCGTAAGCAGGGCGCCGCCGGAGAGCGCGATCATCGGGCCGAGCGCCATGATGGCGCGCGAGCGCCCGGAGCGCGCGTTGGCGCCGGCCGGCAGCGCGGTGGCCAGCGTCTGCGTCGACAGGTTGAGCGCGGCGAAGCACAGGCCCCACAGCAGGCGCAGCGGCAACAGCAGCCAGAAGCCGGAGAGGGTGGCGTTGCCTAAGGCGCAGCAGGCGGCGACGATGGCGGCGGCGGTGCAGGTGGGGCGGTCGCCATTTTTCGCGTAATAGCGCACCACCCAGCCGTAGCCCATGATGCGCACCAGGCGGTTGGCCGCGAGCAGGATGCCGGCTTCCGCAATCGTGATGCCGAACTGCGGCGCGAACATCGGCAGCACCAGGTAGAGCACCGTGTCGGCCGGCAGTGACACCGCCATCACGAGGGAGGCGTAGCGCGAATCGAGGTCGGCCTGGCGCACCGGGTCCGCGGTGGACCGCGGAGCCGAGGTTTGCGCGGCTGGCGGCAACGGGGCCAGCGGCGGCGGAGCGGACGGCGAGGCGGCTGGCGGCGAGGCGGCTGGCGGCGAGGCGGCTGACGGCGGGACGAATGGCGGCGGGACGGATGGCGGGACTGCGGCGGCAGCCGCACCGGCCGCAGCCGGCGGTGTTTCAGGAGACATGCCGCCATGGTGACGCGGCGCGCGGATTTTGACAAACGAGTTAAACGCCGCGCATGTGTGAGAAAATTGCACGCATGGCTTCCCGTCTGCCGCCGCTGAACGCCGTGCGCGCCTTTGCCGCCGCCGCCCAGCACCTGAGCTTTTCGCGTGCCGCCGCCGAACTGCACGTAACGCATGGCGCGGTGAGCCGGCAGATCAAGGCGCTGGAACAGCACCTGGGCGCGGCGCTGTTCGAGCGGCGCGTGCGCCAGGTGCTGCTCACCGCCGCCGGGCAGCAGTTCTACGCCGAGGTGGCGCCGGCCCTGGCGCAGATCGCCGGCGCCGCGCAGGCGGTGGCCTTGCGCGCGCCGGCGCGCGCGGTGCGCATCAACGTGCGGCCTTCGTTCGCGGTGCGCTGGCTGATCCCGCGGCTGCCGGCGTTTGTCGCGCGCTATCCCGGCGTCGAGCCGCAGGTGGTGACCAGCACGGCGGACCCGGCGCGCGCCGCCGATGATTTCGACGTGGCGATCCGCCGCGGCCTGGAGGGCTGGGACCGGCTGCCGGTGCAGGCTTTTCTGGAAGACGAAGCGCTGATCGTCGGCGCGCCTTCGCTGTTTGCCGCGCACCCGGTGCGCGAGCCGCGCGACCTGGCGCGCCACACGCTGCTGATTTCGCGCACGCGCCGCCAGGACTGGGACGACTGGAAGCTGCACGCCGGCAGCGCGCGCACCAGGCCGGCTTCGCGCTTGCAGTTCGACCACCTGCATTTCGTGTTGCAGGCGGCGCTCGACGGCCTGGGGTTCGCCGTGGCGCCGCTGTCGCTGGTGTCGCACGACCTCGCCGCCGCGCGCCTGACCTGCCCGTTGCCGCAACTGCGCCTGCCGCTGGCGCGGCATTATTACGCCCTGGCGCCCAACGCGGCGCCGGAGTCGCACTGCTTCACCGCGTGGCTGGAAGGGGAGATGGGCGCGGCGCCGCAAGCAGCGGCGAACCATTCACGCGCGGCACGGCCCGCCTGAAGCGCCGCGGGGTACCGGCCCGGCGATCTCGTATTGCCGCCGCCTCATTGCTGCCAAGCGGCGCCGTGCCCCTGTGATACAGTGCGCGCCAATGGAGATGGCATTCCTCCAATCCAACCGCCGTCCGCTGCATTGACGGCTGATGATGCCTACAGGTCCCGGCAGGGAAGCTGTAGGCGTTCGTCCTCACTCCCCCGCCGGCAATTCACGCGGTACCATGCGCGCTGCGCATGCAATGGGGAGACAAATGCTGACCTTCAACAATTTCCTGGCGGTTGCCGTCGGCGGCCTGATCGGCTCGGTGGCGCGCTGGGTGGTAAGCGTGCTGCTCAATCCGACGATACAGGCGGTGCCGCTGGGCACGCTCGCGGTGAACATCGTCGGCGGCTTCATCATCGGCGCGACCCTGGCGTGGTTCATCGCCAACCCCACCGCGCCGCCGATCGTTCGCTTGTTCATCACCACCGGCATCTGCGGCGGCTTCACCACCTTCTCGGCGTTTTCCGCCGAAGTGGTGGGCGCCTTTCTCGAAGGCCGCAGCGCCCATGCGTTCGCCACCATCGCGGCCAATCTTTGCGGCGCGCTGCTGGCGACCTGGGCGGGAATGAAGGCGGTGCAGGTGATGGTGTGAGCGCAGCGCGTCTGCATGAAGCGCCCGGCTAGGACCGCGCCATGTGGCGCTTGAGGCCGGCGAGCCAGGCGGCGAAGCCGTCCTTTTCGTAGAAGCGCGTCCACTTGCCGATCTCGCTCTCGGCGCAATCGAAGGTGGCCCACCATTCGACGAAGGCCTGGCCGCTTTCGGTGACCGGCGTGACGCGCAGGGTCGCCACGTAGTTGCGCACCGGCAGCGCGTCCGCGTCGGGAAAGCCATAGGTGTAGGACCGCCTGGCATCGGAATGCGCGAGCATTTTCTGGCGGATGACGCGGCCCGGCATCACCACCCGGCGCACCGCGCCGACCTGGTCGCCGGCCTTGCCCTCTTCGATCGTCGTCTGCGCCTCGACACCGGCCCAGGCGTAATGGTCGAA
>DASYEQ010000051.1:0-91788 GCA_036498945.1 Burkholderiales bacterium | reverse complement strand
CCTCGTCGCCGCGTTCTACGGCGGTGAACGCTGGACCTGGGCGTGGCAGCTCGCGCTGTGGGGCGGCCTGGTGGCCGGCGCCGCGTCCGGCGCGTGGGTGTACGGCGCGATCGGACTCGGCGCGCTGTGGATCGCCGCCGGCGGCGCCGCGACGCTCGCGATGTTCGCCACGCAAGTGCCCGCCGGCACGCCGTGAGGCGTCGCTCGCCGAGCGCGCGGCACCGCGTCGTTGTGTCGTTGCGGCGCCGCGTCGTTGCGTCGTTGTCCGACGCGCGGAAGCACGGTTCGCCGAGCCGCAACGGCGCGGCGATTTGCGACGGTTGCATCGTCGACACTCATTCGCGAAGGAGTCCACCATGCCACGAGGCGACAAATCGAAGTACACCGACAAGCAGGAACGCAAGGCCGACCACATCGCCGAGGGATACGAGCACCGCGGCGTGCCGGACAAGGAAGCCGAACGGCGTGCCTGGGCGACCGTCAACAAGGACGACGGCGGCGGCAACAAGTCCGGCTCGGGCCGCGACACGCACACCGGCCATCCGGCGGCGCATCGCGGGGGCAAGCTCGGCGGCCACGCGTCGGCGACGCGTACGGCGGCCCAACGCTCCGCGTCGGCGAAGAAGGGTGCCGAGACGCGCAAGCGCAACGCGGCCGCGCACGCACATCACTGACATCGTCGTGCACGTCGGCCGCGCCCGGCCGGCGTTGCCGGGCCGGTCGTCGGTGGCGCGCTTGAAGCGCAGGTCGCGCGACGCTACAATCCACGGCTCGGGGAAGTAGCTCAGCTGGGAGAGCGTCGCGTTCGCAATGCGAAGGTCGGGAGTTCGATCCTCCTCTTCTCCACCACGAATATCAGGGCCATTGGATTCCAATGGCCCTTTGTTTTGCCCTCACGCAGGCAAGGCGGCAATAAAAAAAGGCCGCATGCCGTCAGACGGACATGCGGCCCGAAAGCGCCCCTTGGGATGGGCGCTGTCACTCAATAAGGTTGCGGCATGGCCGCAGGCACGCAGCCCTTCGATGGCGCCCCCGGGGGAACGGAGCCGTATCGAAGGACTGCGGTGCGACAAGCGGGAATTTAAGGCGCGCGAGGGGCGGCGCGCCCTACGCATGGCCCACCAAATCGAAATATCCGCGAGGCGCAGGGTCCCCCGGCTACTGGTGCAGAGACTGGTACAGTGCAGTGGTCTGCGGCGAAGGTGCGATGCCGAGGATGATGGAGAGATTGTCGCGGCAGCGGCGGTAGACGCGGATGGCGTCGGTCAGGCTGCCGCGCTCGCGATGGCAGACCATCAGGCGCTGGTAGAACTCCTCGGCGAGGTTGTCCATCTCGATACCGCGCTCATAGATCTGCGCGGCCTGGTCCCAGCACAGCGACTCCCAGCCGCGCCCGGTTTCCAGCACCTGGCGCAGGTATTTGGCGCGCAGGCGATCGGCCATCGATTGCGCCCATTGCACCGGCGGCTCATGGCCGAGGAAGTGGCCGCGATACAGCGCCAACGCGGCAGCGGCACGCGCCTCGCGATCGCAAGGCGTGCCGCCCGCGCCCTGCATGCGCAGGGTCAGGCTGCCTTGGGGCAGCGGTTGTAGCAGGTCTTCGAAGGCTTCGGCGTCGACCCAGACCAGCGCCGGGTTGAGGGCGAGCTTGCCGTCGGCGATCTGCACCGCTTCGGCGCGGCCGAGCAGCTTGCGCAGGCGCGACAGCGTCATCTCGCCGGACTTGCGCGCGTCCTCGGCATCCGGCCAGAGCAGTTCGACCAGCATGGGGAAATCGACATCGCGTCCCCCCAGGGCCACCAGCGCCTTCAGCAACTCCAGCGGCTTTTTCTGCGCCTTGCCGTTGAAGGTGAGCGGCTCGCCGTCGATCACCACACGGAAATGGCCGAGGGTGTAGATCTTCACCGGCCAGGGCCAGGCTTCCACTTCGCGCGCCGGCGGCGCCAGTTGCAGCTCCTGGATCACCATGCGCACGTAGTCGCTCTCGATGCCGGCATGCAGGGCCTGCAGCAATAGGTGGCCCACCATCTCAGGCATCCAGCGGAAGGTATAGCCGAAAAAGCCGCGCCGGCGGAAATACGGCAGGCACAACCTGAGCGCGGCCTCGCAGCACGCTGCGTCTCCGCGCGCCCAGGCCACGCCCGCCTCCAGCAAGCGCACTTCCATCTCGCAGCAGTCCAGGCCGACGCCGCCCACGAGCCCCTGCACGCGCTCCAGGCTTGCCTGGGCGCGGTCCGCCTCCCCCACCTGCAGCAACATCTGCACGTGGTTGATCATCGCCACGTAGCGCGTGGGGAACCACATGCGCTCGGCCCCGGCCATCGCCTGGTCCTGCAGGCTCAGCGCGAGTGCGTAGTCGCCTTCGGCGACCGCGCAGGCCGCGTACACCATGTGGCCATAGAGATCGTCACCCGGCTTGCCTGGATTGCGCAGCGATTCGAAGCGCTGCGCTACCACGCGGGCGCCGGCGGCGTCGTGGCGGAAGGCCGCCAGCAGCGCCGACATCAGGCAGCCGAAGGGGGCGCCGGCGCGCCAGTTGTGCGACTCGGCGATCTGCCGCGCCTCGTCCAGTGCTTGCTCCATCTCGCCGTACTGCATGCGCCAGATGTGGAACGTCGCCTGGCGCACGCGCCACCAGTGACGCGCCAGCGGTTGCACCGCCGGCCCGGCCATCAGCGGCTCGATGCGGCTGAAAGTACGCGTGGCGAGCTCGACGTCGCCCTTCCAGGCGCAGTAAGGCAGGAGCGTCGCGCCCGCCACCACCTTGCGGTTGGGCTCGATATCTTCCGCCAGCATGCTATCGATGCGGCGCACGCTCGCCGCCAGGAGCGGATGCCCCGGCTGCTCGTTGAAGGTGCCGAGGACGCAAGCGCAATGCACGCGCAGCGCCAGTTCGCGCGAGGGAAATCGCGGCTCCCCGCGCAGCAGTTCTTCCAGCGCCGCCACCCAGGGCCTGAGTGAGGCTGATTCGAAATCCAGCATGTGGGTTTCGATCATCGCCGCGGCGGCGGCCATCTGGCCGACACTGTCGCCGCGTGAAACGAAGCCGCGATAGGCTTCCTCGAAAATCTCGCGCGCCCGCTTGGGCACGGCGGCGACGTAGCAAGAGGCCAGCCAGAAACGCAGCCAGGGCTCGGCCAGGAGCGCCGCCACCGGCAGCGCCAGGATCCACTCCTTCAGCGTTTCCAGGCGCCCCTGCGCCACCAGCGAGGAAGCGGCCTGCAGGATGGCGCTGCGCGCGCGATCCCAGCGCTCCACCCGCAGGTACAGCGCCACCGCCTGGTCGACCGCGCCGTCGGCGGCCAGGAGATCGGCGGAGTCGCTGATCAGGCAGGCGAAATCTTCCGGCGGCAGCGCCTGGCGCGCCTCCTCGCGCAGAAAGGCGCTGAACAAGGCATGATAGTGATACACCGGTTCGGCGCCGCCGCGGCGGTCGGTGAACAGGTGCCGCTTGAACATCTCCTCGAGCACGCCGCCGGCATGCGGCTCACCACAGATGCGCGCGGCCACCTGCGCGCTCATGTGCGGCAGGAAGGAGGTGCGCATCAGCACTGAGCGCGCCATCTGCGGCAGGTTCTGAAATACCTCGCCGGCAAAATAGGCGAACACCGAATCCATCTCGCCGGGATGCGACACCGTCCCCAGCGACCCGGTGCGCTTCATGCGGTCGGCCATCAGAATGGTGCCGGCAGCCCAGCCGTCAGCCTGGGCGTACAGCGCATCCAGGCTTTGCTCGTCGCGCGGAAAGCCGCAGCCGGCCATCAGCGCGGTTTCCTCGCGCGTCAGGCGCAGGTCGTCGAAACCGATTTGCGCGATCGCCTTGCCCACCACCAGGCGCGTGCATTCTTCCGGCGGGGCGGTACGGGAGAGGACGAAGACGTTGATGCCTTCCGGCACCTCGGCCAGCATGCGCTCGATCAGGGTGTGAAAGACCGAACCTACCTGCACTTCCTGGTAGTTATCCAGGACCAGTGCGGCAGGTGGTTCCAGGCGCAGGAAAAAGCCGCGGAAAAAACGCCGCGCAAAGCCGGGCAGGTCGGCCATGTACTCGGGCGTCAAAAGGGGCAGCGCTTCCTTTTTCTCGCTGCCGCAGTTTTCCACCGCCAGGCGCAGGTGATAAAAGAACGCCGCCGGATCGGATTCGCCCCCGTCGACCTCGAACCAGACCGCCGGCAGACCGCGCGCCTCCAGGTAGGTGGAAACCAATACGGTCTTGCCCGCCCCGGGCGGCCCCGCCACCCAGGTTGCCGGCTGCGCGCGATAGCGGTCCAATAAGGCGAACAAACGTTCGCGCCGCACCGCGCCACGGATTCTCGGCTTGCTTAGTTTAGCCAGTCTTGTTTTCATCTTGCACCTATTACCAACGTGCCCGACGGCAGGTGCGGCCATTTCGCAACGGCCTGCACCAGCCTTGTCCCAATCATCTAAAGCGGGCGTTTTTGGGTTCCGCGCATCTTACGCATATCCACGAAGGACGGATGCACCAAATCTCGCGTCCCGTATACGAATTTATACCTACCGATGCCAATTTGGCGCGAATCCGCTGAAGCACGGTGCTTACGGAACACGATCCGGCATCAATCGAGGGCGCCAGGATCAGTGGCGCGGTGCCACCACCTCGAGGTATTCCGCCGGGGCGTAAAAGTTATGATTGCCGAGGACGCTGTGCTTGTGCGCCAGGGCCGGCAGGTCGCGCGCCAGGCGATGCCGCTCGCCAGCGGAAAGAACACTGAAAAACGGCGCGATGGGTGAAAAATCCCCGCTGCTCCACATCTGCTGATGGTTCCGACTGAAACTACTGGCGTCCCGCATACCGACTCCCGCCAAGCTGAAATCACACATGCACAGCGGGTCTGATGCCTTGGGTTCCTGGGTTTCCAAACAGCCGTTGCGCCACCTCCCCGGATCGACCGGGGCGCAAAAATGTAGGCCAGAATGGGGCAGCGTAAACCCACACATGCCCCACGTTTTCCGAAATTGCCTCTTGTTCAGCCAATCAACCTAGTCGGCCTTCGCGCCGGAGGTCGCGACCACCCGCTTCCACACACCGCGCTCGCGCTCGGTGGCGGCGACCATGTCCTCGCGGGTCCCCGGCAGCGGCTCGAAACTGAACTCGGCCAGTTTGGCGACGAAATCGGGCTTTTTCAGCACGCTAACCAGGGCGCGGTTCATCCGCCCTACCACCTCCGGCGAGGTTTTCGCCTGCGCCACCAGCCCGAACCAGGCGCTGGTGGTCATGCCGGCATAGCCGGACTCGGCAAACGTCGGCACCTCGGGCAGCTGAAACCAGCGCTTTTGCGTGCTGACGGCGATCGGCCGCAACTTCTGCGCGCGGATCTGCGGCAGCAATTGCGGCAGGTTGTCGGTGGTGAACTGCACGTCGCCGGACAACAGCGCCTGCATCGCCGGGCCGTTGCCGCGATAAGGTGCGTGCAGCAGCTCGATGCCCACCGTGGTGCGGAACAACTCATTGAGCAGGTGGCCGGCGCTGCCGACCCCTGAGCTGGAGTAGGTCAGCTTGCCCGGATGGGCGTGACCATAATCCGCCAGTTCGCGAAGGCTATGCACCGGCAGTGCGGGTGCCACCACCATCACATCCGGCGTCTGCGCCATCAGCCCGACAGGCGTGAAATCGGTATCGGGCTCGTAGCCCGGCTTGGCGTAAAGGTACGGGTTGACTGCCATCATCGGCAGCGAGACGACCAGAAAGAAATGGTCGTCCGCCGCCGCCTTGGCGAAATAGCTGCCGGCAATGGTGCCGTTGGCACCGCCGCGGTTTTCCACCACCACCGGCTGACCCAGCGTTTCGCCCAGGGTCTGCCCGACCAGGCGGCTCAGGATGTCGGTCGAGCCGCCCGGCGGGTACGGCACCAGGACCCGCAGCGGGCGGGAGGGCCAGGATTGCGCGCAGGCGCAATGCGCGCCCGCGGCCAGCAGCGCGATGGCCGCGATTTTCAAGAGACGCATGGCGCTCACTCCAGCACGGTGCCGCTGCGCTTGACCACCGCGCCCCAGGCGACAAATTCGGAGCGGATGTAGGCATCGGCCTCGTCCGGGCTTTTACTGGAGCGCGGCAGCACGCCGAGGGAAGCGAAGCGCTGCTCGATTTCCGGCATGGCGACGATCTTGTTGATCGCTTCGAAGTGCGAGTTGACCATTGCCTTGGGCGTGCCGGCCGGGTAGATCAGCATCAGCCAGGTGACGGCATTGATGCCGTTGTAGCCCAGTTCGGCAAGCGTCGGCACATTGGGTATCCACGCCAGGCGCTTGGTGGTGCCGGCGGCGAGCGCGCGCAGCTTGCCGGACTGCACGAAAGGCTGCACCGCCGGCGCGGTCTCCAGTGCCATCGACACGGTGCCGGCGATCACGTCGGTGATGCCCTGGGCACTGCCCTTGTAAGGCACGTGGGTGATGGCAACGCCCGCCTGGCGCTTGAACTCCTCCATCGCCAGATGCGAGACGGTGCCGTTGCCGGAGGACGAGTTGGTGAGCTTGTTGGGGTGCGCCTTGGCGTAGGCCACCAGCTCGGCGACGTTTTGCACCGGCAGCGACGGGTTGCAGACCATCACGAACGGCAGGTCGCCCACCAGGCCCACGGCCTCGAAATCCTTCACCGCATCGTACGGCACGTTCTTGTAGAGGTGAGGGTTGGTGGCCATCGCCGACATGTGCACCATCATCATGGTGCTGCCGTCCGGCGGCGATTTCGCCAGCACACCCAGCGCCAGGCTACCGCCTTGCCCTGGCCGGTTGTCCACCACATAGGTGTTGCCGGTGGCGGCCTGCATCTTGTCTGCGAGAAGGCGCGTCACGGTGTCGGTCGCCTGGCCCGGCGGAAAGCCGACAATCAGTTTGATCACCTTGCCGGTCGGCGCGGCCTGTGCCCATGCGGCAAGCGGTCCGGCGCCGAGCGCCACGGCGCCGGCGGCACGCAGGAAGTCCCTGCGCTCACTCTGCTTTTGTCCCATCTCGGTCTCCTTTGGATTTATTTATTGAGGGGCCGGCGTTCCTGCGCCGGCCGCCTTTACGGCTGCATCAATGCTTGCGTTTCATCTCCGCAGACGTGTTGACGATCGAATGCAGGCTGCGCGCGTAATCGATCGCCCCCAGTTCGTCCATGCGCGGGGCGACATGCAGGTATTCCTTCAGGCCCAGCACCGCCGGGCGCGGGCGCGAGAGCACCAGCTGGCAAAAGTCCTCCGCCGCCTTGTCCAGTTGCGCCGCCGGCACCACCGTGCTGACCATGCCGTAGAGCAGCGCGCGCTGCGCATCGATGAATTCGGTGGAGTAGGCCATCCACATCAGCGCGTTGCGCGAGACGCGGTCGTACAGCGCGGACATCACCATCGTCGGCATCACGTTGTGCGCGATCTCGGGAATATTGAAGCTGGCCTTGTCGCTGGCGAACGAGACGTCGCACAGCCCGGCGATCGCCGCGCCGAAGCCCATCGCACGGCCTTCGATGGCCGTGACCACGGGAATGAGGCAATTGCGGATCGCCTTGTAGCTGTTGAAGATGGCGTCGTACTCCGGGCGCCGCGTGTAGGCTTCGGCCGAGGGCGGGGCCTGGCCGGGGTCGCGCGAGCGGCCGGTACAGTAGTCAGGACCGACGCTTTTCACCAGCACCACGTCGGAGGTTTGATGAGCGGTGCCCAGGGCCTCGACGAACGCGGCGGCCATGGCGTCCGAGATGCCGTTGTCCGCGGGGCGGTTGAAAGTGATGCGCAGGATGCGGCCGTCCTGCTGGATGTTGACGTGTTCGCGCATTGTTGAGCTCCGTAAGGTTGGCGTGATGGTTGTCCGTGAGGCTTTCAGGCGATGTCGCGGCGCTTGCGCAGCGCGTTCCACAGCGCATGCGGGGTCATGGGAAGTTCGTCGATGGAGGCGCCGACTTGCGCCAGCGCGTCGTTGAGCGCGCCGGCGATCGCCGCCGGGCTGCCGAGGTAACCCGCCTCGCCCGAGCCCTTCTGGCCGAATTCGGTCAGGGGCGACGGCGTGCAATGGTCGACGATGGTGATGGAAGGCACCTCCTTGGAACTGGGCAGCAGGTAATCCATGAAGGTGCCCGCAAGCAACTGGCCGTCGGCGGAAAAGGCGAATTTTTCCATCAGCGCCGCGCCCAGGCCGTGGGCGATGCCCCCGTAGGTCATGCCGTGCACCACGTCCGGGCTGATCATCACTCCGCAGTCGTGGCCGCACACATAACGGTGGATCGTCGCCTTGCCGGTGTCGGGATCGATGCTCGCCAACAGCAGATGCGATTCGAAGGAATGGCAGGGATACATCTGCACCCGGCCATCAGCGGTGGGCAGCATGCCGCCGGTGGGTACTTCCATCACGAATTTCTCCTGCAGCCCGGGCTCATCCCCCGGCGGCAGTTGGTGATAGCGGCGATGGGCGATCTCGACCAGTTGCGCCCAGGTCATGCGCTTGTCCGGCGCGGCCGCGACGAAGACATTCCCGCTTTCGTACTGCAAATCGGCCACCGGTACACCAAGGTTGTGCGCGGCGATGCGCAGCAGCTTGGCCTTGAGCTTTTTCGCCGCCCCTGCCGCCGCCCCGCCCAGCATGATGGCCATGCGGCTGCCCACCGGGCTGTTCGATGGCAGTGCGTTGAGGGAATCGGCGTGCAGTACGCGAATGCTGTCGGGCTCGCGTTCCAGCACTTCGCCCACGACCGTGGAGACCAGGGTCTCGTGCGCCTGCCCCGAGGTGGAAGTGCCCATCAGCGCCGTCACCGCGTCGTTGAGGTCGATACGGATCAGGCAGGAGTCCATCCACGTCGTGGTCAGGTTCTTCGGATTGAACAGCGGCTCGAAGGAGGAATTGCCGCCCGACGGTTCCAGGCAGGTCGAGATGCCGATGCCGGCAAGCTTGCCTTGCGCGCGCAGGGCATCGCGCTCGGCCTCGAATTCCTTCAGCGGCGCGGCATCCAGCGCCTTGCCGAGCACCGTGGCGTAATCGCCGGAGTCATAGGTGGTGCCGCTGGGAATCAGGTAAGGAAACTCCTCCTTGGAAATCAGGTTGCGCAGACGCAGTTCAACGCGGTCAATGCCGAGAAAGCGCGCCACCTTGTCGATGCCGCTTTCGATCGCGTAATTGGTCGGCGCCTGACCGAAGCCGCGCACCGCCTCCTGCGGCGTTTTGTTGGTCATCACCGACACCGCCTCGTACTGCACGCTGCCGATACGATACGGCCCGACGATGGCGCCTACCGGCTTGCCCAGTTGCAGCGGCGAGCGGCCGGCGTAGGCACCGACGTCATCCACCGCGCGCATGCGCATGGACTTGATCACGCCTTTTGCGTCGAAAGCCAGGGTGATGTCGAAAATACGGTCCGGCCCCTGCATGTCGCCGCCGCGCATGTTTTCCAGCCGATCTTCGGTAAAACGCACCGGCCGCCCTAGCTTGCGCGCGAGGTAGCCCACCAGCACCGCGTGCTTGATGCCGCGCTTGACGCCGTAACTACCGCCCACGTCCACATCGAAATGCACCCGCACCGCGTTACCCGGCATACGCAGCGCGCGCGCCAACTGGTCGGGGAACTTGGGCATCTGGATCGACGCCCAGACATCCAGGATGCCGGTGGCGTCGTTATGCCAGGCGCTGACCACAAAAGTCTCGATCGGCACCGTCGAGCTGCGCGCCCAGCGCACCCGGTAGGAAAGCTTGTGCGGGGCGGCGGCAAAATGCGTATCCACCTCGCCCCAGTCGAATACGCGGCGGAAAATGACGTTCGAACCGTGCTTCGGGTGCACCAGCGGCGCGCCCTCCCCCATCGCCGCTTCCGGGTCGACGGCGTGCGGCAGCGGCTCGTACTCCACCTCGATCAGTTCGGCAGCATCTTCGGCCAGCGCGCGTGACTCGGCCACCACTGCTACCACCCACTCGCCGGAATAACGCGCCACGTCGTGCGCCAGCGGATAGCGCTTGACCTGGGGCGCATCGACGCCGGGCAGCATTGCCTCGGTATTGGCAATGAGTTCCTCGCCGGTCACCACAGCGTGCACGCCCGGCATGGCGAGCGCCTCCGATGCGTCGATGGAAATGATCTTCGCGTGCGCATGGGGGCTGGCGACAATCGCCACGTGCAAGAGCCCCTGCAACTGGATGTCCGCGGCGTAGCGTCCACGGCCAACCACGAAACGCCGGTGCTCGACCGCGCGCCGGTGCCGGCCGATATAGCGGAATTTGCGCGGCTCAGTCATGCGCGCCGCTCTTTTGCCCGGTAGCATGCTTGACCGCGTCGACGATCTGCTGGTAGCCGGTACAGCGACACAGGTTGCCGCTGATCGCCTCGCGGATTTCGGCTTCGTCCGGATGCGGATTGCGCGCCACCAGCGCGTGGCAGGCGATCAGCATGCCAGGCGTACAGTAGCCGCATTGCATGGCGTGCTTTTCGCAAAAAGCGTCCTGGATCGCCGACAATTGCCCGCGCTCCGGCGCCAGGCCTTCGACCGTGGTCACCGAAAGCCCGTCGGCCTGCACCGCGAACATGCAACAGGAGCGCACCGGGTCGCCATCCAGCAGCACCGAGCAGGCGCCGCACACGCCGTGCTCGCAGCCGATGTGGGTGCCGGTGAGATACAGGGTGTCGCGCAGGAAGTCCACCAGGGTGGTGCGGGCCTCGACTTGCGTCTCGCGCACCACGCCATTGACCTTGATGGCAATGTCCACCAGCTTGCGCTTGCTCATGCATGGGCTCCCACGGTGGCCATGGCGCGCTGTGCCGCCTGCCGCAGCACGCGCTGCATCAGCACGGTGGCGAGGTGGCGCCGGTATTCGGCGCTGGCATGCGGATCGTTGCCCGGTGCGCAGTCGGCGGCGGCATCGGCAGCCACTTCGCGCAGCAGATCGTCCTCCAGGCTCGTGCCGACCAGGCGCTGCGCGATTTCGGGAAAGGCGCGCGGCACACCATCGACCCCGCCGACGCCGAAGGTGGCGCGCCGACACACGCCTTGCGCATCCATTTGCACCTGCGCCGCGGCCGAAGCGAGGGCGAAATCGCCGTGGCGGATTGCCACTTCATCAAACGCCGCGCCAGCGCCTTGCCCCCATTGCGGCCAGTCGATCGCCGTCAGGCATTCGGCCTCGCCGGTGGCGGAAAACATCGGCCCGAGGAAAAATTCCTCGACCGCCAATTCGCGCTTGCCCTCCGCCTTGCTTTGGAAATGCAGGCGCGCGCCCAGCACCAGCGCCGCCAGCGGCAACTCTGCCGATGGATCCGCATGCACCAGGCTGCCGCCGACGGTACCGCGATTACGCGTCTGCGCATGCCCGACCCAGTCGAGCGCGCATTTGACAAGCGGCAGGCGCGCGTGCAGCGCCGTATCGTCCTCGACGTTGCGCTGGCGCGTGCCGGCGCCCATGGTTACGCACGCATCGACGCAGTGCAAGGATTTCAACTCCTGCAGGCGGTTGATGTCGATCAGCAGTGCCGGCCGCGTCAGGCGCATGGCCATCATCGGCACCAAGCTCTGGCCGCCGGCAATCAGCTTGGCGTCACCGCCATGCCGGGCCAGCAAATCCAGTGTCTCGCCCAGGGTGTCAGGTCGTATGTAGTCGAAGGCGGCGGCTTTCATGGCAAGGCGTGGCGGGCGCGCAGCGCCAGCAAATCTCTCACTGAGGGTTGTCTCCGATGTTGCAATGCCGCAAAATGTCGGCAGGAATTCATTTGCAATAGTGTGGATACGCGGCGAAATTCCGGCAAAGGAGTATTCTTCACATAGCGTCAAATAAACTCACGCTGAAAACTCCACTGACCGATGCGCAAGCTGCCGCCTCTCAACGCCGTCAAGGCTTTCGAAGTCGCCGCGCGACATGTCAGCTTCACCAAGGCGGCGGCCGAACTGAGCGTCACCCATGGCGCCGTGAGCCGCCAGGTGGCGTTGCTGGAAGACTGGTTGGGGGCGCCGCTGTTTCGCCGCTCGGCCTCGCTGCTGACCTTGACGGAGGCCGGGCGCAGCTACCTCGCCGAGGTCGCCCCCCTGCTGGACCGGCTCGCCGTGGCCTCGATGCACCTGCGCGAGCAGGCGGCGCCGACCGCGATCACCGTCAGTGCGCCGCCTACTTTCACCATGCGCTGGCTGATCCCGCGCATGTCAGCTTTCCAGCGCCGCCACGAAGGCGTCGAAATCCGCGTCACCACCTCGCTTGCGCCAGTGAATTTCCGCGAAAACTCCTACGACGTGGCGATCCGTGGGCAGAGCGGCCCGACGGCGGAAAATCCATCGGTGCCCATCATGACCGAGATCATTGCCCCGGTCTGCCACGTCGACCTCGCGCCTGCCCTGCGTTCGGGCAAGCCGCGCGAACTGCGTGGCCAGACGCTGATCGCTTACGGCACCGAACCCTATACCTGGGCCGACTGGCTCGAGAGCGTCGACTGCCAGGGCCTCAAGCCCGCCAATACCCTGCAATTCGAACAGATGTATTTTGCCCTGCAGGCCGCCGCTGAAGGCTTGGGGCTAGTACTGGTGCCGCTGTTCCTGGTGATCGACGACATCGTTGCCGGCCGCCTCACCCTGCCCTTCGGCCTGACCGGCGCCAAGCGCCGCACCTACTTCGCCAATCATGCCACGCCGGCGGGTCTGGACTCGCTGGTCGGCGAGTTCTGTGCCTGGCTGCAGCGCGAAGGCGGCGACACAGAACGCTCGACCGACGACTGGGCCGCCGCCCAGGGCTGGCGTTTGTGACGAATGGTGATTTGCGGCCAGCGCGCGAGGACGTAGAATGCGTCCCTTACCGAATTGCTCCCAGATTGCTCCCGAATTTTCCCTGCAACAGGCCGGCACCCGCCCGGCTCCCCTCGCGCCGATGCCGGACATCCTGATTGTTGACGACGACGCCGCCCTGAACAGCTGGCTGCAAACCGTGCTGCGCAACGGCGGTTACAGCACGCGCAGCGTGGAGAGCAGCGAACTGATGTTCGCCGAGATCGAGCGCGAGGCGCCGGGCCTGCTGCTGCTGGACGTGCTCCTGCCCGGCGTCAACGGGATGGAGGCGCTGAAGCGCTTGCGCGAAGATGCGCGCACCCGCGAGATGCCGGTGATCCTGATTACCGTACTCGACCCTGGCCGCTACATGCGCGCCGGCCTGGACCTGGGCGCCAGTGATTTTCTGGTCAAGCCCTTGAGCGGCCCGGAAGTCCTGCAAGCGGTGCAGGCGCGTCTGGCCCCAGGCACGCCCGCCTGATCGGCGCCGCCTACACCGGCGGCAGGGTGAAGTAGAAGGTCGCGCCGATGCGCGGCGCGGCTTCCACCCAGATGCGCCCGCCGTGGCGTTCGAGAATCCGCTTGACCGTCGCCAGGCCGATGCCGATGCCTTCGTATTCGTTCATCGGGTGCAGGCGCGCGAAGGCGTTGAAGATCTTTTCCGCATAGGCCATGTCCAGCCCGCAGCCGTTGTCGGCGACAAAGCACGTCACTTGGTCCTCACGATCGCGCCGCCCCCCGAACTCGATGCGCGCCTGTGGCACCTCGCGGGTGAACTTCCAGGCGTTGCCGATCAGTTGCTGCAGCATCACCTGCACCAGCGCGGGGTCGCCGCGTCCCTGCACGCCGGCTTCGATCACCCACTCGATAGCGCGGTCGGGTTCGGTGGCCTGCAACTCCGACGCCACGCCGCGCGCCAGCGCGCTCAGGTCGAGATCAGTGGGCGCGAAGGCGCCGCGGCCCAGTTGCGCCAGGTCCAGCAGCCCGTTGGTCAGCCGGTCCATGCGCAGGCTGGCATCGCGCAGGCGTTCCAGGTATTCATGCCCCTGGGCGTCAAGCTCCCCGGCATGGTCGGAGAGCAGCAGGCTGGCAAAACCGTTGATCGCGCGCAAGGGGCCGCGCAGGTCGTGCGACACCGAGTAGCTGAAAGTCGCGAGTTCCTGGCTGGAGGTCTGCAGCGCCTCGTTGCTGGCCCGCAGATCGGCGGTACGTTCGGCCACACGCTGCTCCAGCTCGCGGTTCAGGCTGCGCAGGCTTTCCTCGGCGACTGCGCGCGCCTTCTGGTCGCCGATGTGATCGAGCGCAAACGACACTTCGCGTGCCAGCTGGTCCATCAGGTCGATCAGGGGCTGGTCGAAAAAGCCGGTTTCTCCCGCATAGAGCGCGAAAATCCCGATCACCGCGCCTTGCTCGCGCAGCGGATAGACGGCCACCGCCTTGAAGCCCGCATGGAGCAGATCCTCGCGCCAAGGCGCGCCGATCTCCGCCGCGGCGAAATCATTGTTGACGAAGCTGATGCCGGTGCGCACCACCTGCGCCGCCGGGCCGCGCCCGAAAGGCGAGTCCGGAGTGGCCGAAATCAGCGCCCGGTCGAAGTTGCCACCGGCGCCGCCTTCGCTGGCGGCCGCCCGCAGGCTGCCGGTGGCCGGGTCCAGCCGCAGCACGCACGCCATGCGCAGCCCGCCGTCGCGCACCGCGCAGGCGCACAGATAGCTATAGAGTTCGGCGGGTTCGCGCGTGCGCGCAATCGCCTGGCTGACGCGGCGAAACACGGTGTTGAAGCGGCTCAGGCGCTCCAGGCGGCGTTCCGCGTCCTTGCGCGGGGTGATGTCGCGGATGATCAGGTAGGTGCGCTTGTTGCCGGCCGAATTGTGGAAGATCGCACTGGAAACATCGGCCATGAACAGGCTGCCGTCCTTGCGCAGCATCTGCAGCTCGGTCTTGAAGCTGCCGGTGCGGTCGCGCTCGCGCAGCGCCTCGGCCAGCCCCGGCGTGTCCGGCCGCATTACGCCGTAGCGCCCGACCTCGCGCAATTCCTCCGGGGTGTAGCCGAACAGCCGACAGGCAGCCTGGTTGGCCTCATGGATGGTGCCGTCGGGGGAGATCAGGAGCACCGCGTCCATGCTGTTTTCGAACAGCGAGCGGTAGTGCTCCTCGCGTGCGCGCAATTCAGCCTGCAAGCGCTCGTTGCGCATCAGGAGCGCGCGCACCGTCAGCAGGCCGGTGCCCACCAGAACGACGCTTAGAGCCACCATCAGCTGCAGCAGCAGCGTGCTGATGGCGCGCGAGCCCTCGCCCAGGGTGACAGAAAACTCGCTTTCCAGCGGTGTCAGCGCGTCGTTCAGTTCATAAGCGCGCGCCATCAGCGCGGCGACGTTCTGCTCGTCGGGTTGCGGCTTGCGCACCTCGGCATTGACCCGCTCGCCGATGGCGGCCAGTTCCTCGATCATCGGGTCGGCGCGGGTCCAGACGTCAATCGCCTTTTCCATGTAGACGACGTGCCGGCCGATACGGTACAGATAGATCATGCCGGAGATGTCGTCCGGATGGTTGCGGCCGCGGATGAAACCGGCGCGCGCGACGGTGTCGTCGTAGTCCGGCTTTTCCAGTTCCAGGCGCGCCTCGTGATCGCCCAGCGGAACGTCGATGGCGGCGCGGAACTCGGCGTAGTCGGCGGCGGTGCGGCTTTGCGCCAGGCGGCGCAGGTAGTAGACCGCCTGCTTCTGCCCCTTCGACCAGAGGCTTTCGCCGCCGACGTAGGCGCGCAGCGAGGACTGCACTTCCATGCAAACCACCGCCGCGCCCACCAGCCCGATGCTGATGATCAGGAGCGCGGCGGCAATGCGGCGGAAGGTGGGATTGTGCTTATTGATTTTCTCCGGATTCATGGCGGCGAGAAGTCCGGCTGCGGGGCCGGCCGGGAGGCGCAATATTACGCGTAAACCCCAGGCCCCGCGCTGCCGTTCAGCGGCCACCGCACGCCTGCCGTACCGCGCGCGCCAGCGCGACCGCACCGGGCGTGTCGGAATGCACGCACACCGTCTGCGCGCGCACCGCAATCTCGCGGCCGGTGACCGGGGCCGTCCTGCCTTGCGTGAGCGCGGTGCGCACGCGCAAGGCCGCCGCTTCGGAGTCGCGCGCATGATGCTCGCGGGTGATGATCAGCCCACCGTCGTCGGCGTAGTCGAGGTCGGCGTAGAACTCTGCGTAAAACGGCACGCCGCGCTCGCGATATACCGCTTCGTGGCGCGTGCCCGCCAAGCCCAGCAACGGCACGCCGAAGACCTGCGCCGCGTCGCGCACCGCGTGCGCCACTTCGTCATCGCGCGAGGCGACGCCGTAAAGCGCGCCGTGCGGCTTGATGTGGTTGAGTGCCATGCCCTCGGCGGTGAGAAAGCCCTTCAGCGCGCCTGCCTGGTAAATGATCGCCGCGGCCAGCTCGTCGCGGCGCATTTTCATCTCGCGCCGGCCGAAGCCCTGCAGGTCGGGATAGGCCGGGTGGGCCCCCACCGCCACGCCATGCTGTTTGGTCAGGCGCACGGTGTCGCGCATCACCACCGGGTCGGCGGCGTGAAAGCCGCAGGCGACATTGGCCCAGTCGATCAGGGGCATCAGCCCGGCGTCATCGCCGCAGCGGTACAGGCCGAAGGCCTCTCCCATGTCGCAGTTGACCGGCGTATTCATCGCATCTCCTCTCAGGCCTGCCACACCCCGTAACCCTCCTCGCGCAGGCCGACCGCGAGTTCGACCTCCATTTCCTGCGCGCCGATATAGGGCATGGGGTTGAGATAGGCGTACAGGTCCGGCCGCAGGCGCAGGCCGTAAAGCTGGGCGAAACGGTTGGCCTTGACCCCTTGCTTGTGCTTGGCAAAGCGCTCGGCCGGGGTCAGCCCGGTCATGCCGACGTACAGGCAGTCGCGGCCGGGGTTGTAGTCCGGGTTGGCCTTGAGAAAGCGCGGCTCCAGCAGCACGGCACGGTCCAGTTCGATGACGTAGACGCAGTGACGATGGGGCCCCTTGATCATGGCGTGATGATATCGCCGATTCCCCGGCCGCCGGCCTTGTATCCATTTTCGACCGGCAGGCGTATAAGGGCATGTCCTCCTTCAGCTTTCCGCTGCCATGCGCCCATCTTCCCTGCTCCGCACCCTGTTTTTCGCCGCCGTCTGCCTGGGCGCCGGCTTGGCTCACGCCCAATCCGCCACTACCGGCACGGCCACGCCCGCCGCGGCCTGCCCGGCGGTGCTGCACCATGAATTCAATTCGCTGGTTACCGACGAACCGGTACCCCTGTGCAACTACGCCGGCAAGGTCGTGCTCGTAGTGAACACCGCCAGCAACTGCGGCTACACCTACCAGTACAAGGGCCTGGAAGCGCTGTACAAGAAATACCAGAAGCGCGGCCTGGTGATCATCGGCTTCCCGTCGAACGACTTCGGCCAGCAGGAGCCGGGCTCGAACAAACAGATTGCCTCGTTCTGCGAGGAAAACTACGGCGTAAGCTTTCCGATGTTCGAAAAACTCAGCATGCCGATTCCGCAGAATGCGCTGTACCGCGACCTGATCACCGCTTCCGGCGAAGCGCCGAAGTGGAATTTCCACAAGTATCTGATCGACAAGAATGGCAAGGTGATCGCCAGTTTCGCCAGCGCCGTCGAGCCGGGCAGCGCGAAGGTAACCCGCGCGATCGAAGGCGCGCTGGGGAGCAAGGTGTCGGCACGCAACTGAGGCGCGATCGAGGCGCGACTGAGACGTTCAGGCATAAAAAAACCGCAGCCGAGGCTGCGGTTTTTTATCTCAAGCGACTGCTTACAGCGGCTTGATCGCGGCGGCTTGCTTGCCCTTCGGGCCGGTGCGAATTTCGAATTCGACGCGCTGGTTTTCACGCAGCGACTTGAAGCCTTCGGACTTGATTTCCGAGAAGTGCGCGAACAGGTCTTCGCCGCCTTCGTCCGGGGTAATAAAGCCAAAACCCTTGGCGTCGTTGAACCATTTGACGATACCGGATGCCATTTACTAGTTTCCTTTTGCAAATTTGAACAATCGGCCCTTGTAGACCCTTTGCAACCCAACCAAGAAACTAGAGAACTACTTAACCACACCGGTATACCCGCAAACGGGACAACCCATGCAACAAGAGATCAACAAGACTTGGAAATAGACTGCAACCGGACAGTACATTCACCGGCTTTAATTGGTAAAGTATTTTTCGCAATCCGCCCGGTTGCTGTTACAAAAAAACAACGTACTGTCCGCTCGCCGCGTGATAGCAATTTAGCCGCCCGACGCTTTGCCGCTGTCTCCTGCGCGCTGTCGCACCGATTCGAACAGGCACACGCCGGTGGCGACTGACACGTTCAGGCTCTCGATGCCGCCCGCCATCGGGATGCGCCGCAGTTCATCGCAGGTCTCGCGGGTCAAGCGCCGCAGGCCCTCGCCCTCGGCCCCCAGCACCCACGCCAGCGGGCGATCCAGCCCCGGCGCATACAACGTGGTCTGCGCCTCGCCGGCGGCACCGACGATCCAGATGTCGCGCTCCTTCAATTCACGCAAGGTGCGCGCGAGATTGGTAACGGTGATGTAAGGCACCGTATCGGCCGCGCCCGAGGCCACCTTGATCACGGTGGCGTTCAGGCCCACCGCGTGGTCCTTCGGCGCCACCACTGCATGCACGCCGGCGGCGTCCGCCGTGCGCAGGCAGGCGCCGAGATTGTGCGGGTCGGTGATGCTGTCGAGCACCAGGATCAGCGGCGGGCCGCTGACCTGATCGAGCACGTCGTCAAGGGAAGTCGCCAGGTCCACCAGCTCGACCCTGGCGGCAACGCCCTGGTGCCGCCCGCCGCCGGCCATACCGTCCAGGCGCGCGCCATCGACCTGCACCACGCGCACGTTCATGCTCTCGGCCAGTTTGGCCAGGTCGCGCGCACGCGCATCCTTGCGTGTGGCATCGACATAGACCTCGACCACCGATGCAGCGCGCTGCCGCAGGCGCCCGGCTACCGGATGAAAGCCGTAGATGAAGCGTGTCGTTGAAGCGCCCATCAGCCTTTGACCTTGAGCAATATCTTGCCGATGTGGCTGGAAGCTTCCATCATCTCGTGCGCCTGCGCCGCTTCGGCAAGATCGAAGGTGGCGTGGATCAGCGTGCCGGTCTTTTTCGCCTCGATCAGCGGCCACACTTTTTCATGCAAGGCCGCAGCCATCTGCGCCTTGCGCTCAACGCTTTGCGGACGCAAGGTCGAGCCGGTAAACACCAGGCGCTTGATCATGATGGGCGTGCAGTCGATCTCGACTTTCGACGCCTGCAAAAACGCGATCTGCACCAGTCGGCCGTCAGCGGCCAGCGAGCGCAGGTTTTTTTCGATGTAAGGGCCACCGACCATGTCGAGTATGCAGTTGACGCCCTTCTTCTCGGTCAGGGCCCAGAGTTCCTTGGCCCAGTCCTGCTCGCGGTAGTTGATGGCGACATCGGCCCCCAGCTTTTTCACCGCCTCGACCTTTTCCGCGCTGCCCACCGTGGTGTACACCTTGGCGCCGAAAGCATGCGCCAGCTGGATCGCAGTGATGCCGATGCCGCCGGAGCCGCCATGCACCAGGAAGCTTTCACCCGCCTTGAGTGCACCGCGCTCGAACACATTGCTCCACACGGTGAAATAATTTTCCGGCAGCGCAGCGGCCTCTGCCACTGACAGGCCCTTGGGGATCGGCAAGCAGTGCGAGGCCGGCGCCGCGCAATATTCGGCGTAGCCGCCGCCCGGTGTGAGTGCGCAGACGGTGTCGCCGATATTCCATTGCTTGACGTCATCGGCTTTCGCCGCAATCTTGCCCGCCACTTCCAGCCCCAGCACGGGCGAGGCGCCGGGCGGCGGCGGGTATTTGCCGGCGCGTTGCAGCACGTCGGGCCGGTTGACACCGGCGTAGGCGACTTCGATCAGCACCTCGCCCGCATTCAATTGCGGCAAGGGGCCTTCCTTCAATTGCATGCAGCCGGCGGGGCCGCCGCTGCCGTGGTCGATATGCTTCATCGTGCCGGGTAATGCCATGACTGATCCTTCAATGCCTATGCTTTGGTTGATTTGTTGCGTGCCGCTTTTTTGGCCGGTGCGGACTTTACCTTAGTCGCAAGGCCTTTGGCGGGCGCGGCCTTTTTCGCCACTTTCGCCGTCTTCGCCACCTTCGCGGGCACCTTCACTGCCTTGGCCGGCGCTTTTGCCGTCTTGACGGGAGCGGAGGCCTTCCTTGCCGGCTTCTTCGCCCCGGCGGGGGCAGGTGCAACCGGCTCGGCGGCCGGTTTTTGCGTCGCGCGCGGCGCCTTCGGCCTGGCCATCTTGTCCTCACCTTGCGTGGCGATGTCTACGCTTGGTGCCGGCGGCAGTTGCGGCCTGGGCGCCGGCGGCGTATCGAGCAGCGCGAGGTCGATTTTCAGCGAGTCGGCGTCGGCGCGCACGATTTTCACATGCACGCGCTGGCCGAATCGGAACTCGCGGCCGCTGCGCTCACCGCGCAACAGGTGGTGCGTTTCGTCGTAGTTGAAGTAATCGCGTCCGAGCTCGGAGATGTGCACCATGCCGTCGATCATCAGCGGCTCGACTGTCACGAAAATGCCGAAACCGGCAACGCCGCTGATGGTGCCGTCGAACTCGTCGCCCAGGTGTTCAGCGGCGTAGTGACACTTAAGCCAGGACTGCACTTCGCGCGAGGCGTCATCTGCCCGGCGCTCCAGGCGCGAGCAATGCGCGCCCAGCGCATCCCAGTCATCCTCCTGATAGGTGCGGCGCTTCAGTACCGCCTTGATCGCGCGATGCACCAGCAAATCCGGATAGCGGCGGATCGGCGAAGTGAAGTGCGCATACATGTCGTAGGACAGGCCGAAGTGGCCGACGTTATCCGGCGCGTACTGCGCCTGCTGCATCGAGCGCAGCATCACGCTGGAAATCAGCGCGGCATCGGGACGCCCTTTAATCTCTTTCGACAGCTTGGCGTAGTCCTGAGCTTGCGGATGTTCACCGCCACCGAGGATGAGGCTCAGCGGCCCGAGGAAGGCGCGCAGGTTTTCCAGCTTTTCCGGCGTCGGCCCCAGGTGCACGCGGAACAGCGCCGGATGCTTGAACTTGTCGAGATACTCGGCGGCGCACACGTTGGCCGCCAGCATGCACTCCTCGATCAGTTTGTGCGCCTCGTTGCGCACCACCGGCACGATGGCCTCGATGCGTCCCGCATCGTTGAACACCATCTTGGTCTCGGTCGATTCGAAATCGATGGCGCCGCGCCGCTCGCGCGCGCCGAGCAGCGTCTTGTAGACCTGATAAAGATTCTGGAATTGCGGCACCAGCGCCTTGCGCTTTTTCGCCGCCGCGCCTTTCGGATCGGCGAGGATTTCCGCCACTTCCGTATAGGTCATGCGCGCCTGCGAATGCATCACCCCGGCGTAGAACTCGTAGCGCGCAATCTCGCCATCGGCGGTGACGCCCATGTCGCACACCATCACCAGGCGATCGACCTCGGGATTGAGCGAACACAGGCCGTTGGAGAGTTTCTCCGGCAGCATCGGGATCACCCGGCGCGGGAAATACACCGAAGTGGCGCGCTCGCGTGCATCCACGTCCAGCGGCGCGCCGGGCTTGACGTAGTGGCTGACGTCGGCAATTGCCACCAGCAGGCGGAATCCACCCGCCTTGCCCCTGCCGCCCTTTTCCGGCTCGCAGTAGACGGCGTCGTCGAAATCGCGCGCGTCCTCGCCGTCGATGGTCACCAGCGGCAGGTCGCGGATGTCGCGCCGGTCCTTGTAATCGGCCGGGCGCAACTGGCCTGGCAACTGTTCCGCCTCATGCTCCGCCGCTTGCGAGAACACATGCGGCAGGTCGTGCTTGCGCAGCGCCACTTCGATCTCGATGCCGGAATCTTCCTCACCGCCGAGTACCTCGGTGATCTTGCCTTCCATCGGCTGGCCGGCCTCCGGATAGCGCGTGATGGCGACGTTGACGAAATCGCCTTCGTTGCCGCGCGTGCCCTTCTCCAGCACCACCGGGTCGCTGAAGCCGCGCTCACGTGGAATTGCCACCCAGCGTGCGCCGTCCTTTTTCAGGCGCCCGACAATGCGCGTCATGCCGCGCGCGCGCACCTCGACGATCTTCGCTTCCTGGCGGCCGCGCTTGTCCTGCCCACGGCGGGTGAAGGCAACGGTATCGCCGTGCATGGCGTCGCCGATATTGTGTGAGGCGACGTAAAAATCATCACCGCCGGTTTCCGGCGTGATGAAACCGTAGCCCTCGCGATTGCGCGACAGCTTGCCGGTTTCCAGCACGCGCGGCGTGCCCAGATAGAGTTGGCCGCTGCTCTTCAAAATCAATTCGCCATCACGCAACATGGCGTCGACGCGGCGCGTCAAGCCTTCCAGCGCGGCGCGCTCCACGCCCAGGCGGCGTGCGATTTTCGAAATGCCGATGCCGGCTTCTTCCTCGACAGCGGCGGCGATCTCGCTGCGCTCGGGGATCGGCACGCGATGCGCCGGCGCGTCGACGCCGCCTCTTTTTTCCGGGCGCGGCGCGTAGGTATCAGGTTCGTCGCGCGCCTGTTTGCGCGCTTTGCCGCGGTTCAAACCGGCGGGCGATTTAAAGGTCGAATTGGCGGGCTTTTTTTTGCTCGCTCTGGTTTGTGTTTTTTGTTTCAATTTTGCTATAATTCCGTTGTTGTTTGATTGCTGCGGTGGTTCTGCAAGAAAACCTGCATTTCCGCTTTTGCAATTCTCCGCGCCCAGATGGCGGAATTGGTAGACGCACTAGGTTCAGGTCCTAGCGGTGGCAACACTGTGGAGGTTCGAGTCCTCTTCTGGGCACCAAGTTTCAGTGGTTCAGCGAGCGCCTTGCATATGCAAGGCGTTTTCGTTTCCACGGCCCTGCGCCAGCAGGACGTTTTGGTTCCGGAAGCTCCGCGCCAGCGGGGCTTTTTCATTTCCGGAAGCGGATTCGTCTGCATGACAGGCGAATCATCGCACTTTTGCTGCCGGCATGCGGCGCTTTTACCGCATATGCGGGCGCCGCGGCGGAAATAAACCGCCGGCGGCATCATTTGATGCAGGCGGTCCCCTGCCCTTCCCGGCGGCACGCGGGCGCGTGCCGGTGCTTCAGTCGGCCGTGATATGGGTCTCGGCAATGAATTTCTTCCAGCGCGCCAGGTCGCTCTTGATCTCGTCAGCGATATGCTCAGGCGTACTTGCCTCCGGCACCATGCCCTGCTTCATCATGGTTTCGCGCACCTCGGGCATGGCGAGGATGGCGCCGATGTCGCGATTCAACGTCGCGACGACATCCGGAGGCGTACCCGCAGGCGCGGCAAACCAGAAATACAGATCCAGGCCGAGGTTTTTCTGCCCCAACTCGCCGAAGGTCGGTACATCGGGCGCCAGCGGCGTGCGTTTTTCACCGGAGACGGCGATCAAGTTCAGCTTGCCGGCACGCGCGTGCGGCAAGGCGGTGTGCACCGGCAGGATGGAAAACTGCACCTGGCCGCCGAGCAGGTCGGTGGTGGCGCCGGCCGCGCCCTTGTAGGGAATGTGCTGGATGTTCAGGCCCAGGCGCTGCTTGAGCACTTCCATCGCCAGGTGCTGCGGCGTGCCGCTGCCGGGCGAGGAATAGGTGAGCTTGCCCGGCTCGGCCTTGGCCTTGGCGACGAACTCGGGCAGCGTCTTCACTCCGGTGCCGGGAAAGGCGACCAGCGAGATGTTGCCGCGTGCCGCTTCGGTGATGGTGGCGAAATCCTTCACCGGGTCATAGGGCACGTTCTTGTACAGCGAGGGCGTGATGGTGAAGGTGTTGACGTTGACCATCACGGTGTAGCCGTCGGGTTTGGCCTTGGCGACGAAATCGGCGCCGATGTTGCCGCTGGCGCCGGGGCGGTTGTCCACCACGATCGTCTGGCCGAGCTTTTGCGACAGGCGCGGGCCGACGGTACGCGCGACGATGTCGATGCCGGTGCCGGGGCTATAGGGCACAACGAAGGTAATCGGCCTGCTCGGATAGGCTTGGGCGAACACGCCCGCGCTTGCGGCCAGCATGCCGGCGGCGATCAGGGTTTTGAATCGGGTTTGCATTGTCGTCTCCTCTGTTTGAGTTTGTTTGGCATGCGCTTCTCGGGCGCCTTGCCGTTTGTGCGTCAGTCTACCGGGGTTTGCACCTGCCGGCCGACGCGGCCTTCCAGTTCATGCGGGTGCAGCAGATCGTAAATCTCGAACGGCTGGTGGATCCACGGGTTTTCCGGCAGGTAGTCGGCCCAGAAATCCGGGGTAAATACGGAGCAGCCCTTGCGCCAGATGACAGCGGTGCGCAGGTCTTCGATGCCGGGGTAGCGCTCGCGCAGATGCTCCACCACTTTTTTCAGCGTGGCGCCGGAATCAACCATGTCGTCCACCAGCAGGATGCGGCTGCCCAGGCGCGCATTCACCTTCGCCAGGTGTTGGCCGATGGTGAGCTCGCCCTGCAGGTCGGCAGTCTTCTTCTCGTCAGCGAAGTAGGACTGCGTCGCCAGCACGCCGAGCGGCTGATTGAACACCCGCGAGATGGTGTCGCCGATACGCAGGCCGCCGCGCGCCAGGCAGATGATCTGGTTGAACTTGAAGCCGGAGTGATGGATTTTCGCCGCCAGCCGTTCAATGGCGTGGTGATAATCCGGCCAGGAAACGTAGAGATCGGCCATGTCGGCGGACGAAAGGGGCGAAGGCCTTATTTGAAAGGATGGGAGAGCACGATGGTCTCGTCGCGCTCCGGGCCGGTGGAAATCAGTGCAATCGGCGCGCCGCTCGCCGCTTCCAGGCGGCGCAGGTACTTTTGCGCATTGACCGGCAGCTTGTCGAATTGCGTGACGCCGACGGTGGAATCTTTCCAGCCCGGCATTTCCTCGAAAATCGGCACACAGGCGGCGGCCGCATCCGCCCCGGTGGGCAGCAGGTTGCACTCGCCGCCGCCGGGCAGCTTGTAGCCAACGCAGATTTTCACGGTCTCAAGACCATCGAGCACGTCGAGCTTGGTGATGCAAAGTCCGGTCAGGCCATTGATCTGGATCGAGCGCTTGAGCGCCGGCGCGTCGAACCAGCCGCAGCGGCGCGGGCGCCCCGTCACCGAGCCGTATTCGTTGCCCTTCTTGCGCAGGTATTCGCCGGTGGCATCCTCAAGTTCGGTGGGGAACGGGCCGGAGCCGACACGCGTCGCGTAAGCCTTGGTGATGCCGAGGATGTAGTGCAGTTGGCCCGGGCCAACGCCCGCGCCAGCGGCGGCGGCGCCCGCCACGCAGTTGCTGGAAGTGACGAACGGGTAGGTGCCGTGATCGACGTCCAGCAGCGTGCCCTGCGCGCCCTCGAACAGGATGCTCTTGCCGGCGGCCATGAATTCGTACAGTTCTCGCGAGACGTCGGCGACGATCGGCTTCAGCTTCGCCGCGTAGCCCATGCACTCGTCCAGCGTCTTCTGGTAGTCGATCGCCGCGACTTTCAGATACTGGGTGAGCACGAAGTTGTGATACTCCATGGTCTCGGCGAGCTTGGCGGCGAAGCGCTCGGGGTTGAACAGGTCCACCACCTTGAGCGCACGGCGCGCCACCTTGTCTTCATACGCCGGGCCAATGCCGCGACCGGTGGTGCCGATTTTCGCATCGCCCTTGGCCGCTTCGCGCGCCTGGTCCAGCGCGATGTGATACGGCAGGATCAAGGTGCACGACTGCGAGACGCGCAGGCGCCCGGAGACCTTGATGCCGGCGGCCTCCAGTTCTTCGATTTCCTTGAACAGCGCTTCCGGCGACAGCACCACGCCGTTGCCGATGAAGCACTCGACCTCGGGGCGCAAAATGCCGGAGGGGATCAGGCGCAGGATGGTTTTCTTGCCGCCGATCACCAGCGTATGCCCGGCGTTGTGGCCGCCCTGGAAACGCACCACGCCCTTGGCGTGATCGGTGATCCAGTCGACGATCTTGCCCTTGCCTTCATCACCCCATTGGGTGCCTACCACCACTACGTTCTTGGCCATTGCCCTGCTCTCGTCCTGGGTTGTCCCGGAAAAATACTCAAAAATGCGTCCCTGGGGCGTATGCCCGCCCCGCGAAAAACGCCGTTTACCATCAGTGTAGTTGAATCGCGCTCACGCCGCCCCATCGAGCGGAACCACGGTCCAGGCGCCGCCGCGCGACACCAGCTCGCGGTTGCAGCAAGGCACCCACGAAGCGCGGTCGTGCTCCGGCAGCGCCTGCACCACCATCTCGCCGGCGCCGCGCAATTCGGCGATTTTCGCCTGCAGCGCCGCGTCCTGTTGCCAGGGTGCGAGAATGCCCACGCTTTGCGCCTGGCTGGGAATGAACGCCGCCAGTTCGCGCAAGTCGAGCGAAAAACCGGTGGCCGGACGGGCTCGGCCGAAGATCCGGCCCACCTCGTCGTAGCGGCCGCCGCGCGCGATTGCATTCGGCAAGCCGTCGACGTAGGCGGCGAATACCACGCCGCTGTGATACTGGTAGCCGCGCAATTCCGCCAGGTCGATGCTGGTCTGCCCCGCCGGTATCGCGGCCGCCAGGGTGTCGAGATCAGCCAACGCCGCGGCGATATGCGGGTGCGCCGGCAGTTCATGGCGCGCCGCCTCGATCACCTCGCGCCCGCCATACAGGCGTGGCAGGCGCAATAGCGCCGTGCGCAACGTGGGCTCGACTTGCGCCGTGGCTTCCTTCAGCCCCGGAATGTCCTTGCTCTGCATCAGCGCGAACAGGCTTTCGGCCGCCGCCCCCTTCAACCCGGCCAACTCCGCCAAGGCGCGGAATACGCGCACGTGCCCCAGGTCCAGGCGCGCACGCCCGGCGCCCGCCAGGCGCAGCGCCGACAGCAGCAAGCCCTGGATTTCCAGGTCCGCCTCAATGCCTGCATGGCCGTAGATCTCGGCACCGATCTGCAAGGGCTCGCGCGTCACCGTCAGACCCGCCGGCAAGGTATGCAGCACCGAGCCGCAGTAGGCCAGGCGCGTCACCCCTTCACGGTTGAGCAGATGGGCGTCGATGCGCGCCACCTGCGGTGTGATGTCGGCGCGCAGGCCCATGGTGCGCCCGGAAAGCTGGTCCACCAGCTTGAAGGTGCGCAGCTCCATGTCGTGCCCGGTGCCGGTGAGCAGCGATTCGACGTACTCCAGCAGCGGCGGCATGGTGAGCTCGTAGCCATGCACGCGAAAGGTGTCCAGCAGCAGGCGACGCAAGAGCTCAATGCGCTGCGCCTCCGGCGGCAGCACGTCGGCGATATATTCCGGCAGGGTCCAGTGGGATTGCAAGGCCGAACTCACGGCAACTCCGTAAACAACAACATCAAGGCGCCCGCCAGCACGGCAAGCATGCCGACGAAACGCAACTGTCCATCCTTCAATTCGGTCAGCCGGCGGAACACCCGGCGCCATGCCGACGGCGCCACCAGCGGCAGCAGGCCTTCGATCATCAGCATCAGCGCGAACACGGTCGAAAGCGTGAACATCGAATCCTCCCGGCCGCGCCGGCTGAAGGCGCCTACTTCTTCGCCTTCGGCGCCGCCGTACCGCCGACGCCTGGACCGCGCAGGTACTTGAAGAACTCCGAACTCGGGTCCACCACCAGGATGTCGCCCTTGTTGCGGAAGCTCTTGGAGTACGCGTTCATGCTGCGGTAGAAATTGTAGAACTCGGGGTTCTGGCTGAAGGCGCCGGCGTAGATCGCCGATGCCTTGGCGTCGCCGTCGCCCATCACGCGCTGGGCGTCGCGATAGGCTTCGGCCAGGATCACCTCGCGCTGGCGGTCGGCGTCGGCCTGGATCTTTTCCTTGTCGGCGGCGCCGGTCGAGCGCAATTCATTGGCCACGCGCTTGCGCTCCGACTCCATGCGCTTGAACACCGAATCGCGGATCTCGTCGGAAAACTCGACGCGCTTGACGCGCACGTCGACGATTGCCGCACCGATCTTGGCGGCATCCGCGTTGAGCTTGGCGCTCACCTCCTGCATCACCTTTTCCCGCTCGCCGGAGACCATGTCGTGCACGGTGCGCTTGCTGATCTCGTTGTTGAGCGCGTCCTTCAGGCTTTGCTGGATGCGATATTCGGCGTCCTGCTCGCGGCCGCGCACGCTGACCCAGAACTGCTTCGGATCGGCGATGCGCCACTTGACGAAGGAGTCCACCACCAGGTTGGTCTTCTCCGAGGTGATGAAACGGTCCGATTCCGGCGTGTCGATGGTGAGAATGCGATTGTCGAAATACACCACGTTCTGGAACGGCGGCGGCAGCTTGAAGTGCAGGCCGGGAGTGGTGATGACTTCCTTTACCTCGCCCAGGGCGAAGACGATGGCGTACTTGCGCTGGTCGACGATGAACAGCATCGATGAGGCGAGGATCGCCGCCACCAGCAGCACGAAAACGGTACTGATCAGGCGGCTCATTAGCGCGTCTCCCTCTCGCGGCTGCGCACCGGGTCACGCGAGCGCGCATCCAGTCCGGGCGGCGCCGGCTCCGTCGCCGCCGCGGCACCGGCCACGCGCGCATTGTCCGTTTGGGACGGCGCGGCAGCCGTAGCGTTGCCGGCCTCAGTCGCCACCTGGTGGATCAGCTTGTCCAGCGGCAGGTAGAGCAGTTGCGAGCCGTTGTGCAGGTCCACCATCACCTTCGAGCTATTGGTGTAGACCTGCTGCATGGTGTCGAAGTACATGCGGTCGCGCGTCACCTGCGGCGCCTTGCTGTACTCGGTCAGGACTTGCTTGAAGCGGTTGGCGTCGCCCTCGGCGTTGTTGACCACCTTCTGACGGTAGCCATCGGCCTCCAGCAGCAGGCGGGCAGCGGCGCCGCGCGCCTGCGGGATCACGTTGTTGGCATAGGACTGGCCCTCGTTCTTCTGGCGCTCAAGGTCCTGCTTGGCTTTCACGGCGTCGTCGAACGCCGCCTGCACCGGCTCGGGCGGCTGCACGTTCTGCAACGTGACGTTGACCACGTCGATGCCGGTCTTGTAGCGGTCGACGATCTGCTGGATCAGCTTTTCCGCATCCTTCGCCATCTGCTCCTTGCCTTCATAGAGCACGAAATCCATTTTCGACTTGCCGACGATCTCGCGCATCGCCGTCTCGGCAGCCTGCAGCACCACCGCCGGCGTATCCTTGTTGTTGAACAAATAGTCGGAGGCCGCGCCGGAATCACTCTTCAGGCGGTACTGCACGGCAAACTGGATGTCGATGATGTTGGCGTCGTCGGTCAGCATCAGCGATTCCTTCGGCACCTTGTTGCGCGCGTTGTTGCGGTAGCCCACTTCCACCGTGCGCTGCTGCTGGCGGTCCACCAGCTCATGGCTTTCGATCGGGTACGGCAGACGCCACTTGAAGCCTGCCTTGTCGGTCATCTCGACAAAGCGGCCGAAACGCAGGATCGCCGCCGATTGGCCTTCCGGCACGATGAAAAAGCCGCTGGATGCCCACAACAGCACGACGACGATGAAGATCAGCGCGATGCCGCCGCCAAACTGGCGCATGCTGGGCTCCGAGCCACCACCGCCGCCACCCGAGGAGCCGCCGCCGTTGGAGGATCGCTTGCCGCCGCCGAACATGCCGGACAGGCGGCGGTTGAAGTCGCGCCACAATTCTTCCAAATCCGGCGGACCGCCGGCAGCGGCCAACACGCCCGAGGCGCGCGCCGCGAGCCGGTGTTTCAAGCGCGGAAGCAGGTCAGCAAAACGCATTTATTCTGGAACCTTGGTGGGATTGCAATTCGGCGTGCCGGGAATCGGGAATGAGCCTGCAACCATCCCGGCTTGTTTTGATTCATCGGAAGGCAACCTCGGCAGTCGCCCCTGAAACCGCCGTCAGAAAACAGAAACGGCGGAAGCGTGATCCACCTCCGCCGTCGGGTCCTGGGCATTGCCGCCCGCCGCGGCAAAAGCCGCCGCGTATTCAACCAGCGTCTGGCGCAAGCCATCGAAGCCCTCACGCGTCCGCGCACTCAAATACACGCGTGAAATTTTATCATATTCGTCGCGCTCGACTCCGGGCGAAAAGCGCGCGCCGCCCTCGCCCATGGCGACGTCGATCTTGTTCCAGACCAGCACCTGCGGCACACCCCTGGCGCCGATTTCCTCGAGCACCGCATTGACCTGCTCGATCTGCTCCAGGCGCGCGGGCGAGGCCGAATCGACCACGTGCAGCAGCAGGTCGGCGTGAATGGTTTCTTCCAGGGTGGCGCGGAACGCCGCCACCAGCGTGTGCGGCAGATCGCGGATGAAGCCCACCGTGTCGGACACCACCACGTTGCCGGCCGCCGGCAGGTAGATCTTGCGCGAGGTGGTGTCGAGGGTCGCAAACAACTGGTCGGCGGCGTAGGTCTCGGCCTTGGTCAGGCTGTTGAACAGGGTGGATTTGCCCGCGTTGGTGTAGCCGACAAGCGAAACCGAAAATACCCGCCCGCGCGTGCGCGAACGCCGCTGCACCTCGCGCTGACGCTGCAATTTGTCCAGTTTCTCGGACAGTATCTTCACCCGCTTGCCGAGCAGCCGGCGGTCGGTCTCGAGCTGGGTTTCACCTGGTCCACGCAAGCCGATACCACCCTTTTGTCGCTCCAGGTGGGTCCAGCCGCGCACCAGGCGGGTGGCCAGATGGCGCAATTGCGCCAGTTCGACCTGGATCTTGCCTTCGTGGCTTTGGGCGCGTTGCGCGAAAATGTCGAGGATCAGCGTGGTACGGTCGATCACCCGCGCCTTCAGTTGCCCTTCGAGATTGCGCTGCTGCGCCGGCGAGAGAATGTGGTTGAACACCACCACTTCGGCGCGGCTTTCGGTCACCGCGGCGGCGATCTCCCCCACCTTGCCGCTGCCGGCATAGAGGGCGGGATCGGGCTTGGCGCGCTTGCCGCCGATGAGCCCTGCCTCTTTCAGCCCGGCACTGGAGCACAATAGGCGGAATTCGGCGACCGCATCGGCATGATCGTGCTCGCCGAAGTCGAGCGCTACCAGCACTGCCGCGTCGGAGACCGGCGTGCGTCGGGACGATTCGTAGGAATCAAGCACTGGCGAAAGTCTGGATCAGGACCACAATCCGGCGCCCGAAACATCGGATGCCGCGAATAGGACCATTATCCTACCCCCAAAAGCGCCGCGCGATGCGGACGACCGGGGTTCAAGAGGTGAACAATCCCGGGAAGCCGGGACGAAAATCGTATCAAGCGTCGCCGGTCGTTTCCAGATTCATGCTGACCGGGCGCGAAGGCACCACGGTCGAAATCGCGTGCTTGTAGACCATCTGCGTGACAGTATTCTTCAGCAGCACAACGTACTGATCGAAGGATTCGACCTGGCCTTGCAGCTTGATGCCGTTGACCAAATAGATGGCGACCGGCACATGTTCTCTGCGCAACGCGTTGAGGAAGGGATCTTGGAGCATTTGCCCTTTGTTGCTCATAGTAATGGCTCCGACTTTCTTGTTGGACTTTGAATTTACACTATTCCACCCTGGCACTGCCAGTAGCGGAGGTTTCGTTTAACACTTTTCTACAAATAAAGTCCAGGAAGTTTCGTGTATTCCTTACGTAAGCCGCAACAAAAGAGATTGCACTGACGCAAAGATATTTCAAGGGCTGTTTTTGTAAAAGCGGCCAGGGCGCATTCAATCGCGATTTGGCGCCACCGTCAATCCGCCTCCGAGGCATAGGGGTTGCGTCCAAGCTTGAACTGCACCCTCAATGGAGTGCCCTTGAGCTTGAAAGTTTCCTGGAAATAGCCTTCGAGGTAGCGGCGGTAGCTGTCGGAGACATGCTGCAGCGAATTGCCGTGCACCACGATGATCGGCGGATTGCTGCCGCCCTGGTGGGCATACCGCAGTTTCGGCCGGTTCATTCCAGCGCGCGGCGGCTGCTGGCGCGCCACCGCGTCCTGCAGCGCGCGGGTGATGCGCGGCGTCGCCAGCTTGATGTTGGCGGCGGCATACGCATCGCCCACCGATTTCATCATCCCGTTGATGCCCTGCGCATGCAGCGCCGAGATGAAGTGAAGATTGGCAAAACTTAAGAATTGCAGCTTGCGCTGCACGTCGTGCTTGATGCGGTCGCGGGCGTAGCCGTCCAGGCCATCCCATTTGTTCACCGCGATCACCAGCGCCCGTCCGGACTCGAGGATGAAGCCGGCGATGTGTGCGTCCTGCTCGGCGATGTCCTGGCGCGCGTCCAGCACCAGCACCACTACATTGGAATCGGCGATCGCCTGCATGGTCTTGACGACCGAGAACTTTTCCACCGTCTCGAACACCTTGCCGCGGCGGCGGATGCCGGCGGTGTCGATCAGCGTATAGGGGCGCCCGTGATAATCGAAATCAATCGCAATCGCGTCGCGCGTGGTCCCCGGCTGGTCGAAGGCGATCACCCGCTCCTCACCCAGCAGGGTGTTGACCAGGGTGGACTTGCCGACGTTGGGACGCCCGGCGATGGCGATGCGCGGGCGTTTTTCCGCCGCCGCATCCTCCTCTTCCGGCGGAAAATCGGCCAGCGCCAGGTCGAGCAGCTCGCGCACATTTTCGCCGTGCGCCGCCGAGATCGGGTACGGATCGCCCAGGCCAAGTTCATAGAACTCGTTGGCCACGCCGGTACCGGCCATGCCTTCGGTCTTGTTCACCGCCAGGTAAGCGCGGCGCCCGGACTTGCGCAGCATTTGCGCGATGTTCTGGTCGTGCCCGGTGACGCCGGCACGGCCGTCGGCGAGGAAGATCACCACGTCGGCCTCGGCAATAGCCTGCTCCGCCTGGCGCGCCATTTCGCTGACGATACCAGTCTTGGCGTCCGGCTCGAAGCCGCCGGTGTCGATCACCAGGAACGGCCGGTCGCCCAGGCGGCCATGGCCATAGTGGCGATCGCGGGTGAGGCCGGGAATGTCGGCCACCAGCGCGTCGCGCGATTTTGTCAGGCGGTTGAACAGCGTCGATTTGCCGACGTTTGGCCGGCCGACCAGTGCGATCACTGGTTTCATGGTATTAGCGCTTAAAAATTGGGCGCAACCGATTGGGCGGCGCCGATGGGGATGCACTGCGGGGCCGGTTGCGCGGAAGACCGGCTCGCGGATGATGCCGCCCCGGCCTGGGAACAAGAACGCCTATTTTATCATCCGTTGGTCTCGCGCCGGTGCCCCACCGCGCAATCGCGGCTAAAATACTTGTGCTCGGCCTCAACCCAAAAACTGATCGGAACCGTCCCTAAATCATGATGGACCGGCCCAACCGGACGTTCATCTCCAGCGTGCTGTTCCTGGACATCGTCGGCTATTCCAAGCTGCCGGTGACCGAGCAGATCCGCATCAAGGAGCAATTCAACTCCCTGGTCTCGCACCTGATCACGGACATTCCGGAGGCCGACCGCATCGTGCTGGACACCGGCGACGGTGCCGCCTTAAGCTTTCTCGGCGACCCGGAAGACGCCCTGTTCGTGGCCGTCAAGCTGCGCGACGCCATCAAGGAAAAACAGGCGCACGAGTTTCCCGACCTGCACCTGCGCATGGGCATCAACCTCGGGCCGGTAAAGCTGCTGAAAGACATCAATGGCCGCCCCAACCTGATCGGCGACGGCATCAACGTGGCGCAGCGGGTAATGAACTTCGCCCAGCCCGACCAGATTTTGGTGTCGCGCTCGTTCTACGATGTGGTCTCCTGCCTGTCCGACGAATATCGCGAGCTGTTCGCCGACCGCGGCACGCATACCGACAAGCACGTGCGCGAGCATGAGCTCTACGAGATCGGCTTTGTCGACCCCGACCGCTCGGTGACGCTGAAGGAGCGCATGCAGGAGCTGGAAACACGCACCCGCATTCCCGAAGACCAGCTCTTGCTGCTGGAAAACGAGCTCAGGCCGCATGTCGGCGAGCACGCCCACGTGCTGGTGCAGGCCAACGCCCTCGGCGCCGCCGATTTCGCCAGCCTGCGCAACACGCTCGCCACCTATGTCGCCGAGCCGGCCGCGCGCGCTGCCTTCCTGCAGGTCGAGCCCGGCCAGCCGCCGCGCAAGGTGCAGCGCAAACCGTGGCTGGTGCCGGCGCTGCTGGTGGCCGCCTGCGTGGTCGCGCTGACCGCCTGGTTCGTCCTGCATTCCTTCGGCGGCAGCGCCACGCCGGAAGCCGTGGCCGGCGACAATGCCAAAGCGGCGGCCGACACGCCTCCCGCGGCAGTACCGGCGGCGAATGCGGCCCCCGCGCCTGCGGCAGCCAGCACTTCCGCGCCGCCGGCGGCCGAACAGGCTCCGCCCGAGCCATCCAAGCCGGAGCACAAAAAAGCCGAGCGCAAGCCGAAGGAGCCCGCCAAGGACAGCAAAAACACCAAGAACGCGCCGGTCCAGGTGACGCCGCCTGCCGCTGCACCGCCCGCCGCGCCCGCGCCAGCCCCGGTCGCCCGCAGCGGCACCCTGCGCTTCCAGATCAGCGGCAATGGCGATGCCTACGTCGATGGCGTCCGCGCCGGTTCCAGCCGCGTGGCCGTAACGCCCGGCGAACACCGCATCGAGGTACGTGACTGCGGCTTTCCGCCGATCACCAAGCACCAGACCATCAGTGTAGAGGCTAACGACACGCGCCTGATCGTCATCTCATGCATGAATTCCAGCGGCACGTCCTAGCAGGTCGAGGAAAAAGCCGAAGCAAGATCGGGCCTGGCAAATGACGCATTCTGACTTCGTACGCAAGAGCGCCCGATTCCGGCGATCAAAATCGGGGAACGCTCCCTTGTTCAGCCGCTTCCTGGCACTCTTCCTGGTGTTGGGCCTGGCCGGCTGCGACGGCCTGTTCACCGGCGAGCACGTGACGCGCTTTGCCCTGCAGCCGGTGGCCGGCGGCGGCTATGCGCCGATCCGCCTCTCCCTGGGACCGGAGATGAACCCGGTGGCGCTGAATTTTTCCGCCGAATACACCGTCAACCCCGCCGAAGCCGGCCAGTGGAACAGTTACGTCGCCACTCTCTCGCGCAACGGCCGCGCGATCGCCACCGGCGCCTTCAGCATCAACAACAACACCACGCCGGATGCCCCCGCGGGCGCGCCCTCGGTATCGCAGACCATGATGGTGGTCGATGCGCCCGAGACCGGCGACTATGACCTCTCCATCGTGGTCTCCGGCCCGGTGCGCGTGACGCTCGCCAAGCCGAACGTGGAGTTGCGCAGCAAGGTGCAGCGCCCCGGCGCGGCGAACTGATCAGCGAAAACGCGCCAGCGCGTCCGCCGCGCGGTCCACCGCGATCACCTCCAGCCCGGCAATCCCGCCCTTGGGCGCGTTCGCCTTCGGAATCAGCGCCTGGGTGAAACCCAGCTTGGCCGCTTCGCGCAGGCGCTCCTGCCCGCGCGGCGCCGGGCGGATTTCACCGGCCAGCCCGACTTCGCCGAACACCACCAGGCCCTTGGGCAAGGGCTTGCCCTTGAGCGACGACATGATGGCGAGCAACACCGCCAGATCCGCCGCCGGCTCGCCGATCTTCACCCCGCCGACGGCATTGATGAACACGTCCTGGTCGTAGCAGGCAACGCCGACGTGCCGGTGCAATACCGCCAGCAGCATCGCCAGGCGCGCCTGCTCCAGGCCGACCGACAGCCGGCGCGCGTTGGGCGCATGCGAATCGTCCACCAGCGCCTGGATTTCCACCAGCAGCGGCCGCGTGCCTTCCTGCGTCACCATCACGCAGGAACCCGGGACCTCGTGCTCGTGCTGCGAGAGGAATAGCGCCGAGGGGTTGGAGACGCCCTTCAGGCCGCGATCGGTCATGCCGAACACGCCCAGTTCGTTGACGGCGCCAAAGCGGTTCTTGATCGCGCGGATCAGGCGATAGGAGGAATGGGTATCGCCTTCGAAATAGAGCACCGTATCGACGATATGCTCGAGCACGCGCGGGCCGGCGATCGTGCCCTCTTTGGTGACGTGGCCGACCAGGATGATGATGGTGCCGTTCTGCTTGGCGTGGCGCGTCAGTTGCGCCGCGCATTCGCGCACCTGCGAAACCGAGCCGGGCGCCGCTGTCAGGCTGTCCGAATATAGCGTCTGGATCGAGTCGATCACCGCGACCTCCGGCGCCTCGACCGCCAGCGTGGCCTGGATTTTTTCCAGGCTGATCTCCGGCAGCAGGCGCATGTCTGGTGCTTCGAGACCGAGGCGACGCGCGCGCAGCGCGATCTGCTCGCCGCTTTCTTCGCCGCTGACATACAAGGTCTTGCGCGTCATCGAAAGCGCGGCAAGGCTTTGCAGCAGCAGCGTCGACTTGCCGATCCCGGGGTCGCCCCCGATCAGGATCACCGCGCCAGGTACCATGCCCCCGCCGAGCACGCGGTCGAATTCATCGATGGTGGAGGTGATGCGCGGCAGGTCTCGCGCCTCGATGCTCGACAGCGTACGCACTTCGGCGGTGACGCCGGCCACCGAGAAGCGGTTGCTGCCCGCCGTTCCCCGCGGCGCCTCCAGGCGCATTTCCTGCAAGGTGTTCCAGGCGTGGCAGTGGGGGCATTGCCCCTGCCACTTCGGCGAATCGCCGCCGCATTCGCTGCAGACGTAGGCGGTTTTTACTTTGGCCAAATGGGTTTCCAGTGATTATTGTCGTTGATGCGCCGGTTATTCCGCGACCGGCACGCGCGCCGCCAGGGCGCAAAAGAGTTCGTACGATACCGTACCCGAGGCTGTCGCGACCTCGTCGGCCGGCAGCCCTTCGCCCCACAAGGTCACCTTGCTGCCGATGGCCGCGTGTGGCACCGGCGTAAGGTCGACATACATCATGTCCATCGCCACCCGGCCGACGGTGCGGCAGCGCACGCCCTCCACCAGGATGGGCGTGCCCGCCGCATTGCTGCCGGCGGCATGGCGCGGATAGCCGTCGGCGTAGCCGCAGGCCACCACGCCCACGCGCATGTCTTGCTGCGCGCGGTAGATGAAGCCGTAACCCACGCCCTCGCCTTTTTTCACGTTTTGCACCGCGATCAGTTCGGACTCCAGCGTCATCGCCGGCATCAAACCCAGCGACACCGCACTCTCGTCGGGAAACGGCGAAGCGCCGTAGAGCATGATGCCCGGGCGCACCCAGTCGCCATGGGTTTCGGGATAACGCAGGGTCGCAGCCGAATTGGCGAGACTCCTGCCGCCGGCCAGGCCGGTAACGTCGGCTTCGAAAGTTGCCAACTGGTCGCTCACCCCGACGGGACCATCGGCATCGGCAAAATGCGTCATCAGGGTGATCGACTTCACCTGCTTGAGCCCCTTCAGGCGCGCATGGGCCGCGGTGACGCCGGCCCCGGTAAAGCCCAGGCGGTTCATGCCGCTATTGCACTTGAGATAGATATCGACCGGGCGCTTGAGCGCCGCCTTTTCCAGCATCGCAATCTGCCCGGCATTGTGCAATACCGGCGTCAGGTGGAGCGCATCGACGGCGTCCATGTCGCGCGCCTCGAACATGCCCTCGAGCAGCAGGATCGGATGGGCGAAGCCGGCTTCGCGCAAGCGCGCCGCCTCGTTCAGGTCGAGCAGCGCATAGCCGTCGGCGGCGCGCATCGCCTCCGCCGCGCGCAGCAGGCCATGGCCATAGGCATTGGCCTTGATTACCGCCCAGATCTTCGAGTGCGGCGCATGCCGGCGCGCGCATTCGAGGTTATGCGCCAGGGCGGCGAGGTCAAAGCGGACACGGATCGGGCGCGGCATAAGCGTAGGCGCGCAGCGCGCGCAATGGGAGATGCCGGCGCGCCTGGCGCGTGCCTGAGCATTGGTTGCGTAATATTTTCATGCTATAAAGCGGGCGCGATACCGCAAGCCGGGCCGCGGGTCGTGGAAATTCCTGCCGAACCGATGACGATAACATACGGAAGCACTGAACAAGTTCCCGAAACCGGAATGCGTGCCGCAGGCCGCTCTCCGGAATCGGGGTATGAAGGGGCCGTCGCCCACTTGATCAGTATTCCATAGCGGTCGCAGGCTGCTCAAGCACCGTACCGGAACGCCGCCCGGTGCGGGGCCATGGGAGGCTGCCTGCAGGCAAGCAACACGCACTTCAAACGGAGATAATGAAACCCGGCTTTTACACCATCATGGCGGCGCAGTTTTTTTCGTCGCTGGCCGACAACGCGCTGCTGATCGCCGCCATCGCCCTCCTGGTCGACCAGGATGCGCCCGAGGCGATCACGCCGATGCTGAAGTTCTACTTCACGGTCTCCTACGTGGTGCTGGCCGCCTTCGTCGGCGCCTTCGCCGATTCGCGCCCCAAGGGCACGGTGATGTTCATCACCAACCTGATCAAGATCAGCGGCTGCCTGCTGATGATCGCCTCCGAATTCATCTCGATTCCCGGCGCGGAAGACTACGTCATGGTGCTGATCGCCTACGGCCTGGTGGGCCTGGGCGCCGCCGCCTATTCGCCGGCCAAGTACGGCATCCTCACCGAGCTTCTGCCGCCGGAAAAACTGGTGGTGGCCAACGGCTGGATCGAGGGTCTGACGGTCACGTCCATCATCCTGGGCACCGTGCTGGGTGGCACCCTGATCAGCCCGCGCGTCTCCGATTTCCTCCTGTCGATCGACCTGCCGCACATCGACACCGGCATCGACTCCGCGCCCGGCGCGGCGATGATCGTGATCTGCGCCTGCTATGTGATCGCGGCCATCTTCAACCTGTTCATTCCGGACACCGGGGTGCGCTACAAGCGGCAGTCCACCAGCCCGATCGTGCTGGTGAAGGACTTTTGCCACTGCCTGGGCGTATTGTGGCGCGACAAGCTGGGGCAGATCTCGCTGGCCGTCACCACCCTCTTCTGGGGTGCCGGCGCCACCCTGCAGTTCATCGTGCTCAAGTGGGCCGCGCAACAGCTCGACCTGCCGCTGGACAAGGGTGCCATCCTGCAGGGCGTGGTGGCAGTGGGCGTGGCGATCGGCGCGGTGCTGGCGGCGCAGTTCGTGCCGCTGAAGCGCTCGCTCAAGGTGCTGCCCTGCGGCGTTGCCATGGGCATCCTGGTGATCATCATGGTCGGCGTCAACAACCGCATGCTCGCCTACCCGCTGCTGGTGCTGGTCGGCGGCATGGCGGGCTTTTTCGTCGTACCGATGAATGCGCTCCTGCAGCACCGCGGCCACGTGTTGATGTCCGCCGGGCATTCGATCGCGATCCAGAACTTCAACGAAAACCTCAACGTGCTGGTGATGCTCGGCGTCTATTCGCTGATGCTGCGCGCCGACTTCAACATCAACACGGTGATCATCGTCTTCGGCACCTTCGTTGCCTCCACCATGCTGCTGGTGATCATGTGGAACCGGCGCAACCAGGAGCGCGAGGATCTTTCGCACCTGATCGGCGAATCCGGGCACGGCGAGTAGAACTCGCCCCGGCGGCGCCTACTGCGCCGCTTCGTCCTGCAGGCCGCGATAGGTCCTGCGCGCGAACAGCAGGTCTGCCCAGGCCTTGGACTTGTCCGGCAGGTTGCGCAGCAGATAGGCCGGATGATAGGTGACGATCGCCGGTGTCCCCTGGTACCGGTGCAAGCGCCCGCGCATGCTGGCGATCGAGGCGTCGGTGTTCAGGAGCGTCTGCGCCGCGAAACGACCCATCAGGATGATCAGCCTGGGCTTGATCAGCGCCACCTGGCGCAGCAGATGCGGCGAGCACTGCGCCACTTCCAGCGGCTCCGGATTGCGGTTGCCCGGCGGGCGGCACTTGAGCACATTGGCGATGTAGACGTTGGCCTCGCGCTTCATGTCGAGCGCCGCCAGCATCGAATCGAGCAGGCGGCCCGCCTGGCCGACAAATGGCTCGCCGCGTGCATCTTCTTCCGCGCCCGGCGCCTCGCCGATGATCATCCAGTCGGCCCGTTCGTCGCCGACACCGAATACCGTATTCTTGCGGCCGGTGCATAGCGTGCAGGCCTGGCAACCCGCCACCGCCTCTTTCAGCGCCGGCCACTCCATGCGCGCGATGTGTTCGATGCGCGCCGGATCGACGCCCGCGGGCGCAGGCGCGGCCTCGTGCTGCGGCTTGGCAACGGGGGAACGTTGTGCCGGGCGCGTCTGGAATTCCGCCGGCGCTTCCGACAAATACGCCGGCGGCTCGTCTTCCGCCGCGGCCATCTCCTGCCGTACCGGCGCAGATTCAGTTGCAGCGACGGCATCCGCTTGCGGCGCCGCGCCACGCGCCTTCCACAGTGGCGTGATGCCCATTTCGCGCAGCATGTCTTCGCGGTTCATGACGTGGCCGATAGCGCGCGCTTGAGCACCAGCGCGTCTTCGCGCCCGCGCAGCGCGGGGTAATAGTCCTTGCGCAGGCCCACCTGGGTGAACCCCGCGCTGGCATACAGCTGCCGGCCGATGGCATTCGACGGCCGCACCTCGAGCAGCATGGCGGCAGCGCCATGCTCATGGATCGCCGCCATCGACGTCTCCAGCAGCGCGCGCCCATGCCCCTGCCCCTGCGCCGCGCGCGCCACGCTGAGGTTGAGCAGGTGCGCCTCGTCCACCGCCAGCATCACGATGCTGTAGCCGATCAGCACGGCCTCTTCCATGTACAGCCAGCAGCTGTAGCCGGCTGTCATCGAGTCCTCGAAATTGCCGCGCGTCCAGGGAAAGTCGTAGATGTCGCGCTCGATCGGCAGCACGCGGTCAAGATCGGCCGCGCGCATCGGCACCAGGCGCGGTGCTGCGGGCTTGATCACCGCGCTCATGCCGCCACTCCACCTGCGTTGTGCTTGCGTTCCGCACGCAAGGCCGCCTGTTCGTTCACATCCAGCGCTACCTTATCGCGCAAATACAGCGGCGCGGCCTGATCGGCCGGCAGCACTTCGCGACGCGCGAATTTGATTGCCGCCAGCGCGGCAATCGCCCCGGCGCGCGGAAACAATTCGGCGTTGACAGCATCCAGCGCATAACGTGCCGCCAGCGCGGCGCCATGCATGGCAAACCCGCTGCCCACGCCGGTCCACGCTCCCGGCAGCTCCGGCAATTCAGTGGTCTTCAGCAACGCCGGCGCCGCGCACACTTTCCACTGCGCCTCACCTGTGCGTTCATACGCCGCCAGGTAGAGTTCACCCAGACGCGCGTCCAGGCAGGCCAGCACGCGCTCGGCGCCGCTCTCCTGCGCCAGGGCTTCCAGGGTCACCACCGGCACCACCGGCAATTCGTGCGCGAAAGCCAGCCCCTGCGCCGCCCCGCAGGCGATGCGCAAGCCGGTAAAGGAACCCGGGCCGGCGCCGAAGGCAATCGCATCCAGTTGCTTGAACGCGAGCCCGGCTTCGCCCATCAATTGCGCCACCATCGGCAGCAGCAATGCCGAATGCCCCTGCCCGGCGCGCACGCAGGTCTCGCGCACGGCGCCGTCCACGTTCAGGGCGCAGGAACAATATTCGGTCGAGGTCTCGAGGGCGAGTAAATGCATGAATCCGGCTCTTGCGGTCCGGCACGGACGCGGTCAGGGCGGAAGTATAGCGGGAACGCTATTCGAAAGGATTGGGCGGCGCGCCGTTCCCAGCCACCCGGCCGACCACTTCGCCGGAGAATTCTTCCTCGATATTGTCGCGGTAGTAGCTCCAGGGAGAGCTGCTTTCCAGCAGGCGCCGGGCGATCTCGGCGCCGACGCTGGCATACTCGATCAGGTTGCCGTTGGCCAGCTCGACCTCCAGCACGCGCCGCGCGCGGTCATACCCCGCCGATTTGAGTTGCCCACCGAGAAGGCGCTTGCGTTCCATGCGCGCATGATGCGCCGAAATGGAGCGCGGCGCAAATTCCCGCCTCGGGTCGGGGCGCAAATTGCCCCCTTTGCGCGGGCCTCAGTCGATCTTCGCCACCACCCGTCCCACCACCGTGCCGGCCTTGAGCTCGTCCAGCGTGCGCGACACCTGGTCCAGCGGCCGCACCTCGGTCGGGATCGGCTTGAGCTTGCCTGCCTGCGCCAGTGCCACCACCTCGCGCAGCTCATCGACGGTGCCGACATACGACCCCTGGATGGTCAGCGCGCGCTGTGCCACCGGCACCAGCGATAGTGGAATCTCGCCGCCAAAAAGGCCCACCAGCACATAGCGTCCGCCCTTGCGCAGGCTGGCCAAACCCAGTTGTGCCGTTTGCGTGGCACCCACCAGGTCGACCACCCCGGCGATGCCGCCTTCCAGGCCCTGCAAGGCCTTGAGCGTTCCCGCATCCGCCGGGTTCATGGTCTGCGCCGCGCCCGCCGCCTTCGCGGCCGCGTACTTGCCCGCATCGATGTCGCAGCAGACGATGCGCTCGTGCCCCATGGCGTGCAGCATCGCCACCGCCATCAAGCCCAGGCCACCCGCCCCCATCACCACCAGCCAGTCGTTGGGGCTGAACGGCTTCAGCTTGTTCACCGCGCTGTAGGTCGTGAGCCCCGAGCAGGCAAGAATCGGCGCGAACGACGGCTCGATGCCCTTCGCATCCACCAGGTAGCGCGCATGCGGCACCAGCATGTGGTCCGCATAGCCGCCGCTCCTCTGGATGCCAAGATAGCGCGGCGCCGGGCACCAATTGTCTTTGCCTTCCAGGCAACGTGCACAGGTGCCGCAGCCGGTCCAGGGGTAGATCAGCCGGTCTTCGCCGATCGGCAATGCACCCGCGTCGGGACCACCCGAGAGCACCGTGCCGTAGGGTTCGTGCCCCATGGTCACCGGCGGCTTCATGCCGCGGTCGCTCATCTGGAATTTCTTGCCGCCACCCAGATCGAAATAGCCGTCGCGGATGTGCACGTCGCTATGACACACGCCGCAGTACTTGACGCGCACCAGTACCTCGGTACCGGTCGGCTCCGGCGTATCGCGCAGGGCTTTTTGCAGGGGCTGGCCCCACTCGTTGACGTCGTAGCTGAGCATGCCTGTCTCCGAATTGTTGTTGAATCGACGCTATGAGGATAGCATCCATCCCGGCCCATGGATTCGTATCAGACGCAAATGCGAGCGCGCCGCGCCGCCATTACCACAACAAAAAGGAGACCTTCATGCTGCACATGCGCTGGCCTTACGTCTGGGCAATCGCGGCAGTGACCGCCGGCTGCGGCGGCGTCCCGCCCGCCCCTTCCACCGAAGCCAAATCCGAGTTGGCCCCCACCGGCGCCTTGCGCATCGCCGTTTTCACCGGCAATCCGGTGATCGGCAGCAAGGGCAAAGCCGCGGGCGAAGTGACCGGCACCACCGCTACCCTCGGGCGCCAGTTGGCCGAGCAGGCCGGCGTGCCGGCGCAGGTGATCGAATACACCGCGGTCGGCAAGATGGTCGAGGAAGCGAAAAACAATGCCTGGGACATTGCGGTGGTCGCCTTCGATCCGGCGCGGCGCAGCGTGGTCGATTTCGCCCCGCCGCACATGGTGGTGGATCTCACCTACCTGGTGGCGCCGGCCAAGGAGATCAGCAGCATCCCCAATGCCGACCGCGCCGGCGTGCGCATCGTCGCCGCGCGCGGCGCCGCCACTGCGCTCACTCTCAAGCGTGAACTCAAGGCCGCCACCCTGGTGGAAGCCGACACCGAAGCCGCCGCTTTCGAGATGCTGCGCGCGGGCCAGGTGGATGCCCTGGCGCAAAACCGCTTTCTGCTGTTGAACCTGGCCGAACGCCTGCCCGGCGCGCACGTGCTGGCCGACCGCTTCGCCGCCGCCGAGATGACCATCATCCTGCCGCGCGGCCGACCGGCGGCACTCGCCTACGTCGGCGAATTCGTCGAGCGCGCCAAGCGCAACGGCGCCGTGCAGGGGGCGATCAGCGACGCCGGCTTGCGCGGCGTCGCAGTCGCGCCTTCCGCCAAACAGGCTAGATGAAAACGCCCTTCATGCCGCCCGCCGGATAGCGGGTGCCGGCGGCGGTGCCTTGGGCGAACACCTGTGACAGGTGCGCCACCTCGGCCGGCGTGAGCTTCACGTCCAGCGCGCCGAGGTTTTCATCCACCCGCGCCGCCTGCTTGGTGCCGGGAATCGGAATGATGTCATCGCCCTGCGCCAGCACCCAGGCCAGCGCCACGTGCGCCGGCTTGCAGTTCTTGTCGCGCGCCAGCACTTCCAGGCTCTTCACCAGTTCGCGGTTGCGGTCGAAATTCTCGGCGGCAAAACGCGGATGATCGGCGCGGCGGTCGCTGGCCACGTCCTGCACGGTTTGCACGGTCGCGGTCAGCAGGCTGCGCCCCAGGGGTGAGTAGGCGACGAAGGAAATGCCGAGTTCGCGCGTGGTGGCAAGCGACTCCTCGGCCTCCTGGCGGTACAGCAGCGAGTATTCGGTCTGTAGCGCCGCCAGCGGATGGGTCTTGTGCGCACGGCGCACGGTCTCGGGCTTGGCTTCGCACAGGCCGAGGTGCTTCACCTTGCCCTGCTGCACCAGTTTCGCCATCGCGCCGACGGTATCCTCGATCGGCACGCCGGGGTCGATACGGTGGACGTAATAAAGATCAATCACGTCCACCCCCATGCGCTTCAGGCTCGCCTCGCAGGCCTCGGCGACGTATTCCGGCTTGCCGTTGACGCCGTTCTTGCCGCCCTCGCCCTTGGTCTGGCCGAACTTGCTGGCGAGAATCACGCCGTCGCGCCGGCCCTTGAGCGCCTTGCCCACCACCAGCTCGTTGTGGCCCCAGCCATACATGTCAGAGGTGTCGAGGAAATTGATGCCCTGGTCCAGCGCGCGGTGGATCACGGCGACGCCGTTGTCGTCGCTGGAAGCGCCATAGACACCGGAGAGCGACATGCAGCCCAGGCCAAGGGCGGAAACCATCGGGCCATTTTTGCCCAGGCGGCGGGCAGGAAGAGTCTTGCTCATGCGCGAACCTCGAAAAGGTGAGTGAAGAAAATGCACCCGTTCGATCAGGGCAGGCTGATACGCGCTGCCGCGGGCGCAACCCGCGCATTCTACGGCGGCGGCCGCCGCCGGGGATGCTTATTGCGCTTATATGGGCGAGGCGCGGAACTAGGTACGCACCAAGTCCAGCCCGGCGAAACGCGTGCCCAGCACGTCCTTTGACGACATGCCCCACCAGCGCTGCAGGACTGTCGCGTAGAGGTCGCGAAAGTCCACCGCATACGGCAGGTTGCCGTTGCCGTCCAGGCGCGCCAGTTGCGGCGCCTGGCCGTAGAAGCCACCCTTCACCCGTCCGCCCATGACGAACTGCGGCGCAGCGGTGCCGTGGTCGGTGCCGCCACTCTGGTTTTCGCGCGGGCGGCGGCCGAATTCGGAATACGTCATCACCAGGGTATTGTTCCAGCGCCCGATTTCCTGCAGGGCCGATTGCATCGCCACCAGACCCTCGGCCAGGGTCTTCATCAGGTTGGCATGGGTGCCCTGCTGGTTCTGGTGCGTGTCGAAGCCGCCGAGGGACAGGCGCAGCGCCGCCACGCCCGACTTGTTGGCCGCCACCTGCGCGGCAGTCCGCACCTGATTGCCGAAGGGGCCGGGCGGAAACTGCGTCTTGAAATCGAAGTGACCGTTGAGCCCGGCCGCCGCCTCGACGATGTTGTTCTCCACTTGCAGGATGTGGTTCAGCGCCGGATTCTTCGCAAACCCGCCGCGCTCGGCGAACTTTGCCTGACGCAGGAACTGGTCGGTGTTGACCAGTGCAACGGAACGCGGTGAATTCTCGATCGGCCCCATGTCGTTGCTGCCCACCACCACGCCATCGGCGAGAAAGCCCCTCGGTACCGGGTTGGCCGCGAAGGCGCGCGCCAGCCAGCCGTCGTGCAGGTATTGATTCGCATCGGAGGCCGTATCCCAGATTTCGATGGAACGGAAATGTGAAAGATTGGGGCTGGGGTAGCCGACACCTTCGATAATCGCGAACTGCCCGCTTTTCCACAGCGGCGACAGCGGGGCCAGGGCCGGATGAAACCCGGCACGCTCGCTCAACTGCGCCACTTCCTCACGCTTGAGCGCGAGGCGCGGCCGCAGACTGTAGTAGGTGGCATCGGCAAACGGTACCACCATGTTGAGGCCATCGTTCGCGCCTTTCAGCTCAACCAGGACCAGCAGGTTGCCGAAGTCCGCGCCGGACTGCGCGCCCTGCCCCCACGCGGGTGAGGCGGCCAGCACGCCGGCGCCACCGGCCACCTGCAAGAAGTTGCGGCGATCCATGATCACTCCTCCTACTTCAACTGGTACATCGGGTCGAGCATCAGCGTCTTGAGCAGCGCCGGGCCCGCAAGATCATCCGCCAGCGGATTGGCCGGCCGCCCGGGCAACAGCGCCGCCGTCAATTGCTCCGGCCGGCTGAATTGCGCCAGGTATTTATGGCTGTCGAACTGGATGCCGGCGGCGGCGCGCATGAGGCGCTGGCGGCCTTCCTGCCCCATGCGCCCGGCGCCCTGGATCTTCCCGCTTTCGTTGCTCTTCATGCTTTCCATGCCGCCTTCGCTCGCCACCGGCTGCATCGCCCCGGCAGGTTCGCGCATCACGTCCACCCGCATCAGGCGCTCGATGAACTGCTTGCGCCCGAGAAGTGTGGTGCTGTTGATCCACACGTCGCCGCCCGGCCAGCCCCGCACGTTGGGCGGCGCCAGCAGGTTCTGCCCCAGGCTGGCGGTGGCATAGACGAAAGGCAGCGGGTCGCCATAGCCCACGCCCAGTTCACGCACCGTGCCCACCACCAATTCCACCGGCGACTTCACCAGCACCGCGCGATTCTCCGGCGCCCAGAAGCGCGGTGAGTTGAGAATGCCCGCCAGCGCCACCTTGATCTCGTAACGCGAATTGCGGAATTGCGCTGCGATGCGCCTGATCTCCGCCCGGTTCGCCGGGTTGTCGGTATCCGCCGAGACAAACTCCATCCACATCTTCTTGACGACGAATTCGGCGGTGGCCGGCTGCGCCAGCAGGATGTCCAGCACCGCGTCGCCGTCGAAATTTCCGCTCTTGCCCAGCACCGTCTTGACGCCGTCATCATGGAAAAAAGGACGCCACTTGAAGTCGACGGTGCGCGGCTCCAGGCTCCAGCCGGTATACGCACGCGCCGCCTCCTTGATGTCCTGCTCGCTGTAGTGCCCCTCGCCCATGGTGAAGAGCTCCATCACCTCGCGCGCGAAGTTTTCGTTCGGCGCCCCCTTGCGGTTGGTCTGCGAGTCGAGGTAGATCATCATCGCCGGGTCCTTAGCGACCGCGTGCAGCATCTCGGCGAAATTGCCCAGCGCATAGTGCCGCAGCAGCACGTTCTGCCGGTACATCGCCTGCGGCACGCGAACCTTCTGCAGGCTGGAGACGAAGTGATTGTGCCAGAACAACGTCATGTGCTCGGTAAGCGGCGAAGAGGTGGTGAGCATCTCGCTCATCCACCAGTCGCGCAAATCGAAGCCGCGCTCGGCCAGCAGGCGCTGGTAGGCCTTGCGCTCGTCCTGACTCATTTCCTTGACGCGCGGGCGCTCGAATTCCTCCTTGACCCAGGCCGGCGGCGGCGTCTGCGCTTCGGTACGCATGCCGCGCAGCAGCCGCTCGACGGCCTGCTCGCGCGACAGGCCGGTGTATTGGCGTACTTCGGCCTCGCTCGGCGCAAAACCCGTGCGGGTCAGCAAATGCCGCGCATCTTCCGCGCCCAAGAGCGCCGCGTGGGCCACGCCTTGCAGGATCAGGCAAAAGAGGCCCAGCCAGGCACCGGCGAACAGTTTCAGGCTGCGCATTTTCTTCCCCCTGCGATGACGAGTGGCCGTATCGCCCGCTTACCGGCCGCGATCGCGCTCGCGATAGGCCGGGCCGTGCTGGCGAATCTGCTCGCGCAGTTGCTGGCGCTCTTCGGGACTCATGCGCCCGCCGCGATTGTCCGGACCACCGTTCTGGCGCTGTTGTTGCGGCGGCGGTTGCTGCTGCTGGCGTTCCATCCGTCCGCCGCCGAAGCCTCCACCTCCACCGCCGCCACCAAAGCGGCCGCCACCGCCACCCGCGCCGGCGAAGCGGCCGCCGCCTCCACCGCCGCCGCCATGAAAAGGCCCGGCCACGGCGGCGCTCGTGCTGACGAGCATCGCCATGCATGCCGCTGCGAGTATGGTGACCGCTGACCGTTTCATGATGAAATCAAACCCCGTGGAATCGCCGAGCCGTCCTGCCTGTGGTGGTTTGGCCGAGCGGCTTTTTTGGTCCTTTAGAGCATCATACTGGGCTCACGGAATGGAGTCGTAATAAGTTGTAACGGGGCATGTCCCGCGTTACATCATCGCCTTGACGTGCCGTCACCGTTACAATTACAGCGGCAGATTCCATAAAACCCGCGTGCAACAAGGGCAGGATTAAGACCGTGGAGACACAAACTTTCGACTACGTCATCGTCGGCGGCGGCAGCGCCGGCTGCGTATTGGCCAACCGGCTTTCCGCTGACCCGAATGTCAGCGTTTGCCTGCTGGAAGCCGGGCGCGACGACAACTGGCACTGGATCAACATCCCGGTCGGCTACCTCTACTGCATCGCCAATCCGCGCACCGACTGGATGTTCCGCACCACCAAGGAAGCAGGCCTGAACGGCCGCGACATCCACTACGCGCGCGGCCGCGGCCTGGGTGGCTGCTCGCTGATCAACGCCATGATCTACATGCGCGGCCAGGCGCGCGATTACAACCACTGGGCCGAGGTCAGTGGTGATGCGTCATGGAACTGGCAGAACGTGCTGCCGATGTTCAGGAAGCATGAAAGCCATCACCTCGGCGCCACCGATTTCCACGGCGCCGACGGCGAGCTACGTGTCGAGGAACAACGCCTTTCCTGGGATATCCTCGATCGCTTTCGCGAAGCTGCGCGCGAAGCCGGCATTCCCTACACCGACGACTTCAACCGCGGCGACAACGCCGGCAGCGGCAAATTCGAAGTGACGCAAAAGCGCGGCGTGCGCTGGCATGCCAGCAAGGCCTTCCTCAAGCCGGTGATGCACCGCCCCAACCTCACCGTGGTGCCGCAGGCCTGGGCGCGCAAGCTGCGCCTGGAAGGCCGGCGTTGCACCGGTGTGGAGGCCGCGGTCACGGGCCAGGGCGAGCGCTTTTACGCGGCGCGCCGCGAAGTGGTCGTCGCCAGCGGCTCGATCGGCTCGCCGCAGTTGCTGCAACTCTCCGGCATCGGCGATCCCGCGCTGTTGCAACAACACCAGGTGGCCGTCAATCACGCCCTGCCCGGCGTTGGCGCCAACCTGCAGGACCACCTGCAACTGCGCACTGCCTACAAGGTCAGCGGCATCCTCACGCTCAATGAAATGGCCGGCACCCTGTTCGGCAAGGCGAAGATGGCGCTGGAATACGCGCTGCACCGCACCGGCCCGCTCACCATGGCCCCCTCGCAACTGGGCATCTTCTGGAAGTCCGATCCCGGCCAGCCGAGCGCGAACATCGAATACCACGTGCAGCCGCTATCGCTGGAAAAATTCGGCGATCCGCTGCACCCCTTCCCCGCCTTCACCGCCTCGGTGTGCAACCTGCACCCCACCTCGCGCGGCCACGTGCGCATCCAGAGCGCGCAGTGGGACGCCAAGCCCGAGATCCACTGCGCCTATCTCTCCACCGATGAAGACCGCAAGGTCGCCGCCGACGCCCTGCGCCTGACACGCAAGATCGCCGCGCAGCCCGCCCTCGCCCCCTACCACCCGGAAGAATTCGTCCCCGGCCCGCAATATCAGACCGACGAGCAACTGGCCGAAGCCGCCGGCAAGGTCGGCACCACCATCTTTCACCCCGTCGGCACCTGCAAGATGGGCCGCGCCAACGACCCCACCGCCGTCGTCGACTCGCACTTGCGCGTCATCGGCCTCGAAGGCCTGCGCGTGGCGGACGCCTCCATCATGCCCACCATCACCTCGGGCAACACCAACGCCCCCAGCATGATGATCGCCGAAAAAGCCGCCGCCATGATCCTCAAGGCAGCCGCCTAAAGCGCCAGTTGGAAAAAAGAAAAGGCGCCGACAGGCGCCTTTTCTTTCGTAGCTTTTCCATCCCAAAAAATCGACCGGCTCTGCCGGCGATTTTGCCAGATCAGCCCGATCAAAAGTAGGTTTGCACTTTTGAGCGTTAAGCGCTTAGTCCGCTTTCGCTCCGGTGGCCTTCACCACCTTGGCCCACTTCACGATCTCGGTCTTGACGTAGGCGGCGAATTTCTGCGGCGAGCCGCCTTCAGGTTCGAACGCCTGCACCGCCATGTGGTCCTTCACATCCGGCGCGGCAATCGCCTTGTTGATGGCCTCGTTGAGCTTGGCGATGACGGCCGGCGGCGTGCCGGTGGGCGCGAACACGCCGACCCAGGTGTAGTCCTCGATCGGGTAACCCTGCTCGGCCAGTGTCGGCACATCCGGCAGGTAGGACACACGCTTCGCGCTGGAGACGCCGAGCGCATGCAGGCGGCCGCTCTTGACGAAAGGCAGCGGCGCAGCCAGGGCCATCGAGCCGAAGGAAGGTTCGTTGCCCACCACCGCGGCGGTGGCGGGGCCGGCCCCCTTGTAGTGGATCGCCGTCATGCCGAGCTTCAGTTGCAGGTTAAAGACGGCCTCGCCGGTCAGGTGCGGCGTGGTGCCCTGGCCGGGGGTGGCGAATGCCAGGTTCTTGCCCTTGGCGTAGGCCACCAGTTCCTTGATGTTGCGCACCGGCAGCGCCGAATTGGCCACCAGCATGTTCGGCTGCGAGGCCACCACCGCCACCGGGATCAGGTCCTTGTCCGGGTCATAGCCGGGATTGGAGAACAGGCTGACGTTGACGGCATAGGCCGAGCTCGTCACCAGCAGGTTGTAGCCGTCCGGGTTCGCGTGGGCAACCAGGCCCGTGCCGAGGTTGCCGCCGGCGCCGGGCTTGTTTTCGATCACCATCGACTGGCCGAGATACTCGGTGAGCTTGGGGCCGATGATGCGGGCAATGATGTCGACCGGGCCACCGGGCGCGAAAGCCACCTGGAGATGCACCGGCTGCTTGGGCCAGTCGGTCTTGGCCTGGGCGTGCGCCACTGACGCGAAGCCACTGAAGAGGCCGGCGCAGGCGAGCGCGGCGAGAAGTTTATGCATGATTATTTGTCTCCGTCTGTGAGGTCTATTGAAAACGGCAACAAGGCGCGAAGCCCTGTTGCCGCTTAACGTTCAGCCCGGCGATCCGGCTGACCGCCAATGCGGCGGCTCAACCCGATTGCAAGGATTGTAACCGGGCCGGATCAGCCCGAGACTGCCGTCGGGGCCAGGGCCTCGATGTCGGTCACCACGTCGATCACCACCGGACGGTCCGCCTTGAACGCCTTGTGCATCGCCGGGGCCAGGTCGGCCGCCTTTTCGACGCGCATGCCAATGGCGCCGATGTCCTCGGCGATCTTGGCGAAGTTGTTCTTGGTGTAGGTCCACAGCTCGCGACCCTTGTCGGTCTGCGTGCCGCCATAGATGCGGTCGAAGCCGCGCTTGGACTGGTTGCCACCGGAGTTGTTGTTGACGATGGTCACCGAGTTGAGCTTCCAGCGCACCGCGGTTTCGATCTCGCCGATGTGATACCAGAAGCCGGCGTCGCCCGTGAACACCGCCACCGGGCGGTTCGGGCAGGCGGCCTTGGCGCCGATGCCGGCGGGGAAGGCCCAGCCGAGGTGGCCGGCGGAACGGATGTAGCTCTGGCTAGGCGTACGCAGGTCGTACATGCCGCCCATCCACATGCCGGCGTGGCCGGTGTCGACGATGACGATGCCGTCGTCCGGCACGTTCTTGGTGAATTCATTCACCATGCGCGCCGGGTTGATCGGCGCCGCGTCGCTGTTGAGCTGCTCGTTGTACTTGGCGTACCACTCCTTGACCATGCCCTGCACCTTCTCCACCCACGGCTTGCGGGTGGCGGCGCTGCCCTTGTCGGCCAGTTCCACCATCTTGGCGAGGGTCTTCTTGGCGTCGCCCAGCACACCGGCGACCAGCGGATAGTTGCGGCCGAGAGCGGTCGGGTTGAGGTCGATCTGGATCGCCGGGGTACCGATCTTCGGCACCGCCCAGAAGTGGGTGGTCATGCCGTTGGTGGTGGTGCCGATGAAGCACACCAGGTCAGCCTGCGCTACCACGCGGTTGGCCGACTCGCGCGAGTAGGAGCCGACCACGCCGACGGACAGCGGATGCACGCCGGGAATGCAATCCTTGCCGTTGAGCGAAGTCGCCACCGGAATGTTCAGCGCTTCGGCCAGCTTCACCAGCTCGGCGCCGGCCTTGGAGGCACGCACGCCGCCGCCGGCGACGAGCACCGGCTGCTTGGCAGCCTGCAGTGCCTTCAGCGCGGCCTGCACGGCTTCCATGTCAGGCTCGGGGCGGAACGGCGGCACTTGCGCGAATTGCGGCTCGCACAGCGGCTCCATGTCGGCCTCTTCCTGATCGACCTGGCCTTCATTGCCGCGGAACTGCAGGTGCACCGGGCCGGGTGCGCCGGTGGTGGCGATGCGGAAGGCCTGGCGGATCATGTCGGGGAAGCGCGCCACCGAATCCACGGTGGCGTTCCACTTGGTCACCGGCTCGAACGACGGCATGTCGTCGATCTCCTGGTACACCTGGCGGAACTTGGTGTTCGGATCGCGGCCGCCGGTCATGGCGACGATCGGCGAATGCGCGAGGAACGCATCGCGCAGGCCGGCGGCGAGGTTCGCGGCGCCGACCACCTGCGCCATGCACACGCCGGGCTTGCCGGAGGCGCGGGCGTAGCCGTCGGCCATGTAGACAGCCGACTTCTCGCCGTGCGCGTGCACGCGGGCGATGTTGGTACGGAACTCCATTTCCGCGAAGCTGCGGCGGAGCACCGCCGGGACCATGAAGACGTGGGAGACGTCGTAGCCCTTGAGCATGTCGGCCATCACCTGCGCGCCGGTCATTTTTGCCATGATATTTACGTCCTAAAAACGGGATTGAAAAGTGAAACGGATGCAGCGGGACTACCCTCGCCCACGGGTTGGCAGGCGCGTCGAACCAGGATACGCCGGGCAGGATGCCTCGAGAGGCGCACGCGGGAAATGCGTACGCCCCGCCACCAGCGCGAAACCTGCGCATTTTCAATTGTCCGGACAGGTCACGTCAAGGCCTTTCCGGATTATTTGGCGCATGCCTGCGAAAAACCGGGCCAGGAAGCCCATTTTCCGCGCTGCCGAAGCGAAAAAGCGCAGTTGCCGGCCTGTCATGCCGAAAGCGTGATTTATTGCTAGGATGAAGCCTCCTAGACCAATAATCCAGGGAGAAAACCCATGCGTAAAACCACCGCTTTCGTCGTACTCTTGCCGTTGCTGTGTGCCTCAGCCTATGGCGCCGGCCCGATGAAACAGGGCTTGTGGGAAATGACCATCAAGTCGGACCAGATGGCCAGTGCCATGGCCAACATCACGCCGCAGCAGCGCGAAATGATGCGCCAGCGCGGCATCGAGATTCCGCAGGCCGGCGCCGGCGGCATGGTGACCAAGATGTGCGTTTCCAGGGAAATGGCCGAGCGCGACTCGCCGCCACCGATGCATCGCGAGGGCGCCGATTGCAAGCTGGCAAACCAGCAGCACTCCGGCAACACCTACACCTACCAGACGGTGTGCAACGGCGCCAATATGCAGGGCCAGGGCAGCAGCAAGGTCACCTACGGCGGCGACAGCTTCACAGCCGTCTCCGATTTCAAGGGCACGGCGCATGGCCAGCCGATCAACACCCACAACGAATCCAGCGGCAAGTACCTGGGCGCCGACTGCGGCGCGGTGAAGCCCTACCCGATGCCGAAGTAAGCGGCCGCGGGCCAAAAGCAAACGGGCAGCCTCGGCTGCCCGTTTCGTTTCTGCGCGCCGCCCTATTCCGGCTCGATGCCCGCCGTCTTTGCCACCTTGCCCCACTTGACGATTTCTTCCTTGATGAAGGCGCCGAATTCTTCCGGCGTATTCGGCTGCGGCTCGAAGCCCAGCGCGATCATCTGCGCGCGCATCGCCGGTTCGTTGACGATCTGCGTGATCTCGCGGTTCAGGCGGTCGATGATGTCGCGTGGGGTATTGCGCGGCGCATACAAGCCATACCAGGTGATGGCGCTATAGCCCGGCAGGGTCTCGCCAATGGTCGGCAGGTCCGGCAGCGCCAGGGAGCGCTTCTCGGAGGTCACCGCCAGCGCGCGCAGCTTGCCCGCCTTTACATGCCCGATGGCGGCCGGCATGGTGGCGAAAAATACCTGCACCTGCCCGGACAATGTGTCGGCCATCGCCGCGCCGCCGCCCTTGTAGGGCACATGGGTCATGTGCACGCCGGCCATGGCATCGAACAACTCGCCCGCCAGGTGCGAGGAAGTGCCGCGCCCCGCCGACGGATAGTCGAGCTTGTTGGGCCTGGACTTGGCAAGGGCGATCAATTCCTTGACGGAGTTGACCGGCAGCGAGGGATTGACCACCAGCATGTTCGGCGTCATCGCCACCAGCGTGATCGGCGCCAGGTCACGCGCCGGATCGTAGCTGAGGTTCTTGTAGATGCTGACGTTGATCGCATTGGGCGCGATGTTGCCCATCAGCAGTGTGTAGCCATCCGGGGTGGAGTGCACCGCGATGTCGGTGCCGAGGTTGCCGCCGGCCCCGCCGTGGTTCTCCACGTATACCGATTGGTTGAAACGCTGCGTCAGCGACTTCGACATCAGGCGCGCCACCACGTCGGTGCCGCCGCCGGGCACGAAGGCCACCAGCATCTTGATCGGCTTGTCGGGATAGGCAGCCTGGGCGGCGCCGCCCGCGAACAGCGCGCAGGCGGCGAGCGCACCGCACAGGCGGCGCAGCGGTTTGAGGTCATGGTTCATGCTTTGTCTCCGTTTATGTAATTTGCGCGATTCAGGCGGCCTGCGCGATTTGCACCGTGCGTCCGCTGCGGGCCGATTCCTGGATGGCGAGAGTTACCGCCAGCGTGTTGCGCGCATCCGCCGGGGTAGCCAGGTTGCACTTGCGCCCGGTCGAAAGATAGTCGAGCCAGGAACGGGTTTCGTCCGCAATCGGCCCGAGGAAATCACCCATCGCCCAGTCGCCTGGGGTCGAGCTTTCGAGGAACACCGTCTCCACGCCATGCCCCGGCAGGTAGACGTGGGGAAAGCCCACATCCGTCTGCAGTATCTGGTCGGTATGGTCGTCGTTGATCAGCAAGGTGCCCTGGGTGCCCAGCAATTCCACGCGCGCGCTGTGCCCCACCGACGGCCACTTCTCCGGCAACGCATAGGAGACGCCCAGGTTCACCACCGCGCCGTCCTTGCAGGTGAGAATGGCCCAGGTGACATCCTCGACGTCGTAGCCTTTTTCAGCGATCACGCCCTTCTGCCCCTTGGCGAATACTTCCACCACCGGGTTGTCGGCCAACAGCCAGCCCATCAGGTCGACGTAATAAGTCAGCGCGTCCACCACCGGCGTGGCGCCCTCGTTGCGCCCCAGCATGGCGAAGCACTGCGAGCGCGAGTTGTACAGGCGCGCACAGGCGCCGGTGATGCGCCCAAGCCTGCCCTGGATGACCTGCTCTTTCGCCAGGTGATAGCGGATCTTGAAACGCCGGCTGTAGCCCACGCGCAAGTCGCCGCCCATGCCGGCGACGGTAGCGATCATCTTGTCCGAGTCTTCCACCGAAAGCGCGATCGGTTTTTCCACCAGCACCGGCACCTTCCTTTGCAGCGCCTGGATCACCGGCAGCGTGTGCTCGTGCTCGGCGGTGGCGACGATGATGGCGTTGACCTCCGGCCGGTTCATCGCCGCCTGGTTGTCGTCGCTGAAGAATTGCGCGCCCACCGTCTTGGCCAGCTTTTCCGCCGCGCCCAAGTTGGCGTCCGACACCGCGATGTATTTCACCGACGGATGCATCGCCGCCAGGCGCGCGCGCAGGGTGCCGATGCGGCCCGAGCCGATGATGGCCAGGCCGATCTCTTTCTTGGGATTCATTGCCGTCTCCGAACGTTATTCATGCATTCTAATTGTCCGGACAGGTACGTCAAGCGCGGCGGCGATTATGCGCCGCATGAAAGCCGCCGCACCAGCCGCTTATTCTCAGTGCAGCAACACCTTCTGCACCCGCCAGTTTGCTGTCTCGGCAACATAGATTTCATGCTCCGAGGGGCAGGCCAGCTGGTGCCCGCCGGAAAACTGTCCGATATTGCGCCCGGACTTGCCGATCACCCCGAGCACGCGCCCGTCCAGCGCCACCTTGAAAATGCGCCCTGGAAAGGTCAGTTCGCCGACGAACATCACCTGGTTTTGCCCCGGCGTGATGCAGATAGAATTGGGCGAGCCGATCAGCGCGTTCAACTTGTCCCCGGTCGGCGTCGGCCCGTATACCGACTTGGTGCCCGGCGCCGGCGGCACGTCGATGGTGAACATGCGCAGGAACTTGCCCTCGGGGTCGAACACCTGGATGCGCCGGTTCGAACGGTCGCCAACGTAGACGTTGTCATCCTTGTCGATGGCGATGGTGTGCGGCAGGCGGAACTGCCCCGGCCCGGTGCCGTGCTCGCCCCAGGACTTCACCCAGTCGCCGTTCCTGTCGTATTTCGCCACGCGCGAGTTGACGTAGCCGTCAGTGATGTAGATGTTGCCGCGCGAATCCCAGGCAACGTCGGTGGGCTGGCGGAACAGCCCGTCGATGTGCGGCAGCGGCGGTTCCTTCTCGCGGTCCCACGGCCGGGTCGTGCTCTCGGCCGATTCCTTGCGCCGGCCGAACACCCACATCACGCGCCCTGCCTGGTTGAACTTCACCACCATGTCCGAACCCTTGTCGATGGCCCAGATGTTGTCGTCGCGGTCGATGCGCACCGTATGCGCGAAAGACCAGGCGTAGAGATCGCGGCCGATCTCGCGGATGAACCTGCCGTCGCGGTCGAACTCCAGCAGTTGCGCGGCGGTCGGGGCGAAAGCCGGCCCGTGCGCGCTATTGGAACGCGTGAACACGAACACGTGCCCCTTGGAATTCACCGCCACCCCCGGCACCTCGCCGAAGTTCATCCCCGGCGGTAGCTTGAGGAAATCCGGCACCGATTCGAAGGCAAGTTCCGGCACGTTCTCTTGCGCGAACGCGGGCGCGGCCAGAAGCAGCAGCAAGGCGAGCAGGCAGCTTTTCATTGTCGTCTCCGGGAAGTGCCCGCGGCGGGCGGGCTTGTTGTATTTGTATTGCGCCGCCGATTATGCGCGCCCGGCCGCGCCTTGCCTATGCCGCAGGGAAAAGACGCCTCAATCCTCTACTCAATCTTGAGCCCCGTCTCACGCATGAATCTGCCCAGGCGCGCCGAATCCGCCTTTAGCGACGCGGCGAACTGCGCCGGCGTGCCGCCCACCGGCTCGAAGGCAATTGCGGAAAGGCGCTCGCGCATCTCCGGCGCCTTCAACAGCTTGTCGATCTCCGCGCTCACGCGGTTCACGTTGGCCGCCGGCGTGGATGCCGGCATCAGCGCCGCCACCCAGGTGTAATCCTCGAAGCCTGGGTAGCCGGACTCCGCCACCGTCGGCACTTCCGGCAGCGCCGCCGAGCGCTTGGGGCTGGTCACCGCGATCGCCCGCAACTTGCCGCCCTTGATCAAGGGAATCGCCGGCGACAGCGCCACGTTCACCAGCTCGACGTTACCGCCCACCACCGCCTGCAAGGCCGGGCCGCCGCCGTTGTAGGGAATGTGCGTCACGTCCACGTGGCCCAGCACCTTGAACAGGTACTCCCCCGCCAGGTGCGGCGTGGTGCCGGCGCCGGCGGTGCCGAAATTCAGCTTGCCGCCCTTCGCCGCCGCCATCACCTCCTGCAAGGTGTTGAGCTTGAGCCCGGGATAGGCCACGATCACGCTCGGCTGCGTGGCAATCAGGCTCACCGGCGCGAAATCCTTCTCGATGTCGAACCCCGCCGGGCGCGACAGGCTGGGCGTAATCGCAAACGCCGTGGTAGTGATCAGCACCGTGTGCCCATCGGAATTCGCGGTCGCCATCTGCCGCGCCGCCACCGCCCCGCCCGCCCCCGGGCGGTTTTCCACCAGCACCGGCTGGCCGAGCGCCGCCGCCAGCGGCTGGTTGATCAGGCGCGCGATGATGTCCGCCGGCCCGCCGGGCGCGAAGGCCACCTCGAAACGTATCGGCCTGCTCGGAAAGCCCTGCGCGAACGCCGGTACGCACGCCACCGCGAGCAGCGCCGCCACTGCCCCGCGCGCAAAAATCGTCTGTCTCATTTTTCTTCCCCCAAAACAAAAACGCCCGCGCCATTCCCGGCGCGGGCGTATTGTTGCGTTACGAATCAGGATTCCAGGTTCTTCGCCGGCGGCCACTCACGCGAGTACACCGGGTTCTTCAGGAATGCCTTCGGATCATAGGTCCAGAACTGGCTCACGTTCGGGTAGGTGTAGATCACGCGGTTGACCAGGTGACCTTCCTTGCGCGCCACTTCGCGGATGTACATGTCGCCGACGATGTTGCCGTATTCGTCGAACTTCACCGGGCCGCGCAAGGTCAGCGTGTTGGTCGCGCGCAGCGCCTTTTCCAGCGCAACGCGGTCTTCCACCTTGCCCTTGATCGCCTCGGCCGCGACCTTGAACACCTCGCCGTTGACGTAGGTGGCCATGGCATAGAAGCCGGGGTCGTACTTGTATTCCTTGCGGAAGGCCGGCACGAAGCGCTGGTTGATCGGGTTGGCCAGTTCGGCCGAATACGGGCAGGCCGTGTAGACCCCCAGTGCCTCGTCGCCCATGTTGCGCAGAACCGACTCGTCCAGCGAAGCATGGCCGGCGGCGATGCCGAACTTGCCCTTCAGGCCGTACTCGTTCAGCTGGCGCAGGAAGCGGAAGCCGTTGGAACCGGCGAAGCCGAAGAACAAGCCGTCGACGTTGGACTTCAGTTGCGCCAGGTAGGAGCCGTAATCCGGCACCGTCAGCGGCGGGAACACCTTCTGCACCACCTTGCCGCCGAGGTCTTCGAACACGCGCTGGAAGCCGGCGGTCTGCTCGTGGCCATAGGCGAAATCGTCAGCGGCGACAATCGCACGGCGCCACTTCAGGGTCTTGAAGCAGTAGTCGGCCATCGGCTGCGAACTCTGCGCCGAGGTGGCGGAAGCGCGCACCATCCACGGATTGGCCTTGCGCTGGGTCATGTCTTCGGCCGCGGCCACCGACATGATGGGAATCTTTTGCGCGCGGATGTAATCATCGATCGCCAGCGCCTCGAAGGCGGCCAGCGGGCCCATCAGGATGTGCACCTTGTTCTTTTCCACCAGTTCCTGCGCCTTGGTGCGCGCGGTGGTGGGGTTGGCCGCGGTATCGGCCGAGATCATCTCCACCTTGCGCCCGGCAATGGTGTTGTCGACGCTCTTCAGGTACATGACCAGCGCCCGGTCCATGTCCAGGCCGCCGGAAGCAAGCGGTCCGGTCTTGACGGTCAAAAGGCCGATGCGGATCGGCCCGTTGGCCTGCGCATTGACGATGGCGGGAAACCCAAGTGTCGCGCCCGCAGCGACGGCGCCGCCTACGAACTGCCTGCGATTCATGCTCATATATCTTGTCTCCGATTTGTCTACCGTTATTGTCGGGCCGTGACCCGAACCCTGCGGACGGACCGTCCCCATCCGGCGGGCTGCCGCTTGCACGGCTTCCCCTGAGCAACCGCCCCGCAATCGTACGCCTGGCCAAGCGCATCGCCACGAGGTCGGGCTGATTGTACGGACAGCGCGCGCAAGCGGAAAGAGTTATCGCTTATTGCCGCGATAGGTGGAGCGGGCAACGCAACGCTGTTAACGCTACCCGCGTAAGTGAACACGCTCACTTACGCCATCACCACGCGCAAGACAAGTCTGCGGGTTAACCCTCGGCGAGCTTTTTCATCAGCGGATACAGCGCGCCCTGCGCCTCGAAGCCGATACCCGGACGCTGCGACAGCTTGAGATTGCCGTTCTCCACCTTGGCATCGTCGCCGAAGCCGCCGAACACGCCGAACACGCCGGGATAGGACTCGCAGCCGCCGAGGCCAAAGCCCGCCACCGCGGCGAGCGTCATCTGGTTGCCACCGTGCGGATAAAAACGCTCGCCCTTCCAGCCGCGCGCGGCCAGCATGTCGAGGGTGCGCGACAGCATGGTGAAGCCATACGCCTGCGGCGGATCGACCTGGACGAAATCGCGGTCGTTGCGCAGGCCGCCGAAGGTGACGAGGTTCTGCACGTCCATGGTCGAGTAGAGATTCTCGCCCGAGGCCAGCGGCGCGTCATACACCGAGGCGATTTCCGCCAGCAATTCGAAATCCAGCGGATCGCAAGGCTCCTCGAACCAGCGCAGGCGATACGGCGCCAGCGCCTTCGCATACGCCAGCGCCTCTTCGCGCTCGAACTTGCCGTTGGCATCGACCGCGATGTTGCTGCCCTCGCCCACCACCTTCAGCACCGCCTCGATGCGCTTGCAGTCCTCCGCCAGCGGCGCGCCGCCCACCTTCATTTTCAGCCTGGTGTAGCCGGCATCCATGTGGCGCTTCATCTCGTCCTGCAGGTCCTTGTGCGTCTGGCCGGGGAAGTACCAGCCGCCGCCGACGTAACACGGCACCTCGGTCGGCACCTTCCCGCCGTTGAAGCGCTCCGCCAGCACCTGGTACAGCGGCTTGCCGGCGATTTTCGCCACCGCGTCCCAGATCGCCACTTCGATGGTGCCGATGCCCACCGAGCGCTCCGAGTGCCCGCCGGGCTTCTCGCCCTTCATCACGTGCGGAAGAATCTTCGCCGGATCGATGTTCTGCCCCGTTTCATCCAGCAGGCTCTGCGGATCGGCACGCAGGATGCGCGGAATGAAGCGCTCGCGCATCTGCGTGCCGCAGGCGTAGCGCCCGGTGGAGTTGAAGGCAAAGCCCACCACCGGCTTGCCGTCGCGGATCACATCCGTCACCACCGCGACGATGGAAGTCGTCATTTCGCTGAAGTCGAAGACGGCGTTGCGGATGGTGGAATTGATCGGGACCGCGATTTCGCGGATGGCGGTGATTCTCATGTCATGTCCTGGGGCGGCAAATAAATGTGGCCGAACGATATCAAAACAAAAGCCCGGCATGGCCGGGCTTTGTGTATAAGCAGACTGCTGCCGCTTCAGATGATCCTGTTGATTTCATCAAAGTCGAAGCGCGGCAGACGCTGCTTGACCGCCGCCGGATCGCCATGGCCGAGGTTGACCATGAAGTTGGTCTTGACCGTGGTGCCGGCCCAGAACTCGGCATCCACTTTGGCGGCGTCGAAGCCGGACATGCCGCCCACGTCCAGGCCGATCATGCGCGCGGCGATCATCAGGTAGGCGCCTTGCAGGGTGCCGTTGCGGAAAGCCGCGGCCTGGGCGGCGGCTTCCTTGCCGGGGCCGGCGAAGTTGTCCTTCATCGCCGGGTTGTGCGGAAACAGGCGCGGCAGGTGGTGATAGAACTCGACGTCGTAGCCGATGATGGCGGTGACGGGTGCGGTCTTGGTTTTTTCCTGGTTGCCCGGGCTCATGCACGGCAACAGGCGCGCCTTGGCTTCGGCGGAGCGCACGAACTGCACGCGCGCCGGCTGGTTGTTGCCGGAGGTCGGGCCCATCTTGTAGATGTCGTACAGCGCCTTCAGTTGCGCGTCGGTGACCGGCTCGCTGGCCCAGCCGTTCTGGGTGCGGGCGGTGCGGAACAGCTGGTCGATGACGGCATCGGAGATTACGGAGCTCATGCGAATTTCCTTGTTCGTATCAGGGATTTTTTGGATCAGGGCTTGGCTTGTTCCAGTTAAGTACTAGTTAAAACCAATCCTCGCCATCTTAGCAGGCCGGCGATGGATCGGCCACGCCTGGCGCAGGCGTTCGGCTGGCGCACGCCTATGCGAAACAGGCAGCGAGAAAATCCAGTGCCGCGCGCACCGGCGGCGCACGGCGCATGTCGCGGTGCACCGCCAGCCAGACCTCGCGCGCCACCGGCTTGCCCTTCGCTTCGATGCGCCGCAATTGCGCATCTCCCTCGCCCATGTGCAGCGGCAGCGCCGCCACGCCGACACCGGCGCGTGCCGCCGCGCGCTGGCCGTCGAGGTCGTTGATCTGCGCGATGATGGGCCGCGCGCCGGCAATGGCCTTGAGCCACAACTGCTGCGGTGCATCCTTCATGCTCTCGTCGTAGGCGATGAAGCCGTATTGCGCCGGCGTGCGCTGCGCCAGGTATTCCGGCGCGGCGTACAGGCCGAAGGCCATGCTGCCGACCTTGCGCGCGACCAGGCTGTTCTCATCAGGCCGCGACAGGCGCACCGCTACATCGGCCTCGCGGCGCGACAGCGAGGCGCTGCGCTTTTCCCCGATCAGGCGCACCACCAGGCCGGGATGACGATGCAGCAGCTCGCCCAGGCGCGGCGCGATCAGCGTATTGGCGATCCCGGGCGGCGCGCTGATGGTCACCGTGCCGGCAAGCCCGGCGCGGCTGGCGCCGGCGGCACGCTCCACCGCATAAGCCTCCTCCTCCATGCGCGCGGCCAGGGTGGCGATGCGCTCGCCATCCGCCGTCAGCACATAGGCGCGCGGGCGCCGGTCCACCAGCTTGAGTTGCAGCGACGCCTCCAGCGCGGCAATGCGGCGCGCCACTGTTGCGTGATCGACGCCCAGGCGGCGTGCGGCGGCCGACAACGATTTGTCGCGCGCCAGGGCGGCGAAGTGGCGCAGGTCTTCCCAGTCGTTCATTTGTGCATTTTTGCACAACCCAGGTGGACCAATAGGGAATTTCACCCAAATGAAAACCAGCAGATGATGACGCCATTCCATTCAAGGAGAACATCATGTCCCTGCAAATGCGCATCCGCCAGCCTGGCGGCGTCGAGCAGCTTGAAGCCGTCGAATTCACCCTGCCCGCCCCCGGCCCGGGCGAAATCGCCCTGCGCCAGAGCGCCATCGGCGTCAACTTCGTCGACATCTATCACCGCACCGGCCTGTATGCGATGCCGCCGGCGCGCGTGCCCGGCGTCGAAGGGGTGGGCGTGGTGGTCGCCGCAGGCGCCGGCGTGACGAACGTAAAGCCTGGCGACCGGGTGGCTTATGCCGGCGCAATCGGCGCCTACGCAACCGAGCGCCTACTGCCAGCCTGGCGTGCCGTTGCGGTGCCGGCGGGCATGCGCGACGAGGTGGCGGCGACGGCGCTGGCGCGCGGCCTCACCGCGCACATGCTGATGAACCGCGTCTATCCAGTGGCAGCCGGCAGCACCCTGCTGATCCACGCCGCCGCGGGTGGTCTGGGCCAGTTGCTCACCCAATGGGCGAGAGCGCGCGGCGTTACGGTGATCGCCACGGTCGGCTCGGAAGCCAAGGCGCAGATCGCCCGCGCCGCCGGCGCGCGGCACGTGGTGGTCGGGCGCAACGCAGACTTCGCCGCCGTCGTGAAGGAAGTCACCGGCGGGCGCGGCGTGGACCTGGCCATTGATGGCATCGGCGGCGCCACGCTGGCGAAGAACTTCGCCAGCGTACGCCCGTTCGGCGTGGTCGCCAGCATCGGCCAGGCCGGCGGCCCGATTGCGCCGCTCAAGGTCGAAGACATGGGCGCCGCCACCCTGACCCGGCCTTCGGTGATGGCCTATATGAACGAGCGCGCCACCTATGAGGCGGCGGCGCCGGAGGTGCTGGCCGCCACAGCCGCGGGCCTGGCGCCCCTGCTTGGGCGCGGCTACCGGCTCACCGAAGCGGGCGGGGCGCAAAAGGCCCTGGAAGAAGGGACCACGACGGGCTGCCTGTACCTGCTGCCCTAGCGGCGTTGGTGCTCAACTCTTTTTGGTTGAGTTGCGGCCGGAGGCTTTACTTTGGCCGCAATCGGCCTATCTTTACTACATGGAGCGTCGGGCATCGAGCGCCCGTTGGTGGGCCGGACGGGGGTGGCTAGACTACCCCAGCGCCGCATGAAGAGGTCCGCAGAAATCGTAAAAAACACCGTGATTTACCGTGGTTGGACGCCGATCAAATATTCGAAAAACCTCAGGTTTTATTAGGGTTCAGCTTAAGAACATTTGCAATAAACTACAAATATAACATATACTTATATAATTCTTCTAATGTACTTTCGATAATTTGGCTTGAGGCGTAAAAAAGCCGGCAGAGGCTGCCCGCCTCTACCGGCTCCAGGTCTGAATTCCGTCAGGCGTGCTTGATTTCCGGTGCCAGGACGAACTTGTAATTGAGGGTGTAGTACGGCTGCTTTTGCACCGACCCGTCCGGCGCGGTACCCGCCTCGTGGCGCACGTAGTTGCCGATGCAGGAGGAGCGCACGCCGAACACCGCGTCCGAGTCGAGGTAGGGATCGTTGTCGATGAACACGTGGGTGATCAGCGGGTCGTAGCCCTTTTCCTGGACCGCAAAGTGAATGTGGCCAGGGCGCATCGGGTGGCGCTTGGTCAGGGTCAGCATGGCGCCCACCGGGCCATCGGTCGGGATCGGGTAGGCCGCCGGCTTGATGGTCCAGAATTTGAGTTCGCCGTTCTTATCCGCGTTGAACACCGCGCGCAGGCGCATCTTGTCGCGGTTCCAGGTCGGGTCCTGAACGTCGTAAAAGCCCTCGGCGTCGGCCTGCCAGACGTCGACCTGCACGCCCGGCACCGGCTTGCCGGCCTGGTCGACCACTTGCGTGACGCAGAGGCATGGCTCGCCCGGGGCGCCCATGGCGATGTCCTCGCCATCCTTCTTTTTCGGCGGGTTTTCGATGTGGAAGGGGCCGAACACGGTCTGCTCGGTGGCGTCCTCCGGCCGGCTGTGGTTCTGCGCCACCACCAGTTGCGACAGGCCGATGGTGTCGGACAAGAGAATGAACTCCTGGCGCACGTCGTCGCACTTTTGGCCCGTAGCGGTGAGGAACTTGATGCCTTCCATCCACTCGGCTTCGGTCAACTTGGTCTCGCGGGCGAAGGCGTGCAGGTGGCGCACCAGGCTGGTGATGATTTCCCTGACCCGCGGGTCGGGGGTGTCGGCGAAGCGGGCCACCACCGCGTCGGTGATGTTGTGTTCATTGAGGTTACGCATTGAGTCAGTCTCCTAATAGGTCCGGTCCGACGAGAAAGATGGTGATGGAACGCTCAGGACTCCAGCCCGTCGCTGACTTCCACGTTCTCCGGCTTGATTTCCAGCCCGGCGTTGCGGGCGATTTCCTGCAGCAGGATGGAAAAGTCGACGTTGTCGTAGCCGCGCCCCACCAGGCCGGCGATCGATTCGCGGGTGGCGGCGGCGGCCGGCATGGCCACGCCGTTGATCTTGGCCGCGTTCATGCCCAGGTCCATGTCCTTCAACAGCAGCTTGGGCGTGAAGGTGACCTTCTCGAAGCTCATATTGACCATGGTCGGGGTCTTGTAGCGGGTGTACATCGAGCCCAGCACCGAGTTGTTGATCGATTCCAGGAACACATGGCGCGGAATACCGGCCTTTTCCGCCAGCACGGTGATTTCGCACAGCGACTGGATGATCACGCCGAACATGGTGTTGTGCGCGATCTTCCACACGCGCGCCAGTTCGCCCTCGCCCACCCAGGTCTCGCCGCGCCCGAGCATGGCGAGGTAAGGCTTGGCAATGTCATAGGAAGCGCGCGGGCCGGAAGCGACCACCGAGAGCTTGCCGGCCTTTGCCACCTTGCCATTGCCGGAGACCGGCGCGCACAGGTAGGCGATGCCGCGCTTGTCCATCTCGGCGCGCACTTCGGCCGAGCCTTCCTGCGAAATCGAGGAGCAATCCACCACCATCTTCGGCTTGGCCGACTTCGAGAGCAGGCCGTCGGCGGAGAACAGCACTTCCTTCAGATCCGCCGTGGTCGAGACCATGGTGAAGACGATGTCGCAAGTCGCGAGATCGGCCTTATTGTCGGCCAGCTTGGCGCCGGCGTCGGTCAGCGGCTTGGCCTTCTCTTTCGTCCGGTTCCACACCGAGAGGTCGCACTTGTTGTTGAGAAGACGCTTGGACATGGGCTCGCCCATGCGGCCCAGGCCGATCCAGCCGATCTTGTGTTGATTGCTCATTTTATGGTGTCTCGATTGTTGATGGTTTGCCGCCGCCCGTTGTCTCCACGCGGGACGGCGCCTGCTGCTGCCCTACTTCGGCGCGCGAACCGGCAGGCCGGTCAGGCGCGAGAGTTCTTCCAGGGAAAGCCCTTCGACGATCTCCACCGCCGCGAGGCCCTCAGGGGTAATGTCGATGGTCGCGAGGTCGGTATAGACCCGGCTCACCACCCCCACGCCGGTCAGCGGATAGCTGCACGCCTTCACCAGCTTGGATTCGCCGCTCTTGGTCAGGTGCTCCATCATCACGAACACCTTTTTCGCGCCCACCGCCAGGTCCATGGCGCCGCCCACCGCGGGTATCGCGTCCGGAGCGCCGGTGTGCCAGTTGGCCAGGTCGCCGGTGACGGAAACCTGGAAAGCGCCAAGCACGCAGATGTCGAGGTGACCGCCGCGCATCATGGAAAAGGAATCGGCGTGATGAAAATAGGAGCCGCCGGTAAGCAAGGTCACCGGCTGCTTGCCGGCGTTGATCAGGTCCCAGTCTTCCTCGCCCTTGGCGGGCGCGGGGCCCATGCCGAGGATGCCGTTTTCCGAGTGCAGGAAGATTTCCTTGCCCGGCGGCAGGTGGTTGGCCACCATCACCGGCAAACCGATGCCCAGGTTGACGTAGGCGCCCTCGGGAATGTCGGCGGCGACGGCCGCGGCGATGGCGTCGCGGTTGCGGGGCTTATATGACTTGGCTGCTGCAGGGACGGCGCTCATGCGGCCTCCTTCATTGCGGTGGCGCGCGGCACCTTGACCACGCGCTGGACGAAAATGCCCGGGGTGACGATAACTTCGGGGTCGAGTTGCCCCAGGTCCACGGTTTCGAACACTTGTGCCACCGCGCACTTGGCGGCGGCGGCGATCACGGGGCCAAAGTTGCGCGCGGCCTTGTGATAAACCAGGTTGCCCCAGCGGTCGCCCTTCTCCGCCTTGATCAGCGCGACGTCGCCGTGGATCGGGTATTCGAGCACATAGTGCTTGCCGTTGATCTCGCGGGTCTCCTTGCCTTTCGCCAGGTCGGTGCCGTAGGCGGTCGGGCAGAAGAAGGCACCGATGCCGGCACCCGCGGCGCGCATGCGCTCGGCCAGGTTGCCCTGCGGCACCAGCTCGAGCTCGACCTTGCCGGCGCGATACAGGCTCTCGAAGTGATGCGCATCGACCTGGCGCGGGAAGGAGCAGATCAGCTTGCGCACGCGGCCTTCGCGCAGCAGCGCGGCCAGGCCAACCTCGCCGTTGCCGGCGTTGTTGTTGACGACCGTGAGTTCTTTCGCGCCCTGTTCGATCAGGCCGTCGATCAGTTCATTGGGCATGCCGGCACCGCCGAAGCCGCCGATCAGGACGGTCGAGCCGTCCTTCACGTCGGCCAGGGAGTCGGCGATCGATTTGACGATTTTGTTGATCATGAGGTGGACTTGAAACGGATTTGTAAGGGACGGGCTGTCGCTGCAATGACTACGCAAACGTCACGCCGCAGGCACCCTGCCATGCCATGCATTATCGAGCAAACGGCGGATCGCCGCGCGCTCCAGGGGTGCAGGATTCGGATAAGGATTCGCCACGGCGAGATCGGCCACTTTGTCGAGGCCGGATTCGGGCATGCCGAGGTCTTTCAGCGCCAGCGGCGTGCCGAGTTTTTGCTCCAGCGCGTACAGGCCCTGCGCGGCATCCTGCGCGCCGAGGGCTTGCGCGATACGCATCATCGCCTGCGGCGCGGCCTTGGCGTTGTAGGCAGTGGCGTGCGGCAGCACGATGGTGTGGGTCTCGGCATGCGGCAGGTTGAAGCTGCCACCCAGCGTATGGCACAGCTTGTGGTGCAGCGCCATGGCCGAGCCGTTGAGCGCGACGCCGCACAGCCACGCGCCGTACAGCGCATCGGAGCGCGCCTCGACGTTTTTCGGCGATGCCATCACCGCCGGCAGACCGCGGGCGAGCGCGCGTATGCCCTCCTCGGCGATCATCGCAATGATCGGGTTACCGTCCACCGCGTAGAGGGCCTCGACCGCATGGGCAATCGCGTTCATGCCACTGGTGGCCGAAAGCCCGGTGGGCAGGGAGAGGGTCAGTTCCGGATCGTAGATCACGGTCTTCGGCAGCACGCGGGCGTCGCGTCCGGTCTTTTTCAGGCCGCCTTCGGTGATGCCGTAGATGGTGGTCATCTCCGAGCCGGCGTAGGTGGTCGGGATCGCCAGGATCGGCAGGCTGGATTCCAGCGCGATCGCCTTGCCCAGGCCCGTGGTCGAGCCGCCGCCGATGGCGATGGCGCAATCGGCGCCGATGCGCTGCGCTTCCTCGCGCGCGGCACGGGCGGTTTCGATCGGCACGTGCATCACCGCCTTGGGGAAGACGCCGGCGCAGCGTTCGCCCAGGCGCTTGGCAATGTCCTCGGCCTGTGCCGCCTGCTCGGGGGTGGAAAGCACCAGCGCGCGCTTGGCGCCCAGCTGGGTGATTTCGCGTTCCAGGTGATTCAGCGAACCCGCGCCAAACACCACGCGCGAGGGATGGGAGGTGTAGACGAAGGCTTGCATGAGTGGCATCAATTCCGTGAGTGCGGCGGCTGGCGCCATGATAGGCGCAGGCCGCTTGTGTTGCGAGGCGCGAGCATCCATAATCGCAAAAAGTTTGTCAAACAAATACTTGTTCACTATAAGAACAACAAGAAAATCAAGGGCAAAGGAGAGAGCCATGAATCTGGATGTTGCGCTGCACGCAAACAAGCCCAATCAAATCAAGCCTCCGCCGTCGGACAGCTATGTGCAGTCCTTCGCCCGCGGCTTGGGGGTGATCCGCGCCTTCACCGCCGAAAAGCCGTCGCAGACCCTGACGGAGGTAGCAGCGCGCACCGGCCTGGACCGCGCGGGGGCGCGGCGCATCCTGCTGACCCTGGCGCAATTGGGGTACGTCTACCAGGAGGGACGGCAGTTCCGCCTCACCGCGCGCACACTCGACCTGGGCTATGCCTATCTCTCCACCACTCCGCTGTGGAACCTGGCCGAGCCGATCATGGAAGAGCTGGTGGCCGAGGTGCACGAGTCCTGTTCGGTCGCCGTGCTGGACGGCACCGAGATGGTCTACATCCTGCGCGTGCCGACCTCAAAGATCATGAGCATCAACCTGGGGATCGGCTCGCGTCTGCCGAGCTGGTGCACCTCGATGGGGCGGGTGCTGCTTTCGGGCCTGCCGGACGCGCGGGTGGAAGAGGTGCTGGCGGCGAGCGACATTCGCGCCCATACCCGCCACACGGTGACCGACGTCGCCGAACTCCAGCGCATCGTCGCCGAGGCGCGCCGCCAGGGCTACGCGGCGAACAGCCAGGAGCTGGAGGAAGGCCTCTGCTCGATCGCCGTGCCGCTGACCGACCGCGCCGGCAACGTGATCGCGGCGATGAACATCTCCGGGAACGCCAGCCGTGTCTCTGTCAGCCAGATGACACGCAAGATCCTGCCGCGCCTGCAGGCAGCGGCCGAGCGCATCAACCACGCGCTGCGCCTGCGCGCCTAGGCGCCCGCCGTCCGGCGGCCAATGCGCCGGTACTGTTGCATCGGCCGCACAAATCGCAGCCTAATCCGATCGCGCTATTTGCAGCGCGAACACGGCCCCTTACAATGGCACCACGCACGCGTTGTGCCCTGCGCGTTCATTGCCGTCCCGACAAAAGGCCTCAGGCCACTACCCTGTCTGCTCCCCGAGCCATGAAGTTCGAGCGCAACCTGCCGCCCGCCAAGCTGTTGGTGAGCATCCTGTTTTCGGCAGCGATCCTGGCGGGCGCGTTCGTGGTGCTCTCGCCGTTCATGCTGGCGATCCTGTGGGCGGCCATCCTGGCGGTCGCCACTTGGCCGATGCATGAAGCGATCAGGGAGCACCTTGGCCCCAAGCACGCGCATTTCGCCGCCGGCTGCTCGACTGCCGTGGTGCTGTTGTTCCTGGTCGGCCCGATGGCGATCCTGGTGGTATTCCTCAGCCAGGACATCTACGCCGCCGCCTCCTACCTGATCGATGCCGACACCTACGGCAAGCCGGTACCCTCCGTATTCGCCAAGGTGCCTTTCGGCGGCGAATACCTGACGCACTTCTGGGAGGAGTACCTGTCGCAGCCCAAGCAGTTGACGGCGGTGCTGGCCACCCAGCTGGACATCCTGCGGGATGCCGCCCAGACCGTATTCTTCGACCTCACCTCGCGCCTGGCGACCCTGTTCTTCGCCCTCTGGGTGCTGTACTTCTTCTACCAGGACGGCAAGACCATCTCCGCCTGGCTCAACCAGCTCGGCTACAAGTGGCTGGAAAAGCGCTGGCCTTCCTATGTGTTCCAGTTGCCGGAGGCGCTGCGTGCAGCGGTCAACGGGATTGTCATCGTCGGCTTTGCCGAGGCCATCCTGCTTTCCTTGCTGATGTACGCCTGTCGCGTGCCCTCGGCGGTGACGTTCGGGGTGGCGACGGCGATCGTCGCCTTCATCCCCCTGGCGGCGCCGCTACTGCTGGCGGTGGTCGGCTTTTTCCTCTTCGCCCAGGGCAACGTGGTGGCGGGCATCGCGGTGTTCGTGGTCGGTACACTGGTCGTGATGCTGGCCGACTACCTGGTGCGCCCGGTGCTGATCCGCGGCGGCACCGAGTTGCCCTTCCTGGCCATCCTGTTCGGCATTTTCGGCGGCGTCGGCACCATGGGCATCGTCGGGCTGATCATTGGCCCGGTGCTGCTGGTGTTGGTGCTGGTGCTGTTCCGCGAGGCGGCGATCGACGAGTCCGGCATCGACCTCGATCTCACGGATACCCAGGTGATGAAAACCCTGAAGGAGCTGGACGCCGACCTTTAGGGGCCGTCGTCCCTCGCAAGCTTTCACGCCCTCGCTGCCTCAGGCGCCCTTCGGCGGGCGCAGTTGCATCGATTTGTACTCGAGGAATTCCTCCAGCCCGAACTGCCCGCCCTCGCGGCCCCGGCCGGATTGCTTGTAGCCACCGAAGGGCGCCATCGGATTGAACGGCCCGCCGTTGATGTCGATCTGCCCGGTGCGGATGCGGCGGGCGACGCGCTTGGCGCGCTCCTCATCGCGGCTCCATACCGTGCCGGCGAGGCCGTAGACGGAGTCGTTGGCGATGCGGATGGCATCGGCCTCGTCCTTGTAGGTAAGGATCGAAAGCACCGGCCCAAAGATCTCTTCGCGGGCGATGGTCATCGAGGGATTGACCTTGCCGAACACCGTTGGCTTGACGAAGTAGCCCTTGGGCTGGCCGTCGGGCGCATCCGCGCCGCCGGTCAGCAATTGCGCGCCTTCCTCGACGCCCTTCCTGATGTAGCTGCGCACGCGGTCGCGCTGCACATCGGAGATGAGCGGACCGAGGCGGGCGTCGCCCATCGGATCGCCGACGGTGAAGCCCTGGGCGGCGTCGGTGGCGAGTTTCGCGGCTTCGTCGTATTTGGACTCGGGCACCAGCATGCGCGTGGTCGCGGCGCAGGTCTGGCCGGAATTGAGGTAGCAGTAACTGACAGTGGCTTTCACCGCCGTGGCGAGGTCGGCATCGTCGAGGATCAATGCCGCCGACTTGCCGCCCAGTTCCAGCGCGACGCGCTTGACCGTCTGCGCCGCCAGTTCGGAGACGCGTTTGCCCGCCCGGGTCGAGCCGGTGAAGGAGACCATGTCGACGTCCGGCGACTTGGCAAGCGCTTCGCCCACCACCGGGCCGTAACCGGAAACCAGGTTGAACACGCCCCCCGGCAACTTCACCTCGTCCATGATCTCGGCCAGCATGAAGGCGTTGAGCGGCGCCACTTCCGACGGCTTGAGCACCACGGTGCAGCCAGCGGCCAGCGCTGCCGCCACCTTGAGCGCGATCTGGTGCAGTGGAAAATTCCACGGCGTTATCGCCCCGACCACACCCACCGGCTCGCGCACGATGATGGAGTTGCCCACGGTCGATTCGAATTCGAACTCGGCGGCCAGTTTGGCGTAGATGCCGAAGGTGTGGATCGGATTGCCGACCATCACGCGCTGCGCGATCTTCAGCGGCACGCCGACCTCACCCGTGATGGTGCGCGCCAGTTCCTCGCCGCGCTCTTTCAGCTTGGCGGCGATCGCCGCCAGGTATTCGCCGCGCGTGGCCGGCACCGTCTGGCTCCAGCCGTCGAAGGCCGCGCGCGCGGCGGCGATCGCCGCGTTCGCGTCGGCTTCGGTGCCTTCGGGAATGCGCCCCATCACCTCCTCGGTGGCGGCGTTGATGACGTCGATGCCCTTGCCGCCGGCCGATGCGGTCCAGGCGCCGTTGATGTAGAGTTTGTCGTAGATTTTCATTGTGGCGATCTCTCATGCGGTGCACTTCCCAGAGGGAAAGCGCCGGAGAAAAAACAGGAGACAGGCCGGGGCATTCTACTGCAACGGTCATAGCAAAAAATGAAATATAGTTCCGCGCCGCGCACCGCTGGAGGCCACTCGTGAGCACGTCCGCGACGCCGCCGTACTACAGGTTCTGGCCGAAGAACGTCCCCTACGAAATCAGCCGGCCGCGCACCAGCCTTTCATACAACCTGGAAGTCTCGGCCACGCGCTATCCGGACAAGACGGCCCTCTTGTTCTACGACACGCACATCAGCTACGCCGAGATGCGCACCGCCGTCGACGCCCTTGCCGGCTACCTGCAATACGACTGCGGTGTTGCGCGCGGCGACCGCGTTGCCATCTACATGCAGAACTCGCCGCAGTTCATCATTGCCTACTACGCCATCCTGCGCGCGGACGCCATGGTAGTGCCGGTGAACGCCATGCTGACTGCCGACGAAGTGCGCCACGTCGTCACCGACAGCGGCGCCCGCGTGCTGTTCGGCGCGCAGGAGTTGCTCCCGCGGCTCAGCGAACTGCGCGCCGACGGCACGCTGCAACACGTCATCGCTGCTACCTACGCTGATTACCTGCGTGAGAAGACCGATCTCGCCGTGCCCGATATCGTCGCCGCCCCGCGCGGCGCCCTTCCCGCCGGCATGGTGAACTGGCAGGATGCGCTCGCCGCCAATCGCACCCCCGCGCCCGCACAAGCCGGGCCCGACGACCTCTGCGTGATGCCCTATACCTCGGGCACCACTGGCCTGCCCAAGGGTTGCATCCACACCCATGCCACCGTGATGCATACGCTGATGGTGCAGACCCAGTGGTACGGCGGTCAGCATGCCGACCAGATGGTGCTGTGCACCCTGCCGCTGTTCCACGTTACCGCCATGCAGTCGTCGATGAACACGCCCTTGTATGGCGGCCTGACCATCGCCGTGCTGCCGCGCTGGGACCGCGACGTCGCCGCCAGGCTGATCGACCGTTACAAGATCAGCACCTGGAGCAACATCACCACCATGATGGTGGATTTCCTCGCCAACCCGAATCTTGCGCAGTACGACATCTCCAGCCTCACGCGCGTCAGCGGCGGCGGCGCCTCGATGCCGGAGGCGGTAGCGCAGAAATTCAAGGACCTGACCGGGCTGGACTACGTCGAAGGCTACGGCTTATCGGAGACCATCGCACCCTCGCACATCAACCCGCCGCAGCGGGCGAAAAAGCAGTGCCTGGGCATTCCCATCTGCAACACCGATTCGCGCATCGTGCATCCCGACACCCTGGAGGAGATGCCGACCGGCGAAACCGGCGAGATCATCACCTGCGGCCCCGGCGTGTTCAAGGGCTACTGGAACGACGAGGCAAAAACGCGCGACGCCTTCATCGAAAAAGACGGCAAGCGATTCTTTCGCACCGGCGACCTCGCGCGCATGGATGAAGACGGCTACTTTTTCATGGTTGACCGCTTAAAGCGCATGATCAACGCCTCCGGCTTCAAGGTGTGGCCGGCGGAGATCGAGGCCATGCTCTACGCCCATCCGGACATCCAGGAAGCCTGCGTGATCGCGGCCAGCAACCCCCACCGCGGCGAAACCGTGAAGGCCTTCGTTGTCCTGCGTACGCATGCCAGGGACAAGGTGAGTGCGGACGATATTGTCGCCTGGTCGAAGGAACGCATGGCCGCCTACAAATATCCGCGCCTGATTGAATTCGTCGATGTGTTGCCGAAATCGGGAACCGGCAAAGTACAATGGCGTCTATTACAAGAGCAGGAAAACGCGCGGGCGCCGAAGGTTATCTGATCCGGCCCGCCTGATCCCTTACGCCTTCCTGCGAGCCGTTGAACCATGCACCGCATCATCGAACTTCCCTATGCCGACTGGTCGCCCGCGCTTGACGCGGAAGAATCGCGGCGCGTCGCCGGCGAACTTGAACTCGGCAAGGTGCTCTACCTGCCGCAACTCGGCTTCGGCCTGGAACAAAACGAGCGGGTCTTTCTCGACCCGCGCTGGCTTTCCGGCACGCACAAGAGCGTGAGCTACGAGCCGGTGCGCGCCGCCGCCACTGGCGGGGTGCGCGGCGCGCAGGGCAGCCCGGCGGAGCTGGCCGGCCTGGCGGCGATGATCGGGCGCTTCCAGGCCGATGCGCTGGCGCTGATCCGCACCCTGTTTCCGAACTACGCCGCGCACCTGCGCATCGCCCCCACCAGCTTTCGCCCCGGCAACGTCGAGAACCACAAGCTCTCCTGGCGCAAGGACGATACGCTGCTGCACGTCGATTCCTTTCCCTCGCGGCCGAATCGCGGCGAGCGCATCCTGCGCGTGTTCACCAACGTCAATCCGAATGGCGTGAACCGCACCTGGAAGGTTGGCGACCTGTTCGAGCAGACCGCCGCCGAGTTCCTGCATCGCGTGCCGCCGCAGACGCCGGGTTCGGCCACCGTGCTGAAGGCGCTGCGCATCACCAAGTCGCACCGCAGCAAGTACGACCACTACATGCTGCGCATGCACGATGCGATGAAACTCGACACGGGCTACCAGGCGCGCGCCAGCCACCTCACCTTCGGCTTTGCGCCCGGCTCGACCTGGATTTGCTTTTCCGACCAGACCGCGCACGCCGCGCTCGCCGGCCAGTTCATGATGGAGCAGACGCTGCACCTGCCGCTCGCCGCCATGTATTTCCCCGAACGCTCCCCGCTCAAGGTGCTGGAGCGCCTGCACGGCGGCACGCTCGCCTGAAAACGCGATGCGCCTAAGCCGTTTCCGGTGGCGTCTTTTCGAAGGCCAGCATCAGTTCGCGCAGTTCCGCCGGCACCGGCGCGCTGGCGCGAGTCGCCGGATCCTTGTAGACGTAGACCAGTTCGCCGGTGATGAGATGCTCGTCGCGGCGATAGATCTCCGGCACGAAACGCATGCTGGAGCGGCCGATGCGCGCCAGGCGCATGCCGACATCCAGCATGTCGTCGAAATGCGCCGAGGCGTGGTATTCCACCGAGGCCTTGACGACATAGATGCAGTTCATCCACACCGCCATCGCCTCCCTGTACCGCGCCTCCTGGCCGGCGATAATGGCGCGCCAGTACTCGGTGACGGCGACGTCGAAATACAGCAGGTAGTTGCCGTTGAACACCACGTCCTGGCGGTCCACCTCGGCCCAGCGTACCCGCAGGGGGTGGAAAAAGCGGAAGTCGCTGCGCATCACGAGCCTTAATCCGGATTCGCCGCCGCCGGCTGCACCATGATGCAGCGGACCTTATGGGTGGCACTCACCGCCACTTCGGCCGGATACGCCGCCTTGCACGCCTCCACTGCCAGCGGGCAGCGGGTGTGGAAGTGGCACCCTGCGGGCGGGTTCGCCGGGCTGGGCACGTCGGCCAACAGGCGCTCTTTGGTTTCGTTCGATAGCGGCGGCAGCTTGCGCCCGGTCGCAACCCGCGGCACCGCCGCCAGCAACGCCTGCGTATAGGGATGGCGCGGGTTGCGCAGCACTTCGTCGGCAGTGCCGGATTCGACGATGCGCCCCAGGTACATCACCGCGACGTCATGCGCCAGGTATTCGACCACGCCGATGTTGTGGGTGATGAACAGGTAGCTCACGCCGAGCGACTTCTGCAGTTCCTTCAGCAGGTTGAGAATCTGCGCCTGCACCGAAACGTCCAGCGCGCTGGTGGGCTCATCGCAGACGATCAACTGCGGGTTCACCGCCAGCGCCCGCGCCACCGCGATGCGCTGGCGCTGGCCGCCGGAAAATTCGTGCGGGTAGCGGTAGCGCGATTCCACCGGCAGGCCCACCTGTTGCAGCAGTTCGGCCACGCGCGCGGCGCGTGCCGCGTTGTTCTCGCCGATGCCGAAGGAAGCCATGCCCTCGGCGATGATCTCGCCCACGCGCATGCGCGGATTGAGGGAAGCGAACGGGTCCTGGAACACCAGCTGCATGTGGCTGCGCATGGTCTTCAGTTCGGCGCCCTTCAGGCCCAATACCTCGGTGCCGCCAAAACGCACCGAACCGCCGGTCACCGGCACCAGTTGCAGCAGCGCCTTGCCGGCGGTGGTCTTGCCGCAGCCGGACTCGCCAACCAGCGCCAGCGTACGCCCCCGCTTGATCGACAGGGACACGCCATCGACCGCCTTGACGTGGCCGACGATGCGCTTGAACAGCCCCTTGCGGATCGGGAAATGCACCTTGAGATCGCGCACTTCCAGCAGCTCGCCGGCCGCGGGAGGCACTGCGAACTCGGAGACTTCAGGCACCTTCTCTTCCTCGCGCAGCAGGATGTCGGCCAGGCGCGACTGCTCGGCCGGGTCGAGCAAATGGCAGCGCGCCTGATGCTCTGGTGTCGGGCCATGCCAGGCCGGCGCCTCGCGCGGGCAGCGCTCAAAGGCGTAGTCGCAGCGGTCGGTGAAGCGGCAGCCGGTGAATTGTCCGTGCAGAGGCGGCACGAAGCCCTTGATCGACGCCAGCGGCTCGCCGCGCTTGCCGGCGCCCGGCAGCGAGGCAAAGAGCTTCAGCGCATACGGATGCAGCGGCTGGGCAAAGAACTCGTCGCGTGGCCCGATTTTCACGATCTCGCCGGCATACATCAGTGCCACGCGATGCGCCATCTGCGCCACCACGCCGAGGTCGTGGGTAATGAGCAGCAACGCCATGCCGCGCTCGCGCTGCAGGCTCTTCAGCAGGTCGAGAATCTGCGCCTGGATGGTGACATCCAGCGCAGTGGTTGGCTCATCGGCGATCAGCACTTCCGGCTCCGCCGCCAGGGCGAGTGCAATCATCACCCGCTGCTTCATGCCGCCGGAGAGCTGGAACGGGTACTCGTCCATGCGCCGCTCGGGATCGGGAATGCCGACGCGCTTGAGCCACTCGGTGGCGCGGCGGCGCGCAGCGGCGCCTTCCTCGATCTTGTGACGTTCCAGCACTTCGATGATCTGTTCGCCGCAGGTCAGTACCGGGTTCAGGCTGGTAGCGGGCTCCTGGAAGATCATGCCGATACGCGCACCGCGCACGTCGCGCATGCGGTATTCCGGCAGCGCCAGCACATTGCGCCCGTCGAGCATCACGCTGCCCGCCTCAATCCACGCCGGTTCGGGCAACAGGCGCATGATGGAAAGCGCCGTCATCGATTTGCCGGAGCCGGATTCGCCGACGATGGCGAAGGTCTCACCGGCCGTCAGCGTGAGGTCGATGCCGTCCAGCGGATGCACCACCGCCGTCTCGCTGTGGATGCGCGTATGCAGGCCGCGGACCTGGAGGACTTCGCTCATGCCAGCGCCTTTCCCTGCGCGCGCGGGTCTTCCACCGCCTCCGGCGCGCCGCCGATCGGTCCGCGCGACAGCAGGCGCGGACGCGCGCGGCGCACCACGCGGCGCGGGTCGAAGGCCTCTTGCACCGCATCGGCCAGCAGGTTGGCAGCCAGTACCAGCCCGAGCATGAACACGAAGGCCGACGCCAGCAGCCACCACACCATCGGATCACGCGACATCTCCAGGCGCGCGGCGTTGATCATGCCGCCGAAGCTGTTGGTGGTGGGGTCCACACCGACGCCGACATAGGACAGCACCGCCTCGGCCAGCACGTAGCCGGAAAAATCCATCACTGCGCTGATGGTCACCAGGTGCATCACGTTGGGCAGCATGTGGCGGGTGAGGATGCGCAATTGCGTCACGCCGAAAGCCTGCGCCGCCTGGATGTATTCGAGTTCGCGCAGCTTCATCGCCTCGCCGCGCAACAGGCGGCACAGCCCGGTCCAGCCGGTGGCGCCGAGGATCACGCAAAGCGCCAGCAGGCGCATGTCGGCCCGTTGCACGGTGGTGGGAAACAGTTCCTGGTGATTGTCGATGCCTACCTGCACGATCAACACGGCGGCGGCGATCAGCAGCACCGAGGGAATCGACGACAGCGAGGTGTAGAGGTAGACGATCAGGTCATCCACCCAGCCCTTGAAATAGCCCGCCGCGAGACCTAGCAGCGCGGCAAAGGGCAGCGTCACCAGGGTGGTCAACGTGCCGATCACCAGGCCCGTTCGTATGCTCTTGAGCGAGATCGTGAACACGTCGAAGCCGACCTTGTCGGTGCCCAGCAGATGATAGCGGCTGCCCAGGGAAATCGACACGGCGCCCGCCAGGCACAGCAGCAGTAGCGTGGCCAGGATGGCGCGCCACGGTGCCGGCGTGGCATTGCGCCACATGGCGCCGAAGGCGGCTCCGAACCGATACCCCTGGCGCGTCACCCGCAATGCAAGCAGCCCCCAGAGCACGGCAAACACCGCCAGCCCCTCGGCCGCACCGAGCACGGCGCGCTCCAGGATGTCGGCATCGCGATCGGCCAGATCTTTCAAGTGTGCTCCGCCGACTGCCAGGCGCGGAAATTCGCGCACCTGTTTGCCATCTGGCAGCTCGGTGGTTTCCCTGGCGAAGGAATGGACGGCCAGCGGCGCCGAATACGTCCGCTCGCTTTTGCCGGCGATCTTGCCGAGCGCGGCATCCAGCGTCACGTCGAGTACGCTGCGCACTTCGCTGAACTGGTTTCCCGCATGGCGAAAATGCAGGGAATCGCCCAGGCCGATCAGCGCATATGCCGCCAGCACGGTGGCGCACACCATCGCCACCGGGTTGCGCCGCACCTTGGTCCAGGGCACCAGGAGGTGTTCCTGGCGCCGCACGTACCATGCATAGACGCACCCGGCCAACACCAGCAGCCAGAGCGGGACATCGGTATAGAGAAAAACCGGAACGACGCTCATTCCAGCCTCACCCGTGGGTCGACAAACGTATAGGAGATGTCGGTCGCAATCAGCCCGAACACCAGCAGCACGGTGCCGATGAACACCATCGACCGCACGATGCCGAAATCCTGCGCCTGGATGGCGTCGATCAGGTAGTTGCCCAGACCCGGAATGCCGAAAAAGGACTCGAACAGGAGGCTGCCCATGAAGAGCATCGGGATCACCGCCACCACCCCGGTGAGGATGGGGATCATGCCGTTTTTCAGTACGTGGCGGAACATCACCGTCAATTCCGACAGGCCCTTGGCGCGTGCGGTACGCACGTAATCGCGCCCGACCTCCTCGACGAATATGGTGCGATACAGACGTGTCGACCCGGAGATGCCGGCGATCACGCCGATTACCACCGGCAGGACGACAAAGCGGTAACTGTCGAACAGCGTGTCATAGCCGGAGATCGGCACCAGGCGCCAGAGCTTGCTGAACAGATATTGCCCGCCGATGATGTAGAACAGGGTGGAAACCGACATCAGCACCACCAGCAGCACCTGCGTGGTGAAGTCGAACCGCGTGCCCCGGAACAGTGCCAGCAATAGCGCGAAACTCACCTGCACCGCCAAGCCAACGACGAAGGTCGGCAGCGCCAGCACCAGGCTGGGCCCGGCGCGGGTACGAATTTCATACCAGATGTCGCGGCCGTCGTCGGACTGGCCAAAGTCGAGCGCGAACATTGAAGCCGATTTCTGGAAATAGATGGTGTCGGTGAACTGCGCGGAACCACTTGCCTTGCCGTTATACAAAAGCGGCTTGTCGTAGCCGTGTTCAGCTTTCCACTTGACGATCTGGTCGGCGGTAATGCGCTTGCCGCCGAGCTGGATGCGCGCGATGTCGTCCGGCGTGTTCACCTTGAAGAACAGCCAGAAGGTGAACAGGTTGACGCCGATCAGCACCAGCACCCCGTAGGCCAGACGGCGGATCACATAGCCGGTCATACGCCACCCTCAACACTCGTTTGGCCGCTTGCCGGCATGGCGGCGGCGCTTTCCGCACGCCGCCAGGCGCGCACGCCCAGCCAGGCCAGCGCGGCCGCCGCGATCATCAGCAGCACGAAGGGCCAGACAATCGGCGGGTTCCAGGCACGGCGGTCGCGCGCGCGCATGTTGCCGTCGATGCGCTGGTACTTGAGGTTGTTGCGCGCCATCTCGTTGGGCTTGCTGTTTTTCACCCAGGCATGCACCAGGGCATAGCTCTTGGGGTGCACACCCCACATCCAGGGCGCGTCGTTGCGCAGGATCTTCACCATGCGGTCGATCAGCTCCTGGCGTTTCGGGCTGTTTTCCATGTTGCCGGCCTGCTCGAACAAGCGGTCGAATTCTGCGTTTTCATAGTTCGACTTGTTCTCGCCGTCGTTTTTCACCGTCGCATTCTTGCCGTAGAACAGGAACAGGAAGTTTTCCGGGTCCGGGTAGTCCGCGTTCCAGCCGAGGGTGAACATCTGGGTATTGCCCTTGCGGATCTTGTCCTGGAAGCGGTTGAAGTCGCTGCCACGGATTTCCAGCTGGATGTCGATCTTGGAGAACTGCTTGCGATACCAGTCCAGCTGCGACTTGTTGTTGCTGGAGACCACGGTATCGAGGTTGAGCACCAGCGGCTGGCCGGTCTTGGCGTCGCGCCCGTTGGGGTAGCCGGCCTCGGCCATCAACTTTTTTGCCTCGTCGATCGACTTGCGCCTGGGTGCGCCGTCCACCCAGTCATAGACGGTCGGGTTGACACTGTCCTTGCCTTCCCGATAACCGAAAATGCCAGGGGGGATCGGCCCCTGCGAGGGAATGCCGCGGCCATTCATGAAAATCGAGATCAGGTCTTCGTAGTCAACGGCGATCGAGATGGCCTGGCGCAGTTTGCGCGCGCGCTCGCCGCCCGGCTTGCCCACCACGGGATCGAGCCAGTTGAAGGCCGTGTAAAGCGTGGAAGTGGCGAGCGAAGTGCGCAGGCTGATGCCACGCTCCTCCATCTCCGGCGTCAGCGCCGCCTCGCCACCGCCGCCGAAGCGCACCGCCTGGTCGAAGTTGTCGGAGGCGATGCCCGATTTGTCGTAATAGCCCTGCAGGAACTTGTTCCAGTAGGGTATCGCCTCCTTTTCGCGCATGAAGACGATGCGGTCCATGAAGGGAATCGGCTTGCCGGCGTCTTCCAGCAGGCCCGCCGCCTTGTCGCCGGCCTCGCCTTCGGCCGGGTAGGTTTCGCCGTGGAAGTTCGGGTTCTTCGACAGCACCATGCGCAGGTTGGGGTTGTTCTCCGTCAGCATGTAGGCGCCGGTGCCGACCGGGTACCAGTCGAGGGTGAAGTTCTTGTCCACCATGCCGGGCTGGGAGTAGAACTCGTCGGCTTCCCATGGGATGGGCGCGAAAAACGGCATTGCCATCCAGTAGAGCAACTGCGGGTACTTGCCCTTGATGGTGACGCGGAAGGTGTTCTTGTCGATCACCTTGGCGCCTTCCAGGTCATAGGGGCGCAAATCCAGCCAGGCGCCCTTGCCGCGCTCGGCGTCCTGTTTTTTCAGGTCTTGCTGCAACTGGGCCGCCAGCTCCTTCAGGCCAACGATGTAATCCGACATGTGGCCGAAGATCGGCGAATTGACGCGCGGGTTGGCCAGGCGCTTGATCTCGTAGACGTAGTCGGCGGCGGTTAGCTCGCGAGTGTTGGTCTGCTTGAAGTCGCTCAGCACGTACTTCCTGGCAATTTCAGATGGCGGCAGGTGGCGGTTGGCCTCGACAAAAGCCGGATGCGGCTGATACCGGATGCCGGCCTTGAGCGTGATGTCGTAGACCGAGAAGGCGATGTTCTTTACATCGGCATCCGCCGGCAACTCATGGCCGGCGGCATCCAGGTAGCGCGGCTTTGGCATTGCCGTCGCGGTCGCCGGGATCAGCTGGTAGGGACGCTTGAGGTAGTGATACTGGAACGGCGCCTCGTAGACCTGATAGGTGAACTCGGCTTCCGATTCGGTGTAGGACTGCGCCGGGTCCAGGTGCTTGGGACGCTCGGTGAATTCCGAGTACAGCGCGTTCTCGCTCGCTTCGCCCAGGGGATAGGGGTTGTTCCACACATCGCCGCAGGCGGCGAGCAGCGTGACGCAGGCCAGGAGCGCTGCTCGCGCCCAACGCCCGACCCGACTTGCACCCGGTTTTCGCATGGGAGCTAAGTGTAACCAAAAGCCCGGGCACCGTTGGTGCAATGTCGCTTATTGGCGCTCCCGATATAATCCGCGCCAGTCAAGACAAGTGGAGAAGCAGCAATGGGATTTCTCGCCGGCAAAAAGATTCTGGTCACCGGGGTGCTGAGCAACCGTTCGATCGCCTACGGCATCGCCAAGGCCTGCCACCGCGAAGGTGCGGAACTCGCCTTCACCTACCAGGGCGAACGTTTCGAGGAACGCATCAAGGGCTTTGCCGCCGAATTCGGTTCCACCCTTACCTTTTCGTGCGACGTGTCGAGCGATGCGGACATCGCGGGCGTGTTCGATAACCTGAAAAAATCCTGGGATGGCCTGGATGGCCTGGTGCATGCCATCGGCTTCGCCCCGCGCGAAGCCATCGAGGGCGACTTCATGGAAGGCTTGTCGCGCGAAGCCTTCAAGACCGCGCACGACATTTCCAGCTACAGCTTCCCGGCGCTGGCCAAGGCCGCCGGCCCGATGATGGCCGGCCGCAACGGCGCGCTGCTCACCCTCACCTACCTGGGCGCCGAGCGCGTGGTGCCGAACTACAACACCATGGGCCTGGCCAAGGCGAGCCTGGAAGCTTCGGTGCGCTACATGGCCGCGAGCCTTGGGCCCCACGGTACCCGTGTCAACGGCATTTCCGCCGGGCCGATCAAGACCCTGGCGGCGATGGGCATCGGCGGCTTTTCGAAGATACTCAAGTTCGTCGAAGAGAATGCACCGATGCGCCGCAACGTCACCGTCGATGACGTCGGCAACGTCGCCGCCTTCCTGCTTTCCGATCTTGCGGCAGGTGTCACCGGCGAAATTACCTACGTGGACAACGGCTTTTCACGCATCGTCGGCGGCATGCCGACCGCCTGAACAGGACCGTCCGGGAGGGCGTATGCGCAAGACCCTGGGAGTCACCCTGCTTTGTATCGCCGGCCTCACGGAGGCCGCGCCGCCTCCGGTCAGCGTACCGGCGGAGATGGTGAAGTGCGACGCGCGCCTGAACGTCACCGACCCCGATCCCAAGGGCTTGAACGTGCGCACCGCACCGAAAGTGGCGCCCGATAACGTTCTCGGCGTACTCAAGCCGGACGGCGAATGGACTGAGGTGCATGTCATCGGCAACGCGGGCGAATGGTTCCTGATCGATGCCGCGACCATGATCGACGACAACGCACCCAACGGCGAGCGCAGCGCCTTCAAGGGCCGCGGCTGGGTGCACCGGAGCAAGGTGGGCGACATCCAGATCCGCCCCAGCGACGTCCTGGCCGCGCCGCAAGCCGGCGCCAAGAGCCTGTTCAAAGGCACCGACCCGGACAAAACGCCCGCCTTCAAGGTACTCGCCTGCAAAGGCCCCTTCCTCCAGGTGCAGGGCGCGAAATTCAGCGGCTGGGCCAAAGAGTATTGCACCAACCAGCGCACCACTTGCGTCTGAGCTCGCGCCCGGCGGCATGCTTCATGCCGCCGGGCCACCTAACCTCGGCATGACGTCGGGCAAACCGCCGCCGGTGGTTTTGGTTTAACATCTGTATACAAAATACCCTTGAATTGTGTGCAGGATTCCGCACACGCATAGAAGGCTTACCGTGCCCACCTTCACCCGCCTCAAGCCCAATCTCTACAAGGACTCGGTCGCGCTGATGCGCATCGCCGAAAAGCTGCTGCAGGACCCGCAGGTAACGCGCGCGACACTGGTGATGGCTACGCCTGCGAACAAGGAAATCCTCGCGGAAGCGGGCCTGCTGAACCCTGACGCCGCAAGGGCCAACCCGAGCGACCTGATCATCGTCGTCGAGACGGCAAACGACGCCACGGCCACCGCCGCCTTTGCCAAGGTGGACGAATCGCTCACCGCGGCCGCCACCAAAGGCGGCAGCGTGCGCGAGATCACGCCGAAGACCGTGGCCATGGCCCTGCCCCGCGCGGCCGGCGCCAACATCGCGCAGATCTCAGCCCCTGGCGCCTATGCCGGCGCCGAAGCGCTGAAGGCGGTGAAGGCCGGGCTCAACGTCTTCCTGTTCAGTGACAACGTGCCGCTCGATCAGGAAGTTGCGGTCAAGCAGGCCGCCCGCGCCAAGGGCTTGCTGGTGATGGGGCCCGACTGCGGCACCGCCATCATCGGCGGCGTGCCGCTGGGCTTCGCCAACGTGGTGCGGCGCGGGCGCATCGGCTATGTCGGCGCTTCCGGCACCGGCTTGCAGGAAGTCACCGTGCAGACCCATCTCATGGACGAAGGCATCAGCCACGCCATCGGCACCGGCGGGCGCGACGTCAAGGCCGAAGTCGGCGGCATCACCATGCTGATGGCGCTCGACCTGCTGACGGCCGATCCCGCGACCGAAGTCATCGGCATCGTCTCCAAGCCGCCCGCGCCCGCCGTGATGAATGCCGTGATCGAGCGCGCCGGCCGCGCGGGAAAGCCGGTGGTGGTGTGTTTCCTCGGCGGCGAGCGTATCGATACGCCCGCCAACGTGCATCGGACTGGCAACCTGTTCGACTGCGCCGACGCCTGCGTGGCGCTGGCGCAAAAGCGCAAGCCGGTGGCGGCGCAATACCAGTCCAGCCAGCACGCGAAGGAACTGGCGCCGTCGCAGCAATACATCCGCGGCTTGTTTTCCGGCGGCACGTTCTGCACCGAGGCGCAGGTCGCCTTGCGCGATGCCGGCGTCGCCGCATTTTCGAACGTACCGCTGGACCAGTCACGCAAGGTCGCCGACCTGCATCATTCGCAGGAACACACCGTGCTCGACCTCGGCGACGATGATTTCACTATCGGCCGCCCTCACCCGATGATCGACCCGTCCACCCGCGTTGCGCGCATCGTGCAGGAAGCCGCCGATCCCGAAACCGCGGTCATCCTGCTCGACATCGTGCTGGGCTACGCCGGCCATATGGACCCGGCCGGCGCCCTGGTGCCGACGATCCGCAAGGCGCAATTCGACGCGCAGGCGGCCGGCCGCCGCCTTTTGTTCGTCGCTTTTGTCTGCGGTACCGAGGAAGATCCGCAAGTACGCTCAGCCCAGGAAGCCAAGCTCCTCGAAGCCGGCTGCATTCTCGGCCGTTCCAGCACCGAAGCCGCGCGCATGGCCGCGGCCCTGGTTGCGTAGATGGCAACTGCCGGCGGCCGCGGCAAGCGCGTCGTCATCGCGCTGGGCGGCAATGCCGCCTACCCACCGACCATCCGCGGTACCGCCGAGGAACAACTGGAGGTGCTGGAAGGCCTGTGCGAGCATTTCGTGCGCATGATCAACGCGGGCTACCAACTCGTCATCACCCATGGCAACGGCCCGGTGGTGGGCAACATCCTGTTCCGCATGGCAAAGACCGCCGCGGAACTGCCGCCAATGCCGATGGATGTGTGCGTCGCGCATTCACAGGGCGGCATGGGCTACATGCTGGAGCAAAGCTTCCAGAACGTGATGCGCAGGCGCGGCTGCCACGCCGGCGTGGCAGCGGTGCTCACCGAAGTCGAAGTCGATCCCCGGGACCCTGCCTTCGCCAACCCGACCAAGCCGGTGGGCAAGTTCTTCTCGGAGACCGACGCCAAGCGCCTGTCGCGCGAGACCGGCTGGGATTTCCGCGAAGACTCCGGGCGGGGCTGGCGCCGCGTCGTGCCCTCGCCGCTGCCGAAGGGGATCCTCGATCTGCCGGCGATCGAAGCCCTGCTCGGCGCGGGTCTCATCCCGATTGCCGCCGGTGGCGGCGGTATCCCGGTGATCCGCAATCCCGAAGGCGATTACAAGGGGGTGCCGGCGGTGATCGACAAGGACCTCACCTCCGCCATGCTGGCCGCGCGCCTGGGCGCCGTCGCCTTCATCATGCTCACCGGCGTCGAGCAGGTGGCGCTGGACTTCGGCAAACCGACGCAGCGCGCGGTGGAAAAACTCACCGCCAGCGAAGCGCGCAAGCATCATCAGGACGGCCAGTTTCCGCCCGGCAGCATGGGGCCGAAGATCGACGCCGCGCTGAATTTTCTCGCGGACTACGACGGCATGGTGGTCATCACTTCCCTTGAGCGTGCTTTCGAGGCCCTCACCGGCAGCGCCGGCACGCGGATCGTGCGCGATGCCTGAGACGCCGCGCATCCGCAGCCTCGGCGCACGCGCCGCACAAGCGCTGGCCGCCAGCGGCGGCGCCTTGCGCCTGATCCCCGGCTTCGCCGAGACGCCCTATCGTTACGCCGGCGAGGACATCGTCTGGGTCGGTCTGCGCGGCGAGGCACATCCGCGTGCCGTCTTCGTCGATGCACCGGCGCCGCAGATGCACCTGGGCAGCGCGATTCCGCACGCATCACCATCCCCAGCGCACACCGCCCTCGACCATGCGGCTACCGCTACCCGCTTCACCGAACTCGCGCGCGCCTGCCACGAACTCGGCCAGCCCCGCGGCTTCGGCTGCGTGCTGGTCGGCGCCCTGCCGCCGTTTCCGCTGGATCACCGCGCCGATGCGGCGCACGCACTTGCCGCCGCCATACGCGCGAACGACGCTGCTGCATTCACCGCCGCCGGCCTGCGCCTGCTGGGGGTCGGCGGCGGGCTCACGCCTTCGGGTGACGATTTCGTCGGCGCCGCGCTGTTCACCCTGCATCACCTCGACATCGACAGCGCGCCATGGCGCGAAGCGTCGGCCGCCCTGACGCTGGCCACGCGCACCCGCACCCATGCCATCAGCGCCGCCCTGTTCGACGACCTCGCGGCCGGCGCAAGTTTCACCCCCTTGCACGACCTCATCGCCGCTCCCGCCTTTCGCGCCATGTTCGAACCGGCCCGCCGCCTCACCGCCATCGGCCATTCCTCCGGCTGGGATATGCTCTGCGGCATGATCGCCGCCGCCACCGGCACACTGCAACACACCCAGAACTGAAACGAACTTCGCCATGTCTTCCTCCCTCATCGCCAGCGCGCCCCAGGTCCTCAACCTCGGCCTGGAATCCTTCAACGACAGCGTCACCGGCAACGGCGGCACGGCGTTGCAATTGGATTGGCAGCCGCCCGGCAACGCCGACCCCGCGCTGGCCTGGAAACTGGCGCAACTGATAGGCGACGCCTCCGATCCTGCGAGCCTGGGCAGCAAAATCGACGCCGCCAACAAGCTTGCCTGCGAGAAGATCATCTCCAGCCGCCCGATGCTGGTGGATGTCGCGCTGCGTGCCGACAGCGTGTGGCCCGAGTTCAAGGAAGAGCGCATCCTGCTGCATGCCGGCGCCCCGGTAGCGTGGGAAAACATGTGCGGCCCGATGCACGGCGCGATGATCGGCGCGGTGCTCTACGAAGGCTGGGCCGATACGCCCGCCAAGGCCGAGGGGATGCTGAAAAAAGGCGAGATCAAGTTCGCCCAGTGCCACGACTTCAAGGCGGTGGGCCCGATGACCGGCATCATCTCCGCCTCGATGCCGGTGTTCGTGGTCAACAACACGACGCACGGCAACGTCGCTTACACCAACTTCAACGAAGGCATCGGCAAGTGCCTGCGCTTCGGCGCCAACAGCCCGGACGTGATTACACGGCTGAAGTGGTTCGCGGGCGTGCTGGCCCCAGCCCTCAAGGCCGCCACCCGTTATGCGGCCGACGGCAAGGAAGGCGGCGTCGACCTGAAGAGCATCCAGGCCCAGGCACTGCTCATGGGCGACGAAGTTCACTCGCGCAATGCCGCCGCCACCGCGCTTTACTTCATGCAACTGGCGCCGGCGCTGGTCGCCACCGACATTGCCCAGGGCCACATCAAGGAAACCCTGGACTTCATCGCCCGCACCTCGCAGTTCTTCCTCAATTTCTCCATGGTCGCCTCCAAGGCGATCATGGACGCCGCCCACGGCATCGAGTATTCCAGCGTCGTCACTGCCACCGCGCGCAACGGCACCACCACCGGCCTGCGCGTCTCTTCGCTCGGAAAGGCCTGGTTCGAGGCTCCTTCGGACAACCCGGTCGGGCTGTTCTTCCCCGGCTTCAAGCAGGAAGACGCCAACCCCGACCTCGGCGACTCGGCAATTTGCGAAACCGCGGGGTACGGCGGCTTTTCGCTCGCCGCCTCCCCGGCGCTCACCTTGCTCGTCGGCGGCACGGTCGCGGACGCGAACCAGTATTCGCAACTGATGTACAACATCACCACCACCAAGAACCCGGCGCTGTCGTTGCCCAACCTGGAATTCGACGGCGCGCCCACCGGCATCGACGTGCGCAAAGTGGTCGATACCGGCATCCGCCCCGTCGTCACCACCGGCATCGCGCACAAGGAAGCGGGCGTGGGCCAGATCGGTGCCGGCATCGTACGTGTGCCGATGGGTTGCTATGTGAACGCGCTGGAGGCGCTGGCGGCGAAATACAACGTGGCTTGAGCTGACGCCCCAAATAAAAAACCGCGCCACGGCGCGGTTTTTTATTTGCTGCCAGAGACCTACACCGGCGTGTACGCCAGGCGTACGTAGATCGGCGCATAGGCTTCGGCTTGCGTGAGGTCTACCAGGCCTTCGCGCGTGAGTTCCAGCAGCGCGAGGAAGTGCACCACCGCTACCTGCATGCTCGGGATGCCCTCGAACAGGTCCATGAACTCGACAAAGCGCTCGCCCTGCAGCTTGCGCAGCACCAGGCTCATGTGCTCGCGCACCGAAAGCTCGGCGCGGCCGATGCGGTGATGCTGCGTCAGCTTGGCGCGCTTGAGCACGTCCAGCCAGGCCAGGCGCAGGTCGATCGGGTTGACATCCGGCAGCGCGATCTCGAAATCGGCATCCATCGCCGTACGCACCGGCCAGAAATCGCGCCCTACCACCGGCACGGTTTCGAGATTTTGCGCACCCAGCTTGATGCGCTCGTATTCCAGCAGGCGCCTCACCAGTTCGGCGCGCGGATCCTCGACCTCGCCGGCTTCGTCGGTCTTCTTGACCGGCAGCAGCATGCGCGACTTGATCTCGATCAGCATCGCGGCCATCAGCAGATACTCGGCCGCCAGTTCGAGGTTGTGCTCGCGGATCTCCTCGACGTAGCGCAAGTATTGCTGGGTCACCTCGCGCATCGGAATGTCGAGGATGTTGAAGTTCTGCTTGCGGATGAGATACAGCAGCAAGTCCAGCGGGCCTTCGAAGGTCTCTTCTAGAAAGACCTCCAGGGCATCCGGCGGGATATACAGATCCTGCGGTAGGGCGAGCATCGGCTGGCCATACAGCCTGGCCGGCGGCTCCGAACCCTCCATCCCGAGGGTGGCCTGCTCTTCCGTATCAGGCAGAACGATGTCTTCCGTCACGCCTTAAACCTTGGTCTGGTACACGTAGGCGGACTGCTTGACGTGCGATTGCGCGTTGCGCTGATCCTGCTCGGGGTCCTGTTCGTGGTCCCACCAGATGGCGCGGCCCTTCTTCTGCTCCTCGGCCAGCGCGGGCTTTTTCTCGAACAGTTCGCGCATGAAGCGGGTGTGTTCAGATTCGTACATATCGTGGGTACCCCCGGTGAGCACTACAATCTATAGCGTATTCTAACCCAGATTCCAGGGGCCTATGCAAGCCACCCGGATGCAAAAAAAGCCGCTCGCGGGCGGCTTTTTGATGTATGGCGCTGCCTCACACGCGATGGATCACGCCGCAGGCGATGCGCGGGCCGGAATCACCCGCCGGCTGACTCTTGTAGTCATCGCGGTCCCGGTGCACCACCAGGGCCTTGCCGATGATGTCGGTCGGCCCGCCTTCGACGCTCAAGCCGCTCACTTCGAAGCTGCCGCGCATGCGCCCTTCGGCGTCGGACTTGAGATTGGGAATATCGCCGGCATGGTGCTCAACCATCGGGCCGCCGTGCTTGTGGTTGGTCGGGTTGAAGTGCCCGCCGGCGCTCATCGCGTCCGGTGCGCTGCAATCGCCGCGCTCGTGCACGTGAAAGCCGTGTTCCGCGTTCGGCTTCAGGCCGGTGATGTCCACCGTCACCCGCACCGCGTTGGTGCCGGCCGGCGCGAAGCTCACCGTGCCGGTGGTCGCGCTGCCGCTTTTCGGCGCCAGGAGCGCAGTCGCCACCGCATTGCGCCCGATGCCGCTGATGTTGGAATGGGCGCAGCCGGCGATCATGACAGCGGCGAGAACGGCCGCACTCAAGGAGACTGCGAGAGAGGGATATTTCATATGCCAACCCTTCGATTATGTTTCGTTTTGGTGACACCCCGGCCTCGGGCACGGGAACGCAAGGCTCGCGGATGTGACTGCATCATTCTTCCGGAGTTCAGGGCGAAACAGGCTTTTGTGCCTAAATTCAGATACATCAAGGACTTGCAAAAAATCTCTTTGATATCATGTGAATAACAGACACCACCCGGCGCACCCAGCCAAATCCTCGTGAGCAGCAAGATTATCCCCATCGCGGATTACCGGCAGATAGAAAACCTGCCGCCGATACCGGCCGATGCCGCCCCACCGGCGGGCCGGCTGGTGGATACGCGCGGCCGCCACCTGCACGACCTGCGCATTTCGGTTACTGACCGCTGCAATTTCCGTTGCACCTATTGCATGCCCAAGCAGGTATTCGACAAGAGCTACCAGTTCCTGCCGCACGCCGACATCCTCTCCTTCGAGGAGATTACCCGCCTGGCAAGCCTGTTCGTCGCCCACGGCACGGAAAAAATCCGTCTGACCGGCGGCGAGCCGCTATTGCGCAAGAACATCGAGCGCCTGATTGAAATGCTGGCCGAACTGCGCACTCCGGCCGGCCGGCCGCTCGACCTCACCCTCACCACCAACGGCTCGCTGCTGCCGAAAAAGGCGCAGTCCCTGCGCGACGCCGGCCTGAAGCGCCTCACCGTGTCGCTCGACTCGCTCGACGATGCCACCTTCCGCGCGATGAACGACGTCGATTTCCCGGTCGAAAAGGTGCTCGAAGGCATCGCCGCCGCCAAGGCGGTCGGCTTCGATGACATCAAGGTGAACATGGTGGTCAAGCGCGGCGTCAACGACGAGGGCATCACCGACATGGCGCGCCACTTCAAGGGCAGTGGCCATATCGTCCGCTTCATCGAGTTCATGGACGTCGGCTCCTCCAACGGCTGGCGCATGCATGACGTGGTGCCCTCCGAGGAGGTGATCGAGCGCATCTCACGCGTTGCCGCCCTGGAGCCCGTCGATGCGAATTACAACGGCGAGGTTGCCGAGCGCTGGCGTTATGTCGATGGCGGCGGCGAGATCGGCGTCATCTCCAGCGTCACCCAGGCCTTCTGCTCCACCTGCACGCGCGCCCGCCTCTCCGTTGAGGGCAAGCTCTACACCTGCCTGTTCGCCCACGCCGGCCACGACCTGCGCGCCCTGATGCGCCTGGGCCACACCGATGAAGACATCGCCGCCGCCATCGGCCTGATCTGGCAGCGCCGCGACGACCGCTATTCCGAGATTCGCACCGCCGCCACCGCGCGCGAAAAAAAGATCGAGATGTCGTATATCGGCGGCTGAGCGGCGCCCTCCGCCGCTCACTGCAGCTTCAGGTCGATCGGGATCCTCGTCCCGCTTTCCGCTTCCAGCGTGCCCTTGAGTTGCAGCGGCGTGCGCCACTTGGTGGGCGGCTTTTCGGTGTTGTCGGGCATGACCGCGGAGAATGGCAATTCACGCGTCTCCCCGCCCAGGATAGGCCGTTGCGAAATCGCGAAATTGATCGCCTGCCGGTCCGCATCCGTGGTGCTCAGCACGCCGTCGAGACGGTCGTGCGCCAGGCCCTCGTTGACGACCTTGGCCACCGGCGTCGGCTGGCCGTTGATGTCGGCCAGGTGCACGTCCACCAGGCGCAGCTTGGGCGCGGCGTCGCCGACGCGCACATAGACGATCACCGCGATGCGCCCCTGCACCGGCACCGGCACGTCGCCCGCCATCGCCTTTGACAGCGTACCCTCATCTTGCTCCACCATCAGGGCGAAGCGACATTCCCCAGCCGGCGCATCCGCCGGGATCTGCACCTCAAAGCGGATCTTGCGTGCCGAATTCGGGTTGAGAACGACGGAGCGCCGCTCCAGCGCCACCCAGGGCCGGCAGCTGTTCGCCCCCAGAGCATCCTGGAAGG
>DASYEQ010000050.1:0-97047 GCA_036498945.1 Burkholderiales bacterium | reverse complement strand
CAATGACCGAAGTGCTCGCGTGGCGGCTGCCGGAGCTGATCGCCTATCAGGACCTGAAGTACGCCCAGCGGTACATCGAGGTCGTACAGCGGGCCCGCGCGGCCGAGACCTCGACCTCGGATTCCCGCAGCGAATTCTCGCGTGCTGTCGCCCGCAACCTCTTCCACCTGATGGCCTACAAGGACGAATACGAGGTCGCGCGCCTGTACACCGACACCGCCTTCATGGCCAAGATCAACGCCCAGTTCGAAGGCGACTTCAAGGTCAATTTCCATCTGGCGCCGCCCCTGTTCGCCAAACGCAATGCCAACGGCGAACTGGTGAAAAAACGATACGGCCCGTGGATGATGTCCGCCTTCGGCCTGCTGGCGAAAATGAAAGGCCTGCGTGGCGGCGCGCTGGACATCTTCGGTTACACCGAGGAGCGCCGCAAGGAGCGCGCCATGATCGGCGAGTATCGCGACACCCTGCGTGGCCTGATCGGCGAACTCTCGGCTGCCAACCTGGAACAGGTGACTGCGATTGCGGCGCTGCCCGAGGAAATTCGCGGCTATGGCCACGTCAAGGAGCGTCACCTCAAGGTGGCCGAGGAGAAGCGCGCGCTGCTGCTGCAATCCATGCGCGCGCCGGCGCAGGCGGCCAAGGCAGCCTAGCGGCACGCATGAGAAAATGCGCCCTGGATTCGACGTTTCCAGGGATATCGCAATGACCGCTAAAGTGAAAAAAGTCGCCGTCGGCGGCCTCGGCGCCATCGGCGCCGTGCTGGCGAAGAAGCTCGACGAGGGCATCGAAGGGCTGGAACTGGCTGCCGTGTCGGGGCGCGACGTCGCCAAGGCCGAGCGCTTTGTCGCCGGGCTGAAAAAGCCGGTCAAGGTACTGCCGCTGGAGCAACTGGCGGAAGTGGCCGATATCATCGTCGAGGCCGCGCCTTCTTCCGTGATGGACCAGATCGCGCTGCCGGCGCTCAAGGCCGGGCGCTGGCTGGTGGTGTCGTCGGTGGGCGCGCTGGCGCGCTCGCCGCAATACGTCGAGCTGGCGCGCGAGCACGGCGCGCGCATCTTCGCTCCCACCGGCGCGCTGATCGGCCTGGATGCGATGCTGGCCGCGCGCGAAGGCAAGGTCCACTCGATCAAAATGATCACGCGCAAACCGCCGAACGGCCTGGAAGGCGCGCCGTACCTGGTGGCCAACAACATCAGCGTCAAGGACCTGAAGGAGCCGCTGCGTGTGTTCACCGGCACCGCCAGCGAGGCGATCAAGGGCTTCCCCGCCAATGTGAACGTCGCCGTGGCCCTCGGCTTGGCCGGCGTGGGGCCGGACAAGACCAGCATCGAAATCTGGGCCGACCCCGGCGTCGACCGCAACGTGCACCGCATCGAGGTGGATTCCGACGCCGCGCGCTTTTCGATGATGATCGAAAACATCCCCTCGGAAGAAAACCCGCGCACCGGCAAGATCACCGCGCTGTCGGTGATCGCGCTGCTGCGCAAGATGGCCTCGCCGCTGGCCGTCGGCACCTGAGTCGTATCAATACAGGGGTGGCCGGCAGATGGTAATCTCCGGCTCCCTCTTCGCAGCGGCGCCGGCAAAGGTGACCGCTCAACATTCAACAGGAGACAAGCCATGTTCGAAGCCACCATCGCCGGCAGCCTGCCCAAGCCCGGCTGGCTGTCCGAAACCAACAAGCTCTGGCCGCAGTGGAAGCAGGAGGGTAAAGACCTCTCCTCTGCCAAGCTGGACGCCACTCTCCTGTGGATCAAGGCGCAGGAAGATGCGGGTCTGGACATCGTCACCGACGGCGAAATGTCGCGCCAGCATTTCGTCCACGGCTTCCTGGAGTACGTCGACGGTATCGACTTCGACCACAAGGTGAAGATGGGCATCCGCAACAATCGCTATGACGCGATGGTGCCCAAGGTGGTCGGCCCGCTGAAGCTCAAAGGCCGGGTGCACGAGGCCGAGGCGCGCCTGGCGCGCGCCCACACCAAGAAAAAGCTCAAGATCACCATGCCTGGCCCGATGACCATCGTCGATACGGTGGCCGACGGCTACTACGGCGACAAGGTGAAAATGGCCATGGCCTTCGCCGAGCTGCTGAACCAGGAAGCCCGTGCGCTGGAAAAGGACGGCGTCGACATCATCCAGTTCGACGAGCCCGCCTTCAACGTCTACATGGAAGAAGTGCGCGACTGGGGCGTAAAGGCGCTGGAAAAAGCCATCGAAGGCCTGACGGTGACCACCGCCGTGCACATCTGCTACGGCTACGGCATCAAGGCCAACGACGACTGGAAAGTCAGCCTGGGCGATAAGTGGGACCAGTACGCGCTCACTTTCCCGGTGCTGGCCAAGAGCAGCATCAAGCAGGTGTCGCTGGAGTGCTATCACTCTCACGTCGCGCCCGACCTGATGAAGCTGCTCGAAGGCAAGGACGTGCTGGTCGGCGTGATCGACGTCTCTTCCCCCGAAGTCGAAACCCCAGAGCAGGTCGCCGAGACCATCGGCCGCGCGCTGCAATTCGTGCCGAAGGATCGCCTCTTCCCCTGCACCAACTGCGGCATGGCCCCGATGGACCGCGAAGTCGCGATGAAAAAACTCGCCGCCTTGGGCGCCGGCGCCGCACTGGCCCGCGAACGCTATAAGTAACCCTTTCGTGGTCCCGCGGACCACGAAACCGGAAATTGGGGTCGGAGCACTTTTGCGCCCTTTGCAAAAGTGCTCCGACCCCGAATTTCCTCTTGCGAAGTGAAACAGCAATGCCCACTTCGAATCCCAAAATTCACCCATAAAAATACTGTATTCATATACAGTAACCGGGTGTATATTTACTCCCCCGCGCCTCACAGCGCGGCCTCCAAAATTCCCGCGCCGGCCCTCGCATTCCGCGCCAGCCCCCGCCATCTAGTAAAGTCATGTTTCGGCGCCGCCATGCCGCCCGAAACCGTTTTGAGGTGATCATGGAAGCTACTGATTCCAAAGAAGTTCTTGCCCCCAAATCCGGCGTCTCCGCCGACACCTTGCCGCCGCAGGAAATCTCCGGCGAAGTGCTGCTGGAAAAGTATGCCAAGGGCGGCGAGCGCACGGCCGACGAAGTGCGCAAGCGCGTCGCCCATGCGCTGGCCGCGGTGGAGCCGGAAGCCGACCGCAAGCACTGGGAAGAGCGCTTCCTGTGGGCGCAGCAAAACGGCTTCGTGCCGGCCGGGCGTATCAATTCGGCCGCCGGCACCAACCTCACCGCCACCCTGATCAACTGCTTCGTGCAACCGGTCGGCGATTCGATTACCGAAATGGTCGATGGCCGCCCCGGCATCTACACCGCGCTGGCCGAAGCCGCCGAAACCATGCGCCGCGGCGGCGGCGTCGGCTACGATTTTTCCTCCATCCGCCCGGTAGGCGCCCTGGTGCGCGGCACCCATTCGCGCGCTTCCGGCCCGGTCTCCTATATGCGCGTGTTCGACCGTTCGTGCGAGACGGTCGAATCGGCCGGCGCGCGCCGCGGCGCGCAAATGGCGGTGCTGCGCTGCGACCATCCGGACATCGAGCAATTCATCCACGCCAAGGATAAAGGCGACCTCACCAACTTCAATGTCTCGGTCGGTGTCACCGATGCCTTCATGAAGGCGGTGGAGGCCGGCACCGAAATCGAACTGGCGCACAAGGCCGAGCCCGCTGCCGACATCGTGGCGAACGGCGGCTACCAGCGCACCGACGGCATATGGGTCTATCGCAAGATCGCCGCGCGCCTGTTGTGGGACCAGATCATGCGGTCCACCTACGACCACGCCGAGCCCGGCATCCTGTTTCTCGACCGCATCAACGCCGACAACAACCTGGTCTACTGCGAGACCATCGAAGCGACCAACCCCTGCGCCGAGCAGCCGCTACCGCCCTACGGCTGCTGCTGCCTGGGCTCGGTCAACCTCACCGGCTTCGTCAGGCAGCCGTATATGGAAGCCGCCGAATTCGATTTCACTGCCTTCGGCAAGGTGGTCGACGTCGCCACGCGCATGCTCGACAACGTGCTCGATGCCACCCACTGGCCGCTGCCCGCGCAGCAGGATGAAGCGCGCAACAAGCGCCGCGTCGGCCTCGGTTTCACCGGCCTGGGCGACGCGCTGATCATGCTGCGGCTGCGCTACGACAGCGCGCAGGCGCGCGCCATGGCGAAGAAAATCACCGAGGCGATGCGCGACCGCGCCTACGCCTACTCCGCCGATCTGGCACGCGAGCGCGGCGCCTTTCCGTTGTTCAACGCCGACATGTATCTCTCCGGCGGCAACTTCGCCTCGCGCCTGCCCGCCGAGATCAAGGAAAAGATCCGCAAGACCGGCCTGCGCAATTCACACCTGCTTTCCATCGCCCCCACCGGCACCATCAGCCTGGCCTTTGCCGACAACGCGTCAAACGGCATCGAGCCGCCCTTCTCCTGGACCTACACGCGCAAAAAGCGCATGCCCGACGGCACGCACAAGGAATACGCGGTGGAGGATTATGCCTGGCGCCTGTACAAGCATCTGGGCGGCGACGTGGCCGCGCTGCCGTCGTACTTCGTCACGGCGCTGGAACTCTCGGCACAGGCGCACGAGCAGATGGTCGCCGCCGTCGCGCCGGCGATTGATACCAGTATCTCCAAGACGGTGAACGTGCCGGCCGATTACCCCTACGCCGACTTCGAAGACCTCTATCTGCAGGCCTGGAAGTCCGGCCTGAAGGGCCTGGCGACCTATCGCCCAAACAGTGTGCTGGGCTCGGTGCTTTCCGTTGCAAGCGAGGAGAAAAAGCAGCCGCAGGATGTCGAGATGGGCGAGGCCAACAAGCGCCTGTCGATCAAGTCCCTGCCGGCGCCCGTGCTGGCCTCGCTGCGCTGGCCCGGCCGCCCCGAGATGCCCGGCGGCAACGAGGCCTGGACCTACATGATGGATCACCCGGACGGCAAGTTCGCCCTGTTCGTCGGTCACGTCGAGGAAGAGGGTCAGGCCTTCCCTTTCGAGGTCTGGGTCAACGGCGCCGAGCAGCCGCGCGGCCTGGGCGCCGTCGCCAAGACCTTGTCGATGGACATGCGCGCGAATGACCGCGCCTGGCTCAAGCTCAAGCTCGACGTGTTGTCGAAAACGCCTGGCGAGCGCTCCTTCGCGATGAACTTCCCGCCGCACGGCGAAAAGAAGATCGTCCCCAGCACGGTTGCGGGCCTGGCGCAACTGGTGCGCTGGCGCTGTGATCGCTTGGGCGCGCTGGACGACGAAGCCCCGGACCTGCTCTCGCCCGACGGCCGCCCGCACCCGGTGCTCGACGCCATGTACGCGCGCGAAGAGCCGCGCACCGGCAGCGACGGCACCTTGTCGTGGACGGTGGACATCGTCAACCCCGCTACCGACGAAAGCTTCGTCCTGGGCCTGAAGGAAGTGACCCTGCCCGACGGCCTCACGCGCCCCTACTCGATGTGGCTCTCCGGCAGCTACCCGCGCGCGCTCGATGGCCTCTCGCGCATTCTCTCGCTCGACATGCGCGTGCTCGACCCGGCGTGGATCGGCATGAAGCTGCGCAAGCTGCTCAACTACGCCGAGCCCCTGGGCGACTTCATGGCCTTCGTCCCCGGCGAGCGGCGCCAGCAGAACTGGCCCTCGACGGTGGCCTATGTCGCGCGCCTGATCATCCATCGCTACGCCATGCTCGGCGTGCTCGACGAAGAGGGCTACCCGATGCGCGAAATGGGCATCCTCGAAGCCCCGCGCGAAGCCGGTACGCACAATCCGATGCAGGGCGGCCTGTGCAACGAGTGCGGCAACTACACCGTGATCAAGAAGGACGGCTGCGATTTCTGCACCGCCTGCGGCGCTGTCGGCAGCTGCGGCTAGGTATCTCCGGGGTCCCGCGTAATCCGCAATCCGGCGATCCCGAAGAACATACCCGGCGTTCACGCGCCGATACGGCGCGCCCGCCACACCGGCCTAGCAATCCAGGCCGGTGCCGTCCAGCACGTCGCGAATCTTCGCCGCCAGGTCGACGAAGCTGAACGGCTTGGTGATCAGGTGCAGCCCCTTGTCCAGCCGCCCGTGATGGATGATGGCGTTGCGCGCATAGCCGGTGGTGAACAGCACCTTGACGGCGGGGCGCCGCTCCTGCGCCTGCACGGCGATCTGCGCGCCGGTCAGTCCGCCGGGCAACACCACGTCGGTGAAGATCAGGTCGATGCGGCGGTCCTGCTCGACCAGGCGCAGCGCGGCAGGGCCGTCGGCCGCCTCGATCACCTGGTAGCCGAGTTCGCGCAGCATCTCCACCGAGGTGGCGCGCACGTCGGCATCATCTTCGATCACCAGCACGACTTCCTCGCGCGTGCCCTCCGGCACCGGCCCTGTCCGTTCGGCCTCGTCCGCCGCTTCGCCGGCGGCGCCGCCGAAGCGCGGCAGGTAGATGCGCACGGTGGTTCCGCGTTCCGGCTCCGAGTAGATTTTCACGTGGCCGCCGGACTGCTTGGTGAAGCCGTAGACCTGGCTCAAGCCCAGGCCCGTGCCCTTGCCCACCGCCTTGGTGGTGAAAAACGGCTCGAAGGCGCGCGCCACGGTGGCGGCGTCCATGCCGGTGCCGCTGTCGGACACCGAAATGGAGACGTACTGGCCGGGCCGCACCTCGGCATGGCTGGTGGCATACATCTCGTCGATCAGGCTGTTGCCGGTCTCGATCGTCAGGCGGCCGCCCTGCGGCATGGCGTCGCGCGCATTGACCGCCAGGTTGATGATCGCCGATTCCAGCTCGCTGGGGTCGACCTCCACCGACCACAAGCCGGCGGCGCACACCGTCTCGATGGCAATGATCTCCTGCAGCGTGCGATGCAGCAGGTCCGACATGCCCTTGACCAGCAGGTTGACGTCGACTACCTTGGGGTCGAGCGGCTGGCGGCGCGCGAAGGCCAGCAGGCGCTGCGTCAGCGCAGCGGCGCGCTGCGCGCCCGATAGCGCGGTGGAGGCGGCGCGTTGCAGCCGCCCCGAGTCCGCCGGCAGGCCGCGGCGCAGGATTTCCAGGTTGCTGGTGATCACCTGCAGCAGGTTGTTGAAGTCGTGCGCCACGCCGCCGGTGAGCTGGCCGATCGCTTCCATCTTCTGCGCCTGGCGCAGCGTCTCCTCCTGCTCGCGCAGCTGCGCGGTGCGCTCGGCCACCTGTTTTTCCAGCGTCGCGTTGAATTCGCGCAGTGCTTCCTCGGCGCGCTTTCTTTCCGTGATCTCCCTTTGCGCGGCGATCGACAGGCGCGCATTGTCCAGCGCCACCGCGGCTTCGCCCGCCAGGCCCACCATGCCGCGTTCGGAGCGGTCGGTGAACATGCCCGGCGTCGCATGGCCGAAAAACAGGCCGCCCAGCACTTCGCCGGTGCGCGAAATCACCGGCACCGCCAGGTAGCTGCGCACCGGCAGGTGGCCTTCGGGCATGCCCTTGCGGGGCGCGTTGTGGCCGTAGCGCGGGTCCTTGGTGATGTCGTCCGACCGCATGATGCCGCTGCCGGCGAAGGTGGGGGCGAACACCTGCGTGTTGCGCGGCATCGGAAATTTCGAGAACGCTTCGCGCGGCGCCCCCGACAGTGTGTAGAGCATGTAGCTCTCCCCTTTGTCGTCGGCCACGTTGTAGAAAAATGCGCCGAATTGCGCGCCGGAAAGCTCGACGCCGGCGTCGGTGACGATCTGGATCAGCCGGTCGGGGTCGGGCTCGCTGGCCAGCGCCGAGCCGGCGCGGTTCAGCACCTCCAGCAGGCGCCGCTCCTCGGCCAGCGCCTCCTGCGCATTGCGCTGCGCGGTGCGGTCGCGCAATATCTTGGTGAAGCCGACCACCTCGCCACGCTCATCGCGGATCGGCGTCACCTCGCCGATGGCCCAGACGCGGCTGCCGTCCTTCCTCAGGCGCCAGCCTTCCTCGCCGCCGCGGCCTTGCGCCACCGCGTCTTCCAGTTCGCGCCACAACTGCGCCGGCCCGCCGCTTTCCTGCGGAAACACCCGCTCCAGGGTGGCCCCGAGCATCTCTTCTTCAGTCCAGCCGAGGATGGCGCGCGCGCCGCTGTTCCAGCTCGACACGCGGCCGTCGCGGGTGATGCTGATGATTGCCGTGTCCGTCGCGCTGCTGACGATCTGGCGCCATTGCGCTGCCGAAATCACCTGCCGCTCGAGCGGGGATTGCCCCGCATCGTCGTTTCCTGAATCCACGCGCTCCCCCGTACAAGGTCAAGAATCGCAACGGACCGGCTTTTGGGTCTGGCGAAGCGCAACAACCTTTCGGAGAAGGCTGCCTGCCACCTGGCTTCGCGAGGCCTGTTTTCTTTTTCCGTCCGACGCCCGCCGGTTTGGCGGCGCGCGCATGGAGCGTATCACACCGCCACGCCGGACATTCCGGTCGCAGCGCAGTCGCGTGTGCGAAAGCGCGGGTAATCGCGCTTGACGCGACAGTCGGGGCCCATCGCGCCGTCGCGGCGCCGGGTCCCGTCGCCCGCCGCGTTCAGTCGATGTGAAACTCCGCCACCAGGGTGCGCATGGCCGTGGCGATGCGGTCGAGTTGCTGCGCCGTATCGGCGGTGGTGGCGGCGGCCGCGCTGTTTTCCTCGGTCATTTGCGCGATCTTTTCCACCTGCTGCGCGATGCTGGTCATCGCGGTGGACTGTTCCTGGATGGTGCCGTTGATCTCGGCGACGGCGGCCACCGAACTGCGCGTGCTGCTGCCGATTTCGGCGATGGCGCGGCCGGCGCGGCCGGCGTGCTCGGCGCCGCGCTTCACGCACGCGTCCACCTGCGAGATCGCCGCCACGCTGCTTTGCGCGCTTGCCTGCATCACCGAAATGCTTTCCTCGATTTCGCGGGTGGCAAGCGTGGTGCGCTCGGCGAGTTTTCTCACCTCGTCGGCCACCACGGCAAAGCCACGGCCTTGCTCGCCGGCGCGCGCGGCCTCAATGGCGGCGTTCAGCGCCAGCAGGTTGGTCTGGTTCGCCACCTCGCGGATCACCGTCACCACGCTGCTGATCTGGCGGCTGTTGTCTTCCAGGTTGCCGACGTCGCGCGAGGTCTTTTCGATCGTGCTCTCGATGGTGTGCATTTCTTCCACGGTCGCCTGCACGATGTTCTCGCCGTCGCTGGCGGCGCGGCCGGCGGCGCTGACCAGCTGGTTCGTATCGCCCGCGCGGCCGGCGACGTGGCTGATGCTCACCGTCATCTGCTCCACGCTTGCCGCCATGTGGGAGGCGGCGTCGCTCTGGTAGCTGGAACTGCTCGACACCTGCGCCGCGGCCGCGGCCAGGCTTTCCGCCGCGGCGGTCAGCGCGCCGCCCTTTTCGCGAATTGCCGTCAGGCTCGCCTGCACCTTGGCGACGAGCTGGTTGAACGAGGTCGCCGTGCGTCCGATCTCATCTTGGCGCAGCACGGGCGCGCGCATGGTGAAATCCAGTTGCGCGGTGATGCGGTCGACCGCCTCGCGCATGCCGTCAAGCGAACCGGCGACGGCGCGAAAGATGAAAAAGCCGATGGCCGCGATCAGCAGGGAAGCCGCCGCGCCGGTCGCCAGCAGCCAGCCCAGGTCGCGGCTGAAATCCGCCTTGCTGGCATGATTGAAATCGTCGCCGATCTTGCGGTTCACGCGGATGTCGGCGTCGATGGCCAGCACCAGCTTGCGCACCGGGGCGCTTTTCATCAGGGTTTTGGCATCGTCGACGCGGCCCGCCGCCGCCAGCGCGAGCACGTTGTCGAAGTGGCCCAGGTATTCCTGCAGGGTCGCCTTGACCGCGGCGAACGCCTGGCGGTCCTCTTCGCTGCTGACCAGGCTGGTGTCGTACTTGCGGATATCCGCGAGCAGCGCATCGCGCGTGTTCGCGATGTCGCCCGCCGTGGCCTGGCGGTCGGCGGCATCGGGAAACAGGATGTAGCGATAGGCATATACATTGAGCAGGCGCGCCCGGCTGGAAATCGAGAACAGCGCCTCGTAGCCGGGCAGGGCGCGGTCGACCACATGCTGCCCGCGCGCGCCGATGTCTCTGAGTTCGCCGAGCGCGAACGCGCACAATGCAACGATGGTGAGGATGGAGAGAAAAATAAGAAACAGCAGTCGTTTAGCGATCGTCATTTTTGGCACCTTTGTTGTGGTTTGTCGGCATGGTATGAGCCAGCGGTCGGCATCATATCGGCCGCCTCCGCGCGTTTCCGCTGCGATGAGGCGGGGCATACCGTGCCACTTTTGGAACCAAATACGGGCGCTTGAATGGCATGTCAGCGATGCTCATTCCCATCCATTCCCGGCGGGAATCGAATGCATTCCCATGGCGGAATGCGGGAGCGCGAAGCGTTGCGGCCGCGGCACGGCGGCGTAAAAAGAATCGCTTTTTAGCGCCCGTGTCACACGCGGGCGGTATGCGCGGCGCGCGGCGTTCAGTCGCCGCGCAGCTCCGGATGATCCGCGCAAGCCTCGCTAAGGAACTCGATCAGCGCCTCGATCGCGGCGGAAGGCGCCGCGCCCGCGGGCCAGACGACGCTGATCGGATAATCATCCGGCGCGTAGTCGCCCAATACGCGCACCACGCTGCCCGCCCGCAATTGCTGCGCCACCAGCCAGGTCGGGATGTGCGCGATGCCGACACCGTCCAGCAGCGCCGAGCGGATATATTCGACGTCGTTGCTGCACAGCGGGCCCTTGGGCACGTGCGGCACCTTGCCTTCCGGCGTCTTGAATTCCCAGGGATGGACTTCGCCGCGATGCATGAAGCCGATGCAATCGTGCTCATCCAGTTCGCCGAGCGTCTTCGGCGCGCCGCGCCGCGCCAGGTATTGCGGCGCCGCCAGGGTATATACCCGCGCCATGCCGATGCGGCGCAGCGCCAGGCGCGGATCGGTGAAATGCCCCAGCCGGATGGCGACGTCGACCGCGTCCTCGCCCAGGTTCACATACCGTTCCGAGATGTCGAACTCCAGCGCGAGTTGCGGGTAACGCCGGTGAAACTCCGCCAGCCGCGGCATCACATACATGCGGCCGAAAGCCGCCAGCATCGATACCCTGAGCGTTCCGCGCGGCGCGGCGCTCGACGCCAGGCTGGATTCGAGCGCCTCCAGCTTGCGCAGCACCTGCCTGATGCCCTCGTGATAGATCCGGCCTTCCGCCGTCAGCGCCAGGTTGCGCGAGGAACGCCGCAGCAGCGTCGTTCCCAGGTGCTCCTCAAGCGCGCCGATGTGTTTGCTCACCGAGGGCTGGCCCAGTCCAACGCTGCGGCCGGCGTTCGAAAAACTGCCGGTCTCCACCACGCGCAGGAACAGCTTCATCACGTCCAGGCGATCCATCAACCGGCCCTCCCTGACATGGGGAGTGCGGGCGCGGTGGTGGCCTGAATTCGGCGCCAGGAATCAAGTCCGGACTTGTACAAGTTTTTGTTGATGAGTCGCCGCATGTGAACGTCCACATGATTTTCGGGAATTGTTATGGCGACGCTTGCGGGTATCCCGCAGGACATTCCGCAGCAGTTGCCTGCACTGGCGCGGACGTCTTTTGCGTACGGCGCGTAGCTTGCCCGAAGGGCATGGCGTGGATTGTCAAACCATTGTAAAAAGTCCGGCACGCCGGCGTATCACCGCCGGCAGATACGTGCGATCCGGCGCAATCGCAAAGCGGTGTGCGTAATTACGGCTTGTGCGCGCGGCAAGCGGCCGGCGCTTGCGAGATGTCGCCCGAAGGCGACGGTTCTATCCGCCTCCGGCGCCGGCTCGACCAGCGACACTTCATCAGTCAGGCCGGGGGGCGCCGCCACCGTCCAGTCCGCGCTCCTGCCGGCGTCCTAGCGATCAGGCGCCAGCACGTGGTGGCGCGGTGCCCCCTTTTCCTTCAGCGTGCGCCATTGTCCGGAGATGCCGGCGTTGGCATGCAGGCACATCATGCCCGGCCCGCCTCGCGCACGAAGGGCTGGTGGCGCACTGCCGGCGATGCTGCTCAGCGGTTTCTCCGCCCGGGAATCAGCATGCCCACCTGGCGGCGGTAGCGCCGGTATTCCTCGCCGAATTCGCGGATCAGGTCGCGCTCCTCGAACCAGATGCCCAGCAGGATGTAGCCGGTGGCGCCGGCGGCGAACAGCAAGTGGCTGGCGGTCATCGCGGGTGCTGCCCAGAAGGCGATCAGGAAGCCGAGGTAGATCGGGTGGCGCACGTAGCGGTAAAGCAGCGGCGTGTGGAACACCGGCGGCGGCAATTGCGCGCCGCGCGCGAAGGTCCAGGCCTGGCGCAGGCCGAACAGCTCGAAGTGGTTGATCAGGAAGGTGGCCAGGAGCAACACGCCCCAGCCGAGACAGAAAAGCGTCCACAGCACCGCCTTCGCCGCCGGGCTTTGCACCTCCCAGACGGCAGGCAGCGCCAGCGGCCGCCATTGCCACAGCAGCAGCGCCAGCGCCAGCGTGGCCGCCAGCACGTAGGTAGCGCGCTCCAGGTGCGCCGGCACGATGCGCGTCCACCAGGCCTTGAAGCCGCGCCGCGCCATCACGCTGTGCTGCAGCGCGAATACCGCCAGCAGCAGCACATCGGTGACCAGCGCGGTGGCAAGGTCCCCGGCCGGCCCGCTATCGACCGTCTTGGGCACCCACAAATTGCCCACGAAAGCGATCGCGTATAGAAAGGTACAGAGGAAGAACGCATATGATGAAGCCGCATAAAGCAGCGAGAAAAGCGATGCCAAAACAAGTTCTCCTTATGGATCGGGCGAGCCGGCACGCGCGGCAGGACGCGGCCGCGCCCAAACGGCCGCCCGCGCTCACGGTCCTTCCCGGCACAAAGCCTGCGCAAGCCGGGAGGAAGCGCGCCGCAGTCTCGCCCCTGAGCGTGGGAACCGGCGTGGGAATGGAAGAGCACGGGCGCGACGAAGCGGCCGGAAGACTGCACGTGCGCATGCTCGGCCCCCTGCACCTGCGCCGCGACGACGGCGCGCCAGCGCTGCCCGGCTCGCGCAAGCTGCGCGCCCTGTTCGCCTACCTCGCCCTGAGCCCGCGCGCGGCATCGCGCTCGCAGTTGTGCGAACTGCTGTGGGACGCGCCCGCCGACCCGCGCGGCGAATTGCGCTGGTGCCTGTCGAAGATCCGCGGCCTGGTCGACGGCGCGGCGCGCAGGCGCCTGATCACCCTGGGCGAGAGCGTGCGCCTGGACCTGGAGGATTGCGAAGTCGATGCCCTGGCCGTGGCGCAGGCCTGCGCCGCCGGCCTTGAGCACCTGCCCGCCGCCGAGCTGCGCCGCCTGGCGGCGTTATGCGGCGGCGAACTGCTCGAAGACACGCCGATGGACGCCGCGCCATTGTTTGACGCCTGGCTCACCGCGCAGCGCCGCCGCCTGCGCGCCTGCCACCTCGCGCTGCTGGAACACCTGGCGTGCGCCGCCGTCGGTGCGGAGAAGCTGGCCTGCCTGGAGAAATGGCGCGAGTTCGCGCCGTTTGACGAGCGCGCGCACCGGGCGCTGCTGGCGGAACTCACGCAAAGCGGCCGCCGGCGCGAAGCCGAAGAGCACCTGGCGCAGACCGCGCGCCTGTTCGAGTACGAGGGCCTGGACGCGCGCCTGCTGGCGTCAAGCTGAGGCTGGCCGTGTTCAGCGCGGCGCACGCCGCCGCGGCGCGGGGGTGGCATCGGCCTGCGGCGGCGGCCCGGTGTAACGCGCGCGCGGGCGGATCAGCTGGCCGGTCGCCGCCTGTTCGAGGGCGTGCGCGGTCCAGCCCACCGAGCGCGCCAGCGCGAAGATGGTGAACGGCGCGTCGGCGGGCAAGGCGTAGCGGTCGGCCAGCGCGCACAGCGCGAAATCGATATTGGGCGCCTCGCCGATCAGCGCCGCCACCTCGTCGCGCACCTCCGCATAAATGCGCGGCATCGGCAGGTACTCGAACAGCGCCGCTGCGCGTGGATCGCCTTCGGGATACAGCGGATGGCCGAAAGCCGCCAGCGCATGCCCCTGCTCCAGCCAGGCGCGCACACTGGCAGCCGCGCCATCGCGCCGCGCCGCTTCGATCAGCGCGCGCATGCCGGCGGCGGCACCGCCGTGCAAGGGCCCGGCGAGGGTCACCAGGCCCGCCATCAGCCCGGCCGCCAGCGGCGCGCCGGTGGAAGCCGCCACCCGGGCGGCGAAGGTGGAGGCGTTGAGTTCATGATCGGCCAACAGCACCAGCGCGCGGCGGATCAGGTCCTGCGCCGCCGGCGCCCGCCAGGCCCGCGCCACGCGCAGATGCAGCGCCAGGCCGGCGGCTGGGGCGGGACCCAGCATGGCTGTGATGACGTCGCCCAGCAGATCGACCGCCTCGGTTACCAGCGCGGCGCGCGCGTGGCCGCGCGAGGGCGGGTCGGCGGCGACGCGCCGGCTCAGCGCCGCCAGCGTGGCCGCCAGTCCCGGCGCGGTGCCCGCCGGCAGGGCTGCGCGCCCACCGCGTACGAACGTCACCGTCTCCACTTCCCACAGCAGCGCCGCGGCCTGCTCCAATGTCGCGCTGCGCGCCAGCGCCACCGCATCGCGTCCGCGATACCAGAGGCGGCCGTCGACCACGGTGGAAATGCCCGAGGCCAGCACCGGGTCGCCCCAGCCGATCGCCTGCGCCGCCACCGCCTCTACCGTGCGCCGCCCGGCGCGGCGCCGCGCCAGGCGCTTCACATCCTCGCTGTGATACAGGCTGCGGCGCGAATCGGCGGGGTCGGGCCGCGCGCGGATGCGCCCGCGGCTGACGTTGGCATACAGCGTCTGCGTGCGCACTTCCAGTGCCGCGAGCGCCTGGCGCGCGGTCAGCCAAGCCATGTCGTCCGCTTCATCGTTGCCTCGCACATTGACTATTCACGTCAAGATTGACGTCAATCACCGGCGGAGTATCTTCGCCCTTATCGCCGTTGCAGGCAAGAGAGAAGGAAGCCGTCATGACCGCCGCCGCCAACCGCATGCTGCATTCCGCCTGGACCGCGCTGGCCGGCGCCGCGGAAGCGCCCGCGCGGGTCGAGTTCACCACCGAGGGCGCCTTGCCCTCGTATTTCGCCACCACCGATCTCGCCGCCGCCTCGATGGCCGCGGCCGGGCTGGCGCTGGCCGAATTCACCCGCGCCGCCGGCGGCGCGCCGGCGCGGGTGCAAGTGGACCGGCGCCTGGCCTCGTTCTGGTTCGGCCTGTCGGTGCGCCCGATCGGCTGGCCGCTGCCCGCGCCGCGCGACCCCGTCACCGGCGACTACGCCACCCGCGACGGCTGGCTGCGCCTGCACGCCAACGCACCGCATCACCGCGCCGCCATCGAGCGCGTGATCGGCGCGCAGGTTGACGAGGCAGGCACGGCGCGAAGCGTCGCCGCCTGGAACAAGGGCGAACTGGAGCAGGCGATCGTGGCGGCCGGCGGCTGTGCCGCCGAGATGCGCTCGGCCGACGAATGGCGCGCACACGCGCAAGGCCGTGCGCTGGCAGCCGAGCCGCTGGTCCATTTCGAAACCGTGGAAGGCGGCGCGCGCGCCGCATGGCAGGGTGACGCGGCGCGCCCGCTCGCCGGCATCAAGGTGCTGGACCTGACGCGTATTCTCGCGGGCCCGGTGGCCACGCGCTGCCTGGCCGCCTACGGTGCGCAAGTGCTGCGCCTCGACCCGGTGCATTGGGAAGAACCCAGCCAGGAACCCGAAGTGACCCTGGGCAAGCGCTGCGCGCGCCTCGACCTGCGCGCCGCCGGAGACCGCGCCGTCTTCGAGCAATTGCTGGCGCGCGCCGACGTGCTGGTGCATGGTTACCGCAGCGACGCGCTGGAACGCATGGGCCTGGGCGCGCAATGGCGCCGTCGCATCGCGCCCGGCCTGGTCGACGTCAGCCTGGATGCCTACGGCCACACCGGCCCGTGGGCGCAGCGCCGCGGTTTCGATTCCCTGGTGCAGATGAGCAGCGGCATTGCCGCGGCGGGCATGCATTGGCGCGGCGCGAACAAGCCCGTGCCGCTGCCGGTGCAGGCGCTGGACCAGGCCACCGGCTACCTGATGGCCGCCGCGGCAGTGCGCGGCCTCGCCGAACGCCTGAAAAGCGGCGCGGGTACGTGCGCGCGCCTGTCGCTGGCGCGCACGGCGAAGCTGCTGGTCGATCAGGGGGCGGCGCCGCGGGAGCCGCCGCTGGCACCGGAGGCACGGGAGGACCAGGCGCCGGTGATCGAGAAGACCGTGTGGGGCGAGGCGCGCCGCCTGCACTGGCCGCTGGCCATCGGCGGCATCATCGCGCGCTGGGATCATCCAGCTGGCCCACTGGGCGCGGCTACGGCGAGCTGGGCGCCCGATTGAAACGCGGCCGGTGGCCGCTGCCTCAGTTGCGGGCCGCGCCGCCGGCATCCAGTCCGCGCCAGGCGGCAACCCCCGTGCCCGTAAGCAAGGCCAGTGCAAGCAGCAGCACCAGCACCGCGCTGGCGTGCAGCGCCAGCAGGGCACCGACAGCGGCGCCAGCGAGCATCAGCGCCACCGCGCCCAGGCGCCGGCCCAGGCGCGGGTTGCTGCCGCCAGCCAGGCTGGAATCCGCCGCCAGGCCCGCCAGAGTGAGCGTCAGCACGGTGGTGGTGAGGTCCGGTATTGCCAGCAGACGCACCATCGCTGTCTGCACACCCATTGCCATGCCGAGGGCGACGATCAGCCAGTAGCGCACCAATTCGTCCTGCGGCGTCAGACCATGGAGAAGCGGCGCGGCAGCGAGCGCGAACAACAGGCCTTCGGCCAGCAGCGCGCGCCCCAGCAGGCGGCGTGGCGCGCTGTCATTGCGGCCGAGGTGTCCCCCCAGCACGGCGCCGGCGCCGAACATCAGCAGCGCGGTCACCGAGGCCGCCAGCGAGAAGTCGGAGACGCCCACCAGCGAAAAGCCCAGCAGGATGATGTTACCGGTCATGTTGGCCACGAACACGTGGCCCAGCAGCAGGTAGCTGACGGCGTCCACCAGCCCGGTGTTGAAGGTGAGGACGAACAGGAGCGGCAGCAGCCGGCGCTGCGGATCGCTCGCGGGCGCAGTGGCCATGGGCATGCGGGTCGGGAGGGAAAGCGCATTTTCACAGAAAGCGCGCGGAATGGCGTACAGTCGCGGCGGCGCATCCGCGGTGCGCCGCGGCTACGTATCAGGGCACAGCCACGGGCGCGAAGCCCGCAGCCAAGCGGGAAAATCAACCGATCAACAACAGGAGACCCTTATCATGTTCAAACAACAAGCCTTGCTGCACGCGGCACTCGCCGGCGCCCTGGCGATGGCGGCTTGCGCCACCGCGCAGGCGGCCGAGCCCTTCTCGATCACCTCCTCCAGTTTCAAGGACGGCACCATGCTGGCGAAGAAAAATGCCGGCAACATCAAGACCAATCCGAATTGCGTCGGCGACAACGTCTCGCCGCCGCTCACCTTTGCCAATCCGCCGGCCGGCACCAAGAGCTATGTGCTGCTGATGGTCGACCCCGAAGGCCGCGGCGGCCTCGGCGTGAACCACTGGGTGGCCTACGGCATTCCGGTGTCGGTCACCGGCTTCGCCGAAAACGAGGTGAGCCAGTTGACCGACAAGTACGTCGGCGGCAAGAGCACCCAGGGCCTGGGCCACTACATGGGCCCCTGCACCCCGCCCGGCACCGGCATGCACCACTACACCTTCACCCTGATCGCCACCGACCTCGACCCCAAGGCGATCGAGCCGGGGCTGACCAAGGAAGAGCTGTTCCCCAAGCTCGCCGGCCACACCAAGGGCGCCGCCGGCCTGGTAGGCCTCTTCGGCCGCCCGTAAGCAGCAATTCGAAACGGCAAAAAGCCGGCCCCGCAAGTGCGGGCGCCGGCTTTTTGTTTGGGCAGCAGCGGAATTGCTTTACGCCGCGCTTTTCGCGGCGGGTTGCCATTGACTCAGGCGAAGGTGGCTTCGATTTCGCCGCGCGCCTGCTCGATGGCGCGTTGCGCGTGTTCCGGGCTGATCGACAGGCCTTCGGCGTAGAAGAACTGCACGTCCTTCATGCCGAGAAAGCCCAGCACGGTTTTCAGATACGGCACTTGCGAATCGTGCGGCTGGTCGCGGTGCACGCCGCCGCGCGCCAGCGCCACGTACACCTTCTTGCCGGTGAGCAGGCCTTCCGGTCCCTTCTCGGTGTAGCGGAAGGTGACGCGCGCGCGGGCGATGGCGTCGATCCAGTTCTTCAACTGGGTGGAAACGGCGAAGTTGTACATCGGTACGCCCAGCACCACCGCGTCGGCGGCTTGCAGTTCGGCGATCAGGGCGTCGTCCAGCGCCACGCGCGCGGCCTGCTCGGCGCTGCGCTGCTCGGCGGGGGTGAACAGGGCTTGCAGCGTGGGCTCGTCCAGCGCCGGGTGTGGCGCGGCGGCGAGATCGCGCACCTTGACTTGCGCAGCAGGGTTGGCGGCGGCCAGGCGCGCGGAAATTTCATTGGCCAGCACGGTCGATTGCGAGCCGCCGACACGGGCGCTGGAATTGATTTGCAGGATGTTCATGGTGATCCTCCGGGAAGCTGGTTTACGTCGCGGTGACGTCTGGCAATCACTGTATTGCCAGCGGAGGTTGGGCGGAAGACGCCGAAACGGATATCATTGTTCTGTTCATGCAACAATAAACCGGAAGCGGCCATGCACGGCTCCATCGATCCCAACGACTTGCTGCTGTTCGCGCGCATCGCCGAATCGGGCAGTTTCACCCGCGCTGCCGAGCGTGTCGGCCTGCCGAAGTCCACCTTGTCGCGGCGCATTTCGGCCCTGGAGGAGCAACTGGGCGAACGCCTGCTGACGCGCACCACGCGCAAGCTGGTGCTGACCGAGGTCGGCAACAGCCTGCTGGAACACGCGCGCGGCGTGGTCGAGCAGACCGAGGCAGCCGCCGCGCTGGTCGAGCACCGCCAGGCCGAGCCCAGCGGGCGCCTGCGGGTTTCCATGCCGGGCGACATTGCGCGCGGGCTGGAGGCGATGTTCACCGAATTCGTGCTGCGCTACCCCGCCGTGCAACTGGAGCTGGACCTCTCGCCGCGCCGCGTTGATCTGGTAGGCGAGGGCTACGACCTGGCGATCCGCATGGGCGACCTGCCGGACGACGCCACCCTGGCCGCGCGCCGCCTGTCGCGCTTTGCCACCGGCATCTACGCTTCGCCCGCCTACCTGAAACGCCGCGGCCGCCCGCAGGAGCCGGGCGAGCTCAAGGCCCACGACCTGCTGCGCATCCTGGCGCGCAGCGGCGGCCCGTCGGCCTGGACCTTCGCGCGCGGCAAGGCGACATGGGAGGAGCCCTTGCCGGCGCGTGTGCTGGTCAATTCGCCCGACGTGCTGGTGGCCATGGCCTGCCGCGGCGCCGGCATCGCGCTCTCCTCCGACCTGTATGTGCATGACCACCTGCTCGAGGGCAACCTGGAGCGCGTGCTGCCCGAATGGAGCCCGCCCTCGGTGGACGGCTGGGCGGTATTCCCCGGCCGGCGCCTGATGCCGGCGAAAACCCGCGTCTTCCTCGACGCGCTGGAAGCCGGCTTCAACATCGCCTGCGAAACCGTGGTGGCGAAGAAAAAGAAATAAGCGCACCTGCGTGATCCGCGCCGCGTTCGCGGCGCGTGCGGCGCGAAAACCGGGCTCCGGCGCGGCGCCGTCTTTATAAAGTCTTTACACGCCCAGCGCGCATCTTGACGCCAAGCTTATGCGCGCGTCCCTATATTCCATTCGTCCGTCTCACCCGGAGGAATATATGGACCTCGTCTACCTGCTGCTTCTGCTCGCGCTGTTCGGCCTCACCTGCGCCTTGATCCCCGCCTTCGACCGCCTGGCCCGCAAAGAGGAGCCGCGTCAATGAACCCGTTCTACTGGATCGGCCTGCTCCTGTTCATCGCGCTGACCGCGTACCTGCTGTTGGCGATGCTCAAGCCGGAGAAATTCTGATGAATGCCAACAATGCCCTGCAAATCGGCCTGTTCCTCGTCGTCCTGCTGGCGCTGGTCAAGCCGCTAGGCGCCTACATGGCCGCGGTCTACGAAGGCCGCGCGCATTTCGCTCAAGCGCTCCTGGGACCGGTCGAGCGCCTGATCTACCGCGTCTGCGGCGTCGATCCGGAAGAAGACATGAACTGGAAGGCCTACGCGCTTGCCTTCATGCTGTTCAACATGCTCGGTGCGCTGGCGGTCTATGCCTTGCAGCGCCTGCAAGCCGTGCTGCCGCTCAACCCGCAGGGCATGCCCGCGGTGTCGCCCGACTCTTCCTTCAACACCGCCATCAGCTTCGCCACCAACACCAACTGGCAAGGCTACGGCGGCGAATCCACCATGAGCTACCTGACGCAGATGCTCGGGCTCACGGTGCAGAACTTCGTCTCCTGCGCCGTCGGCATGGCGGTGCTCATCGCTTTCATCCGCGGCTTCGCGCGCCGCCAGGCCGGCGGCATCGGCAACTTCTGGGTCGACATGACCCGCAGCACGCTGTACATCCTGCTGCCGATCTCCTTCATCCTCGCGCTCGCCCTGGTTTCGCAAGGCGTGGTGCAGACCTTCGCGCCCTACCAGAACGTGCCTCTGGTGGAAAAGGTGAGCATTGATGACCCGGTGAAAAACGCCGACGGCTCGGCGAAAATGGATGCGCAAGGCAAGCCCGTCACCCAAAAGGTCGAGGTGAAGGAGCAGACCATTGCGGTGGGCCCCGCCGCTTCGCAGGTGGCGATCAAGCAGCTGGGCACCAACGGCGGCGGCTTTTTCAACGTCAACGCCGCGCATCCGCTGGAAAACCCCACGCCCCTGTCCAACTTCCTCGAGATGCTGGCGATCCTGCTGATTCCGGCGGCGCTGTGCTACACCTTCGGCAAGATGGTGGGCGACACCCGCCAGGGCTGGGCGGTGCTGGCGGCGATGACCCTGATCTTCGCCGTGCTCACCGTGATCACGGTGGGCGCGGAGCAGGGCGGCAATCCGAAGCTCGCCTCGCTGGGTGTGGACCAGGCTGCCTCGGTGATGCAGCCCGGCGGCAACATGGAAGGCAAGGAGACGCGCTTCGGCATCGTCGATTCCGCGCTGTGGTCCACCGTCACCACCGCAGCCTCGAACGGCTCGGTCAATTCCATGCACGACTCCTACACCCCCCTGGGCGGCATGCTGCCGATGTGGCTGATGCAGCTCGGTGAAGTGGTGTTCGGCGGCGCCGGCTCGGGGCTCTACGGCATGCTGGTGTTCGCCATCATCGCGGTGTTCGTCGCCGGCTTGATGGTCGGGCGCACGCCGGAGTATCTCGGCAAGAAAATCGAGGCGTACGAAATGAAAATGGCCTCGCTGGTGATCCTGGTGCCGTGCTTTTTCGTGCTGATCGGCACCGCGATCGCGGTCGTCACCGATGCCGGCCGCGCGGGCATCGCCAACCCCGGCGCGCACGGCTTCTCCGAGATCTTGTATGCGTTCTCCTCCGCCGGCAACAACAACGGCAGCGCTTTCGCCGGCCTTTCCGCCAATACGCCGTTCTACAACATTGCGCTGGGCATCGAGATGCTGGTGTCGCGCTACTGGCTGGCGATTCCGACGCTGGCGATTGCCGGGGCCCTGGCCGCCAAGCGCCACGTGCCCGCCGGCGGCGGCACCCTCTCCACCCATACGCCGCTGTTCGTCGTGCTGCTGATCGGCACGGTGGTCATCGTCGGCGCCTTGACCTTCATCCCGGCGCTGGCGCTCGGGCCGATGGTCGAACAACTGATCATGCTGGGGAATTGACATGAGCACCGCCGCCCGTAGCCCGACCGAGTCGCCCACCCGCGTCACCGCGCGCCCGCTGTTCGAGGGCCGCCTGATCAGGCAGGCGCTGATCGACGCCTTCCTCAAGCTCTCGCCGCGCGCGCAGATCCGCAACCCGGTGATGTTCGTCGTCTTCATCGGCTCGATCCTCACCACCGGCCTGTGGGTCCAGTCGGTGTTCGGCCGTGGGGAAGCGCCGTCCGGCTTCATCCTCGCCATCGCGCTCTGGCTCTGGTTCACGCTCCTGTTCGCCAACTTCGCCGAAGCCATCGCGGAAGGCCGCGGCAAGGCACAGGCGCAGTCGCTGCGCGGCGCCAAGCGCGACCTCTCGGCGATGAAGCTGGACACCGGCCGCCGCGACGCCAAGTTCAACGTGATCAACGCCACGCAATTGCGCAAGGGCGACTTCGTGCTGGTGAAGGCGGGCGCGGCCATCCCCGGCGACGGCGAAGTGATTGAAGGCGTGGCTTCCGTCGACGAGTCGGCGATCACCGGCGAATCCGCCCCGGTGATCCGCGAATCCGGCGGCGACCGATCTTCGGTCACCGGCGGTACCCGTGTGCTGTCTGACTGGATCGTCGTGCGCATTTCCGCCAACCCCGGCGAAGCCTTCATCGACCGCATGATCGCCATGGTCGAGGGTGCCCGCCGCCAGAAGACGCCGAACGAAATCGCGCTCTCCATCCTGCTCGCCGCGCTGACCCTGATCTTCCTCAAGACCACCGCCACGCTGCTGCCTTTCTCGATCTTCGCCGTCGGCGCCGCGGGCCAGGGCACGGTCGTCAGCATCACCGTGCTGGTGGCCCTGCTGGTGTGCCTGATTCCGACCACCATCGGCGGCCTGCTCTCGGCTATCGGCATCGCCGGCATGGACCGCATGATCCAGGCCAACGTCATCGCCACCTCCGGCCGCGCGGTCGAAGCCGCCGGCGACGTCGACGTGCTGCTGCTCGACAAGACCGGCACCATCACGCTCGGCAACCGCCAGGCCGCGCGCTTCTGGCCGGCCAACGGCATCGATGTGCAAGGCCTGGCCGATGCCGCGCAACTCGCCTCGCTGGCCGACGAAACCCCCGAAGGCCGCTCGATTGTCGCGCTCGCCAGGAGCAGGCATGGCCTGCGCGAGCGCGACATGAACGACGCGGTTACGAAAACGCGAGCCGAGTTCATCCCCTTCACCGCGCAAACCCGCATGAGCGGCGTGAATCTCACCGACGGCACCGGCACGCGCATCATCCGCAAGGGCGCCACCGAAGCCGTGCGCGCCTGGATCGAGAGCCAGGGAGGCCGCGTGCCTGCCGAAGTGCAAGCCAGGGTGGACGAGATCGCCCGCGACGGCGCCACCCCGCTGGTCGTCACGGAAGGCCACCAGGTGCTGGGCGTGGTCGAGCTGCGCGACGTGGTGAAAGGCGGCATCCGCGAACGCTTCGCCGAGCTGCGCCGCATGGGCATCAAGACCGTGATGATCACCGGCGACAACAAGCTTACCGCCGCCGCCATCGCGGCGGAGGCCGGCGTCGACGACTTCCTCGCCGAGGCCACCCCCGAAGCCAAGCTCAAGCTGATCCGCCGATACCAGGCCGATGGCCGCCTGGTCGCGATGGCCGGCGACGGCACCAACGACGCCCCCGCGCTGGCGCAAGCCGACGTGGCGGTGGCGATGAACAGCGGCACCCAGGCGGCGAAGGAAGCCGGCAACATGGTCGATCTCGACTCCAACCCGACCAAGCTGATCGAGATCGTCGAAATCGGCAAGCAGATGCTGATCACCCGCGGCTCGCTCACCACGTTTTCGATTGCCAACGACGTGGCGAAATACTTCGCCATCATCCCCGCCGCCTTCGCCAGCACCTACCCGGCGCTCAACACGCTGAACATCATGCACCTCGCCACGCCGGCGAGCGCCATCATGTCGGCGGTGATCTTCAACGCCCTGGTCATCATCTTCCTCATCCCCCTGGCCCTGCGCGGCGTCCCCTACAAGGCGATCGGCGCGGACGGCCTCTTGCGCCGCAACCTGCTGATCTACGGCGTCGGCGGCCTGATCGTGCCCTTCATAGGCATCAAGCTGATCGACATGCTCCTCGCCTCTTTGGGCTGGATCTGAAAGGAAACCCCATGCTCACCCACTTCCGTCCCGCGTTATCCCTGCTGATCGTCATGACCGCGCTCACCGGCGCCGCCTACCCGCTGCTCGTGACCGGCATCGCGCAGGCCGTGATGCCTGGCCCCGCCAGCGGCTCGATGATCGAGAAGGCCGGCAGGCCCGCCGGCTCGCGCCTGATCGGCCAGCCCTTCAGCGACCCCGGCCATTTCTGGAGCCGCCCCTCGGCCACCTCGCCCTACGGCTACAACGCCGCCGCCTCTTCCGGCTCCAACCTGGGGCCCACCAACAAGGCCCTGGCCGATGCGGTGAGCGAGCGCATCAAGACCCTGCGCGAAGCCGACCCCGGCAATACCGCGCCGGTGCCCATCGACCTCGTCACCGCCTCCGGCAGCGGCCTGGACCCGCACATCAGCCCCGCCGCCGCCGGGTACCAGGTGGCGCGCGTCGCCCGCGTGAGAAAGCTGGCCCCGGCCCGCGTGCGCGAACTCGTCGCCCAGGCCACCGAAGGGCGACAGCTCGGCATCCTCGGCGAGCCGCGCGTCAACGTGCTCGTCCTCAACCTGGCGCTGGACGCCGCGCACTGATCATGCCGCCGCTTTTCGAACACCCCGAATTTCCCGATGATCCCGACTTCTCGCTGCCGCTGCCCGGGAGGGCGGCGCAGCGCATCGCGCTCGCCGCCAGCATCTGCCTGTTTTCGGGACTGGCCTTCGCCGTCAGTTACTTTGTCCCGCCGGGCAGTGAGTACATCGAAGCCTGCCGCAAAAACGCGGCGGTCGATTATCCCGGCGAAGTCAAGCTGATCAGCGCGCGCGCGCCTGGCGGCACGACCGCCGCGCCGACGCAGGTTCATCTTTACATCGAAGCGCGCGACGGCCGCGAAACCGTGCTGGTCTGCGATGGTCCCTCCGGGCGCATCGTGCGCGCCATCGCGGTCGGGGCGCCGTGATTTTCATCACCGCTGTTACACACCGTAACAACCCCTTTACACCGGCTTTACGTTCAGAGGGCTATGCTGCGAGGGTCGCATCAGCAGTATCAGGAGCACATAACATGTTGTATCAGTCCCCCACGCAAGCGAACAATCCCGCCCCCACCGAATGGCTGCAAAACGGCGCGCCGCGCCGCAGCGCCTATCGCATTTTCGTCACCTGCCTGTCCACCTCCGCGCAGCGCGTCGAGACCCTGGTGACGCGCAGCCTGCAAGCCAAAGGCGCCGGCGTGCGCGTGCATGCCAGCAGCCCTTCGGCGGCGCACGACGGCCCACGCACCCGCATGGTGTTCTCGATCAGCGGCTCCGGCGAAGTGCGCGGCGCCATCGCCACCCTGATCAACCTGCTCGGCGCCGACACCTGCGTACGCGCCGTGCGCTGGGAATCGAACCCGCAAAGCGCCTGAGGCGTAGAAGGCCTGTCCCTCAGGCGGCTTTGTACACGCGCGCGAAACGCGCGGCGGCAGTCAATCCGTAATCTCCCGGCGCGTATTGCAGCACCCAGTCGCCGGGCTCGCCCGTGAGCACGTCGCCGCCGGCCGAGCGCGCCAGGCTGAAGGCCTCGCGCATTTGCTTGGCCAGCACCGGCACCGGCTGCGCGCGATAGGCGCCATCCGCCCCCGCCACTGTTGCGCCCGCGGGAATGTACTTGGCCTCGAAGCGCTCGTGCGAGACGCTCCAGCGCTCACCGCTGGCGGCGGTGATCAGCGCATCCCCCGCCGCATAGCGGTTCGGCCCCTCCAGGCTCGCGAGTTCGCCCGGTTCGCGCGCGAACGCCACTTGCACGACTTCATCCTTGACGTAAGTTCGCGCCGCAGGGTCGCGGCGCAGGTCGATGTTTTCGAGTCGGATCATGGCGCAAGTGTAAAGCAGGCGGTGACGTAGAATAAGTTGCAACCATCCCAAGGGAGCCGGGGCCCGGGCTTGCGGGCGCGGCCAACAAATAAACGCCATGCAGATCGACTGGAACCACTTCACCCCTTGGGCCTCGCTGATCGGCGGCGTGCTGATCGGCTGCGCCGCCGCCCTGTTCGCCCTCGCCAACGGCCGCATCGCCGGCATCAGTGGCATCGCCGGCGGCCTGCTGCGCCCGCGCCGGGGCGACGCCGCCTGGCGCATCGCCTTTCTCGCCGGCCTGATGGCGGCGCCATGGCTGTGGCGCGCCTTTTCCGCCCTGCCGGAAATCCGCATCGAGGCCGGCTACGGCACGCTGATCGCCGCCGGCCTGCTGGTGGGCGTGGGCACGCGCTTCGGCGCCGGCTGCACCAGCGGCCACGGCGTCTGCGGCTTGTCGCGCCTGTCGCCGCGCTCGCTGGCCGCCACCCTGTGTTTCATGGGCACCGGTTTTGCCACCGTGTTCGTCGTGCGCCACGCGCTGGGGGCCTAAGCCATGGCCGCGCTGCTCTCATTTGCCGCCGGGCTGCTGTTCGGCATCGGCCTGATCGTCTCCGGCATGAGCAACCCCGCCAAGGTACTGGGCTTTCTCGACCTCACCGGCCGCTGGGACCCGTCGCTGATGCTGGTGATGGGCGGCGCCATCGCCGTCGGCTTCATCGCCTTTCGCGCCGCCGGCCGGCGCACCAGGAGCTGGCTCGGCGGCGCCATGCATCTGCCGACCGCGCGCCAGCTGGACCAGCCGCTGGTCTTCGGAAGCCTCGCCTTCGGTATCGGCTGGGGCCTGGCCGGCATCTGCCCCGGCCCCGCGCTGGTGGTCTTGAGCGCCGGCGAGGCCCGCGCCCTGGTGTTCGTCGCGGCGATGGCCGCCGGCATGGGCGGATTCGAATTGTTCCAGGTGTTGAAGACGCGCCGCCGCCCCGCACCCGCGTAGCGCGGGCGTAGAATAAGCGCAGCCATCAAACGGAGCACCCGCATGTCCAAGCGTGACATTCCCGCCCAGCCGGCCGGCCCCTCGGCCGCCGACACGGCGCGTATCAACGGCCTGATCGCCCACCTCGAAGACAAGCTCGACCGCCTGCCGGCCGATGCCCCGGGCGCGCAGGACCTGCGCGACGAGATCGCCGCCCTCAAGGAATCGCTGGAACTGCCGGAATTCGACAGCCACCGCGTCTCCCAGGGCCTGAGCGCCATCCGCAACCGCCTGGACAAGACCGGCGAAGCCATTCTCGGCGAAGCCGTGCGCGACTCCACCTTTTTCATCGACCTCGGGCACATGCTCGGCTTGAACTAGTCCCCCGCCGCCAGGTTTTCCAGGATCGGGCAATCCGGCCGGTCGTCGCCGTGGCAGCAATGCACCAGGTGCGCGAGGGTGGCCTTCATCGCCGTCATTTCGCGGATCTTCTGCTCCAGCTCCGCGATGTGCGCCTGCGCCAGGTCGCGCACCTTGGCGCTGGAACGGCGCTGGTTGCGCCATAGGCCGAGCAATTCGCCGATCTGCGCCACCGAAAAGCCCAGGTTGCGCGCGTGGCGGATGAAGCGCAGGGTATGCACCTCGTTCTCGGCGTAGTTGCGATAGCCGGAAAGGCTGCGCGCGGGCGCCGGGATCAGGCCGATGGATTCGTAATGGCGGATCATCTTGGCCGAGACGCCGGTGGCGGCGGCGGCCTCGCCGATGTTCATGGGATAGCGCATGGTCGTCCCGGAAGTGGCTTGATTCATTCGTGCACACGCCCCACGGCAGCCTCGGGGTGAGCGTTTTCGCCCCGTGGCCCTGGCTTTGGCGCGGCTTCGCTCCCCACCTCCGTTCGTGGTGAGCCTGTCGAACCACGTGTGCCTTCCGGCGCCGCCGGCCGCCAGCGCTTGAGCAACAGCGCATTGCTCACCACGCTGACACTGGAAAACGCCATCGCCGCGCCGGCAATCACCGGGCTGAGATAACCCAGCGCCGCCAGCGGAATCCCCACCGCGTTGTAGACGAAGGCCCAGAACAGGTTTTGCCTGATCTTCGAATACGTGCGCCGCGAGATCGAGATCGCATCGGCCACCAGCAGCGGGTCGCCGCGCATCAGCGTGATGCCCGCCGCCTGCATCGCCACGTCTGTCCCGCTGCCCATGGCGATGCCGACGTCCGCCGCCGCCAGCGCCGGCGCGTCGTTGATGCCGTCGCCCACCATCGCCACGCGCGCGTCGCGCTTGAGTTCGCTCACCACCTGCGCCTTGTCCGCCGGCAGCACTTCGGCACGGAAGTCGGTGAGGCCGATGGCGCGCGCCACCGCTTGCGCGCTGCCCGCGTTGTCGCCGGTGAGCATCAGGCTTTGCACGCCCTGCGCGCGCAGGGCCGCGATGGCGGCGCGCGCGGTCGGCTTGACGGTGTCGCCGAAGGCCAGGTAGCCGATCAATTCGGTATTTTCGCCACGGGTGCGCGCCAGCCAGGAAATCGTGCGGCCCTCGTCTTCCAACGCCTGCGCTTCGGCCGGCACCGCATCGGGCCAGGCGCCTTGCTCCTGCATCAGGCGGCGATTGCCGAGAGTCAGCACCGCGCCTTCCACATTCGCGCGCAGGCCGCGCCCCGCCAGGCTTTGCACGCCGCTTGCGGGCGGCACTTGCAGCCCGAGTTGCCGCGCGGCCTCCAGCACCGCGCGCGCCAGCGGATGCTCGCTGCCCGATTGCACCGCCGCGGCCAGGCGCAGCAGTTCATGGTCCGGCCCGGCAACGGCCTTGATCTGCACCAGCGCCGGCTTGCCCTCGGTCAGGGTGCCGGTCTTGTCGAAGGCGACGCGCGTCACCGCATGCGCAACTTCCAGCGCCTGCGCATCGCGGATCAAAATGCCGTGGCGCGCCGCCACCCCGGTGCCGGCCATGATGGCCGTGGGTGTCGCCAGCCCCAGCGCGCAGGGGCAGGCGATCACCAGCACGGCGGCGGCGTTGAGCAGCGCCGCTTCCCAGTTGCCGTCGCTCAGGCCCCAGCCCAGCAGGGTGAAGAGCGCGAGCACCAGCACCACCGGCACGAACACACCGCTTACCTTGTCCACCAGGCGCTGGATCGGCGCCTTCGCCGCCTGCGCGTCTTCCACCAGGCGGATGATGCGCGCGAGTACCGTTTCCGCGCCGATGGCCGACGTCTCGATCAGCAAGAGGCCGCCGCCGTTGACCGCGCCGCCGGTGACGCGGCTGCCGGCGCGCTTGGCCACCGCGCGCGATTCGCCGGTGATCAGCGATTCATCGACTTCGCTTTCGCCTTCGCGCACGATGCCGTCCACCGCGATGCGCTCGCCGGCGCGCGTCACCACCACATCGCCGATCCTCACCGCGGCAAGCGGCACGTCGCTATCGACACCGTCGCGGCGCACGCGGGCGCTTTCCGGCCGCAGCGCCTGCAGGGCGCGGATCGCGTCCGTGGTTTGCCGCCGGGCGCGCGCCTCCAGCCACTTGCCCAGCAGCACCAGCGTGATGACGATGGCCGCGCTTTCGAAATAGAAGTGCACGTGGCCGAGATGCGTCCAGTGGCGCCACAGCAGGAAGACCGAAAGAAAGTAGGCGGCGGAAGTGCCCAGGGCCACCAGCAGGTCCATATTCGCCGTGCCCGACTTGAGCGCGCGCCAGCCCGCGCTGTAAAAACGCCCGCCGAGCCAGAACTGCACCGGCGTGGCGAAGGCAAGCTGCCACAGCGGCGGCAGCGTCAACGCCTGCTCGAAGCGCGCGCCGAAGGGCATGGCGAGCATGGGTAGCAGCAAGGGCAGGCTGAGCAGGGCGGAGGCGGCCACCGGCCACCAGCCGGGCAGGGCGCGCGCGGGGGCGGCAGGCGCGGCTGGGGAGGCGGCCTCCGGCACCGGCGTGGCGGCGTAGCCGGCGTGGTCGATCGCGCGCAGCAGCGCATCGACCGCCACCTCGGCGCCGGCCTGCACGCGCGCGCGCTCGGTGGCCAGGTTGACGCTGGCCGAATGCACGCCCGGCACCTTGTTCAGCGCCTTTTCGACGTGGGCGACGCAGGAGGCGCAGGTCATGCCCTCGACCGCAAGGTCGATTTCGCGCGCGGTGGGCAGGGGGGAGGCGATGGTATTCATGGCGTAATGGTCAACCTTACCATGATGGCAAGGTCAAGCATTTCAAGACGCTTGACCTTCCCATGGGGGCAAGGTTCAGAGTTACACTTGGTTGAACCCTTTTGCGGTGCTGAAATGATCGAACTCCAAGTCCCCGACATGACCTGCGGCCATTGCGCCGGGCGCATCACCAAGGCGGTGAAAGCCATCGATGAAGCCGCCAGCGTGAACGTCAACCTGGAAAACAAGCGCGTTTCCATCGGTTCGGCACACGCCACCGGCGAATTCGAGGCCGCCATCCGCGACGCCGGCTATACGCCCCAGCCGGCGTGAGCCGCCGCGGGCCGCCATGCAAAAGCGCCCGCGATAACACACACGTGTTCGAGGTATTCCGGTATCTTTGATATCGGTATGTGTGCACGTGGTTTGCCTCCCTTGCGCGCCGCACTCCCTGGCGATGTGCGGCGCGGCGCCACACGGGCCCGGCCAACACGATCGTGTTGGCAAAAAATCAAAAAATTCTCAGGGTTTCTCAGGGTGCGGTTTTGCAAACCGCAAAAACCACCGTTCTTTTTATGGGTGTCACCACAAGCGTGTTGCGCCACGGCTTGACATCGCCAAAAAAAGCGCGGAACATGAACATGTTCATTTTTCGATAACGCCATGAGCCGCCAAGTGCTCAGGCAGGTCTTTTCAATATCCACGGAGACAGCTTCATGAGTTCCGCATCCATTTCCGCGCGCCCGGTGGCCCTGGTCACGGGCGCCGCCAGCGGCATCGGCCGCGCCGCCGTGCTGGCCTTGGCCGGCGCCGGCTACAACGTCGCCATCAACTACAGCCGCAGCGATGCCGCCGCGAAAGACACCGCAGCCGAAGCCGGGAAGCTGGGCGCGCAAACGCTCTTGTGCAAGGCGGATGTCAGCGACGATCCCGCGGTGAAAGCCATGGTCGCCGCGGTGGCCGAAAAATTCGGCCGCATGGACGTGCTGATCAACAACGCCGGCACCACCACCGAGGTGCGCCCGAAAGACATGGACGGCCTCGACCTGGAAGAGTGGGACCGCGTCTTCGCGGTGAATGTGCGCTCGATCTTCCAGGTGACGCGCGCCGCGCTGCCGCTGCTCAAGGCCGCCGAGAAGCCCTGCATCGTCAACACCGCTTCCATCGTGGGCCTGCGCCCAGGCCCGCAGCCGCTGCCTTACGCGGCCTCGAAGGCGGCGGTGGTCAACCTCACCAAGACCCTGGCGCTGAACCTGGGTCCGCAGATCCGCGTGAATGCCGTCGCCCCCGGCTGGATGGAAGGCGACTGGATGCAGCGCATGCTGAAAGACAAGTACGAAGACCTGATGGGCCGCCGCGCCAAGGCGACGCCGCTCAAGCGCTGCGTCACCGCCGAAGACGTGGCCGAAACCATGATGACGCTGATCACCGCCAACCGCTTTGTCACCGGCGAGATCATCGTCATCGACGGCGGCTTCACCTCGTCGACCTGAGGGGGCGAAAATGCAAGGCGTCGTCCCCTTTCCCCCGGAGTACGCGGCGATGTGCCGCGAAAAAGGCTATTGGCAGGATCAGTCCCTGGCGCAGGAATTCGACGCGGTGTTCAAGAAATACCGCCGCCGCGTCGCCATCATCGATCGCGGCCACCAGTACACCTATGGCGAGATCGACGAGATCAGCGACAACCTGGCGCTGAACCTGCTCGAACTCGGCCTGCAAGCGCTGGACCCGGTGGTACTGCAACTGCCCAACGTGGTCGAGTTCGTGTTCCTTTACTTCGCGCTGCAAAAGATCGGCGCGATTCCCATCGCCGCGCTCTCCACGCACCGCTATACCGAGGTGAGCCAGTTCGTGAAAATCTCGGGCGCGACGGCTTGCGTGTACCCCGAGAGCCAGGGCGACTTCGCCTTCGGGCCGATGGTCAGGCGCGTGGCCGACGAATCGCCGACGCTGAAGCTCCGCATCGTGCTGGGCAAGGCTGGTGAGGGCGAGCATTCGCTGATGGACCTGATCGCCAACCCGCCGCTGCTCGCCAGTTCGAACCTGCAAAAGATCAAGATCAACCCGACCGACCCGGCGATCTTTCAGCTTTCCGGCGGGACGACAGGGGTGCCGAAGCTGATCCCGCGCACCCACAACGACTACGCCTACAACTCCAGGACCGCCGCGCCGGTGTGCGGCGTCACCGATGCCTCGGTGCTGCTGCTGGTGCTGCCGATCGCGCACAACCTGCCGCTGGCCTGCCCCGGCATCCAGGGCTACTTCTTCAACGGCGGCAAGGTGGTGCTCTCCACCTCGACCAAGCCGGAAGACATGTTTGCCCTGATGCAGCAATACAAGGTGACGCACCTGAAGGTGGTGCCGGCGCTGCTGATCCGCCTGATCAATTCACCGGAGATCGGCAACTACGATCTCTCGTCACTCAAGGTGATCCAGAGCGGCGGCCAGCGCATGCAGCCCGAGGTGCGCATACGTACCAAGCAGTTGATTCCGAGCGTCACGGTGCAGGAAAACTTCGGCATGAGCGAAGGCATGCTGTTTTTCGTCGCGCTCGACGACCCCGAAGACGTGCGCCTGGAAACCTGCGGCCGCCCCATCTGCCCGGACGATGAAGTGAAGCTGCTGGACGAGGAAGGGCGCGAAGTCGCGCAAGGGGAGGTGGGTGAACTCACCTGCCGCGGCCCGTATACCCTGCGCGGCTATTTCGGCGTGCCCGAGTACAACGCGCGCCAGTTCACGCCCGACGGCTTTTACCGCAGCGGCGACCTGATGCGGCTGCATCCCAGCGGCAACTACGTGGTCGAAGGCCGCAAGAAGGACCTGATCAACCGCGGCGGCGAAAAAATCTCGGCGGAAGAAATCGAGAACCTGATCCTGATGCACCCGGCGGTGCAGAACGTCGCCTGCGTCGCCATGCCGGACCCGCACATGGGCGAAAAGACCTGCGCTTGCGTGATACTGCGCTCCGGGCATACCCTGGGCCTGAAGGAACTGGTCGAATTCCTGATCCGCCGCGAGATCGCCAAGTTCAAGCTGCCCGAGCGCCTCGAAGTGCTGGGTGAGTTCCCCGTCTCCACCTTCGGCAAGGTATCGAAAAAGGCGCTGGTCGAGATGGTGGCCGGCAAGCTGGCGGCCGAAGCCAAATAAGGAACCGTATATGCGCATCATCGATTTGCATTGCTATACCGGCACCAAGGAATGGATCGAGTGCCAGGGCCCATACCCGGCCGAGCTGGCGCGCTACTGGAAGCGCGAGTGGACCGGCAAGACCGAGGACGAAGTGATCAAGGACTTCACCAGCGCCGGCGTCGAAGCCGTGCTGGTGGCGCTGGACCTCGAAACGACGATCGCCACCAAGCCCGTCACCAACGAAGACGTGCATGCCATGTGGCACCGCCACCCGGACCGCATCATCCAGGCCTGGGGCGCGGTCGAGCCGGCCAAGGGCGAGATCGCGATCCGGCAGGCGAAAAAGGCGGTGAACGAGCTGGGTCTGATCGGCTTTCACTTCCATCCCATCATGCAGCACTTCGCGGTGAATGACCGACGCCATTACCCGCTGTTCGAGGTGATCAACGAGCTGAAGGCGGCGGTGATGATCGACGTCGGCACCACCGGCATGGGCGCCGGCATGCCGGGCGGCAACGGTGCGCGCATCCGCCATGCTCACCCTTCGGCCATCGACGATCTCGCCGCCGACTTCCCACATCTCACCATCATCATGGCCCACCCCGGCTGGCCCTGGGTGGACGAGACCACGGCGGTGTGCCTGCACAAGGGCAACGTCTACTGGGAGATGTCAGGCTGGGCGCCGAAGTATTTTCCCGGCAACCTCAAGGTGGACATGCGCGGCCGGCTGCAGGACAAGATCATGTTCGGCAGCGATTACCCGAGCATGCCGTACGAGCGCATCCTGAAAGAATGGGGTGAGCTGGGTTACAAGGAAGAAGTCATGGAAAAGATTTTCCACGGCAATGCTGAAAGAATCCTCGGTCTCTAGCCCGGACGGGTATCTCCTGCTGCTACGATGTCATTCCAGCTTTCGCGGGAATGACGCGTGCCCAAAGGGGATATCCGGTGACGCCGTGGCTCAGGGGGCCAGCCCTTCCATCTGCATCTGCAATAGCCGCCGCAATTCCGCCACCCCGGCCTCCGCATGCAGTTCGGCCCCGGCGATCCACCAGCGCACCGAGGCGGAATAGGTGAAGAACAACATGCGCCCGACCAGTTCGGCCGGCTCGCCGCGCTTGACGGTGCCGGCGGCTTGCGCGGCCTCGACGCGATGCGCGATGTTTTCGATCAGGCGCCCGCGAATGGCGTGGAACTCCACCGCGTGCTTGCCTTCGGAGTAGAAGGTCAGTTCCTGCAGCAGGATGCGCGAAAGGGCAGGGCGCGCGGCGAAGTAGCGGTAGTGGGCAAGGAAGATGGCCACCAGCTCTTCCAGCAGGCCGCCGGCGGCGGGGGCGGCCAGGGTCTCGTCGGCCAGGCTGTTCAAGTCCTGGTTGAAAATGAGGAACACCAGGTCGCGCTTGTCGGCGGCGTAGTTGAACAGGGTGCCTAGCCCAACACCGGCGTCGCGCGCGATGTCGCGCAGGGTGGCGCTGGCGTAGCCTTCGCGGGTGAAGAGCTCGGTGGCGGCGGCGCGGATGCGTTCGCGCTTGTCCAGCTTGTTGCGTTCCCGCAGGGCCATGCCGGCGGGCGGCTTGATCGGGGCGGCGAGCGGGGGCGCGGGCGTGGACATGCGGGCGTCGAGGAAAAGGCTGGGCGAGGAAAGGGCTTTTGCGGCGTCAATTCGGCATGCGGGGTATGCCTCGCATGATGGGACAATATAGCGGAAAACCAAGCGGTGTGCGTCGGCTTTGCAGCCGGCGCCGGCAAACCATGATTGCGTCGAACTCCGAATTCCATTCCCTTCGCGGCCTGAACTGTCACCTGCGCAGCTGGGGCGATCCGCAGGGCAAGCCCCTGTTGCTTCTGCACGGCTGGATGGACAACTCCGCCTCGTTCCAGTTTTTCGCCGACGCTTTTTTGGGCGATGCAGCGAATGCCGGCTGGCGCCTGGTCGCGCCCGACTGGCGCGGCTTCGGGCTTTCCGAGTGGGCGACGGGTGGGACGTATGCCTATACCGATTACCTCGCCGATCTCGATGCGCTGGTCGGAAAACTGAATCCGCAGGCGCCGCTTTCCATCCTCGGCCACAGCATGGGCGGCTACCTCGCCTGCATGTACGCCGCCGCGCGGCCGGCGCGGGTGGCGCGCCTGATCAATCTCGAAGGCATGGGCCTGCGCGCGCGCGAAGGCGCGGAGGCGCCGGCGCACCTGGCGCAATGGCTGGACGAACTCCAGGCGCCGCGCCGCCCCAAGACCTTCGCTTCCTTCGACGAGCTGGCCGCGCGCATCGTCAGGAACAACCCGGCGCTGCCGCTGGAGCGCGCGCTGTTCGTCGCGCGCCACTGGGCGACGCAACTCACCGCCGGCGTGGTCGCGCTGATGTCCGATCCGGGGCACGATGGTGCCGCAGCCGACCTGTTCCGCCTGGACGAGGCGAAAGCCGTGTGGGGCGCCATCACCTGCCCGGTACTGTGGGTGGAGGCCGGGCTGTCGCGCAACACCGAGCGCCATCGCATCAGCCCGGAAGGCCTGGCCGAGCGGCGCGCCAGTCTGGCGACCGCGCAACTCGCCCGCATCGAAGGCGCCGGCCACATGGCACACATGGAGCAGCCGGAGGCGCTGGCGCTTCTCGCGGCCGACTTCCTGCGCCCGGCGCGGGAAGGGCAAAGCGCAATTAGTTGACAAAAGCAGTTAATTGATTGACCATGGCATGAATGTCATCCATGCCGTCCCCGGCCGCCGCGCGTCCGGGGACGGCCTTCGCGCCATGGCCCGTTCCGCTTTTCCCGTCACCCTTTCCGTCACCCCTCCCGCCGCTGCGCCCGATGCCGCCGCCGGCCTCGCCGCCCGCGCGCAGGCGGTGCGCCGCTTCAACCGCTTTTACACGCGCCAGGTTGGCGCCCTGCGCGAAGGCCTGCTGCAGAGCGCGTATTCGCTCACCCAGGTGCGCCTGCTGTACGAACTGGCGCACCGCGACGGCCTCTCCGCCACCACCCTGGCGCGCGAACTGGGCCTGGACGGCGGCTATCTCAGCCGGATGCTGGCTGGCTTCGAGAAGCAGGGCCTGATCCGCAAGGCGCCGTCGCCGGCGGATGCGCGCCAGAACATCCTTTCGCTCACCCCCAAGGGGCGCAAGACCTTCGCCCCGCTGGGGCAACGCTCACAGGAGGAGGCCGAAGCCCTGCTGGCGGCGCTGGCGCCGGAGGAACAGGCACGCCTGGTGGCGGCGATGCGTTCCATCGAGCAACTGACCGCGCCGGCGGAGGAGCGGGCCAGGCCTTCCCATGTGTTGCGCGAACACCGCCCCGGCGACATCGGCTGGGTGATCGCGCGCCATGGTGCGCTGTACGCGCAGGAGTATGGCTGGGGCATCGGCTTCGAATCTTTCGTCGCGCGCATCGCCGCGGACTTCGTCGATCAGTTCGATGCCGAGTGGGAGCGTTGCTGGATCGCCGAGCGCGACGGCGTCAATGTCGGCTGCGTGTTCGTGGTGCGTGAATCAAAGCAGGTGGCGAAGCTGCGCATGCTGCTGGTCGAGCCTTCGGCGCGCGGCATGAAGCTGGGGCAGCGCCTGGTGGAGGAGTGCATCCGCTTCGCGCGCGACAAACGCTATCGCAAGCTGACGCTGTGGACCAACGACTGCCTGCATGCGGCGCGGCGCCTCTACGAGGGCGCCGGCTTCGTGCTGGTGAAGGAGGAGAAGCACCGCTCCTTCGATGTGGACCTCGTCGGCCAGAACTGGGACTTGAAGCTCTAGTTCGGCGCGAGGATGGGGCCGCCGTGCGCGGGCGCCGAGAGCGGCTTGATGCGCCATTGCTGAGCGGCTTCTTCGAACTCGAAATACAGGGGCGTGGCGTTGGCGATGTACTCGGTCTTCATCTCGACGTTGAGGGCGAAGGCGAGCACGTAGAGATTGCCGCCGTGCGCCACCAGGAGCGTCGGCACGTCGTCGGCGAGCAGTGCCTCGGCGGCGTCGCACATGCGGGTGGCGAAGTCGGCCGCGCGCTCGCCGTTTTTCGGGTCCTGACTCCAGTTGAGGCCCACGGAAGTGGTGCCGACCAGGTCGCCGAACCAGCGCTCGCGCAGGCGTGGCTCGGGGATCGGTGTCTTGCCGCAGATGCGGCCGACGGTTTCCGCAGTCTGCCAGGCGCGCGTCATCGTGCTGCCATAGACGCGCGTGAAGGCTTCGCCCCTGAGTGCCTCGCCGGCCAGCCGCGCCTGTTCGAAGCCACGCTCGTTCAGCGAAATCTCGGCGTGCTGGATGATGCGCGTGGCATTGCCTTCGGTCTCGCCGTGGCGCAGGAACCAGAAGCGCTTCGCTTTGAGTTTGAGCGGCGCGCGGGCTTTGGCGGCGGTGAAAAGCGCTTCCAGCCCGAGTTGCTGAAAGCGGGTGTGCCAGTCTTCGATCGGGTGACTCATGCGGATTCCATGCAATGGCGGCCTGCGCAAGAGGAGGGCGGCCGCGGCCCGCAGTGTACTCCGCCGGGCCGGCGCGACCCCGGCCATCAATCGCTTATGCGCGGGCTCCGTGCGCGTATGGGCGGCATGGGTGCATAATCCCGCCCTGCCGAATTCGCGGCGCCGGCGCGTGAGAGCGCCGGGTCCCTCGCGTGGTGTCGAGCCCGCGTTCCATTCCTGCTGGAGACCTTCATGGCCAACTATGGTTTTCGCATCCTGCCCGCGCCCAAGCGCCCGCCGGCTGCCCTGCTGAAAAAATTCAAGAACGTCGTCGCCGCCCATCTGTCCGACAGCATGGGGCGCATCCAGGGCGCGGTCGAAATCAAGCCGATGCACAAGGGCGGCCACATGCTGGGCGTGGCGCTGACCGTGCGCGTGCCGCCGGGCGACAACCTGATGGTGCACAAGGCGATCGACATCGCGCAGCCGGGCGACGTCATCGTCGTCGATGCGGGAGGTGAAATCACCACCGCGATCATCGGCGAGATCATGAGCACCCACGCCGCCAAGCGCAAGGTCGCGGGCATGGTGATCGACGGCGCCATCCGCGACGCGGGCGCACTCGCCAAGTCGGCCTTCCCGGTGTATGCGAAGGGCGTTTCGCACCGCGGCCCGTACAAGGACGGTCCCGGTGAGATCAACGTGCCGATCTCGGTGGGCGGCATGGTGGTGATGCCCGGCGACATCATCGTCGGCGACGAGGACGGCTTTGTCGCCGTGCCGCAGGACCTGGCGGCCGAACTGATCGACAAGGCGTGGAAAAAGGCGGCCGACGAGGCCGAGACTTTCAAGCAGATTTCCAAGGGCACCATCGACCGCAGCTGGGTGGACAAGGCGCTGAAGGCCAAGGGCTGCCAGATGTGAGTGCGGGCAAAAGTACAAACCTGCTTTTGCCCGGTCTTAAAGTGAAAAAATCGCCGGCGGAGCCGGCCGATTTTTTTTGGTAACTGCAACGAAAAAGCGGCGTGCGATCGGCCGGAGTCGAATCGTAGTTGCAAGGAGAAATCAAAATGAGTTTTCGAGTCCCTGAAGTGGTGCCGGGCACCAGGCCCGAACTGGCGGAGCAGGAAGCGCGTATCAAGGCGGCGCGCGGGCGGGTGTCGGCGCTGTATCAGATCCTGCTCAACAGCCCGGTGATCTGTGACGGCTGGGAGCAGATGCTTTCCGCCGTGCGCAACAAGTCGTCGCTCAACGCGGCGGTGCGCGAGATGATCATCCTGCGCGTGGCGGTGCTCAACGGCGCCTCATATGAGTTCGAGGCGCACATCCCCCACGCGCAAAAAGCCGGCATGAGCGATGGCAAGATCGAGGCGTTGAAGAAACCCGCCATCGGTTCCGAGTTCAGCGAACTGGAGCAGGCGGTGCTCTCCGCCACCGATACCCTGACCAAGGACGTGAAACTGTCGGACGCGCAGTTCGACAGCCTGCGCCCGCATTTCAACCCCGGCGAACTGGTCGAGGTGATGGCGACTATCGGCGCCTACAACATGGTCTCGCGCTTCCTGATCGCGATGAACATCGTCGGCAAGCATTAAGCCGGCGTCGGCCGCTCCGCATCGATAGCGCGTATCGGCCGGTCCGCAGACCTGACTGCGCTCTCGCCGCGTGGTTGACCGATGCGCCGATCGGCGCCTGACCTCGCCTGGCGAGGTCCCCACAAAGGCGGGTTGTTGCCTTTGTGTACCTTACCGCATGCAATCGACCAGCTTGCCGCTCGCCTTTTCAAACATCAGCATGCATTGGTCGTCGCGCCCGCCCAGCGGCTGGAACGAATAGTTCGACAGCGGCCCCGGATGCGCCGCCTTGACGCGCGCCAGTTCGCGCGCGATGTCCGGGTTGCTGCGCGCCAGGGCTTCCACGTCGGCGGAATCGGAGAGGATCTTGTTGCGCACCGCGCCGGTGAAGGCGAGGTAGCGATCGCCCATGCCCGGCAGCGCATTGGTGCCATCCGGATTGGTGCGGCGGTACAGTTCCATCTGCTGGTGCAGGTCGGTCGGCATGTCGAGCACGACGAAGGTCGGGGCCCAGTCACCGCCGTGCAGGGCGCGCGGCTTGGCCAGGTCCTGGGTCGCCATTTCCACCTTCGGCCAGTTGGTGGCGATGAAAGTGCGGTCGATGTACACCGCGAATACCGGGCGGTAGCGCGCCATCGTATAGGCGCCATAGGCGAAGGCGATGATCTGCACGACGGCGATGATCGCGAGGTCGCGCTTCCATTCGCGCTTGGCGCGGTTGTACACCACGAAGGTGAGCGCGGGCCCAAGAATCAGGTCGACCACCACCAGGATTTTCAGCACGCTCATGCCGCCATCGATCCAGAAGAACGGCGGCGGGTAAAGCGCGAACCACATCGCCGCCGCCAGGCTGCCGGTAGCGATGAGGCTCAGCGAGAAGTGGATCAGCGCCGCCAGCGCCTTGTCCCGCAGGCGGCTTGGCGCCGGGCCGCCAGCAAGCGGGCTGGCGTCGGGAGAAAGATAAGAAGAAGACATCGCTGAAGATATGAGTAGGACGAAATCAGTTCAGATGGTAACCCGTCACCCGCTCGACCTCATTCTTCGAGCCGATGATCACGCCGATGCGCTGGTGCAGCTCTTCCGGCTGCACTTCCATGATGCGCTTGCGCCCGGTGGTAGCCGCGCCGCCGGCCTGCTCGACGATGAAAGCCATCGGGTTGGCTTCGTACATCAGGCGCAGGCGCCCGCCGGGGCGCTTGGCATCGACCGGGTACATGAAGATGCCGCCGCGCGTGAGAATGCGGAACAGGTCCGCCACCATGGAGGCGATCCAGCGCATGTTGAAGTCCTTGCCGCGCGGGCCGTTCTTGCCGGCCATCAATTCGTCGATGTAGCGCTTCACCGGCGCTTCCCAGTGACGCGCATTCGACATGTTGATGGCGAACTCCTCGGTCTCCGCGGGAATCTTGACGTTTTCCTGCGTCAGCACGAAGCTGCCCTGCTCGCGGTCCAGGGTGAACACCACAACGCCGTCGCCCAGGGTCAGCACCAGCAGGGTGGAAGGGCCATAGACCGCGAAGCCCGCCGCCACCTGCTTCGTACCCGGCTGCAGGAAGGCGGCGTCATCCGGCTCGGTGACGCCGTCGGGACAGCGCAGCACCGAGAAAATCGTGCCGACGGAGACGTTGACGTCGATGTTGGAAGAGCCGTCCAGCGGATCGAACAGCAGCAGGTATTCGCCCTTGGGATAGCGGTGCGGAATCTGGTGTGGCTTTTCCATTTCCTCCGAGGCCATGGCAGCCAGATGGCCGCCCCATTCGTTGGCTTCGAGCAGGATCTCGTTGGAAATCACGTCCAGCTTTTTCTGCGCCTCGCCCTGAACGTTTTCCGCGCCGGCGCTGCCCAGCACGTCGGCCAGCGCACCCTTGGCGATGGTGTTGGAAATCGCCTTGCAGGCGCGGGCGACGACCTCGATCAGAAGCCGCAGGTCGGAAGAGATCGACTGCTTCTCGCGTTGTTGTTCGATCAGGTAGCGGGAGAGCGACACGCGACGCATTACGGGGACTCCGGATTCAAATTGACAAACCCCGGATTATCCCATGTCCGTGTGACACGGCTGTCCGTTTCCGGCCTACGCCGCCTTTTCCTTCTTGAAGGGATTGGCCTCCGGCGCCTCGTCGTGCTGCACGAAGCCCAACAGGCGCCGCGTCACCTGGTTGATCAGCGGCTGGTGGTGGCGCATCCATACCGACATCACCTGCGGCTTGGCCCCCAGGCGCGCTTTCGGCTCCAAGGCGGTGCGGCCGAGCGAAACCCGCGCCGCGCCCATCTCGATCAGTTGCTCGATGGCCGCGTGCAGCAGGCGCAGGTAAACCGGCAGGTCGGCCGAGGCGGCGCGATCGAATCCGATGTGGTACGCCACGCCGAGTTCACCATCTTTCAGGCAGCCGATGAAGCCCAGCATGTGGTCACCCTGCATCAACGCCACCACGCGCAGGCGCCCTCCCGCGGCCGCCGCCAGCGCCGGCCAGTAGGCCTCGGGCAGGGTCACGGGGCGCAGGGCGGCGTTCTGGTGCACTTCGAGATAAAGTGCCTGTAGCCGTTGCGCCACCGCCGCCACGTCCTTCACCACCACCAGCGTGCAGCCGGCTTCCTCGATCGGCTTGAGGATCTGGTTTTTCACCGCGCTGCGGTACTTGGAGGCCATGCTTGCAAGATAGGCCTCGTGGTTTTTCCACTTCGGGTCCAGCTCCAGCATCATGTTGGGCTCGGTCTCGACTGAATGGAAAGCGAATTTCTCCAGGATGCGGCTGGCCTTGAGTTCCGGCGCCACCAGGTCCTTGATCAGCACGAAATTGGTGGTGCCGGAGAGTTTCTCCGCGCGGCGCACCCGGTACAGCACTTCGGCGATGCCCGGCCATACCGTCTCCGGCGCCACGCCGGGGCCAAAGGCGACGGCGTGCTGGCCATAGGAGAGCAGGTTGCCGCACACCAGCACCCGCTGGCGCACGCGTTCGTTCAAGGTGGAGGCGGCCGGCTTGGCGAGATGGCGCATCAGGCGCTTCGCCGGATTGCGGCTGGCCGCCTTGGGCGCGGCCTCCTTGCGCATGCGCGCGGCCTCGATGCGCACCAGCTGCATGTTGAGCGCCGCCAGCGGCTCGCCGTCGCGGTAGACCAGCGCATAGCGTGGTGTCAGGTTCTCCGGTCCGGCTTCTTCCAGCACGCGCAGGTACTGGCGCTCGAAGAAGAAACCGGCGCCGGCGGTAATGGCATCCCAGTGCGCCGGGTTGACGTAATCGACGCCGTCGGCAATGGCGAATTCGAGTTCGGAAGCGCGGCGCAGCGCGCGCTTGTCCTTCTGGTTCTTGCGGTAGTCGGAGAGGAGGGACATCGGCGGTTTGCTGTTGTTTGTTGTTGTGTGGGCGAGTCGATCGCGGCGGCATCGGCCGCCACGTGCATCCTACCCGAAGCCGGCAGTCAGGCGTCGCGCGGCATGGCGCGGGCGATGATGGCTTCGAAGTCATGCCTGGGCGCCAGGCTGCCGAAGGTATCGCCCCAGTCGCCGGCAAGGCGCGAGTCGCAAAAGGCGTCGGCGACGAATTCCGGCGCATGGCGCAGCAGCAGGGAGGCCTGCACCGCGAGCGCCACTTCCTGCGCCAGGCGCCGCGCGCTGCTTTCCGGCAGGTCGGCGGCGGTCATGCGCGCCAAGAGGCGATCGATGGCGGCGTCGTAAGCCGCGTTGCGCCCGCGCGCCGTGGCGAGTTCCGCTTCCAGCGCCTGGGCGGCTTCCGGCCCGCGGCGCAAGGCGCGCAGCAGGTCCAGGCACATGATGTTGCCGGCGCCTTCCCAGATGGAATTGAGCGGCATTTCGCGGTACAGGCGCGCCATGCCATTCTCCTCCACGTAGCCGTTGCCGCCGAGCGTTTCCATGCACTCCTGGCCGAAGTGCGCGCCGCGCTTGCAGATCCAGAATTTCGCCACCGGTGTGAGCACGCGGCGCAACAACACCTCGCCCGCATCCGCGCTGTCAAAGGCGCGCGCCAGGCGCAGCGCCAGGGCGGTGGCGGCTTCCGACTCCAGCGCCAGGTCGGCGAGCACGTTTTGCGCCAGCGGCTGCTCGGCGATCTTGCGGCCGAATACGCTGCGCTGCGCCGCGTGGTTCAGCGCCAGGGCGAGCGAGCGGCGCATCAGGCCCGAAGTGCCGAGCGCGCAATCCAGGCGCGTCATGGTGCCCATCTCGAGAATGGTCGGTATCCCGCGCCCCTCTTCGCCCACCGCCCAGGCGCGCGCGCCGTGGAACTCGACCTCCGCGCTGGCGTTGGCCTGATTGCCCAGCTTGTCCTTCAGGCGCTGGATCTGGATAGCGTTGACGGCGCCGTCGGCCAGGATGCGTGGCAAAAAGAAGCAGGTGAGCCCGCCCGGCGCCTGCGCCAGCACCAGGAAGGCGTCGCACATCGGCGCCGACATGAACCACTTGTGGCCGGTGAGGGCATATTCGCCCTGTCCCAGGGAAAAGGCGGTGGTGGTGTTGGTGCGCACATCCGAGCCGCCCTGTTTTTCCGTCATGCCCATGCCCATGGTGACGGCGGTTTTCTGCGAGGCCGGGAGAAAGCGCGGATCGTAGGTGCGGCCGTAGAGCTTGGGCAGCCATTCGGCCGAGATCGCGGGGTTGAGCTTGAGCGCGGGCACCACCGCGTAAGTCATCGACACCGGGCACAGCACGCTGGCTTCGGTTTCGGTAAACAGCATGAAACCGGCGGCGCGCTTCACGTGGCCCGCGGGCTCGTGGTCCGCCCACGGCGCCGTATGCAGCCCCCAGTTGAGCGCCGCGCGCATCAGGGCGTGATACGCAGGGTGAAATTCCACCTGGTCGATACGGCGGCCGTAACGGTCGTGGGTCTTGAGCCGCGGCGGGAACTGGTTGGCCAGCGTGCCCGCTTCCAGCATTTCCACGCTACCCAGGCGCGCGCCCATCTCCCGCAAGAAGCCCGCGTGCGCCGCGCCGCCGTTGAAGGCGAGAGCGTCGCGCAGCGCGCGATTGGTGGTAAAGAGGTTGTAGCCTTCCAGCGGCGCCGGCTGGTTGATTACCTCGTGCGTGGTGTTTTCGCCCGACAATGCTTTCGCATTCATGACGCTCTCCTTTGTACGGAGTAGCCTGCAGTCTACGCCGGGCGGCGCCAAACCCGAGTCGCGTCCCGGCCGGCGTGCTTTAGACTTGCCGCTTCCCCACCATCCCCTCGCCCAGCCATGATCAAGACGCCCCTGCTCAAGGACCTCGCCTTGCCGGTGATCGGCTCGCCGCTGTTCATCGCCAGCAACCCGAAGCTGGTGGTCGAGCAATGCAAGGCCGGCATCGTCGGCGCCTTTCCGGCGCTCAATGCGCGCCCGGCGGAGCAACTCGACGTCTGGCTGACGCAGATCAAGGCCGAGCTCGCAACCTATAAGGAAGCGAACCCCGGCGCCAAGGTGGCGCCCTTCGCGGTGAACCAGATCGTGCACCAGTCCAACGACCGCCTGGAGCACGACGTCAAGATGTGCCTGAAGCACCAGGTGCCGGTGTGGATCACCAGCCTGCGCGCGCCGCCGAAGGAACTGCTGGACGCGGTGCATTCCTACGGCGGCATCGTACTTTCCGACATCGTCAGCATCCGCCATGCCAGGAAGGCGCTGGAGGCAGGGGTGGATGGCCTGATCCTGGTGGCCGCCGGCGCCGGTGGCCATGCCGGGGCGCTTTCGCCCTTTGCGCTGCTGGGCGAGGTACGGGAGTTCTACGACGGCATCGTCGTGCTCGCAGGGGCCATCACCAAGGGCGAGCACGTGCTGGCGGCGCAGGCGATGGGCGCCGACCTGGCCTACATCGGCACGCGCTGGCTCACGACAATGGAAGCCAACACCAGCGAAGCCTACAAAGAGGCGATTGTCGAATCAACTGCGGCGGATGTGATCTACACCAATCTTTTCACCGGCGTGCATGGCAATTATTTGCGCAAGAGCATTGTCAATGCCGGCCTTGACCCGGAGAATCTGCCGGTCTCCGATCCGTCGAAAATGAATTTCGGCGGTGGCGCCGCGGCCAAAGCCTGGAAAGACATCTGGGGCGTGGGCCAGGGCGTGGGGCAGATCCACAAGATCGGCACCGTAGCGGAGGCAGCGGCACAGCTCAAAGCGGAGTATGCTGCCGCGCGCAGCCGCATCGCCGCCTTACCCTAGGCGCCAAGGCTGCATCGATCGCGGCAGAGAACCGCGACAGTCTCACAGCATCAGTACGGCCAAAGGCGCGCGCAGCGGCAATGCCGGTGTGCGCGGAAAACAAGACCACCGGAGACTTGCATGCATCCCTTCCCTCTTGCCGCGCGCGTACTCGCCTGCGGCGCCCTGCTGTTCACCTTCGGCGCGGCCACCGCCGCCGACGCCCCGCAGATCGACCCGCTGTCGAAAAAGGTGCGTTCGCACGACGTGCGCCTGGTCGGCTACAGCGACTTGCAGGCGCGCAGCGCTTACCAGCCGACGATCGCCCACCAAGGCAACCGCTATATCGCCTATATCGGGCACCACGGCGGCAATGCCGACATCCCGCAGCCAATCAATCCGATGACCGGGCAGGCGGAAAACAACGGCACTTCCATCGTTGACGTGACCGACCCGCATCACCCGAAATATCTCAAGCACATCCCCGGCCAGCCGGGCCTGGACGAGCAGGGTGGCGCGCAGATGACGCGCGTGTGCGCCGGCCGCGATTTGCCGCACGCCGATGCATCGAAGTATTACCTGCTGCGTACCAACGGCGGCATCGGCCACCAGATATGGGACGTCACCACGCCGGAAGATCCCAAGCTCCTGATCGACGTGGAGACGGGCCTGAAGGACACGCACAAGAACTGGTGGGAGTGCAATACCGGCATCGCCTACCTCGTCTCCGACGGCCGCCCGGACGGCTGGCGCGTCGCGCGCATGGTGAAGATCTACGATCTCTCCGATCCCCTGCATCCGAAATTCATCCGCGACTTCGGCCTGACCGGCCAGGAGCCCGGCGCGACCGTGGACCCGATTCCCCAGGGTATCCACGGCCCGATGGTGATGGGCAACCGCGTCTTCATGGGTTACGGCACTTCGCGCGGCGGCGTGATCCAGGTGCTGGACCGCGACAAGCTGCTCAAGGGCGATCCGAGCCTGCCCGAGGCCGACCGTTTCAAGCCCACGCCTGCCAACCTGGTGTACCCGCAGATCGGCCGCCTCGACCAATACCCCACCGTCGGCTCGCATACGGTCTTCCCCTTGCTCAACCAGCCGGTGCCGGGCTTCGCCAAGGACAGCAAGGGCGCGGTGCGCGACTTCATCGTCGTCACCAGCGAATCCACTGCGAATGAATGCCGCGAAGACCGGCAGATGATGTACATGGTCGATCTCTCCGACCCCACCCGCCCGTACTCGGTCTCCAATTTCAACGTGCCGGAAAAGGAAGGCCACTTCTGCGACGTCGGCGGGCGCTTCGGCACCCACTCCTCGCACGAGAGCTACACGCCGATCTACTACGGTCGCCTGATGATGCTGGCCTACTTCAACGCCGGCCTGCGCGTGGTGGACATTCGCGAGCCCTGGTCGCCACGCCAGGCCGCCTTCTACATCCCGGCGATCACCAGGAACACCGCCAAGCGCTGCGTGAAAGTGAACGACGTGGACCGCTGCAAAATCGCCATCCAGACCAACAACGTCGAAGTGGACGACCGCGGCTACATCTACATCGTCGATCGCGCCAATACCGGCATGCACATCCTGGAGCTCACCGGGGCGGCGCGCAAGATCGCCAACTTCCCGAAGTAAGGCCGCCGCGCGGAGAGGGCGAAAGCCTTCTCCGCCCGTCCCGCCTCCGGCCTTGCTAGAATTGACGTTAACGTAAACGTCAACACCACAAGCCGCCCTATCGGGGCGCCGGGACAACAGCATGGCCGTCATCGACAGCAAGATCAATCCGCGCTCCGAAGAGTTCAAAGCCAACCAGGCCGTCCTTTCCGCCGCAGTGGAAGACCTGCGGCAGAAGGTCGGCCAAAGCGCCATTGGTGGCCCCGAAGAGTCGCGCAAAAAGCACCTGTCGCGCGGCAAGCTGCTGCCGCGTGAGCGCGTCGAGCGCCTGCTCGACCCCGGCTCGCCTTTCCTCGAGTTCTCGCAACTCGCCGCCTACGATATGTACAAGGGCGACGCCCCCGGCGCCGGCGTGATCACCGGCATCGGCCGCGTTTCGGGGCGTGAATGCGTCATCGTCTGCAACGACGCCACCGTCAAGGGCGGCACCTATTTCCCGATGACGGTTAAAAAGCACGTGCGGGCGCAGGAAGTCGCGCTGCAAAATCACCTGCCCTGCGTCTACCTGGTCGACTCCGGCGGCGGCAACCTGCCGAACCAGGAAGACGTGTTCCCCGACCGCGACCACTTCGGGCGCATCTTTTACAACCAGGCCAACATGTCGGCCGCCGGCATCCCGCAGATTGCCGTGGTGATGGGCTCCTGCACTGCCGGCGGCGCCTATGTGCCGGCGATGTCGGACGAAACCATCATCGTCAAGAACCAGGGCACGATTTTCCTGGGCGGCCCGCCGCTGGTGAAGGCTGCCACCGGTGAAGTGGTGAGCGCAGAGGAACTGGGCGGGGGCGATGTGCATACGCGCGTCTCCGGCGTTGCCGATCATCTCGCCAACAACGATCTGCATGCGCTCTCGATCGCGCGGCGCATCGTCGGTAATCTCAATCGCCTGAAGCACCACACGCAGGAAATCATCGACCCGCGCGAGCCGCTGTATGCGGCCAGCGAAATCTACGGCGCCGTATCGTCGGATACGCGCAAGCCCTACGACGTGAGGGAAGTGATCGCGCGCATCGTCGATGGCTCCGAACTGGACGAATTCAAGGCGCGCTACGGCACCACGCTGATTACCGGCTTCGCCCGCATCTGGGGCATGCCGGTGGGCATCATCGCCAACAACGGCATCCTGTATTCCGAGTCCGCGCTGAAAGCCGCGCACTTCATCGAGCTGTGCTGCCAGCGCAACATCCCGCTGCTGTTCCTGCAGAACATTACCGGCTTCATGGTCGGCAAGAAATACGAGAGCAGCGGCATCGCCCGCGACGGCGCCAAGATGGTTACCGCCGTCTCCACCGCGAAAGTGCCGAAGTTCACCGTGATCATCGGCGGCTCGTTTGGCGCCGGCAACTACGGCATGTGCGGCCGCGCCTTCAACCCGCGTTTCCTCTGGATGTGGCCCAATGCGCGCATTTCCATCATGGGCGGCCCACAGGCGGCCAGCGTGCTGGCCACCGTCAAGCGCGACGGCATCGAAAGCCGCGGCGGCAGCTGGAGCGCCGATGAGGAGGCCGCCTTCAAGCAGCCCATTCTCGAACAATACGAACACCAGGGCCACCCCTATTACGCCAGCGCGCGCCTGTGGGACGACGGCGTGATCGACCCCGCCGATACGCGCCGCGTGCTGGGCCTGGCAATGTCCGCCACCCTCAACGCCCCCGCCGAGCCGACGAAATTCGGCATCTTCCGCATGTAGGCGGCATTGCCGATGCGCAAGCCAGTCCCCGCCGCCTGCCCCTGTGGCAGTGGCCACGCGCTCGAGAATTGCTGCGGGCGTTACCTCCACGGCGCGATCCCCGCGCCGGATGCCGAAGCGCTGATGCGCTCGCGCTACACCGCTTACGCCCTGCGTGAAGAGGCCTACCTGCTCGCCACCTGGCACGCCAGCACCCGCCCCGTGCGGCTCGACCTGGAGCAAGAGGCGCAGGCACCACAATGGATCGGCCTGAAGGTGAAGTCGCACCAAGTGCAGGACGCGCACCACGCCAGCGTCGATTTCGTCGCCCGCTACCGCGTCAATGGCCGTGCCCACAAGCTGGAGGAACTGAGCCGTTTCCTCAAGGAGGATGGACGCTGGTATTACGTCAGCGCGGCAACCTGAAGAGGGCGTGTTTTCAAACCGATTCGCCGCGCGCCTCTTCCTGCACTAGCTGCGCCACCTTGACACACTCGCGGATGTGCTGGCGTCCGACGTACTGCATGGCGGTGAAGCCGATTGCCGCCGACAGTGCCGTGCCTGCCAGCGGCACGAATTTGCTCGCCTGCTTCACCGTCAGGCGCACGCCCACCGCCTTCAGTGCCTCGATCACCAGTTCGCGCGTCACCAGCTTGCCCACCATTGCGCTGCCGATGCCGACGATCGCCTTGTAGATCACCAGTTGCCTGTTCGGTGACAGTTGCTCGATCTGCGCCGGCGTCAGGCCGAAGTCGCGATTGATCGCCGGAATCACCTGGAGCAGCGCCGCCGCGTCTACCGCGATGTCGATGCCCGGCAGGGGAATTACGGTGGCGGCCGAGGCCAGCGCCGCTGCCCGCGTCAGGCGCTTGCGGGCGCGCGCTTTCGCCGCCTCCAGTTCCGTCGCATTGCGCGGCAGCACCATCAACTCGCCCCGCTTTTCCACGCTGTCCTTGGCCACCCGGTTCTCCCGGCCGCACCGGCGGCCTTATCTATAACGACCACGATTATGGCGCCTGAGTTCAACTGCGCCCGCGGATTGCCATGAATACGCCCGCGCCGCGCCATGCCCGCCTCTTACGCTGCCGGCAGCACAACAAAAAGAGGCCTCCATGCGCATCCTGCTGCTCAACCCGCCCCACGTCGCTATCGGTAGCCGCATCCCGAAGGAACAGCTGCCGCCGCTGGGCCTGCTCAACGTCGGCGGCTCGCTGATCGACGCCGGGCATGAAGTCAGCCTGCTGGATGCCGAACTCGGGCCACTTGCGCACGACGAGATCGTGCGCCGCGTGGTGGAGCGCCGGCCGCAGGTGCTGATGCTCGGGCATTCCGGCTCGACCTCGGCGCATCCCATCGCCGCCAGCCTGGCGCGGCGCATCCGTGCGCTGCTGCCGCGCACCCTCATCGTCTACGGCGGGGTCTTTCCCACGTATCACTTCCGCGAGATCCTCGAAGCCGAGCCGCAGGTCGATATCTGCGTGCGCGGTGAAGGCGAAGAGACCGTGCGCCGCCTGACCGCCGCCATCGAAGAAGGCAGCGACCTGGCGCGCGTGCCCGGCATTGCCTTCCGGCGCGGGACTGGAAATACGCGCCGCGTGATTGAAACCGAGGCCGCCGAAATGATCGACGACCTCGATGCTTGCCGCACCGGCTGGGAGTTGATCGACTGCGCGCGCTACGGCTACTACGGCGGCAAGCGCTCGGTGGTGATGCAGTTCTCGCGCGGCTGCCCGCACCTGTGCAACTACTGCGGCCAGCGCGGTTACTGGGCGCGCTGGCGCCACCGAGACCCGCGCAAGTTCGCCGCCGAGATCGCCTGGCTGCACCGCGAGCATGGCGTTGAACTGGTCAACCTGGCGGACGAGAACCCGACGGTGAACAAGGCCGCCTGGCGCGAATTCTGCGAAGCGATGATTGCGGAAAACGTGCCGGTTTCCATCATCGGCTCCACGCGGGCCGACGACATCGTGCGCGACGCCGACATCCTGCACCTTTATCGCCAGGCCGGCATCGAGCGCTTTTTGCTCGGCATCGAGAACACCGACGCCGCCACGCTGGCAAAAATCAGGAAGGGGGGCGACACCAACACCGACCGCGAAGCGATCCGCCTGCTGCGGGTGCACGGCATCCTGTCGCTCGCCACCTGGGTGGCCGATTTCGAGGAAGTCACCGATCGCGACCTGTTCCGGACGCTACGCCAGCTGATCGCCTACGACCCGGACCAGATCACCGCGCTGTTCGTCACGCCGCACCGCTGGACCGGCTACTACCGCCAGGCGCAACACCGCCGCGTGATCCAGACCGACCAGCGCCTGTGGGACTACAAGCACCAGGTGCTCGCCACCCGCCACATGGCGCCCTGGCGCGTCTGTCTCTGGGTCAAGTGCATCGAAGTGATCGTGCAGGCGCGCCCGCGGGCGCTGTGGCGCAGCTTTTTCAATCCCGATGCCGCCGCGCGCCACGGCATGCGCTGGTACACCCGCATGGGCCGGCGTGTCTGGTTCCATGAATGGAAGCACTTCCTGTTCATCGACCGCCGCATCGAAGACGGCCCGACCTTGCGCGAATTCTGGGGCGCGCCGCAGGACGCGCAGGAAGTGCCGCTGAAGGTGATGCGGGTGCGCGAAAAGCGCGAGCGCAGCGAGCAGGAGCGCAAGGCCGCCTGAGGAGCCCGCTCTATCAGGGCCACGCCAGGGCCGGCACGACGGCGAACGCGCACACCAGTCCCAGGAGGATGACCGGCGCGGCAAACCGCAGCCAGTTGCCCATGCGCGTCAATTCCGCGTCTGCCAGCCTGCGATAGCCACCGGAGAGGAGACAGTAGAACAGGAGATTGCCTGCGCCGTCGGCGCGCGGCGCATCCGGCTCGGGACCGTTCATCGCCGCCCAGGTGCGTAGTGCTTGGCTTTGATATGCGCGGCGAAGCGGCGGTAGACCAGCGCCGCATAGATGCTCAATAGCAGAACGCCCAGCAGTAACGGGGTCTGTGCCCCATCAGCCGCGCCGCTTCCAGTCGATCTTCGGAATGTCGATGCGCTTGTCCGCGGTGCCGTCCCACACCGTCTCGAACCCGGCTGCTTGCAGCGCCGCCACCACCGCTTCGCCCACGCGCACCATTTTCACCGGGTTGTCGTCGAGGTCGCCGAAGGCCAGCGTCAGGCCGTTGCCGTCGATCGCGCGTTCCAGGTCCTGGCCGTGGTAGAAGCAGTAGCCGTAGTAATGCTCGGGCCCGCGCTCGTGCAGCGCCTGCGCCACATCCGAGAGGCCGTCGGAGAGCGTGTTGCCGGCGTTTTGCAGCGCGCAAATGCCCTCGTCTTCCATGGCGGCGAATACCGCGTCCAACCGGTCGCAATCGGTCACCTCCGGCCAGTCGGCCTCGGCATCGGCCTTGCGCTCGAATTCCTCGCTGATGTAGTCGCGCAGCGTGTCCTCGTCCGCCTGCATGCCTTCTTCGGCTTCTTCTTCGAGCAGGTCGTCGAGCATCTCCTGGACCTCGTCCTCGCCGTAAAAGCCGGACCAGATCCAGTAGCGCAGCACTTCGCTGATTTCAGATTCGTTTTCGTTCATCGCATTCACCCGCAGGCCGGGATTACATGATCGGCGTGGCATTAGCTTACACCCGAACCCGCCGCGCTTCCGAAAGTGACCGGCTAGCCCGCAATGTCGGCTCTTGCGATCCCTTGCTTCAAGTCGCCCCCGACCACAATGGCGTGCCCCCAGAAGAGGTCGCCGTCGTCAAACCAGAAACTGAAGGAGCCGTCGGATTCCACGGTCAGCGATTGCAGCGACAGGCGCGCCTTGAACGTCTCGGCGGTGAAGGCGGTTTCGTCGTCGCCCAGCCAGGTGTCGTTTTTCAGTGCCAGGAGATCGGCGGCACAGCGGTCGATCAGGTCCTGGTTCCAGCGCGCCTGTTCGGCCCAGATGGCATGGGCGTGACCAAGCACCTCGGGCAGGGCGTCGACATCCGGCGCCGACAGGTGAACCGCTATCCGGCGATCCATCCAGCGACCGCCGGCGTCGAACCACTTGATCATGCGGTTGAGGGTGCATGCGCCGAATACCGGATCATCGTGGATCACAGGCTCGCGCAATTGCGCCGCCCGTGATTCCAGTTCGGCGTCGTCCACCGGGCCAACTATCTCCTCCAGCCAGGCCTGGGGCCGCCCAAACTCGGTTTGCAGCGCCAGCCGTACCCGCAGCCGGCGGACTGAGTAAATCGGCAGGCTTTTACGGTAAGCATCGATTTCGGTCCGTTCGATCTGCCGGCGCACACGCAGCTCTTGCGTCTGCACCGGTTCGCCGTCCAGGCGCCAGCCTGCCAACTCGAAACCAAGATGCCAAGGGGTGCCGGCACCGGCCTGGCTGGCGCCGATGCCACCGGGAGAAACGATGCCGTTCAGTTCGATGATCGGCGCCGCCAGCAATTGCTGGTTGACACGGGCGGCCCGCGCGGCGAGTTCGGCGAACGGAGGGGACTTTTCCATGCGCATTATCCTAACTCACCGGCGCCGAGCGGCAATTACTGCCTCTGCGGTCACCGGGCCTTCCCCCGGCCGGCATCGCCTTACGCCTGCGTGCTGATGCTGTTGCCCACCGCGCTGGGCGGCATCTGGTGCGCGCCCATTTTCTGTTCCAGGTTGGTGAGAAAGCTTTGCAGGCCGGCGGAAGAGGTGCTGCCGCCGTCGCTGCCGGCGGTGGCGCTGGTGCCGGAGCCCGAACCCATCGCCGTCACCAGGTTCTGGAAGTCCGATTGCAGCTTGGAAAGCGGGCCGGAGGTGTTGCCCGAGTTCAGATTGCTGATCATCGATTGCAGCGCGCTCTGCGCGCCGCCGTAGGGCGCCGGCGTGCCGCCGGTGGCACCGGCCGCGGCGGTGCTGCTGTCGGAAGCGCCGGAGGAGGACTGGCCGCCCTGGTCGTTCATCGCCTGGAACAGGTCGTGCATGAACTGGTGCAGCGCCTGGCCGGTCTGGCTGGGGTCGGTGCCGGTGCTCGCGGTGGTGCTAGTGGAAGAGCCGGTCGCCGAAGTGGAAGAGCCGTCGGTGCTAGTCGTGGCGGCACTGGAATCGGTGCTACCGCCCACGCCCGAGTCGCTGAGCGCCTGCATTACGTCTTTCATCATGCCGCCGCCGCCATGGCCGCCACCGTGATGATGGTGATGCACCTGGCCGCTGGCCTCGGTGTCGCTGTCGCTGGTGCTGGTGACCGCGGTGGTGCTGGAAGCCTGTGAAGTGCTCCACAGGGAAGAGTTGTCGCTAATCGAACTGATCGTCATCGTCGTCTTTCAGGAAGGTGTGGACGCGGGGCCGGCTGAGACGGCGCTTCCGCGTGTGTCGGGGCGGCTGATTGGCGTGGCCGTACCGGCAGTGTCGCGCCCGGCTTGAACTGAATAACGACGGAGAAGCAGCGCTTTTCGGGCGCTTTCACAATCGATTGCGAGTGTTAAGGACGGTAAAGATTTGTAAAGGCCGCGGGCGCTATCGATGACGTAGCGCGCTGCGTCCCGCGCAAAAAAACAGCCGCCCCGGGCTTGCGGCCGGGGCGGCTGGATCGTCCGCCTTGGGGGCGGGCGGGACGCAAGATTACTGACGCTTTACATCGGCGGCGTGAAGCCATCCTTGCCGACCGCCACGCGACCGGCGGACAGGCTGCCGTCGGCCGCTTTTTGCGCGCCGATGAACACTTTCGCGCCCGCCTTGAGCATCGACTTGTCGCCCGGCTCGAAGGTCACCACCGGGGTGTTCGGCGGCACCGCGATTTTCTGCTTGCCACCCTTGTAGGTGAGCGACATCTCGCGGCCGCTGGTGCCGTCCACCACCGCTTCGACGGTGGCATTGGTCATGGTGGAATTGGGCGTCAGGTCCCAGGGATAGTGGCCTTCGCCGGCGCCGCGCATGGCTTCGGGGAACACCAGCACTTCCTGCGCCTTCAGCGTGCCATCGGCCTGCTTGATCGCCGCGCTGCCGATGAAGCTGCCCTGCTTGATGTCGGCCAGGGTGATGGGGACGACGGCGGCGACGGAATAATTGTCGGCCAGCTTGATCTTCATCTCGTCGCCACGGCGGCCTTTCACGGTCAGCATCTGGCCGTCGAGCGAGACGATGGTGCCGCGCACACGGGTGGGCGGCGTCTGCGCCAGCGCCGGTACGGCGGTGAGCAGGGAAAGCAGCAGGGCGGCTGCGAAGCGGAAAGCATGCATGGTCTTCTCCTTTTTGGCGCCGGAGGGCGCGGGTGGCATGGGGCAGCGGACAGCGCCCGAACGAGCAGGAACCCGGATGACCGGGCTGCGCCGCCATCTTTGCATAGCAGGCGCAACACGGGGATACGCGCCGGCTCGCCGCGCGGATGCGCTGGCGAACCAGCGCCCCCACTTGCGCCGACGGCGGCGCTCCCTAGTTTAGCCCTTGCCGGCGGCGCGGCGGCCGCCAGCCTGCGGCGGGTGGGGCGCCAGCACCTGGCGCAATCCGAACAGGTCGCGGATGGCGGTCGTGCCGCGCCCGGTCCGCACCAGTTCGCGCGCGACGAAATCGCGCAGCAGGCGGGCGATGACTTCGCGCGTCGTCCCCAGGTGGCGGGCGACTTCCTGCTGGGTCATGCGCAATACGCCGTCGGCGGAAGCGTGCAGCAGGATGAACTGCACCAGGCGCTGGCGGTGGTTGTTCGCGTGCACGTCTTCCAGTTCGCCCATCAGGCGGAACACCAGGGTGGAAAGCGCTTGCACCGTCAGGTTCTGGATCACCGGCTCGGTCTCGAACAATTTGCGATACACCGGGCCAGGGATCATGCTGACCGCGGTGGCGGCCTCGGCCTGCACCCAGGCCGGGTACAGCAGGTCGTTGAACAGGCAGTTGAGCGCCAGCACGCAGGTCTCGCCGGGTTCGACGAAATACAGCGTTGCCTCGGTGCCGCCGGGGGAGATGGTGAATACCCGTAGCCGCCCTTCGAGCACCAGATAGGCCCCCGAGACCGGCTGCCCCTTGTGCAATAGCGGCGCGGCGCGGCCGACGCTGCGCGTCATCTGGCCCTGGGCCAGCAGTTTCCGGCCGCCCTCGCTCAAGCGGCGGAAGGGTTCCATGTCGGCCAGGATCTTCACCGCCCGCGGGCCTTCAGGCGAGATGGCCGCGCTTGACCCACAGCAGCGCGCCGCCCGCCGCGGTGAAGCCGGCATTGAAGTCGCCGGGGTGGCGCAGCCAGCCCCACGTGCCGAACGCCGTGTGGCGTGTGTCGAGCATTTCGATGGCGCCTTCCAGCACGAACATCTCCTCCCCGCCGGCGCGGAAAACGCCTTTCCTATGATAGCCCGGCGGCAGGCGCTCCAGGCAGACTTCCTCCGCGCCGCCGTCGAACAGGCGAGCGCGCGACAATCCGCCTTCCGCCTCATGCGCGGTCCAGCGCCGCTCTTCGGGGCGCAGCACCACGCGGCGGGTTTCGCCCGCCGGCATCTGGCGCAGCTTGACGAAAATCACGCAGCCCTCGCCGCTATGGGGCGTGTGCCCGGAGCCGGGCGGGTTGCGCACATAGGTGCCGGCCGGGTAATCGCCGTGCTCGTCGGAAAAGGTGCCCTCAAGCACAACGAACTCTTCGCCCAGACCGTGGGTGTGGTGATGGAACTCGCGCCCGGCGGCGTAGCGCACGATGCTGGTGGCAAGCGCCACTTCATCGCCGATGCGCTCCAGCATGCGCCGCTCCACTCCGGCGACGGGCGAGGCCGTCCATGGCAGTTGCGCCCCCTGTACCCGGGCCGAGAGACGGCGATCGGCGTGGATTTCGAGATTGCGCATCAGAACCTTTCGGTGTTGGGCCGCACGTCGATTTCGTGGCTGAAGGCCGAGGCCGGCTGGCGCGCCAGCCAGAGATACGCGTCCGCCGCTGCCTCGGGATCGACGGCTCGTTCGCCATCCACCGCGAAGCGCCGCGCCGAGGCCGACTGCGCGAGGATACCGTCGATCACGACGTGGGCGACGTGGATGCCGCGCGGCTGGAATTCGCGCGCCAGCGCCTGCGCCAATCCGCGCTGCGCGAACTTCGCCGCGGCGAAGGCGGCAAACCCGGCGCCGCCGCGCAACGCGGCGGTGGCGCCGGAAAACAGGATGCTGCCGCGCCCGCGCTCGAGCATGCCCGGGAGCGCGGCGCGCGCCGCCCCGGCCGCTCCGGCGACAGCGGCGCCCCAGGCCTGCCCGAAATCCTCCGGCCGCAGTTCGAGGAAAGGGGCCATGCAAAAATGCGCGGCGTTGCATACCAGCACCTCGATGGCGCCATGCCCGGCGGTGATCTCCACGACGGCCGATTCGACGCTGGCGCTGTCACCCAGGTCGCAGGCAATCGTTCGCGTCTGGCCGCCGGCGACAAGCGAACCGCGGCGCAGGCCGGCGGTGCGATATCCCGCGGCCTCGAATCGCCGCAACAGCGCCTCGCCCAGCACGCCCCCGGCGCCCACCACCACCGCCAGCGGCGGCGTCATGCGGCACCGATGAGGCGCACGATCAGCACCGCGGTAGCGCCCAACCCGCCGAAATACGCCAGCGAGCGGGCATAGGGAATGCCCAGCGTATACACCACGTAGTGGGTGAGGCGGGAGAAGAAATAGACTTCGCACGCCAGGGCGGAGGCGCCGTTACCCAGTCCCAGGACATGCACCGCCAGCGCGGCGGGCGCGAAGACGGCCAGGTTTTCCACCGCGTTGGCATGCGCGCGCCGCGCGCGCTCGGCCCACTCCGCCTGCGGCCGATCGGTGGGCGACGGGTTGGCCATGGTGCCCGCGATGCCGCGCACCGCCAGCCGGTTGAGCAAATAGGGAAAGACGAACAGGGCAACCGAGGCCAGCGTCAGGGCAAGCCAGTAGATCTCGGGTTTCATGCGGCGATACCCGCGGCGAAACGCGGCGCCGGTACAGCCGTGGCCGGGAGTAGGACGGAGGGCAACATGGGACAAGCTCCTTTGCAGATCGCCACCACGTCGATGGCAGATGGAGCTTAGGCCCGCGCCGCGGCCGCTTCTGTATCAAATGCTACACAAGCGCCACCGAAGGCCGCGGCACTGGCAAGCCTGGCCGGAGGCCCAGGCTTGCGGCAGGTCGCCCTTGCGGCGAACCTGCCGGGCGTCACACGCCCCAGAGGATGTCCTTGTTCTGCTGCGCCGCCGCTTCCAGCATATCGACGAAAGGCTTGGCGCGGGTATGTAGCGGGACGACATCGGCACCGGCGGATTCCGCCTGCTTTTCCTGCTCGGGCTGCAGGTCGCCCTCGCCCCGCAACGCCGCGCCGGCGCCGCGCAGCTTGTCGGCCGCCGCCTGCGCTTCGGCGGCGGTGATCACGCCGCGCGTGCCGAAGTCCTTGCCGATCATTTCAAGAATCTCGCGGGCATTGGCGTCGAGCATGGTGACGTCGCCGGCGGCTTTGGTTTTGAAGGTGATGGCCATGGCTGCTCCTTGTCGTTGTTTGTCTGACGCGCCGTGCGTGGGATACGCGGCGCCTGGTGATTGGACAGGCGTGCGCAGGAAAAGTGCGCCTAGCGCGGCCAGTCCTTCAGGCCGCGTTCCAGGCGTGCGGCGCCTTCGAGCAGGCGCTCGTCGCTTGCCGCGAAGCACCAGCGCACATAGCCCTCGGGGCCGAAAGCGACACCAGGCGCCAGGCCCAGGCCATGATGCGCGGCCAGGTGCTTGCACAGGGCGAGCGTGTCGGTGACGCCGTCGATCTTGAAAAAGGCATACATGGCGCCGGGCGGGGCGGCTGCATGCACGCCGGCGATCTGTTGCAGGCGCGGCACCAGCACGTCGCGCCCGTGCTTTAAGCGCGCGACGAAAGCCTCGGTAACGGCAGCGCCCTTGGTGACGGCGGCAATGCCGGCGCGCTGCACGAAGGACTGCGCGCAGCAGGTGTTGAATTCGATCAGCTTGGCGAGATCGGCCAGAAGCGGCGGCGGGGCGACGATCCAGCCCAGGCGCCAGCCGGTCATCATCCACGATTTGGAAAAGGTGTTGGCGCTGATCACCCGGTCTTCTGGCGTGGCCAAGTCGAGGAAGGAGGGGGCGCACACGCCCGCTTGCGGGCGTCGTGGATCGATCGCGCCGGTGAAGACCAGGCGCTCGTACGCGTCATCGGCCACGATCCAGATGCCATGCCTGCGGCAATGGGCAAGCAGCGCCTCCTGCTCGGCGCGGCTCATGGTCCAGCCGGTCGGGTTGTTGGGCGAGTTGACCAGCACGAAACGCGTGCCCGGGGTCAGGGCATCAAGCAATTTTTGCAGGTCGAGGGTCCAGCCGGCGGAGCCGAAGTCCAGGCTCACCGTTTGCACGCCGGCGGAGAGGATCTTCGGTGCCTGGGTCAGGTTGGGCCACAGCGGGGTGATTGCCACCACGCGGTCGCCCGGCGCGATCAGCGACTGGAAGATCAGCGTCAGCGCATTCATGCCCGAGTTGGTGACGGCGATGTTGTCCATCGCGGTATGGCCGCCGTGTAATTCGCGCACGTAGGCGGCGATTGCCTCGCGCAACGGCACGATGCCGAAGCTGTGGGTGTAGAAAGTCTCGCCGTTGGCCAGCGACTCGACGGCGGCGGCGCGGATGAAGTCCGGCGTCACCTGGTCCGGCTCGCCGAACCAGAAGGGCAACAGGCCCTCGCGCCCCATCGCGGCGTTGGCCACTTCGCGCACTTGCGAACCTTGCAGGGCGTGCACGCCATCGCGCGCATAGAGGGCGAAAGGCGGGTTGGCAGCAAAGGCTGATGAGGAAATATCGGCGGGAGCGTTCATTTCAGGCACAATCCGGGCTTGGCAACAGGGGCAGCGGTGGCCGGCTCAAAAGAGAAGCCGCCGTCAACCCACGGGAAACGGTCATGCCGGTCCCGCAAACGCATTGTACGCAATGGTCGAATCGCACCAAGAAGTCGAAATCAAGCTCAGATGCCCGCGCAACAAGGTCGAGGCATTCCTGGAGCATCCGGTGCTGCATGCGCTGGACGGTCATCATCGTCCCGAGCGCCACCGCATGGTCAACATCTACTACGACACCCCGGATTTCCTGCTGCGCAAGTCCAAGGTCGCGCTGCGTCTGCGGCGCATCGACAACGACTGGGTGCAGACGCTGAAGGCGCCGGGCAAGCGCCAGGGCGGGCTTTCCAGCCGCCAGGAATGGGAAATGCCGGTCGCCGGCAGCGCACTGGAACTGGACCTGTTCAAGGGCACCGGCGCCGACCTGGTGATCGACGCCCTGCGTGAGCATGGCCTGGACGGCGCGCTGGTGCCGCAGTTCCGCGTCGATTTCCAGCGCATGGCGTGGATGCTGCGGCCGTTTCCGCGCACCCAGCCGATGTTCCGTTCCGAAGTCGTGCTCGACCGCGGCGAGATCGTCGCCGCCGGCCATCGCGAGCCGGTCTCGGAGGTCGAGATCGAGCTCAAGCACGGCCGCATCAAGGAGCTCACGCGCGTGGCCGACATGCTGATCCGCGACGTCGGCCTGGAAGAAGAGCCCGCCAGCAAGGCGCGGCGCGGCTACGCCCTCCTGGGCACCGCCGACTGAAACTCTCGGCGCGCCGCCGCCCGGCGGCCGCTCATCCGTTGTCCGACCGTTCGTCGTTCCGGCGGGAATAAATTCGCCGGAATAAACCGCCGCCCTTCCCGGTCTGTCGATATGCAAGGCCGCGCCCAAGCGCGCGCTGCCTGCATTTTCCGGGAGAGAAGGGTGATGCTTAATGGACTGGACGTTTTGCGCGCGTGGTGCCGCGGCGCGCTTTTTCTGATGATCGGCCTGCTGTGGACGCCGCTGGCGCCGGCGCAGGAGCGCGCGGCGGATGCCGTCAACCGCGCGGCGCACCTGCAGATGCTGAGCGAGCGCGTGGTGCGCAGCTACGCCATGCTGGGCCAGGGTGTGAACGCGCCGCGTGCGCGGGCGCAATTGGGCGCCGACCTGGCGGCATTTTCCGGCGACCTCGCGGCGCTACGCGGCATGCCGCTCAACCCCGCGCAAAAGCAGGCATTGATGCGCGTCGATGCGCTGTGGCCGGGCTTTCGCACCGCGGCGCAGCGCGCGGCCACGCAGGCCAGCGGCCAGGCCCTGGCGCAGGCCGGCGCCGCGCTGCAGGCGGCGGCTGCCGATTGCACCGAGTCGCTGCGGGTGAAAGCCATCGACCACTTCGACGCCATCGGCCTGGCGGGTTCGGCGCGCACCTTGTCGCAGCGCATGGCCAAGTTTTATTTCTACGCCACCTGGGGATTGAAGGCGCCCGAGGGCACGATTGATTTCGTCGCGCTGCAAAAGGAATTCCGCTCCGACCTCGACAAGCTTTCCATCGCCCCGCAAAACGACGACTCCACCCAGGCCGACCTGGCGCTGGCCGACAGCCAGTGGGTGTTTTTCGCAGGCGCCCTGGCGCAACTGAAGGGCGACGCCGCCGGCGGACCGCTGAAAATGCAGCACATGGCCGACGTCGGCAAGACCAGCGACGCGATGCTCGAAGTGCTCGAAGGCCTGACGCGCAAATACGCCGCCAGCACCGAGCAGGATTGGGCGAACTAGCAATGAAACGCCGCGCGCGGAAACGCAAACGCGCATAGAGACGAAAACGCCGCGCATGAAACAAAAAAGCCGCACGGTCGCCCGTGCGGCTTTTGGCTGTCCGCGCGCCGGCTCTAGCTCAGCTCGGACAGGCGCGAGCCGCGCGGCAGGTTGGCCGCCAGGAACTCCATCTGGTCGGCGAGGATGCGCCGGTTGCGCAGGATCATGTCTTCCCACAGCGAAGGCGTATACGGCGCGTAGATCAGCGGCATGTTGATCTCGTGCGGCAGGCGGTTGCCCTTGTGCTGGTTGCACGGGCGGCAGGCCGAGACCACGTTCATCCAGGTATCGCGGCCGTTGCGCGACAGCGGCACCACGTGCTCGCGCTCGAGGTCATGCGCATGCAAATGGTCGCCGCAATAGCCGCAGATGTTCTTGTCGCGGCGGAACAGCTTGTCGTTGGTGAGCAGTGGTACCACGTCGAACGGGTTGACCTTGCCGAAGCCGGCCACGCCGATGATCGAATTGACGGTGATCTGCGAGCGCAGGCCGGAGACGGCGTTGGTGCCGCCGTGCAGGGTGGTGACTTCGGTGCCCAGTTCCCAGATCACCTCACCGGCGGCGTAATGCAGCACCGCCTCTTCCAGCGTCAGCCACCCCTGGGGGATGCCGTTGCCTGTGAGTTTGAGAATCTGCACCACGAAAACCTCCCCGATGAAGGATTACCGTTTAACGCAGCGCGCCGCGCGGCGGTGGACAGGGGGCTGTTCTCACCGGGCAAACCCGCTTTTGGCGGGCCGCGGCGCATGTTTGCCAGACTTTAGCACTTATTTTGCCGGCCCGGCACCGCAAAAGCCAAGATTGGCGGGGGTTTAAGCGGTGCTGCTGATGCCATATTTCAACGTATACCCGGCACTTATGACATGAGATGGTGTCGCAAATTGTGCAAAACAAGGCCGAAAGGCGGGTTTTGCCGATTCTTCCCCGGCGCGTGCAGGCGTGTAAAGTCTGCGACGCGGCCGCGGCAGGCTGATGAACGGGGCATGACGCGGGCGTGACAAGCGCCCGACCGGTCAATAACGAGGCAGACAAAGGCGTGAAAATCCGCAGCAACGGCATCGAACTGGAAGTCGAAGAGCACGGCCCGGCCGATGGCCCGCCCATGCTCCTGATCATGGGCCTGGGCATGCAACTCACCGGCTGGCCCGACGAATTCGTCGGCCTCCTGGCGCAGGCGGGTTTTCGCGTCCTGCGCTTCGACAATCGCGATATCGGGCTTTCCACCAAGTTCGACGAATGGGGCTCGGCCGACCTGATGAAAGGCGCGCTTTGCCACGCCCTGCACCTGCCGGTGCGCAGCCCCTATACCCTGGATGACATGGCGCGCGACGCCATCGGCATCCTCGACGCGCTGGGCATCGCGCGCGCCCACGTGGTCGGCTGCTCGATGGGCGGCATGATCGCGCAACTGCTGGCGGCGCGGCATCCGCGGCGCCTCCTGAGCCTGACGCTCATCATGACCACCAGCGGCTCGCGCCGCCTGCCGGGGCCCACCCTGAAGGCACGCATGAGCCTGCTCTCGCGCCCGCGCAACCCGCACGAGATCGAATCGGTGCTGGAGCACGGCAGCGCCATCTTCAAGGTGATCTCCAGCCCCGGCTTTCCGACCAAGGAGGCGCTGGTGCGCGAGCGCATCGCGCTGTCGATCAAGCGTTCCAACCACCCCGGCGGCATCGGCCGGCAATTGCTGGCGGTGGCGGCGTCGGACGACCGCACGCCGCTGCTTGGGCAGATCGCCGTGCCCACCTACGTCATCCACGGCCGCGCCGATCCGCTGGTGCCGGTGGCCAATGGCATCGACCTGGCGCGGCGCATTCCCGGCGCAAAGCTGGAACTGATCGACGGCATGGGTCACGACCTGCCCGATGCCCTGCTGCCGCGCCTGGCGGCGGGCATTGCCGCGCATGCACGGAGTGCGATGAACGAAGTACCCGCCTAGCTGCCTGCCCAACGCCCGCGGCCAGGGCGTCCAAAAGAAAACGCCCGGCGGGGCCGGGCGTTCCTCTGGGCGTTCCGGCTTTTGCCGGCATCCGCTACTGGATCGTGATGTGCTGCTTTTTCACGATGTCGGTACGCATCACCAGCTCACGCGCGGCCACTTCCTTGAAGTGCTCGGGCGTGCCGCCGTCGGGAATCGAGCCGCCTTCGGCCAGCTGCTTCTTGACGTTTTCATCCTTCAGCGCCTTGTTGGCGGCAGCGTTGACCTTGGCGACGATGTCCTTCGGCAGGCCCGCCGGGCCGACGATGCCGTACCAGGCCATGTTGTTGGCTTCCTTCAGGCCTTCTTCGGCGAAGGTTGGCACATCCGGCAGGGCGTCGATGCGCTTGGTCGACTGCACGCCCAGCGCGCGCAGCTTGCCGGCCTTGATGAAGGGCATGGAAGAGGGCAGGTTGTCGAACTCCACCTGCACCTGGCCGGCGACGGTGTCGGTCAGCGCCGGGCCGGAGCCTTTGTAGGGGATATGGACCATCTTGGTGCCGGTCAGCACCTGGAACTGCTCGCCGTCTAGGTGCGAGATGCCGCCGGTGCCGGAAGAGGCGAAGGAGTATTTGCCCGGGCTGGCTTTCAGCAGGGCGATGAATTCCTTCATGTTCTTCGCCGGCACATTGGGGTTGATGGTCATCACGTTGGGCACGTTCACCATGTTGATGATGTGCGTGAAGTCCTTGGCCGGGTTGTACGGGTTCTTCGGCGTGGTGGCCGGCACGGTGGCCAGCGTCGAGACCGTGGCTACGCCGAGGATGTAGCCGTCCGGCGTCGCCTTGGCGACGAAGTCCGCGCCAATCGCGCCGCCGGCGCCGCCCTTGTTTTCCACCACTACGGCCTGGCCCAGTTCGCGGCCCAGCTTGTCGGCAACGATGCGGCCGACGATGTCGGTGGTGCCGCCGGCGGCGAAGGGAATGACCAGGCGGATCGGGTGGTTGGGATAGGCGGCCTGGGCAAAGGCGCTGGGCGCGGCCAGCATGGCGGCGGCTGCGGCCAGGGTGGCGGCGAAGGTGCGGTGGGTCATGGTCGGAGGTCCTTTTATCCTTATGGGACAGGTGGCACAAAAAACGGCGTGCAAGTTTAACGCAGTGGGAAATGTTGTCACATTAGGGGAACCCTAATGTGCTTGTGAAGTGACATTAGGGAAACCCCAATGTGCTCGGCATTTGTCCGGACCGCCGTGTTAGCGCGGCATGCGCCCGAAGCGCCGCGTCAGTTGCAGCACCGAGCGCAGGCGCACGTCGACGAACGCCGGCTTGTGCGCCGCCTTCGAAATCCACACCGTCGTCAGCCCCAGGCGCTTGGCGCTTTTCAGGTTGTCGAGATTGTCTTCCACCATCACCACGCGGTGCCGCAGCGCGCCGCGCCGCCCGCTGGCGCCGTGGCGCCGGAGCAATCGCGCCAATGACGAGCGCGCGGGCTTGGGCACATAGCGCATCGACTCGATGGTCTCGATGCCGTGCAGATGCCTGGCCACGCGCATGTTGGCAAGCACCATGCCGACGTAATGCCGCGGCGCGTTCGACACCAGCACCTTGCGCCCCGGCAGGTGCTTGAGCAACAGGCGCACGCGATGGTCGTAATCGATGATCGCCGGCAGGTCGGGAAACTGGTGCGTCTCGGCGAGAAAGTGGTCGGGGTCGGTGCCGTGGCGGCGCATCAGGCCGAGCAGGGTGGCGCCGTAGCGCTGCCAGTATTCGCGCCGCAGCGCGTTGGCCGCGGGTTCCTCCAGGCCGACGTGGCGCATCACGTAATCGGTCATGGCGCGGTTCATGCGCCCGAAGATCACCGGGGTGGCGTGGTGCAGGGTGTCGTCGAGGTCGAACAGCCACAGCGTGGGCTGGGTCGCGCGCGGCAGGCGGGAGGCTTGCATTTCTTTGGCGGTAAACTTGGCGCATGTCCGATGCACGCCGCAATCCCTCGCACACGCCGAACACGCTCAATCCCCAATTGTCGCCGAATTTCGATCTCGCGCGATTGACCTATTCCGACACCGCGCGCGAACGCGGCATCGCCAACGATCCGCTGCCCCAGCACCTGCCGCACCTGCGCCTGCTCGCTGCCGCGCTCGAAGAGGTGCAGGCGCTGCTGGGCGCGCCGCTCACCATCAACAGCGGCTACCGCTCGCCCGCGCTCAACGCCGCGGTGGGCGGCGTGCCGCGCTCGCTGCACGCGCAGGGGCTGGCGGTGGATTTCGTCTGCCCCGGTTTCGGCGCGCCGCTGGAAATCGCCCGCGCGATTGCCGCCAGCGCCATCGTCTATGACCAGATCATCCACGAATTCGGGCGCTGGGTGCATCTGGGCCTGGCCACCCCCGGGCTGGCGCCGCGGCGCCAACTGCTCACCATCTGCAGCAGCGCCCAAGGCTATCTCGACGGCCTGCACGCCTGCGGCCAGCCCGCCTGAAAATCGCCAGCCCGTAGGGGCAACGCGTCCAAACGCCCCTGCTAGAATGCCCGGCACCGCGCGAGCGGTTCAGCACAATTCGGCAGTCGCAAGCTCGATCAACTACTAGAAGAGGGGCGAGACAAATGAAACGTGGAAGCAGGCAGTGGCTGGTGGGTGCAGCCGTGATGTGGGGTCTGGCGGGCGGCGCCCTGGCGCAGACCTATCCGAATCATCCGATCCACCTGGTCGTGGGTTTTCCGCCCGGCGGCGGCACCGACGTGGTGGCGCGCGTGGTCGGGCAGAAGGTAGGCGACGCCCTGGGCCAGCAGATCGTGATCGACAACCGCCCCGGCGCCACCGGCACCATCGGCGCCAACGCGGTCGCCAAGTCGCCGGCCGACGGCTACACCCTGCTGGTGGCGCACGTGAATTCCAATGCGATTGCGCCCAACATCTTCAGGAAGATGCCGTATGACGCGCGCAAGGACTTCGCGCCCATCATCTATCTCGGCTACGTGCCCAACGTGCTGGCGATCAACCCGCAAGGCGTACCGGGGGTGAACAGCGTGAAGGAACTGGTGGCCTACGCCAAGGCGAACCCCGGCAAGCTTTCCTTTGCTTCCTCCGGCAACGGCAGCACCCAGCATCTGGCCGGCGAGATGCTGAAACTCGGCGGCGGCATCAACATCATCCACGTGCCCTACAAGGGCAGCGGCCAGGCGATCACCGACCTGCTGGCCAACCAGGTGCAACTGAACATCGACACCATGCCGCCGGTGATCGAGCACGTGAAGTCGGGCCGCCTGCGCGCCCTCGCCGTGACCACGCCCAAGCGCGCCAGCCAGTTGCCCGACGTGCCCACCTTCGTCGAAGCCGGCATGCCCGGCTTCACCATGATCAACTGGTACGGCGTCGCCGCGCCCGCCGGCACGCCGCCGGAGATCATCAACAAGCTCAATGCCGAGTTCAACCGCGCCATCGCCGCGCCCGACGTGCGCGGCCGGTTGACGCCGGTGGGCGCCGAGCTGGCCGGCGGCAGCCCTGCCGATTTCGATGCCCTGATCAGGAGCGACCTCGACAAGTACGCCAAGCTGGTGAAGGACGCGCACATCCCGCAGGAGTAAATCCATCTGCCGCGACCCACTGAAGGCGGGTCGCGGCAGCGCATCATCGATTCTGGTTGCAACCGGGCGATTAAATAATTAGTATTTGCTAATACACTAATATTATTTGGCCGGCGGTGATGGTTTGCCGGCCCGAGACCGGACGCAGTCCATGCAAGCTCTAACCGCCCATCTCGGGAGGCTGAAACGGGCCCCCGAGGGATTTTTGCAGCCCGAGCAGATTCGCGCCGTCGCCTCCGGCCGGCGCGGCTTCCTGCGCTCCGCCTTTGCCGCTGCCGCCGGCCTCGGGCTGGCAGGCGCCGCCGCCGCGCAATCAGCGGGCGAAGGCGAAGACGTCATCCTCAAGCCGCAGCCCTGGGCCACCACGCTGGGCCAGCCGGTTGCCAGCCATCCCTACGGCCAGCCTTCGCAGTGGGAAAAGAACCTGGTGCGCCGCGAGTCGCCGGGTCTCACGCGCGTCTCCGCCGCCTCGGTCGCCTTCTCGCCGTTGCAGGGCATGTTCGGCATCATCACCGCTTCCGGCCTGCACTTCGAGCGCCATCACCAGGGCTGGGAGGACATCGATCCGTCGAAACACCGCCTGATGGTCAACGGCCTGGTGAAGCAGGAATCGGTGTTCACCATGGACGACCTGATGCGCCTGCCCGCGGTCTCGCGCATCCACTTCATCGAGTGCGGCGCCAACACCGGCATGGAGTGGGGCAACGTCGCTGTGCCGACGGTGCAGTACACCCACGGCATGCTCTCGTGCAGCGAGTTCACCGGCGTGCGCCTGATCGACGTGCTCGACCATCTCGGCTACGACCGCCAAAAGGGCCGTTACGTGCTGGCCGAAGGCGGCGACGGCTCCGGCATGACGCGCACCATTCCGATGGAACTGGTGGAGTCCGGCGAGGTGCTGCTGGCCTACGGCATGAACGGCGAAATGCTGCGCCCGGAAAACGGCTATCCGCTGCGCCTGGTGGTGCCGGGAGTGCAGGGTGTCTCCTGGGTGAAGTGGCTGCGGCGCATTGAAGTGGGCGACATGCCGTACGCGACCAAGGACGAGACGGTGCATTACGTCGACCTGATGCCCGATGGGCAACTGCGCCAGTACACCTCGATCCAGGAAGCCAAGAGCGTGATCACCACGCCCTCCGGCGGGCAGATGCTGCTCGATAAAGGCTTCTACAACGTCAGCGGCATTGCCTGGAGCGGGCGCGGCAAGATCAGGCGCGTGGACGTTTCCACCGACGGCGGGCGCAACTGGCGCACCGCGCGCCTGGAAACCCCGGTGCTGTCGAAGGCACTGACACGCTTCAATATCGATTGGACCTGGGACGGCACTCCCGCCATCCTGCAAAGCCGGGCGATGGACGAGACCGGCTACGTGCAGCCGAAGATCAACCAGTTGCGCGCGGTGCGCGGCACGCGCTCGATTTATCACAACAACGCGATCCAGTCATGGAAAGTGGCGGAAAGCGGCGAGGTCAGCAATGTCCAGGTTTACTGACATTGCGCGCGTCACGGCGATGCGGACCTGCCTGTCGGGCTGCACCGCGCTGATGTTCGTGGTAGCGCCGATCGCCCATGCCGAAAACACCGTGACCGCGCAGGCGGCGCAATGGAAGGGCATAGGCCGCCCCGCCACGCCGGCGGAAGTGCGCGCCTGGGACATCGATGTGCGTCCCGATTTCAAGGGCCTGCCAAAAGGGTCCGGCACCGTCGCCCACGGCCAGGAAATCTGGGAATCCAAGTGCGCCACCTGTCACGGCGTGTTCGGCGAGGCCACCAACGTGTTCACGCCGATCGCCGGCGGCGTGCATGAGGACGACATCAAGAGCGGCCACGTCGCCGCGCTGAAGAAGCCCACCGAGGTGCGCACCACGGTGATGAAGCTCTCCCACGTCTCCACCCTGTGGGACTACATCCGCCGCGCCATGCCGTGGAACGCGCCGCGGAGCCTCTCTCCCGACGACGTCTACGCCGTCACTGCCTACGTACTCAACCTCGGCAGCATCCTGCCCGACGACTTCACCCTGTCGGACAAGAACATCGCTGAAGTGCAGGCACGCCTGCCCAACCGCGACGGCATGACCTTCGGGCACGGCATGTGGAACGTGAAGGGCAAACCCGACGTGCATAACGTCGCCTGCATGAAGGACTGTGCCACCGAGGCGAAGATCGCCTCTTCGCTGCCGGAGGCGGCGCGCCCGGCGCATGGCAACCTGGCGGACCAGAATCGCCTGATCGGCCCGGTGCGCGGCGTGGCGACCATCGCGCAGGGCGCGGCAGACAAATCCACCGCTGGCGCGGCAGGTGGGCCCGCCGCTGCCGCACTGGCCGCCGGTGCGTCAACCCCCGGTGCGTCAACCCCCGGTGCCGCCGTGCAGCCGCTGCTGACCAAGGGCGCCTGCCTCTCCTGCCATCAGGCCGAGAGCAAGCTGGTTGGCCCGGCGTTCAAGGAAATCGCCGCCAAGTACAAGGCCGACGCCAAGGCGCCCGCCATGCTGGCGGCCAAGGTGAAGAACGGCGGTGCGGGAAACTGGGGTTCGGTGCCGATGCCGCCGGCGGCGGCGCTGAACGACGAGGAAATCGGCAAGGTAGTGCGCTGGGTGCTGGACGGCGCGCCGCAGTAGCAAGACCCCGGCCGCGGTTCGCCGGGTATGATGAGGTTTGAGTTGGCGCCCGGCGCGCTAAGCTAATGCCTATTGATTCTTAAAACGCTCGCGCAAATATCATAAAATTATAGGTTTCCCTCGGGGGACCGGCGCGTGTCCATCGAGAGCATCGGAAGGAGAGAGCAGTAATGACCCAAGTAATCAACCAGGACCGCCGTCAGGCCCTGAAGGCCGGCAGTGCGACGGCGATTTTCGGCATGTTCGTGGCCGCCGGGCTGGTGAAGCCCAGCGCCGCGCTGGCGCAGGCTGCCGGCTGGAACCAGGCGGCTTTCGCCGCCAAGGGCGTGGACGTCACCGTCAAGGCACTGGGCGGCGCATCTCCCGCGCAGACCAAGGACATGAGCTGGGGCAGCACGCCCGAGATCGCGGAAAACGGCGCGGTGGTGCCGGTCACCGTGGTGAGCAAGCTGCCGAAGACCGAGTCCATCGCCCTGCTGGTGGAAAAGAATCCGAACACGCTGTCGGCGGTGTTCACCCTCCCCGCCGGCACCGACCCCAACATCGCCACCCGCCTGAAGCTGGCCGAGACCTCCAACGTCTACGCGCTGATCAAGGCCGACGGCAAGTATTACGTCGCGCAGCGCGAAATCAAGGTGACCCTGGGCGGTTGCGGCGGCTAAGCCGTCTGCGCTCCGGTCAATCCCCGCGACGAACCAAGCAAAGGATACGAAACATGGCAGACCCGATGAAAATCCGCGCCAAGATGGAAGGCGACAAGACCGTCGTGCGCGTGCTGATGAGCCACGAAATGGAAACCGGCCAGCGCAAGGACTCCGCCGGCAAGATCATCCCCGCGCACTTCATTACCGAGGTGACGGCCACCTGCAACGGCAAGACCGTGCTGTCGGCGCAATGGGGCACCTCGATCTCGAAAAACCCCTACCTGCAATTCCAGTTTTCCGGCGCCAAGGCTGGCGACAAGATCAGCATCAACTGGGTGGACAACGGCGGCGACAAGCGCAGCGACGAAGCAACCATCGCCGCGTAACGCCGTCTCGCTCATCGACCACCCTTAAAAAAAGGGCGCGCCCCGCTCAAGGCAGCGCCCGGCAGCAAGCACCTCAAACAGCACCAGGAGAGAGACATGATTCGATGGCATAAGGCAGCGGTCCCGGCGCTTTTGGCGCTCGGGCTGGCATGCAGCGGCTTGGCGCAGGCGCAATCCGGCAGCTCGGCAGGCGCGGACACGATCAAGAAGATCGAGGAATACCGCCAGGCCCTGGCCGACGGCAATCCGGCCGACCTGTGGGAAGCACGCGGCGAAGACCTGTGGAAGCAAAAGCGCGGGCCGAAGAATGTTTCGCTGGAACGCTGCGACCTCGGCAAGGGGCCAGGCGTGGTCAAGGGCGCGTATGCCGAGATGCCGCGCTATTTCGCCGACGCCAACCAGGTGATGGACCTGGAAACGCGCCTGCTCTATTGCATGCAGACCCAGCAGGGCATCAGCCGCGCCGTAGCGCTCAAGGTGCCCTTCGGCGACGGCGAGAAGAAGCGTTCCGACATGGAGTCGCTCTCCGCCTACGTCGCCGGCGAATCGCGCGGCGTGAAAATGAACGTGGCGCTCAACAACGCGAAGGAAAAAGAAGCCTACGCCCTCGGGCAGAAGATCTTCTTCTACCGCGGCGGCCCGCACGATTTCGCCTGCGCCACCTGCCACGGCGATGCCAACAAGCGCATCCGCCTGCAGGACCTGCCCAACCTCACCGACACCAAGGACGCGCAGCGCGCCTACACCACCTGGCCGGCCTATCGCGTCTCGCAGGGCGAGGTGCGCACCATGCAATGGCGCATGAACGACTGCTTCCGCCAGCAGCGCTTCCCGTATCTCGAGTTCAGTTCGGAGGCGTCGATCGCGCTCATCACTTATCTCGCCCGCAATGCCAACGGTGCCGAGTTCAACGCACCGGCGATCAAGCGCTAAGGGGAGACCAACAATGAAATTCATCCGACCTCTGTTGAACGGCCTGGTTGCCGCCGCCGCTGCCGCGCTTCTCGTGAGCGGCTGCGCCACCGCCCCGCATGCCACCGAGCAGCAGGCGCACGATGCCCTGAAGGCTTCCTTCGCCGCGCGCGGCCAGGCCGGTCTCGACCGCCTGGAGCAGGATGACCTGCAAAAGACCTGCTCCTATGGCCCCGGCGCTGCGCCCTCCAAGGAGGCGCAGGCGGCGATCGAAAAGGCGCAACTGGCGATGATCAGGTATCCGGCCGACGGCAAGCTGCTGGGCGACTGGCGCGCCGGCGAGCGCATTGCGCAATCCGGTGTCGGCAAGCAGTACAGCGATGATCCCAGCCGGCCTGCCGGCGCCAACTGCTACGCCTGCCACCAGATCACCCCGCAGGAAATCTCCTACGGCACCATCGGGCCGTCCCTGCTGGGCTACGGCAAGCTGCGCGGCAATACGGAAGCCATCCAGCGCTACACCTACGGCAAGATCTATAACTCCAACGCCTACGCCGCCTGCTCCAACATGCCGCGCTTCGGCCAGCAGCACATCCTCACCGAGCAGCAGATGAAGGACGTGACGGCGCTATTGCTCGACCCCAATTCACCGGTGAACAAGTAGCGTTGTTGCAGGGAGCGGGGAGGCGGTCGATCCCCGCTCTTTCTTGGCTGCATTTATTAGAAAATACTGATATCGGGCATGGCGAAGAGGCGTAGCCTGCATGCTCGATACCGTCTGAAAGACCTATGGACCGCCGCGAGTTCCTCAATCTCCTCGCCATCGCCGCCGCCAGCGGCACGGTGCTCGACCCGCGCGCGGCCGGCGCCGCGGATGCCGGCGAGCGCCTGTACGACGTCAAGCGCTTCGGCAACGTGCACTTCCTGCATTTCACCGATTGCCACGCCCAGTTGCTGCCGGTGTACTTCCGCGAACCGAACGTGAACATCGGTATCGCGGAGGCCGCCGGCAAGCCGCCGCACCTGGTTGGTGAGGCGCTGATGAAGTTCTACCGCGCCAACCAGGCCTTCGCGCAAAGCACGATGATGGACAAGCGCTTCGCCTATGCCTTCACCTATCTGGATTTCGAGCGCGCGGCGAAAATGTACGGCAAGGTCGGCGGCTTCGCACACCTCGCTACCCTGATCAGGCAGATGCGCGCCAGCCGCCCCGGCGCGCTGCTCCTGGACGGCGGCGATACCTGGCAGGGCTCGGCCACCTCGCTCTGGACCCAGGGCCAGGACATGATCGACGCCTGCAAGCTGTTGGGCGTGGACGTGATGACGGCGCACTGGGAATTCACCTACGGCGCCAAGCGCGTCGAGGAAGTGGTGGCCAAGGACTTCAAGGGCCGCACCGATTTCATCGCGCAAAACGTCAAGACCGCGGACTTCGGCGACCCGGTATTCGCGCCCTACACGCTGAAGGAAATGAACGGCGTACCGGTGGCGATCATCGGCCAGGCCTTTCCCTACACGCCGATCGCCAACCCGCGCTATTTCACCCCCGACTGGAGCTTCGGCATCCAGGATGAGAACCTGCAAAAGCAGGTCGACGAAGTGCGCGCCAAGGGCGCCCGCGTGGTGGTGCTGCTCTCGCACAACGGCATGGACGTCGACCTAAAGCTCGCCACCCGCGTCACCGGCATCGACGCCATCCTCGGCGGCCACACGCACGACGGCGTGCCCGCGCCCGTGGTGATCTCAAACAACAGCGGCAAGACCCTGGTCACCAATGCCGGCAGCAACGGCAAGTTTTTAGGCGTGCTCGATTTCGACGTGAAAAACGGCAGGATCGCCGACTTCCAGTACAAGCTCTTGCCGGTGTTCTCCAACTTCCTCAAGCCCGATGCCGCGATGGCCGCGCACATCGAAAAAGTGCGCGCGCCCTACAAGGACAAGTTGGCCGAAAAGCTCGCCGTTACCGAAGGCACGCTCTATCGCCGCGGCAATTTCAACGGCACCGGCGACCAGCTGATCCTCGATGCCCTGATGGAAGTGAAGGGCGCCGAAATCGCCTTCTCGCCGGGTTTCCGCTGGGGCACCAGCCTGCTGCCGGGCGAATCCATCACCTTCGAAAACCTGATGGACCAGACCGCCATCACCTATCCCCACTCGACCCTTTCCGACATCAGCGGCGAGCAGATCAAGGTGATCCTCGAAGACGTCTGCGACAACCTGTTCAACCCCGACCCCTATTACCAGCAGGGCGGCGACATGGTGCGCGTCGGTGGCATGACCTACACCTGCGCCCCCAAGGCGAAGATGGGCGCGCGCATTTCCGACATGCGCCTGAACGGCAAGCCGATGGACGCCGCCAAGACCTACAAGGTGGCCGGCTGGGCGCCGGTCGCCGAGGGGGCGTCCGGGCAGCCGATCTGGGACGTGGTGGCCGGCTACCTGCGCTCGAAAAAGACCATCACCCCACGCACGCTCAACCTGCCGACGCTCAAGGGCGTGGCAGGCAATCCGGGCATTGCTTGAAAACGTACCTTGAAACGAAACCCCGAAATAGCCATATGAAAACCGCGATGCGCCAATTCCTCACCCTGCTCTTCGCCGCCGCTACATTTGCGGTGAGCGGTGCGGCGTTCGCCTTCCAGCCCGGCGATACCGTGCCGATTCCCGAGCTCAAGACCATCGACGGCAAGACGATTACCCCGGCCGAGCTCAAGGGCAAGCTGGTGGTGATCGAATACTGGGCTTCCTGGTGCCCCTTCTGCCAGAAGCAGATCCCGTATTTCCAGAAGCTCTATAACGCCCGCGCCAAGGACGGCCTGGTGGTGATCGGCTTGAACATCGAAAACGACGTTGCCAAGGCCCGTGGTTTCGTCGATACGCGCAAGCTCACGTTCCCGGTCTCGATGACCAGCGACGCCATCGACAAGCAACTGCAGCGTCCCAAGGGCCTGCCCATCACCTACGTCATCGGCCGCGACGGCAAGCTCCTGCGCCTGGACAAGGGCGAGCTGTTCGAGGAAGACGTCTCCGACATCGGCGAGCTGATCGCGCCGAAGAAATAGGTTGTCGCGTCCCAAAGAAAAATCGCCGGCATTGCGGCGATTTTTTTTGGCCATGCCTTTCCAGGCAAAAGCAGGTTTTTACTTTTTTCTTGGTTCAAAGCAAGGCGTAGGGGAATACCATTCCCAGCAAGAGGCCCGGTGTCGAAAACAGCAGGAAGGGCCCCAGTGCCGCTTTCGCACTGCCGCGCTTGACCGTCAGATAAGCGTAAACCGGCACGGCAATCACCAGCACCCAGATCACCAGGAACAGCGGCCAGCCGATATGCGCGGTCAGGCCCTTGCCCAGGCCGTAGAACACCGAAGAACAGGCGATGTCGATCAGGAAGGCGGTCGAGATCAGCGAGGCGACGCTTGGTGGTTTCGTGGTCATGCCATTTCTACTTCGAGCGGATCAGCGTCCCCACGCCTTGGTCGGTGAGAATCTCCAGCAGCAGCGCATGCTCGACGCGTCCGTCGATGATGTGCACGCTTTTCACCCCGGCACGCGCCGCGTCCAGCGCGGAAGAAATCTTCGGCAGCATGCCGCCGGAAAGCGTGCCGTCCGCCACCATCGCGTCGATATCATGCGGGGTGATGTTGGTGAGTAGCTTCCCCGCCTTGTCGAGCACTCCGGGGGTATTGGTCAGCAGCACCAGCTTTTCCGCGTTGAGTATCTCGGCCACCTTGCCCGCCACCACGTCGGCGTTGATGTTGTAGGTCTCGCCGTTTTCCCCAGCGCCGATCGGCGCGATCACCGGAATGAAGCCGGCGCCCTGCAGTGCCGTGATCACGGTGGTATCGATGGACTCGATGTCCCCCACCTGGCCGATGTCGATGAACTCGGTCGGCTTGTCCTTGTTCGGCATCATCAGCTTCTTGGCGCGGATCAGGTCGCCGTCCTGGCCTGTTAAGCCCACGGCCTTGCCGCCGGCCTGGTTGATCAGGGTGACGATGTCCTTGTTCACCGCGCCGCCCAGCACCATTTCCACCACGTCCATGGTGGCGGCGTCGGTCACGCGCATACCCTGGATGAACTCGCTCTTGATGTTCAACTGCTTGAGCAGCGCCTCAATCTGCGGGCCGCCGCCGTGCACCACCACCGGGTTGAGGCCCACCAGCTTGAGCATCACCACGTCGCGCGCGAAGCCCTTTTGCAGGTTCACGTCGGTCATCGCATTGCCGCCGTATTTGACGACGATGGTCTTGCCGTGGAAACGCTTGATGTAGGGCAAGGCTTCGGCCAGGATCGAAGCCTGGGTGGCGGGGGTGACTTTGGTATCGGTCATCGCGGCGGAAGGGGGAGGGGACGAATGCGCGGATTGTAACGCCCGCCGGGGTGCGCGATCGTAAATCCTGTGTGTCAGCCCCAAGGCATGAAACCGGCCCCGGAAAAAATAAAGGCGTGATTGGCACGGAGCCAATCACGCCGGAAAGACGGGCGTCGCCTGGGGGGGCCAGGGGGATTCGACGCCCGGTCCGCCATTCACCTAATCGCGCGGGAGGAGGTCACGCTATAGGCCCAATGAAGGCGGACAGCGGCGATCCTGATAGGGGGAGACCAAGACCGCCGTGGGAGCTTGCAAAGAACAAAGTGAAACTGTTACTACCGCTTGCTTCAACCTACACTTGCTTTGAATCTTTATACCGCTAAAGTTCCCGCTTCTTGAATCAATTTAACCAATCGAGACACAAAACGGGTATCGGCGGCATTAACGCGTCATCTGCAAATTCAGACTTAGGCGATATTCAAAAGTTTCCGGCCTTCCTGGGTTTTTTTCGGCAGAGTCAGCGTCAAAATCCCGTTTTCATACTTCGCCGCGGCGGTGTCGCTGTCGATCTCGCTGGTGAGCTCGAAACTGCGCACGGCCTTACCGGTATGGCGCTCGCTGTAGACCACTTTCTCGCCTTCCTTGTTCTCGGTTTGCGCTTTCGCTTCAGCGGTGATGGTCACGCGCGCGCCGTCGATCTCGACCTGCACGTCTTCCTTGTTGTAGCCGGGCAGCTCGGCGCTCACGACATACGCGTTGCCTTGCTCGGCGACGTCGAAGCGGATGGCGCGCACGGCAGGTTGTTGACGCGTCGCCGGGCGGGTGAAAAAGCCGCGCAGCACGTCGTCAAAGGAAGCGGCAAACGGGTCGCGATAGAGGGTCAGGGTGCTCATATTCAAATCTCCTTCAACGGAAAAAGTTGGTTACTGCGGCTCTTGCGTAAGGTTCGGTTTGATGCCGCGTTGATTTGAATATATGCACCGGCGGCAGGCTTTCAAGTCATTGATCGTTAAAAGTTTTTTCTTGATTTTCGATTTGCCGGACCAGCGCAGATGCGGTCTTGTGCAAGGCTTTTCAAGACCTCTTTCTGGGTGCGGGCATGGCTTCTCGTAGAATGTCGCCTCATTCCCGGCCCACCCCATGGCAAACCCCTCCGACTCCGCTTCCGCCAGCGCCTGCGCGCGCTGCGGCGCCGCCTTCACCTGCGGCATGGTGGCGGGCCTCGCGGAGTGCTGGTGCGCCGCCCTGCCGCGCCTCTCGACCCTCCTGCCGTACGACACCTGCCTGTGCCCCGCCTGCCTCGCGCAGGCGCTCAACGACAACGCGAAAGACACCGATGCTGGAACCGCGCATCCCGCCCGCCGGCAGCCCTGAGCTCGCCGGCCGCCTGAAACACAAGATCGACCGCAAGACCAAGCCCCTGGGCTCTCTCGGCCAACTCGAAACCCTGGCGCTGCGCCTGGGCATGATGCAGGGCACCGAAAGCCCGCACATCCACGCCCCGCACATGCTGGTGTTCGCCGCCGACCATGGTGTCGCCGCCGAAGGCGTCTCCGCCTATCCGCAAGAGGTGACGTGGCAGATGGTGATGAACTATCTCGCCGGCGGCGCCGCGGTCAACGTGTTCGCCCGCGCGCAGGGCCTGGCAGTGGACGTGGTCGATGCCGGCGTCAACCACAAGTTCGACGAGCACCCGCACCTGCTCGACCGCAAGGTCGCCATGGGCACGCAGAACTTCACTCAAGGCCCGGCAATGACCATCGCGCAGTGCGAGCAGGCGCTGGAAGCCGGCGGCCGCGCCGCGCGCGAACTCAATGTGCTGGGCTGCAACCTTCTCGCATTGGGCGAAATGGGCATCGCCAACACTACCGCCGCCGCCGCGCTGATGGCCCGCTTCACCGGCCTGGCGGCCGAAGCCTGCGTCGGCCGCGGCACCGGCGTGGATGACGCCGGCCTCGCCCGCAAGCGTGAAGTGATCCGCAAGGCGCTGGTACTGCACCACAATGTGGCCACGCCGCTGGAAGCCCTCGCCGCCCTCGGCGGCTTCGAAATCGCCATGATGGCCGGCGCCATGCTGGCCGCCGCGCACGAACGCATGATCATCCTCGTCGACGGCTTCGTCGCCGGCGCCGCGCTGCTCGCCGCCCGCGCCATCGACCCGCACGTGCTCGACTACTGCGTCTTCGCCCACCAGTCGGACGAGACCGGCCACGCCGCCATGCTGCAGCACTTCCACGCCGAGCCCCTGCTGAAACTCAAGATGCGCCTGGGCGAAGGCAGCGGCGCCGCGCTCGCCCTGCCGCTGGTGCGCGCCGCCTGCGACTTCCTCAACCACATGGCGAGCTTCGAATCGGCCGGCGTGGCCGACAAGGAAGGCGGGGCGCGCTGAGACGATGCGCCGCCTGATGGGGTGATGGGCGATAATCGCGCCATCCCGCCCCCGTCTTCTGCGCCGGCGCATCACCCGCGGCCGCGCGTTCCATGCGCTGCCCTCACAAGAGCAAAACAGCCAGACCATGAATCAGACGCACCTGCGCGCCGCCGCTGTCGCCATCCTGCTCGGCGTGGTCGGCGCCACTTTCATCGGCAAGCTGCCGCCCGCGATTCCCGTGCTGGCGCGCGAATACGGCCTCTCGGTGGCGGCGATCGGCTGGCTGTTGTCGATGTTCAACTTCCTCGGCGTGTTCTGCGGCGTGATGCTGGGCCTCACCGCCGCGCGCGTCGGCGCCTACCGCTTTTGCATCGGCGGTTTGCTGCTGCTGGTCGCCGGTTCCTGCATGCCGATGTTTGTTCCCGGTGTGACGACGCTGTTCTCCGGGCGTTTTCTCGAAGGCCTGGGCTTCATGATGGTGGTGATCGGCGCCCCCGGTCTCATTACGCTAGCCACCGCGCCGCGCGACCGTGCGCTCGCTTTTGGCTTCTGGGGCGCCTACATGCCCACCGGCACTTCCATCGCCATGCTCGCCACGCCCTATCTCATCGCCGCCGGCGGCTGGCACGGCCTGTGGGCCGCCTGCGCCGTGCTGGCGGCATTGATGGCGGCGCTGTTGTTTGCCGGCCGCGCGGACTACCGCAACCCGCCCGGCCCCGCGCCCGACTGGGCCTCGATTTCCGTGCCGCTCAAGCGCGCCGGGCCCTGGTGGATCGCGCTGGCCTTTGCCTGCTACACCTTCCAGTTCAACGCCATCATGAACTGGCTGCCGACCTTCCTCACCGGCGAGCGGGCGGCTTCGCTCAACCTCGCCTCCAACCTCACCGCGGCGATGGTCGGCATCAACATCTTCGGCAACCTTGCCGGCGGCTGGCTGATGAAGCGCGGCCTGTCGCGCGGCGCCTGCGTCTCCCTCGGTGGCCTCCTGATGGGCAGCTTCGCCATCGGCACCTTCGCCACCAGCCTGCCCGACGGCCTGCGCTTCGCCTGCTGCCTGGCGTTTTCCATGGGCGGCGGCGTGATCCCCGGCTCGGTGATGTCGGCCACCACCCTGCACGCGCGCAATGCCGCGCAGATCGCCACCGTGCAGGGCATGATCATCCAGGGCTCCAACCTTGGGCAGTTCATCGCCGCGCCTTTCGTCGCCTACGTGGTGGGCGAGGAAAAGCACTGGGACAACATCCTCTACCTGCTGGTGGGCGCGGCCACCATCGCCTTCATCGGCGGGCGCATGGTGGCGCGTATCGAGCGGCGCATGCAGGGCACCGCGGCAGCACCGCAGCCGGCTTGAGCTGCGGGCAAGCAAACAAAAACGCCGGCAGCTAGCCGGCGTTTTTGCTTGGCGCAGGGCACGCTACTCGATCTGCTCGCCCAGCAGGCGGTACTTGCCGGCATGAAACGCCAGCGGCGGGTGCGAGAGGCCCTCGAAGCGGTCCACGCGCCCGATGAACAGGATATGGTCGCCCGCCTCCTGCATCGACACCAGGGTGCATTCCAGCACCGCCGCGCAGCCTTGCAGCACCGGCACGCCGGCGCCGCCGGGATGCCAGTCGACCCCGGTGAATTTCTCCGCCATCGGCGTGGCAAAGCGCCGCGACAGGCCGGATTGCCCGTGCGCCAGGATGTTGATGTTGAAGTTCGGGCAATTCTCGAAGCACACCAGGCTCGGCGAATTGCTGTTCAGCGACCACAGGATCAGCGGCGGGTCGAGCGACAGCGAATTGAAGGAGTTGGCCGTGAGGCCCACCGGCGAACCATCCTGGGCCAGCGTGGTGATCACCGTCACCCCGGTGGGAAAGCTGCCGAGGATGTTGCGAAACGCGCGCTTGTCGAACGGCGCGTCGTCGCGGGCGGCGGGCGCCGGCGGGATCGGCAGGCTGTGAACCGGTTGCGAGGAAGAGCTCATCAGGGTTTCGAGGGCATCAGTCGTTGTCATGGCAGCAGGCGCGTGGCGCGTGAATTCCATGGCTTCATTGTGCTGACGCGCGTGCTTAATTGTCTCACTATGTGGGCATTTCCCCGGCCGCGCGAGTCCCGGGCGGCTATTGAAACTATAAGGCGGCAACCGCCGTGTGTGAGATGGCGCAGCCCTATAAAGGACGGGGGGCGAACCCTGTCCCGCGACGCCCTCCGGCACGTTCCAGCCGGCCGCGGAGAAAATGCTCAGCCGCCGGCCAGCGCCGGCTTTTGCGACTGGCGCAGCAGCGCGTCTTTGCGCTTGGCGTCTTCCTTGGCACGCGCCGCCAGGGTATGCGCCTGCTGCGCGCCGGAGAGGTATTGCCTGGGCCAGCCGGCCTCGCGGTAATCGTATTCCGCCGCCGCGTGCAGGGTGAAATAGGGGTCGGCCAGGTGCGGGCGCGCGAGGGCCACCAGGTCGGCGCGGCCGGAGGCGAGCAAGGTGTTGACCTGGTCGGCGGTGGTGATCGCCCCCACCGCCATGGTGGCGATGCCCGCATCGATGCGCACCTGTTCCGAGAACCCCGCCTGGAACATGCGGCCGTAGATGGGCCTGGAAGCCGGGTCGGTCTGCCCGGTGGAAACGTCGATCAAATCGGCGCCGTGCGCCTTGAAGGCGCGGGCGATCTCCACCGCGTCCGCGCCGGTGTTGCCCCCCGGCATCCAGTCGGTGGCCGAGATGCGCACGCTCATGGGCTTGTCCGCCGGCCATACCGCGCGCACCGCGTCCCACACCTCCAGCGGGTAGCGCAGGCGGTTTTCCAGAGAGCCGCCGTATTCGTCCTCGCGGCGGTTGGTGATGCCGGAGAGAAAGCTGGCGAGCAGGTAGCCATGCGCCATGTGCAATTCCAGCATGTCGAAGCCGCACTCGATTGCCATTTTCGCGGAGGCGACGAACTCGGCCTTCACCTTGTCCATCTGCGCGCGGTCCATCGCGCGCGGTGTCTGGTTGCCCGCCGCGTAGGGAACGTCGGAGGCGGAAACCAGCGGCCAGTTGTCCTCCGCCTTCCTGAGCGGCTTGTCCATCTCGTGCCAGCCCAGTTGTGTCGAGCCCTTGCGCCCGGCGTGGCCGAGCTGCAGGCAAATGCGCGACTCGGTATGCGCGTGGACGAAATCGACGACGCGCTTCCAGGCGGTGACGTGCTCCGGCTTGTACATGCCGGTGCAGCCGGGCGTGATGCGCGCCTGCGGCGAGGGACAGGTCATCTCGGTGAAAATCAGGCCCGCGGCACCTACCGCGCGCCCGCCGTAATGCACCAGGTGCCAGTCGTTCGGCGTACCGTCCTCCGCCATGTACTGCGCCATCGGCGAGACCACCACGCGATTGCGTAGCATCATGCCGCGAAGGTGGAAGGGCGCGAACATCGGCGGCGCCTTGAAGCCCTCGGGAATGTGCGCGCCCTCGGCCTTCGCTACTTCACCGGTCCACCACTCTTCCAGCTCGGCGACACTTTTCGCGTCGCGCATGCGCATGTTCTCGAAGGTGATGGCTTTGCTGCGCGACATCAGCGAAAAATTGAACTGCACCGGGTCCATGTTCCAGAAACGGCGCACGTTCTCGAACCAGACCAGCGAGACATTGGCCGAATGCTGGATGCGGTCGGCCTCCTCATGCCGGTTCTGCTCGTACGCCGCCAGCGCCGCGCGCAGGTCGCCGCGGTTCTGCTGCAAGGCGGCGTTGAGCGCGATCGCGTCTTCCAGCGCCAGCTTGGTGCCGGAGCCGATCGACCAGTGCGCGGTATGCGCGGCATCGCCCAGCAGCACCACATTCTCGTGGCTCCACTTTTCGCACTTGATGGTAGGGAAGTTGCGCCACAGCGAGCGGTTGGTCAGGGCCTTGTGCTTGCCCAGCACTTCGGGGAAGAGCTTTTCGCAATACGCGGCAGTGGCCGCTTCGTCTTCCACCTTCAGGCCCGCCTTGCGGAAGGCCTCGTCCGTGGTCTCGAACACCAGCGTGCTCTGCGGCACGTCGCCGGGCCGGGTGAACATGTAGGCGTGGAGGTTCCAGATACCGTGCTCGTTTTCCTTGAACGCGTAGGTGAAGCCCGGCAGGGGCACGTCGGCGCCCAGCCAGACGAACTTGTTGGAGCGCAAGTCCACCGTCGGCTGGAAGTGATCCTTCCACGCATTGCGCACGGCGCTATTGATGCCGTCGGCCGCGATCACCAGGTCCGCCTCGCGCGCCACTTCGTCGACCGCCGGCGCCTCGGTCTGGTAGCGGATTTCCACACCTAGCTGCACCGCGCGGATCTGCAGGATGTTGAGCAAGGTCAGGCGCTTCAGGCCGGAGAAGCCATGCCCGCCCGACTTCATCACCGTGCCCTTGTAATGCACGTGGATGTCGTCCCAATAGGCGTAGGAGCGCGCGATGCTGCGGTAGCTCGGCTCGTCGGCCGCGCGCAGGTTCGACAGCGTTTCGTCGGAGAGCACGATGCCGAAGCCGAAGGTGTCGGTCGGCGCGTTGCGCTCGGTGACGCGGATCACCGCCGTCGGGTAGGACTTCTTGATCAGGATGGCGGCGTACAGCCCGGCCGGGCCGCCGCCGAGGATTTCGACACGCATTGCGCTCTCCACGGCTTCGCGTATAATTACTTTAAGTCTAAAGTAATTTGCCTTGTTTGTGCAACCGCCCGGCCGCTTTTTTGCGGGGGTAGGAGCTATGTATGCAAATCCTGCAACCCCCGGGCTGGGCCAAGCCGCGCGGCTTTTCCAACGGCATCGCCGCGCGCGGCACCACCGTCTACATCGCCGGCCAGGTCGGCTGGGACCCGCGCCGGCCGACGCCCGACGGCCGCTGCGCCTGGCCCGCGCTGGACTTCGCCGGGCAGACGCGCCAGGCCCTGCAAAACATCCTCGAAGTGCTGGCCGAGGCCGGCGGCAAGCCGGAGCACCTGGTGCGCCTCACCTGGTACGTGCTGGATCGCGACGAATATGTCACCGCCTGGCCGCAAATCGGCGCCGTCTACCGCGAACTCGTCGGCCGCCACTTCCCGGCGATGGCCGCTTTCGGCGTCACCGCCTTGGTCGAGCCCGAGGCGCGCCTGGAAATCGAAGCCACCGCCGTCGTTCCGGACTAGGCGCCGTCCGTCAGCTACGGCACGAATCCGAGTCCCGCCGCTGCGGGCGCATGCCCCTGCGCGGCTATAATTTCAGGATTCACTCAACATCAGGATTTGCTCATGGCCTCATCTGAAAAAGCCTCGTTCCATTGGGAAGACCCCCTGCTCCTCAATGAGCAACTGACCGAGGACGAGCGCATGGTGCGCGACGCGGCGCACGATTACTGCCAGAGCAAGCTGGAACCGCGCGTGCTGGAAGCCTTTCGCCACGAGAAGACCGATCCCGCCATCTTCCGTGAAATGGGCGAGATCGGCTTGCTTGGGCCGACGATTCCCGCCGAGTACGGCGGTCCCGGCCTGAATTACGTCTGCTATGGCCTGATCGCGCGCGAAGTCGAGCGCGTCGATTCCGGCTACCGCTCGATGATGAGCGTGCAAAGCTCGCTGGTGATGGTGCCGATCTATGAATTCGGCAGCGAAGCGCAAAAGCAGAAATACCTGCCCAAGCTCGCCAGCGGCGAATGGATCGGCTGCTTTGGCCTGACCGAACCGAACCACGGTTCCGACCCCGCCTCGATGGTGACCCGCGCCAAGAGCGTGAAAGGCGGCTTCGCGCTCACCGGCGCCAAGATGTGGATTTCCAATTCGCCGATCGCCGACGTGTTCCTGGTGTGGGCGAAGAACGACGAAGGGCGCATCCGCGGCTACATCCTGGAAAAGGGCATGAAGGGCCTGTCCGCCCCGGCGATCCACGGCAAGGTCGGCCTGCGTGCTTCGATCACCGGCGAGATCGTGATGGACGAGGTGTTCGTGCCCGCCGAGAACGAGCTGCCCGACGTCGAAGGACTGAAGGGCCCGTTTACCTGTCTTAACTCGGCACGCTACGGTATCGCCTGGGGCGCGCTCGGCGCGGCCGAAGCCTGCTGGCATCGCGCGCGCCAGTACACGCTGGACCGCAAGCAGTTCGGCCGGCCCCTTGCCGCCAACCAGCTGGTGCAAAAGAAACTGGCCGACATGATGACCGAGATCACCCTGGGTCTGCAGGGCGTGCTGCGCCTGGGCCGAATGAAGGACGAAGGCACCGCGGCAGTGGAAATCACCTCCATCATGAAGCGCAACTCCTGCGGCAAGTCGCTGGACATCGCCCGCGTGGCGCGCGACATGCTCGGCGGCAACGGCATCTCGGACGAGTTCGGGGTGATCCGCCACATGGTCAACCTCGAGGTGGTCAACACCTACGAGGGCACCCACGACATCCACGCCCTGATCCTCGGGCGCGCGCAGACCGGCATCCAGGCCTTCCAGTAAGGCCGAATCCTTTCTCAATGCAAGCCGACGCGAAGTAAGACACTTCCCCCCGCATGCAAGCCCCCCGGCAAAACGGGCAGGGACCGGCGGCAGACCTTGCGGAACAGGTGTTCCGCGAACAGGTGCGCCTGGCGTTTGAGTTGTTGCCGGTGGCGATCGCCGCCAACATCGCGCTGACCCTGGCGGTGTTCGCGGTGCTGGCGCGGGTGCTGCCGCTGACCGGCGTCACGGTGTGGACGGTAGCCATGCTGGTGCTGATCGGCGTGCGTGCATCAGCGCTCAACCACTTTCGCCGCACGCCGCCCGAAGAGCGCGATTACCGGCGCTACGTGCTGTGGTATTTCGTGCCCTACGCGCTCACGGGTCTTGGCTGGAGCGTGCTCGCCACCTTCGTGGTGCCGGCGGACAACGAGCTATACGCCATCCTCGCCATGTGCGCGATCTACGGCCTGGCCGCGGGCGGGGTGGCCTTTCTCGGCCACATGCGCGACCTCTACGGCACCTACCTGCTCACCACCATGCTGCCTGCCGCAGCCAAGTGGCTGGCGCTGTGGTGGCAGTTCGGCGGCGATTTTCGCCTGGTGATGGGCCTCACCACCCTGGTGTTCGTCGGCCTCCTGTACAGCGCCGCGCACCAGCTCTCGCGCCTGGTCGCCGGTGCCGTGCATGCGCGGCTGGAAAAGGAAGCCCTGGCGCGGCGCCTGCAGGAACTGGTGGCGACGGTGGAGCGCGCCAACATGGCCAAGGGCGAATTCATCGCGCGCATGAGCCAGCAGGTGCATGCGCCGATGGCCGGCATTGCGCGCCAGGCGCAGCGCCTGCTTGACGGGGAGGGCAGTAGCCCGCGCCAAACCGTGCTGCGCGAACTGCACCAGGGCGCGCAAGCCATGCTGGCGATGCTCGACGACGTCGCCGATTATTCGAATCTCGAAGCCGGGCAATTGTCGATCGAGCGCGCCGAATTCGATCTGCACGAAGTCGTCGCCCGCGTCGCCGCCGTGGGCGAAGGGCTGACCTCGGCGCGCGGCCTGACTTTTTCCTGCGCGGTCGGCAGCGGCGTGCCGGTGCGGGTGATCGGCGATGCGCGGCGCCTGTCGCAGATACTGGTGAAACTGCTTTCCAATGCGGTGCGTTTCACCGATGCCGGCGGCGTTACCCTGCAGGTCAAGCGTGTCGGCGCCGAGGGGCAGCGCCACACGCTGGCCTTTGCGGTGAGCGACACCGGCATCGGCATCCCGGCGCAGCGCGTGAGCGAGATTTTCCAGGCCTTCAATCGCGACAGTTCCCAGGCCGGCGGCAACGGCTTGGGCCTGGCGATCTGCCGGCGCCTCGCCGGCCTGATGCAAGGCGCGATTGCGGTGGAGAGCGAGCCGCGCCGCGGCAGCGTATTTACCTTGATGCTGGCGCTGCCGGGCATCGATTCCGCCGCCGATTAAAGGGCGGTTTCCGCCCCTCACCGGATGACCGGCACCCCCTTGCGCTGGTACAATGCAAGGCATGCGGTGAATGTTCCAGTCCCCACGCCGCTGTCATTCCGACCCCCGCAGCAACCCTCTTCCGCTCGCGACTGGCGCTTCGTAAATCCGAAGCGACGGGCCGGATTTTTCCTGAAAATTTCAGAATGTCCTTTTCCAACCTCGGCCTGTCCGAGCCGCTTCTGCGCGCCGTAAGCGAGCAGGGCTACACGCAACCGACCCCGATCCAGGCCCAGGCGATTCCCGCCGTGCTCGCCGGCGGCGACCTTCTTGCCGGCGCGCAAACCGGCACCGGCAAGACCGCCGGCTTCACCCTGCCGATCCTGCAGCGTCTGTCCGCCGCCAATGCGCCGGTCAACCCGTTCGGCGGCCGCCCGGTGCGCGCCCTGATCCTGACGCCGACGCGTGAACTCGCCGCGCAGGTGGAAGAAAGCGTACGCACCTACGGCAAGTACCTGAAGCTCAATTCCACCGTGATTTTCGGCGGCGTCGGCATCAACCCGCAGATCTCCATCCTGAAAAAAGGCGTGGACATCCTGGTGGCCACCCCCGGCCGCCTGCTCGACCTGCACCAGCAGCGCGCCGTCAACCTGTCGAAGGTCGAAATCCTGGTGCTGGACGAAGCCGACCGCATGCTCGACATGGGCTTCATCCACGACATCAAGCGCGTGCTCAAGGTATTGCCGGCGCAGCGCCAGAACCTGCTGTTCTCCGCCACCTTTGCCGATGAGATCAAGGCCCTGGCCGACAGCCTGCTCAACAAGCCGGCGATGATCGAAGTCGCGCGCCGCAACTCCACCGTGGAAGTGATCGAGCAAAAGATCCACCCGGTGGATCGCGACAAGAAAGCCGCGCTGCTGATCCATCTGATCAAGGAACACAACTGGTTCCAGGTGCTGGTGTTCACCCGCACCAAGCACGGCGCCAATCGCCTGGCCGACCACCTGAACCACGCCGGCATCACCGCCATGGCGATCCACGGCAACAAGAGCCAGGGCGCGCGCACCCGCGCCCTCTCCGAGTTCAAGACCAGCGACCTGCAAGTGCTGGTCGCAACCGACATCGCCGCGCGCGGCATCGACATCGACCAGCTGCCGCACGTCGTCAACTACGACCTGCCCAACGTGCCGGAAGACTACGTGCACCGCATCGGCCGCACCGGCCGCGCCGGCGCCACCGGTGAAGCCGTCTCGCTGGTGTGCGTCGATGAGCACGCCTTCCTGCGCGACATCGAGCGCCTGATCAAGCGCGAGATTCCGCGCGTGGTTGTTGCCGGCTTCGAGCCCGACCCCAACGCCAAGGCCGAGCCCATCCCCATGGGCCGTGGCCAGGGCCGCCCCAGCGGCCAGGGCCGTCCGGCCGGCGGGCGCGGGCAAGGGCAAGGACGCTCCTCGCAGGGCGCCGGTGCCGGCCAGCGCGCTCCCCAGCGTGATGGTCAACGCGACGGACAAAACGCCGCGCGCGGCAACGGCAACGGCCAGCGCCAGGGTGCCGCGCGCAGCGGCGCCTCCGCCCAGCCGCAGCCCGCCCGTGCCACCGCCACTGGTGCCAAGGGCGGCAACAACGGCGGCAACAACGGCGGCGCCCGCGCCCCGCAACCCGCCCGTAGCGGCGCCCCCGCACCGCGCGGCGGTCCGCGCTCGGGCGCCGGTGCGCCCTCGACCGGCGCCCTGCTGCATCGTAGCGCCGGCCGCGGCCGCTAAGCAGTCACCGGCTGCGGCGTTTCAGCCGCCGCAGCCGCCCCCGCATCCTCCGCCACAGCCGCTGCCGCAGCCACTGCTGCAGCCGGATCCGCCATCCCCGCCGCTGCTGCCGCAACCGCTCCCGCCGCCGCAACTGCCGCCGCTGCCTGCCCCTTTCTTGGCCGGGCCGGCGTACGCATTGTGCAGGCTCACGCCGACGACGAGTACGGCCATCACCAGCATCATCACCCGCGGCACCCGCGCGAAGACGAAGAAAATCCCCAGCAGCGTAAGCGGCACCAGCACGTGCCTGAGTATCGGCCTCTTGCGCTTCGGGCTTTCAACTGGCCAGATGTCCCTCGGCGGTTCCTCGCCAAATAACTCGCGATAGCGCGCCAGAGTCTCCGTGTAGACGCCGGCGTAGTGCGCCGTGTCGCCACTGCCGCCGCTGGGCTCATGGTCCAGCGTGCGCCCGAGCGTGCGCTCGCATAAGCCGGTGTTGTAGGCGCGCGTGTAAGTCAGGTGCAGGTGCCAGGCCGCGTCCACCCGGGGCGAGGGCGACACGGGCCCGAGGGCGGCCAGAAACAGGAAGCGGCGGTATTCGGCGGTCACGCGCACGGCGGTGGCGTAATCCCATTTCTCGTCGCGCATCAGGCGGCGGATGAAGCCGAAGGCCGGGGCGGGCTCTTCCGCCAGGTGGTCCAGCGGCAACCCCGCGAGTTTCAGCCAGAGGTCGGATTCCCGGTTGGGTAAGGCCATTTTTGACTCCTTTCTTATTATGTTTTCAGGACTTTTCTTTTATTTGGCGATACCAGACTGCTTCAGTTTTATGACGCCAAGATGACAAAAATGGCGCCCGCTAATCGCCGGCATCACCGGCCGCGCGGGGTGCGGCCGTGTAATCTGCGCGTACAGGCAAGGGCCATGCGCCCGATGCCATATAACGGGTACCAACAAACAGAGAGAGACGGATGAAACACTCCTTGCTACGTGACCTCGCGCGTTCCCTGGGCGCCGTTGCCCTGCTGTCACTGGGCAGCGCCCAGGCACAGGATTTTCCCGGCCACCCCATTCACATCATCGTGCCCTGGGCTCCCGGCGGCAATATCGACATCACCGCGCGCGTGCTGGCACCCGCCCTGGGTCAGGTCCTAAACGAAAGCGTGATCGTCGACAACCGCGCCGGCGCCGGCGGCACCATCGGCTCGCTCTACGTCGCCAAGGCGGCGCCGGACGGCTACACCCTGCTCCTGGGCTCCTCCGGCTCGGTCACCGCCTCCCCGGCGGTAATGAAAAACATCCAGTACGACACCGCCCGCGACTTCACCGCGCTGGGCCCGATCCACGTCGTGCCGATGGTGCTCACCGTCTCGCCGAAAATGGGCGTCAACACCTACGCCGAATTCGCCGCCCGCGCGCGCGGCGGCCGCGTCACCGTGGCCTCCGCCGGCAATGGCTCGTCGAACCACCTGGCGATCGAAATGCTCAAGCGCGCCGCCGGCTACAACCTGGTGCACGTGCCCTACAAGGGCAGCGGCCCGGCGCTGGCCGACGAGATGGGCGGGCAAGTCGACGGCATGATGGACCAGCTGACCGCCTCCATCCCCTACATCCGCGACGGCCGCATCAAGGCGCTCGCCATGACCAGCAAGACGCGCTCGCCGCAATTGCCCAAGGTGCCCACGCTGGCTGAATCCGGCCTCGCCGGCTTCGACGCCACCACCTTCACCGGCCTGTTCGCCCCCGCCAATCTGCCCAAACCAGTCACCGACAAGCTGGCGGCCGCGCTGAAAAAGGCCGAGGCCGATCCGGCGTTGCGCAAGAAATTCGAAGACATGGGCGTGGAAATGCTGTCCATGAGCATGGAAGACTTCAGTGCCTTCGTGCGCACCGACCTGGAGAAGTGGAAGTCGGTAGCGCGCGACGCGCACGTGGTGATCGAATAGCAGCTGCTTCATGAGAAAAAAAGGGCCCGGTTGCACCGGGCCCTTTTTTTTGCCACCGACACGCCGCCGCGCTACATCTGGTTCAACAGCTCCTGGCGCCGCCCCGCGCACTCCTCGGGGGTGAACAGGCCCTTGTCGCACATGTCCTTCAGGCGCTGCACGCGCTGTTCCAGCGGCAACTGCGGCGTGGCCGCTTCAGGCGAGGTGATGTAGTTGTTGGGCTGCTGCACGCTGCCTGGCGGCGCCTCGATGTAAGTGGTCGGGCCCTGGTCCTGCGGCGGCAGGTAGGCGCCGGAAGAGTCATACAGCCCGTAATAGCCGGGATAGTAGGAAGACGAGCCCCAGAACAGTGGCGGGGGCGGCAGCGGAATGAACGGCCGATAGTAGTAGTGGCGCGGGCTGCCATGCCAGGTGCCGCCGCCGTGATGCCAGGCGCCGCGGCTGCCGCTGGAACGCGCGCCACCGCCGCGCGGCGCCGCATCCGCCGCCTCGCAAAACAGGGCCAGCGCCAGCGCGAAGGCGAGGATCGCGCCCAATGTTCTGAAAAACCGTTCGAAAGACATGATGCCTGCTCCTGCGCGCCACGCGCGCCCGGCCGTATGCGTGGCCGGTTTGGGCAGCATACCACCGCCACCGCGCGCCCGCCGGCCGGCGGCGCTAATATGCGCCCATCCCCACCCGCAAGCGAGCCGATGCCCACCCTCCCGCGCCGCACCCGCCGTGTCCTCGGCCTGGCCCTGCTGTCCTTCGCCCTCTGCGCCCACGCGCAAACTACGCCCGGGCAGGCGCGCTTTCGCGCCCTCTACCAGCAACTGGTGGAAATCAACACCACCGATTCCGCCGGCAGCTGCACCGCCGCCGCCCAGGCGATGGCCGCGCATCTCAAGGCCGCTGGCTTGCCCGCCGCCGACGTGCAGGTGCTGATCCCCGACGGCGCGCCGAAAAAAGGCAACCTGGTGGCGCGCTACCGCGGCACCGGCGCACAAAAGCCCCTGCTGCTGCTGGCCCACATCGACGTGGTCGAGGCCAAACGCGAAGACTGGCAGCGCGACCCCTTCAAGCTGGTCGAAGAGGGCGGCTACTTCTACGCCCGCGGCGCCTTCGACGACAAGGCGATGGCGAGCATCTTCGTCCACAACCTGATGCGCTACAAAGCCGAAGGCTACCGCCCCGCGCGCGACCTCATTCTCGCGCTCACCTGCGACGAGGAAATCATCCCTTCGCCGTCCAACGGCGTCGAATTCCTGCTCAAGCACCATCGCAACCTGATCGACGCCGAATTCGCCCTGAACGAAGGCGGCACCGGCCTGCGCGACCGCAATGGCAAACCGGTGCGCCTGAACCTGCAAGCCGGCGAAAAGGTGTTCCAGACCTACACGCTGGAAACCACCAACCGCGGCGGCCACAGCGCCACCCCGGTGCGCGACAACGCCATCTACCATCTGGCCGGCGGGCTGACGCGCCTGGCCACCTTCGATTTCCCGCCGCACCTGCTCCCCGCCACGCGCGCCTATTTCGAGCGCATGACGCAACTCGAAACCGGCCAGACCGCCGCCGACATGAAGGCCATCCTGCGCGACCCGCCCGATGCCCAGGCCCTGGCCCGCCTTTCGCGCGATCCCGCCATCAACGCCACCTTGCGCACCACCTGTGTCGCCACCATGATCGACGGCGGCCACGCCACCAACGCCCTGCCGCAACGCGCGCGCGCCACCGTCAACTGCCGCATCCTCCCCGACGATCCGGTGGACGGCGTGCAAAAAACCCTGGAGCGCGTGCTCGCCGACGATGCGATCAAGGTCACTCCCGTCGGCACCCCCACGCTCTCGCCCGCGCCCCCCGTCACCGCCGCCATCCTCGACCCGGTCGAGCAGGTCGCAGGCCGCATGTGGCCGGGCGTGCCGGTGGTGCCGGTGATGCTGGTCGCCGCCACCGACGGCCGCTTTCTCAACAACGCCGGCATTCCCACCTACGGCATCTCGGGCCTGTTCCGTGATCCCGATGGCTCCGGCGTGCATGGCTTGAACGAGCGCATCCCGGTGGATTCGCTCTATGGCGGGCTGGAATTTTTGTATCGCGTGGTGAAGGTGTATGGAGGCGGTAATTGACGGCTCCGTTGCGCGTCATCATCGGCTTCTCGCCCCGCAGCGCTTCCGACGACCTGCTGCGTTGCCTCGAGCCCGCGCTGGCCGCGGCCCTCGGCCAGCCGGTGCAGATTGACCTGATGCCGGGTGAACTCGGCGCCCCCGCCGCGCGCGTGGCGATGGCCGGCCCGCCGGACGGCAACACCATCCTGGTGGCGACCTTCGGCACCCATGCGATCAACCCGAATCTCAGGACGGGCCTGGGCTACGACCCTGTCCGGGATTTCACGCCCATCAGCCTGGCCATCCGTTCACCGCTGATATTGGGAGCACGCCTGTCGCTGGAAGCACGCAGCGTCCCGGAACTCATCGCCCTGGCGGCAAAAAAGGAATTGAGCTACGGCAGTTCCGGCATCGGCAGCGCGCCTTACCTCGCCGGCCTGCTGTTCCAGAAGCTGGCGGGGGTGAAGATGGTGCACCGGGCCTACCCGGACACGCGCGAGCTATATGAAGACCTGCAAGGCGGGCGGCTCGACCTGAGCTTCAACAATGCCGCTTCCATGCTGCCGCCGGTAAAAGAGGGCCAACTGCGTGCCCTGGCGGTGACCACCGCGCAGCGGTGTTCCGCCCTGCCCGATGTGCCGGCGATCGCCGAGGCGGGGTTAGAGGGCTATGCGCTGAACAACTGGCTGGGCTTCGTGGCGCCGCCCGGCACGCCGAAGCCCGCGGTCACGCGCTTGCATCGCGCCATCGTGGCCGCCTTGAATGATGCCGGCAGCCAGGCCTTCCTTCGCGCCAACGGCATCGACGCCGTGGGAAGCAGCCCTGAAGAATTTTCCGCCCATATCGCGCAGGAAATGCAGCGATGGGCGTGGTTGCGGGAGAAATAGCGCCCGGGAACGGGCCGCCGCTGACGTCTCTGCACGAAACGAAGCGGCCGGTCCCGGTGCTGAAGGCGCCTTAGTTGCCGCCGAATACCAGCTGCGCAATGATGCCGGTCGCGACAGCCGCCAGCACGTAGTCGCCGCCGGTCTGCACCCAGTGGTAACCGCGGGGCGGCGAGGAGAGGTGATGGCCACGCCAGTCGTCGACCACGTACTGGCGGTTGCGGTATTCCGTCGGCAGGCGCTCGCCCTTGTAGAAGCTGTGCTGCGGGCCGGCGCCACGCTCGCCATGATGGTCGCGCGGCGGCGGCGCATGGCGCGCTGGCGCATGGTGCTCGGGCGGACGATGCTCGGGGGCGCGATGGTCATCGCGCGGCTGGGCGAAGGCGGTGCCGCCGGCCAGTGAGAGCGCAACCAGCGCGCAGAGGGATTGCTTCATCTTCATTTGGGTCTTCTCCTGTTTACGAGGTTGGCCGCGCTGAAGGCAGCGCGCGGCCAGGGAAGCATGTCGCAAGCCGGCATGCAACGGCGCAATCATCGCGCATATGCAATAGAACACCAGATTCCAATGTCATTCAAATGAAATTTGGGAAAACTGTGTGAAAACGAGAAGAAAGTCGCGCAAGTGCGGGCCGCCAGGCCTGTTGGGGGCGGATCAGCGGCCGCCTGCACCACCCCGCATGATTCGCGCCATCGGCATGGCGCCCCCCGGGGGAGAGGATTCCCGCGGAAATCGGCAGGGCGATGCCGCCGTCAGCGGCCGCCGAAACTGCGTGTCGTCACGCCCATGGCGATCTGGTTGCGCCCGCCCTGCTTGGCCTGGTAGAGCGCACGGTCGGCGGTATTGATCAGGCCCGAGAGGATCATGCCGGGCTGCCAGCGCGCCAGGCCGCCGGAAATGGTGAGCTTCACCTGGCGCCCGTCCGGCAGCGTGAGCGGAGCGGCGGCGATGCTTTCGCGCAGGCGCTCGGCCGTCACCCGCGCCTGCGAGATTTCAGTGCCCGGCATCAGCACGATGATCTCCTCGCCGCCGTAGCGCGCGCACAGGTCGGTGCCGCGCAGGTTGCGCAGGAACAGGCGGCCGATGTGGCGCAGCGCGTCATCGCCGCCCTGGTGGCCGTACTCGTCGTTCACGCTCTTGAAATGGTCGATGTCGGCCATCAACAGCGAGGCATGCTGGCCGATGCGTTCGCACAGTTCCAGCTGCTTGGGAAACACTTCCTCGAACCAGTTGCGGTTGTGCAGGCCGGTGAGGGAATCGGTCTCGGCGCGGTTGCGGTATTCGCGCTGGATCTCCAGGTTGCCCAGCAGCACCACGTTGCTTTCGCGGATGCGCTGCGACAGCACGTAGAGCAGGTTGACGGCGATGTTCTGCTCCAGCGCCATCATGCGCCACAGCACTTCCTTGGAAATGGCCAGCAGTTGCGTGGCGGTGGAGGGCATCACGTAGGCCGAGGGCAGGGCGGTGTCGATGATCGACAGCTCGCCCACGCACTCCCCCGCTCCCATGCGCACCAGCGGGTTGGAAAGCGTCGGCTCCAGGCACACCAGCAGTTCACCGGAAAGCACCACGTAGATGCTGAGGTTGACTTCCTTGGGATCGAGCAGGATTTCACCCGGCTCCACGCGCAGGTGGCGCGCCTCGCGCAGCTCGTTCTCGACGGCGGAGAGGTCCACCCCCTTGAATAGCGTCGAACGGGCGAGAATGGCGGGCACCTGCTCGGTGCTGATGAAGTTGGCAGAGGTCATGTGCGCGAAACGGAGGGACGGCGGGCGGTAGAACCGGAACCGCTCATTTTGCACGATCCACAAAAGCGCTGCCGGGCCGGCTCCATGACAGGCGCATGGCGGGCTTGCCTCGCTCAGCCCATCGCATGGCCGGCGTAGTCGCCGATCCAGGAAACGGCGAAAACCAGCAGGGCATAGCCCAGGCAACCAAGCAGGGCGCGCCCGCGCGCGCCGCGCGGCCGGCTCTTGAGCAGGTACAGCGGCACCGCGATCACCGCGAAGCAGACCATCAGCACGTTCAGCCAGCGCGGCTTGCGGTAGCCGCGTACCGTGCTGTCGGCGTAGTACCAGGCGAAGATCAGGGCGATGGACGCCAGCACCGAGCCGAACACCCACAGCGCCGGTTCACCCCGGCGCGTGACTTCGAAATGCGCGTCCACCGCGCCGGCCAGCAGGCTCCAGAACGCGAATGCGGCCAGCAATGCGGTGGTTCTCTTGATCCGCGCCATGGAGGTCAGTCTTTTGCGTCCTGCGACCATCTCCCGGCCTGTTCCGCCAGCCCGAGGCGGGCATAGGCCGCGCCAAGATCATGCACCTCCCACAGCGTCTCGCCGGCGGCGATGCGCCTGGCCGCCAGTGCTTCCTCGGCGACGCGATGCTCGACCGCCGCCACCGCCTGCTCCGCCCGCGCGCGCGGCACCACGATGACGCCGTCGCCATCGCCCACCACCAGGTCGCCCGGGTTCACGGTGACGCCGTCGCACCTCACCGGCACGTTGATCGAGCCCGCCGCCTGCTTGTCCGGATGCATCGGCGAGATCGCCGTGGCCCACACCGGGTAGCGCATGTGCGCCAACTCGTCGACGTCGCGGATCGAGCCGTCGACCACCACGCCGGCCAAGCCGATGCGCTCGGCGTAAAGCGCGGCGAGGGTGCCCCATTGCGCCGCCAGCACGCCGCCGGCGGCGATCACCAGCACGTCGCCGCGCTGCGCCATTTTCAGCGCGCGATGCATCATCAGGTTGTCGCCCGCGCCGGGCTGCACGGTGAGCGCGTTGCCCGCCATGCGGATGCCCAAGGCGAGGGGGCGCATGCGCTCGCTCATGGTGGCGGCGCCGCGCAGTTCGGGGCCCACTACTTCGTGCAGATCGGAGACCGGCGCCTTCAGCGCGCGTGCCAGCAGGGCCGCGTCGAAGCGCGGCAGGTCGAGGTAAACGGGATGCGCTGTCATGGAGTGGCTGCCGCGAATAATGCGGGAGATGCGAAAAGCGGCATTTTCGCACCTGCCTCGGCTTCGGCGTTCGGCTTCATAATATAAGGCGTTTTCAAGGGGAGACATTCCATGCATACCTCACGTGCGCTCGCGCTTCGCTGTTTCACCTTCCTGTGCGCCGCGCTATTCGCCGCGGCGGCGCCGGCACAGACCTGGCCCGCCAAGCCGGTGCGCCTGATCGTGCCCCAGGGCGCGGGTGGCGCCACCGACATTTTCGCGCGCATGATCGGGCAAAAGCTTGCCGCCCGCTGGGGCCAGCCGGTAGTGGTGGAAAACCACGCCGGCGCCGCCGGAGTGATCGGCACCGACCTGGTTGCCAAGTCGCCGGCCGACGGCTACACGCTGCTGCTCACCTATGCCGGCTCGCAGGCGGTGAACCAGAGCCTGTATTCGAAGATTCCGTTCGACTCGGTGAAGGACTTCGCGCCTGCCGCTACCCTGGCGGTGACGCCGTTCTTTTTCGTCTCCGGCCCGAAGGCGCCGGCGCAGGACTTCAAGGGCCTGATCACGTACGCACGCGCCCACCCCGGCACCGTCACTTACGGCTCCTCGGGCAACGGTTCGATCAACCACCTGCTGGGCGAAATGCTGAAGACCGAAACCGGCGTCAACATGGTCCACGTGCCCTACAAGGCGGTGGCCGCGGCGATGACCGATGTGATGGGCGGGCAGATCGACACCGCGTTCGCCAGCGTGCCCTCGGTGATCCAGAACATCCGCGCCGGCAAGATGCGCGCCCTCGCCGTCTCGAGCGCCAAGCGCAACGCCGCCGCCCCCGACGTGCCGGCGATCGCCGAGCTGGGCTACCCCGGCTTCGACGTCAACCCCTGGTGGGGTATTCTCGCCCCCGCCGCCACCCCGCGCGCGATCGTCAGCAAGATCAACGCCGATGTTGCCGAGATCCTCAAGACCGCCGAGGTGCAGGCGTTCTTCAGGCAGCAGGGGGCGGATGTTTACATCACCACGCCCGAGGCCTTCCTCAAGCAACTGCAGGACGACGTGCGCAAGTGGGCGGTGGTGGTGAAGAATTCGGGCGCACGGCTGGATTGAGGGGCAGCCGGCCTTCCCGCGTTATCCTTCGACCTTTCCCCCGACCACGCCTACCGCACATGCCAAAACCGGAACGCCGCCCTTTTCCCGCGCCACTTGCGCAATTGCACGAAATTGAAATCGACTACAACGACGGCGAAGGCATCGACTTCGAGCCGTACCAGAGCTTCATGTCGGCGGAAGAGACCGCGAAGTGGCTGCATGCGTGGACCGGCAACAACGACGCGAAGGCCGATGCCTACCTGATCTTCGGGCAGGACGGTACCGGCGGCTACGCCGCGATCTGGAATGTCGATCCGGCGAAAGGCTTGCTGGAACAGCCGATCGTGTTCTTTGGTTCCGAGGGCGAACTCGGCGTGATCGCACAGGACTTCTCGGATTATTTGTGGCTGCTGGCCAGTGGTCACGGGCCGTATGAAGCGGTCGAGTTTGCCGACGAGGGTACCGCACCGAACGATGAATTCGCCGCGTTTGCCGCGCAGCATGCGAAAGGGCCCCGGCGCGGCGTGACCGAGATACTGGCGGCGGCCCAGGCGAAATGTCCCGGCTTCGTCAACGACATCCGCGCCTTGTGCAAATAGCGGGGTCGCCTGCATTCGCGCAGCTCGGCCGTGCAGGATTGCGCGAAGCGTGTATCTTAGGAACACATGAGTCGCCTGTTCCTTGACACTGACGAATGCAATGCCGTTGCGCGCACGCCGCCTGCTTTGCCGCGGTTTCACAAGTGTGTTGCCGGCGGACAAAATTCGCGAGATTTCTCAGGGAAATGCTGAACAAGTATCGAATTCGGAATGTGAGAGGGCGCACTCCCCTCTGATTTCGGGGTTGTTAAGGGGGCTTAGCCCACTTAATCAGTTATTCCTCAGGTTTTATCAGGGTCCCGATATCACGGCCGTAAAAATCACCGTGGTATTCCGTGGTTTTTGCGGCAACGGCGCCGTGGTAACACGCTTGTTGTTGAACCAGGCTTAACATCCGGCGGCGGCAATGCGCCGTATG
>DASYEQ010000049.1:0-34863 GCA_036498945.1 Burkholderiales bacterium | reverse complement strand
TTCGTAAGCAAACGGTCGGCGGTTCGATTCCGTCCAACGGCACCATAAGAATCAACAACTTAAATGCCTCGCGCGCAAAGCGCGAAAACGCGGGTAATGTCAGCCCGGTTCGTGGGCAGGTGCAATCCTCCCTTGGCGCTTTTATGGACTTCCATCGTCGCCACGGCAGGGTTAGGGCGCATTCGGCGCGATCGCCTCGTGCTGCTTGCGCGGGAGGCATAATTGCACCTGACCCGACTTTGCAGGACGCGAACCCGGCAGCGATTGTCGAAGCTCCGATTCGGCAATGCGCCCATCGCCTCTCCGTGGGCGACGCGCCGGCCGGTGCTACAACATTTGTGAAGTCCGCGATGCGAATTCCACCGTTGTTTACCGTGGTGCGGACACGTTCGGCGGCCATTTTTTACGAAAAACCTCAGGTTTTCTCAGGGCCACCTGGTTTTTCCGGCCACATTTGTGGTGCCGGCGGCAACGACCGTCCGGCATAACAGACCGGCCATCGCGCATGCGCGGGAAAAGCGCGGAAACTAGCGGTATGATGCGCCGTCCTACGGTTTTGACTGGTGGCCCGCCCACGGGCATTTTTCCACTCCACCCACAATCCCATGGCCAATTCGACCTTCGATCCTGATGACGTGCTGGTCTGCACCCCGCTTGGGGTGCGCGCCACCAACGACCAGAATTCCACTCTCGCGCCGGGCTTTCGCGAAGTACTGCGCGCGATCAACGGCAAGCGCGCGGTGAAAGACCTGCAATCGCTGCTGCCGCAGGTGGACCCGCTGAAAATCGCCATCTGGCTGGACGACGCGCGGCGCATGGACCTGATCAAGCTCGTCGCCGCGCCGGTCGAGGAAGCGGCCAAGCCGGGCGCTGCCTTCGAATACGGCGCCTATATCGAGAAGGACGAGGAAACCGCGGCGCTGGCGCGCGACATCGCGCGCTGGGCCAAGCTCAAGCCGCAGTCCGGGGTGCGCTCGCGCGTCTCCGACCTCAACAAGACGGTGCAGATGGCCACCCTGCAATCCGGCGAGGCGCTGGAGTCGCTCGCCAACAGCGGCGTGTTCACCAACAGCATGCCAGCGCTGGAAGCCGATGCCGCGCCGATGTTCCCGCCGATCGCCGTCACGCCGCCCGCCGGCGTGGTCGCCGCGCCGGCGCCGGTAGCCCCGATGGCCCAAAAATACGCGCTGATCGTCGAGGACGACATCGCCGAACTGGGCAGCCTCGCCGGCTTGCTCGGCGCCGCCGGCTACATGGTGCGCGCCGCCGGCACGCGCAGGCAGTTCATCGACGAGATGAACCGGCCCGAGCCCGCCAGCGTGATCTTTCTCAAGCTGGAATCGACGGTACTCGACGTCTTCAAGACACTGGACCGCATCCGCGCGCATCCGCAGCTGGGCAGCATCCCGGTGGTGATCAGCGGGGCGGCGCCCAGCCGCGAGGAGATCGCCAAGTCGATCCTGCTGGGAGCCAGCGGCTGGGTGGTGCGACCGTACACGCGCGAAAAAGTGGCGGCGGCGCTGCACGGCGCGCTGACGCCGCCGCGTTAAGCAACACACGATAAATAACGATCAAGGAGAGATCAACAACAATGGCCGAAGCACACTACCAGGTTCACTTCCAGACTTCGCCGCTCGGCCGCATCACCTTCATCGTCTATCTTTGCGCCAGCCTGGCGGGGGCGTTGTTCATCGCGCTGCCGCTGGCCATTCTCGGCCTGCAGGCGGGCGGCGGGGCCGGCTGGGGCACGGCCTTGGGCGCGCTGATGGCCGGCCTGGCGTTTTCCGGCCTGTCGATGATGGCGGGCCTGCGCGCCTTCGGCCCGGGCGAGCGCGTGACGCTCACCGAGCAAGGTTTCAAGTACGACGGCCTGTTCCGCGTTTCGCGCATCCGCTGGAGCGAAATCGAATCCTTCAAGCTTTCCAAGGGTGATTTCATTTCGCGCATGCAGGTGCAGACCAAAGAAAGCGCACGCGGCGGCGCGCGCAAGCTGGTGCTCGACGTCGGCGGCCTGTCGCCCAATGCGGAAGACCTGATGCGCGCCTTCGCGGAAGCAAGCGGCATCGCCCTGCCGCCGCCGAAGGTCAAGCCAGGCCGCACGAAGAAGGTGAAACCGGAAGCAGCGGACGGCGCGGAAGAAGCCGCCTGAGCCGCGCGCATCCATCGCGCGACGCAGACTTCGGCCGGCGTCGCCCTAGCGCCAGTGCACCATCGGCAACCCAGCCACCGGCGACTGGAAATGGGGAATGCGATTGCCGCGCAGGCTGCCGATGTAGGCGGTGCGCAGGTCCGCGCCGCCGAAGGTGACGCTGGCCATCCAGGGCGCAATCGTGCCGTGGGTCGCGGTCATCATCTCGGGGGTCACGGTGCCCTCAGCCATCGCCTTGCGGAAGGCCGCGGCGCTATCGGGCCGTGAATCGTCGAGCAGGATGCGCTTGTCGCCCTCGGGGGTGAGCGCGATCAGCTGGTCCACCATGATGAGGGTGCACCAGAGGTTGCCGTAGGCGTCGAAGGCGATGCCGTCGGGGTAGCCCCCGAGATTGGCGGGACCGAAGACTTCACGCTGCGAGAGGGAGCCGTCGTCGGCAACGCGCATGCGCGTGACGCGCGGGCCGGTGGTCTCGACGATGTAAAGCCACTCCTCCTCGGCGTCGAAGCGGATCTCGTTGGTGAAGTAAAAACCTTCGGCGACGATGCGTATCGTCCCCTTGTCGACCAGCGCCACATAGCCGTCGCACACCCGCGAGGCGGCGGCCGCGGTCCACGGGTTCACCTTGGTGGAGACGGTGATCCAGACGCGGTCTTTCGAGTCGCGCAACACGAAGTTGACCTTGCCGATGGGCTGGCCATCGATGCGGTCGTAGAGCGTGCGGGTCTCGCCGGTGCGCGTCATCACTTCCAGCAGGTCGGTGCCGAAATTGGAGATCAGGATGTCGCCGTTGGACGCGAACGCCAGGCCGTTGGGCAAGGTGCCGTGGGTGTACTTGTCCTCGATGCTTTGCGCGCTGCCTTCGGCCGCGGTGCCGAAGCGGCCATCGGACTTTTGTCCGATGAAGGTCTGCCTGCCGTCGGGGCTGATGCGCATGACGCCGCCGCGCGCATCCGCGCTCCACAGCGTGCCGTCGGGCTCCGCCAGGATGCACTCGGGGCGCTGCAGGTCGGTGCCGATATATTGCAGGGTGGCGGGGTCGACGGTGAAACCGTCAAGCGGATTGCCCTTTGCCATGGGTGCCTGTCTCCGGTGTATTTGCATGTTCGTTTGCATGATCGTGATGCGCGTGATCATGGCCGTGTTCATGATGCGCGTGCTGCGCATGGTGGTCGTGGCGCGCCAGCCGCGGCCACACCGGCTGCAGGGTGACGTGGCCAACGCCGAACTCGCCCCTCAGCACGCTGCGCGCCTCCTCCAGCACGCGCGGCCACTGCTCGTGACTGTCGATCAGGATGTGGGCGGAAAGCGCGCGTCCCTCCGAGCTCATCTGCCAGACGTGCAGGTCGTGCACCGCCGCCACGCCGTCGATGGTCGCCAGGCGGCGCTCCACCGCGTGGTAATCCAGCCCCTCGGGCACGGCTTCCATCAGCACGTTGACCGACTCCATCAAGAGGCGCCACGTGGAACCCAGGATCAGCAGCGACACCGCAATCGACAGCAGCGGGTCGATCAGCGTCCAGCCGGTGAAGGTGACCACCGCGCCGGCGACGATCGCCGCCACCGAGCCCAGCAGGTCGCCCATCACGTGCAGCACCGCGGCGCGCGAGTTGAGCGAGTGATGCCCGCTTTCATCGCCACGGGAGAGCACCCACAGCACCAGCAGGTTCACGCCCAGGCCGATCGCGGCGATGCCCATCACCCACACGCCTGCCACCGGCTCGGGCGCGAGCATGCGCGCCACCGCCTCCACCATGATCCACACCACTACCGCCAGCATCACCAGGCCGTTGACAAAGGCGCCGATCACTTCCGCCCTGCCGTAGCCGTAGGACTTGCTGGCAGAGGCCGGGCGCTGCGCCAGGCGCGCCGCCATCAGGCCGATGAACAGGGCCGCGGCGTCGGTCACCATATGGCCCGCGTCCGAAATCAGGGCCAGCGAATGGGCGTACCAGCCGCCCGCCACCTCCACCAGCGCGAAGCCGCCGGTGATCAGCAGTGCCAGGATGAAGGCGCGGTCGGCGCCTGCGCCGACCGGCTTGTGGACGTGTGCATGGCCGTGGGCGTGATCATGGCCATGCGCGCCGCCATCGGCATGATCGTGGTCATGCGCATCGCCGGCGTGCTCGTGCTCATGCCCCGCCGCACCGCTCTGGTAGCAGGTGGAGGAAGCAACAGGTTTTTGCGACATCGTGAACTCTCCGGGCTGCCCCTATTTCCCCTTCACCAGCTCTTTTACCGTCGACCACTGGCGCCGGCTCACCGGCAGGCGCTCGGTCACGCCGGCCAGGATCACCTGCCATTGCGGCCCGCCTTCGGCGTCATGGTCGGCTTCCGCCGCCGCGCGCTCGAAACCGGTGATGCGGTCGCGCGCCACCAGGGCGCTTCTGTGCACGCGCACGAAGCGCTCGCCGAATTCCTCCTCGAGATGCACCAGCGACTCTTCCAGCAGGAATTCGCGCGCCTCGGTGCGCACGGTGATGTACTTGAGCTCGGCGCGCAGGTAGACCACGTCGGCCACCGGCACCAGCAAGAGGCGCCCGCGCTCGCTGATCGACAGTTGCTGGCGCGCGCCGGGGGCGCTTTTCGCCAGCGCGCCGTCGTCCGGCGGCGCGGCGCGGCCGGCGCTTTTTTTCAGCGCCGCCAGCAGGCGGTCGGCGCGCACCGGCTTCATCAGGTAGTCGAGCGCGTTGACCTCGAATGCCTGCACCGCGTATTCGTCGTGCGCGGTGACGAAAATCACCGCCGGCGGCTTCGGCGTCTTCAGCAGGTGGCGCGCCAGCTCGATGCCGCTCATGCGCGGCATCTGCATGTCGGCGATCACCAGGTCGGGCGTGTCGCGCTCGACGAAGGTGATGGCCTCGGCGCCGTGCGCGGCTTCCCCCACCACCTGATGCGGGAATTCGCCCGCGCAATCGGCCAGCAGCTCGCGCAGGCGGCGCCGCGCAGGAGCTTCATCATCGACAATCAAGAGGCGACAGCTCATGCCCTTCTCTCCACTCGCGGTCTTTCCTGTTCATGGGCCGGCAGGGTGATTTTCACCCGGTATTCGCCGGCCCCGGTAACCGGGTCCTGCGCCGGGCCGGCATCCAGCCGCGCCTCCACATCATAATGCAGCGCCAGTCTTTCACGCACGTTGTCCAGCGCCATCTGGTTGCCGGCGCGCCCCGGCGGCCGCGTATTGCCCTCGACACGCGGGTTGACGATCTCGATCTCCACCAGGCGCCCGCGCCGCAGCACCGAGAGGGTGATCAGCCCGGGCTGGTGATTCGGCTCGATGCCGTGGTGCACGGCGTTTTCCGCCAACGGCTGCAGGATCAGCGGCGGAATGGTGATGGAAAGCGCGCTTTCGTCGATGCGCCACTCGACCTGCATGCGCTCGCCCAGGCGCAGCGATTCGATGTCGAGATAGCGCTTGCACAGGCTGATCTCCTCGTCCAGTTTCACCGCGCGGCGCTCCTCGCGCAGCAGCACGCGGAACAGGTCGGCCAGGTCTTCCAGGGTGCGCTCGGCCTGGCGCGGCTCGGTCCTGATCAGCGAGAGCACGGCGGTCAGGCTGTTGAACAGGAAGTGCGGGCGGATGCGCGCCTGGAGTGCCTGCAGGCGCGCCTCTGCAATCGCTGGAGAAAAGGCGCGCTCACGCAGGTAGAAGTAATACAGCACCACGCCGCAGATCAGCGTCACCACCAGCCAGTCGTGGATCACCAGCGCGAGGTCGAACTCCATGCCGTCGTTGCGCAACAGCAGGTGCAGCCCGGCGGTGACCAGAAATTCGACCCCCAGGATGACGGCGACGCTCAACCAATAGGAATAGCGGCGCAGGAACACGCGCAACGGGCACAACAAGACGACGCTGGAAATCAGCACCGGTTCGACGAAGGCGGCGCCGATGAGCAGATTGCTGATCCACCCGACGAAGCTGAACGGCCGGGTCTGCGCCAGCGCGAGCGCCGCCAACAGCAGGTTGACCAGCAGCAAAATGCGCAGGGTCACCCCGAGATTGCAAAAATCTGGCAGCGCAGGACGCGCAATACGCGGTATACTTTGCAAATTTTCTCGCAAAAACAGTCGGTTAGATTGGATTGTGCAGCGCGATTTTAATCCCTTTTTCCGGCCCAAACATCCCGGCCTCAAAAGTATGGCAGAACCGAAATCGAATCCCAAAACCTGGTCGGAGCTTTTCACCGAGCCGGTGGACGAGCTGGTCAAGCGTTACACCGCTTCCGTTTTCTTCGACAAGCGCATGTGGGCGGCCGACATCGCCGGCTCGCACGCGCACGCGAAAATGCTGGCCCGGCAGAAAATCATCAGCGACCAGGACTTGGCCGACATCGAGCGCGGCCTGGGCCAGGTCGAAGAAGAGATCAAGGCCGGCAAGTTCAACTGGAACCTCGACGACGAGGACGTGCACCTGAACATCGAGAAGCGCCTCACCGCATTGGTGGGTGATGCCGGCAAGCGCCTGCATACCGGGCGCTCGCGCAACGACCAGGTGGCCACCGACATCCGTCTCTACCTGCGTGGCGAGATCGACCGCATCGCGCAGCTGATCCGCGCCTTCCAGGCGAGCCTGTTGAACGTCGCCGAGAAAAACGCCGACACGATCATGCCCGGCTTCACCCACCTGCAGGTGGCGCAGCCGGTGACCTTCGGGCACCACCTGCTTGCCTATTTCGAGATGCTGGACCGCGACCATGCGCGCCTGATCGATGCGCGCAAGCGCCTCAATCGCCTGCCGCTGGGCGCCGCCGCGCTCGCCGGTACGACGTACCCGATCGACCGCGAATTCGTGGCAAAAGAGCTGGGTTTCGACGGCGTCTGCGAGAACTCGCTGGACGCGGTTTCCGATCGCGACTTCGCCATCGAATTCCTCGCCGCCGCCTCCCTCGTCATGACCCACATCTCGCGGCTTTCCGAAGAGCTGATCCTGTGGATGAGTCCGCGCTTCGCCTTCGTGCGCGTGGCCGACCGCTTTTGCACCGGCTCTTCCATCATGCCGCAGAAAAAGAACCCCGACGTGCCGGAACTGGCGCGCGGCAAGACCGGCCGCGTCTTCGGCCACCTGATGGGCCTGTTCACCCTGATGAAGGGCCAGCCGCTGGCCTACAACAAGGACAACCAGGAAGACAAGGAACCGCTGTTCGACACCGTCGACACCCTGGTGGACACGCTGACGATTTTCGCCGACATGGTGGGCTCGATCACGGTCAATGCGGACAACATGCGGCGCGCAGCCCTCGAGGGCTTTTCCACCGCCACCGACCTGGCGGACTACCTGGTGAAAAAAGGCGTGCCCTTCCGCGATTCGCACGGCATCGTCGCCGCCGCCGTGCGCCACGCTTCGGGCAAGGGGCTGGACCTGGCGCAGGTGCCGCTGGCGGAACTGCAGCAGTTCTCCGACAAGATCACCCAAACGGTCTACGACGTATTGACGCTTGACGGCTCGACCGCCAGCCGTAACCATATCGGTGGCACCGCCCCCGCGCAGGTGCGCGAGGCGATCAAGCGCGCCCGCGCGCGCATCCAGCCGTAAACCGCGGGGCGCAGCAATGACGGCAACCTCAACGCAATAGCGCCAGCACGCTGAAGAACAAGACGCGCGGTGCACCAATCAGGGAACCCTTACATGGACAAGATCGGGAAATATCGGGTGGTCCGCAAGCTGGGCGAAGGCGCGACCAGCGTGGTCTACCTTTGCGACGACCCGTTCAACCAGCGCCAGGTGGCGATCAAGCGCGTCAATCCGGAAGACCTGCAGGACAGCGAGCGCGGCCACCTGTACAAGAAGCTTTTCATTGCCGAAGCCTCGCTGGCCGGCAAGCTGGTGCACCCGCACATCGTCACCATCTACGATGCCGTCACCGAGGAAGACGAGAAGTACATCGTGATGGAATACGTGCACGGCACCACGCTGGAAAAGTATTGCGCCCACGATGCCATGCTGCCGATCAAGACGGTGGTGGAAGTGATCTTCAAGTGCACCCGTGCGCTGGAATTCGCGCACAAGGCAGGCGTCACTCATCGCGACATCAAGCCGGCCAACATCATGATGGTGGCCGGCGAAGACCACGACGTCAAGATCACCGACTTCGGCGCGGCGATCTCCACTTCATCCAACACCACGCAAGTCGCGGGCATCGGCTCGCCGGCCTACATGTCGCCGCAGCAGGTGAAGGAACACCCGCTGGACCACCGCACCGACATCTATTCGCTGGGCGTGGTGATGTACCAGATGCTCACCGGCCAGTTGCCGTTCCAGGCCAGCAACAACTTTTCGATGATCTACCAGATCGTCAACACCGAGCCCTCGCCGCCGGCGGCGCTGCGCCCGGAGATTCCGCGCAGCGTGGATGCCATCGTGCGCCGCGCCATGCACAAGGACATCGACGAGCGCTACCAGGAATGGGAGCAGTTCTCCCTCGATCTCGCCGAGGCTTTCCGCAACGAAAGCATGGAAGAGGAACCGGGCAACTTCGCCGACAGCGAGAGGTTCAACACGCTGCGCGCCCTGCCCTTTTTCAGGCACTTCAACGACGTCGAGATCTGGGAAGTGTGCCGCTTCTCGCAATGGGAGGCGCTGCCGCCCGGACAGATCATCATGCGCGAAGGCGAGGAAGGCGAATATTTCTGCATTCTCGCCGCCGGCCAGGTCAAGGTCACGCGGCGCAACAAGCTGCTCAACATCCTGGATTCCGGCGAGTGCGTGGGCGAGATGGCCTACCTGTCGGAGGAAAAGCGCCGCGGCGCGGACGTCAGCACCATGGCCGACTCGAAGATCATCACCGTGCCCACCGCCGCGCTGGAAAGAGCGTCGGACGCCTGCCGCCACCAGTTCGACCGGGCCTTCCTTTCCATCCTGGTCGAGCGCCTGACGATGGCGAACGTACGCCTGAGTTCGGTATAGGGCGGCGTGCCGCCTCCACGGCGGGCTACTCCGGCTGGATGCCCGCTTCCTTGATCACCGCGCTCCAGCGCGCGGTGTCGCCATGCATGTATTGGACGAAGGCGGCACCGGCGCGACCGTCGGCGATCACACCCAGTTCCTGCATGCGTTTTTGCGTCGCCGGCAAGGCGACAATGGCGGCGATCTCGCGGCCCAGGCGCTCGACGATGGCGGGCGGCGTGCCGGCGGGAGCGAAGATGCCGTGCCAGGTCTGCATGTCGTAACCGGGCAGGCTTGCGGCGATCGGTTTGATGCCGGGCAGCGCCGGCAACTCGAATTTGGTGCTCACGCCCAGCGCCCTCAGATGCTTGCTGTGCACCAGCGGCGCCGCGGCGGGCACCACCTCGAAGGCCATGTCGATCTGGCCGCCGGCCAGATCGGTCATCACGTTGGAGCTGCCCTTGTAGGGGATGTGCCGCAGGCGGGTCTTGGTCATGCTCTGGAACAGTTGCGCGGCCAGATGGTGCGAGCTGCCGATGCCGCTGCTGCCATAGGTGAGGCCGTCCGGATTGGCGCGCGCGGCGGCAATGACATCCTGCACGCTGTTGAAACGGCTGTTCGCCGGCACCACCAGCACCACCGGCACGGTGTCCAGCAGCGCGATCGGCGCGAAGTCCTTCGCGGCGCTGTAGCCCGGGCTCTTGATCAGGAACTGGTTGGTGACGTTGGTGGTGGTGTTGCCCGCCAGAAGGGTGTAGCCGTCGGCGGCGGCGTGGGCGACGTATTGCGTGCCGATGATGCCGGAGACGCCGGGCCGGTTGTCGATCACCACCGATTGCCCCAGGCGTTCACCCAGCGCGGGCCCGAGCAGGCGGGCGATCACATCCACCCCGCCGCCGGCCGAGTACGGCACCACCAGCGTGAGCTGGTGCGATGGATAAGGCTGCGCATGCGCCACGCCTGCCAACGCCAGCGCGCCCGCCATCAGCCAGCCGGCACAGCGCCGCAGCGGGCGCAATGCAAAGTGCGTCATTCCAGTCTCCTCAAGGGTCGCCGCATGCGGAACAAGCCGCGCAGTCGCCGCGCAGTATGGCAGCGCCGCAGGACGATGCCCAGACACGCGGCGTCATGGAGCGGAAAAGCAGGCGACGGCCAGCCGCGGACGACGACCTGCGCCTAGCCTCCCACGCCATTGGCAGCCTATGAGACCGACGCCTCGCGGGCGGCTGGCCAAGTAGATGGTGACCCGACCTATACGGATGGCGGTCTAAGCGGACGATGGACCGAACGGACGGCAGGATCTTCCACTCGCACAAGCAGCGCCTTGCACAGGCCACGGCGGCGCCTAAGGCGGCGGTGCCACCCGGCGGTCACGCTCACCGCGGCGGCGATGGCGCCGCGGCCGGCCGTCCTCGTCGAAGAAAAACTCGACGGTGGCAAGCAATTCGGGATTGGCCGAGGCGCGCGCCTTTTTCAGCACCGCACGGCCATACAGGTCGTTGCTGAGGAATTCCTCGAGGTCAAAGGCAGCGCCGAACTCGGAGCGATAAAAACGCAGCAGACGCTCGATCATCTTCGCCATCTCCGGCGTCAGCACAGTGGTGGCCTGGCGCCGCTCTTCCGGGCTGGGCGCCAGGGCCGCGCTGCCGTCGGCAAGCGTCTGCATCTTGCGCGTGATGGTGAGCGCGCCGTCGCCTTCGATGGGACGGATGTTGATGGTCTCCACGCCCATCTCCAGCCCCACCTGGAGGTGGGCCGCAAGATTGCGCAGCGCTTCGGAGGATGACCGCGAAGCGGCATCGAGCACCTGAAAGGCGTACAGCACGTTGACGGCAAACTCCTCCTCGCTGAAGTCCGTTTTCAGGACTTCACGATAAAGCTGGCCGAAGCGTGCCACACGATTATCGGAGGCCGCGATATTACTCGTCATGGTCAGTCAGACGTCGTTCAATTCGAATGGCGTTTGGTTCACGGCGGGCTCGCCGGCCCTCCCTTAAAGCCCGGCCGTGCAGATGCGGATCCGAAGCCGCGCAACGCCTCTCCGCGCACGCCGCCAGGAACCGTACGGAGGATTCTGCCAGATAGAAACTGCGCAAGCGAGCTTCTGCACGCAATAACCCAACGGCATAGACGCCCCAATAATCTCGTCTCGCCCGACTCGTATCAAGATGCATATCAGCTTCGAGTAGCGCGCCCCAATAAACACATCCCCTACTCGATTGAGGCCGGAAAAGCGCGGCGCCGCCAGCGCCGCGGGAAGCGGCCGCGCGCGGCCCTTTTCGGACTTCCTAGGCGGCAAGCGCCAATTCGCGGCCGGCGCGGCGGATCGCCTGCGGCGGCTGGCCGAAGACGCGGATGAAGGCACGGCGCATGCGCTCCGGATCGCCAAAACCGGTGGCGCGCGCCACCGCCTCCAGCGACTCGCCCCCTTCTTCCACGCGCAGGCGCGCGGTCTCCACCCGCAGCTTTTCCACCGCCTTGGCGGGCGTCTGCCCGGTCTCGGCGGCGAAGGCGCGGTCGAACTGGCGGCGCGACAGGCAGGCCACTTCCGCCAGGCGCTCCACGCTCAGGTCTTCATGCAGATGATCACGCGCGTACGTCAGCGCGTCGCTGATGCGGCTCGACGGCGGGTCCATTTCCAGCAGCGAAGAGAACTGCGACTGGCCGCCCGGACGGCGATGGTAGACCACCAGTTCGCGCGCCACCGCGCGCGCCAGTTCGGTGCCGAGGTCGTCTTCGATCAAGGCCAGCGCGAGGTCGATGCCGGCGCTGATGCCGGCCGAGGTCCACATCGCGCCATCGTGCACATAGATGCGGTCGGAGGTGACGCGCACCTGCGGATAAAGCTGCTGCATGAAGGCTGCCTTGCGCCAGTGCGTGGTGGCGCGCCGCCCGTCGAGCAGGCCGGCGGCGGCGAGTACGAAAGCGCCGGTGCACACGCTGGCGACGCGGCGCGCGCGGCGTGCGCTGGCGCGCACGAAACCGATCACCGCCGGCGAAGCGCGGTTCTCGCGCGGCGCCAGGCCGCCGGAAATCACCAGCGTATCGAAGGCGGTGCCGCGCATCGGCTGCGTGAGGATGGCCGCGCCGGACGAACTGGCGACCGCGCCGCCCGCCTCCGACAGCACGCGCATGCTGTAGGCCGGCGGCGCCGGCTCCAGCAGGCGGTTGGCGACGTCGAAGGCGCACAAGGGCGCGGTGAAGTCGAGCATGCTGCAGCCGGGAAAGATCAGGAAGCCGACGCGCCGCGCCCCGTTTGCGCCGCGCGTCTTCGGCTTGCGCACCGGCGTTTCCGGCAAATCCGGCACTTTTCGCATGATGTCCTGAACCGAGGGAAATATGGCAATTGGGCCATATGCTGCGCCGCCATACTGCCGCTGTCAACATCAAGCGGGAGAGCGGCATGGCAATAGCAACGGGCGGATGGACCGAAGGCGAGACGCGCACGCAGGGGCGCGAACACCGCTGGAAGGTGCTGGGCGTCGGGGTGGCGGCCAACGTAAGTTTTTTCGCCGCCTTCGCCGGCTTGCCGGCCACCGCGGTGCTGATGCGCACGAGCTACCACCTGAGCAACGCGCAACTGGGTTTCGCGCTCGGGCTGCTGGGGCTGGGCACGGCGATCAGCGAAGTGCCCTGGGGCCTGCTCACCGACCGCCTGGGCGACCGCCGCGTGCTGCTGATGGGGCTCATCGCCACCACCGCGATGCTGGTGCTGATGGCGTTGGCGGATGCGCCGCGTGGCTTCCTGTTTTCACATGAGGCCCTGCCAACGCCATTAATGCTGGCAGGGGGCCTGTTCATGGTCGGCTTTCTCGGCGGCAGCATCAACGGCGCCAGCGGCCGCGCGGTGATGGCCTGGTTCCGCGAAGGCGAGCGCGGCTTCGCCATGAGCGTGCGCCAGACCGCGGTGCCGGCAGGCGGCGGGCTGGGCGCGCTGATCCTGCCGGCGCTGATCGACCACTGGGGCTACGTCCCTGCCTACGTCCTGCTCGCCTTTGCCTGCGCCCTCTCGGCTTTCTTCACCTGGCGCTGGCTGCACGAGCCGCCGTTGGAACACGGCGCACACGGAGGCGCGACCACCCGTACCGCATCGCGCGGCCCCTTGCGCGACCCGCAGATATGGCGCGTAGCCGGCGCCATCGGCCTCTTGTGCGCGCCGCAATGCGCCGTGGTGGCCTTCGCCACCGTCTTCCTGCACGACTTCAGCCACGCCGGCCTGGCAGCCGCCAGCCTGGCGATGGGCCTGGTGCAGGCCGGCGCTGCTATCTCGCGCATCGCCAGCGGCCGCTGGACCGACCGGCACCGCAACCGCCGCGCCTTTCTCCGTGGCTGCAGCGTCGCAACGACGGTCATCTTCGGCGCACTGGCGCTGGCCATCGTCGCCGCGGAACACGGCCTGCTCGCCGCCGCCAGCCCGCTGATTTTCATCCTGCTGGTGGCGGGCGGCATCTGCGGCTCGGCCTGGCACGGCGTCGCTTTCACCGAGCTGGCAACGCTGGCCGGCGCGGCGCGCGCCGGCACCGCACTGGGCCTGGGCAACACTTTCGCCTTCGTCTCGCTGTTCCTCACCTCCACCGTGATTCCCTGGCTGCTGCCGCTGGGTGCGTGGCCGCTGGCGTGGCTGGTAGTGACGGTTTGCGCACTGCTGGCGACCCCCGTGTTCCCGCGCCAGCCAGTGTGATGCTGCCGGCGAACGCCGCAAAATAAAAAGGACCGCCGCAGCGGTCCTTTTTACTGCAATACCGAAGCTCAGTTACCGAGGATGGTGCCCACGGGAATGTTGAAGGTATCGGCGTTGGCCTTCTTGGCGTCGCCCAGCTTCGCCTTGGTAATGTGGAAGCGGCCGTTTTGCGAGGTGACGACGATCTTGCCGTCGCCGGACTCGACCACTTCGCCGATCTTGCCCTTGACCGCGCCGAAGGTGCGCACCGGTTCGAGCGTGCAGTCGTAGACCCACAGCTTGGTACCATTGAAGGTGGTCCACGCGCCCGGGGCCGGGTTGCAGCCGCGGATCAGGCGATGCACGATGGTGGCGTGGTTGGCCCAGTTGATCTTCGACTCGTTGTCGCGGCACCAGCCTTCGTAGGTGGCCTGCGATTCGTCCTGCACCACCTCCTTGTGCTTGCCGGCCAGGATCAGGTCGGCGGCTTCGATCATCGCGTCCACGCCTTGCGGGAACAGGCGGTCGAAGTAGACCGTGCCGAGCGTATCGTCGGGACCGATCGGGGTCTTCTTTTGCAGGATGATCGGGCCTTCGTCGAGGCCGTCGCTGGGGCGGAAGATGGTGAGGCCGGTTTCCTGCTCGCCGCAGATGATCGGCCAGGAGATCGAAGACGGGCCACGGTACTTCGGCAGGAGCGAGGGATGGTACTGGATGGTGCCGTGCTTCGGAATATTGACGAACTCCTCCGGCGCGAATTGCAGCACGTAGGCCATGATGCCGATGTCGGCGTTGGCTTCCTTCATCGCCTCGACGGCTTCCGGCGCCTTGAGCGACTTGAACTGGTGCACCTTCAAGCCCGCTGCCTGCGCGGCGACGCGCAGGGCGTCGGGGCGCGCGCCCTCTTTTTCGGGCGCGCAGAACACGGCGGTGATTTCATCGCCGCGCGCCAACAACTTTTCCAACACGGCCTTGCCGAAATCCTGCTGGCCGATGATTGCGACTTTCATTGATTTGTCCCTCGATTGCGAATGCGCCGGACTTAAATCCGGCGCATTCCGCTTGTTTGATGATCAGGCCTCAGGCCGCCTTCTTGGGCGGCATGCTGAAAGCGCCGGCGGACCTGAGCGACGCCACCCTGGTGTCGTCGAAGCCCAGCACTTCCTTCAGGACCTCGTCAGTGTGTTCGCCGAGGAGCGGCGAGCGCTTGATGTCGGCCGGCGAATCGGAGAGCTTGATCGGCATGCCGACGTTGTGCCACTTGCCGCGCTGCGGATGGTCCAGCTCGACATACATGTCGCGGCCGCGCACGTGCACGTCGTCCGCCAGGTCTTCAGTCGACATGATCGGGCCGCAGGGCACGTCCAGCTCGTTCAGGATGGCCATGAACTCGCGCTTGGTGTACTTGGAGGCGAACTTGCCAAGCATCGCCCACACTTCGTCCTGGTTCTTGCGGCGCTCGCCGATGGTGGTGTACTTCGGGTCGGCGGCGAGATCGGGCTGGCCGACGTCCGGGCCGATGCGCTTGGCGAGCACTTCCCACACCGCTTCCTGTACGACCACGTAGAGGTAGTCGTTCGGGCCGTGCGGCTTGCAGTGGATCGCGTTGCCAAGCTGGCCGCCGCCGGAATCGTTGCCGGCGCGCGGGGTGTAGCTCATGCCCTTCTCGGTGTGCACCGAGTACTCGGGCAGCGGGCCGTTCTCCAGGCGCTGGTGATCGCGGAACTTGACGCGGCACAGATTCATCACCGAGTCCATCATCGCCACTTCGACGTACTGGCCGAGGCCGGAGATGTTGCGGTGATGCAGCGCGGCCAACAGGCCGATGACCAGGTGCAGGCCGGTGCCGGAGTCGCCGATCTGCGCGCCGGTGACAAACGGCGCGCCTTCGGGCAGGCCGGTGGTGCTCATGGCGCCACCCATGGCCTGCGCCACGTTCTCATACGCCTTGAAGTCGGCATAGGGGCCGGAGGAGCCGAAGCCCTTGATCGAACCCATGACGATGCGCGGGTTGATTTCGTGGATCTTTTCCCAGGTGAAGCCGAAGCGGTCCAGCACGCCGGGGCCGAAGTTTTCCATCACCACGTCGCACTTTTTCAAGAGCTCCGTGAACACCTGCTTGCCCTCGGGCGACTTCATGTTCACCGTGATCGACCGCTTGTTGCAGTTGAGCATGGTGAAGTAGAGGCTGTCCGCGCCGGGAATGTCGCGCAGCTGCCCGCGTGTGGCGTCGCCCACCGGCGGTTCGAACTTGATGACGTCAGCGCCCATCCAGGCCAGCAGTTGCGAAGCGGTCGGACCCGCCTGCACATGGGTCATGTCGAGAATGCGAAAACCTTCGAGTGCCTTGCTCATTGGAAACCCCTAAACCCTTCTCAAAAACGTAATTTTATCGTCTGTACCCGGATTGCCGCTTTTACCTCTGGGTTACTTCTTCTTGCCGGCGGTCGGGTTCAGGCTGGTGATGCGGCCGGACTCGGTGCCCGCGCCCTCGTCGATGACGGCGTTGATCAGCGTCGGCTTCCTCGAGCGGATGGCTTCTTCCATTGCGCGGCGCAACTCGGCCGGGTTGGTCGCGTTGACCCCCACGCCCCCGAAAGCCTCCATCAGCTTGTCGTAGCGCGCGCCCTTGACGAAGCCGGTCGGCGCCGCATCGGAATGGCCGGTCGGGTTGACGTCCTTGCCGCCGTAGACGCCGTTGTTGTTGAAGATCACCACGCACACCGGCAGGTTGTAGCGGCAGATGGTTTCCACTTCCATGCCGGAAAAACCGAAGGCGGAGTCACCCTCGATGGCGATCACGGGAAGATTGGTTTCGATCGCGGCAGCAACGGCGAAGCCCATGCCGATGCCCATGATGCCCCAGGTGCCGACGTCTAAGCGCTTGCGCGGCTTGTACATGTCGACGATGCTGCGGGTGAAGTCGAGCGCGTTGGCGCCTTCGTTGACCAGCATGGCGTCCGGGTTGGCCTTGACGATGTCGCGCACCACATTGAGCGCGCTGTGGAAATTCATCGGCGACGGGTCTTTCGCCAGGGTCTCGGCCATCTTCGACAGGTTCTTGTCGCGGCGCTCGCCAATCGCCCCGGTCCACTCGGCCGGCGGCTTGGGGAAACTCGCGCCCATGCCTTCGAGCAGCGCGGCAACGCAGGAGCCGATGTCGCCGATCACCGGCGCGGCAATCGCCACGTTGGAATCGATCTCGGTCGGCGCAATGTCGATCTGGATGAACTGCTTGCCGCCCGCGGCGCCCCAGGTCTTGCCCTTGCCGTGCGACAAGAGCCAGTTCAGGCGCGCACCGACCAGCATCACCACGTCGGCCTCGGCCAGGACGTAGGAACGCGCGGCGGCGGCCGATTGCGGATGCACGTCGGGCAGCAGGCCCTTGGCCATGGACATCGGCAGGTAGGGGATGCCGCTCTTCTCGACCAATGCCTTGATGTCGGCATCGGCCTGCGCGTAGGCGGCGCCCTTGCCCAACAGGATCAGCGGACGCTTGGCGCTCTTCAGCAGATCAAGCGCGCGCTTGATCGAATCGGGCGCGGGAATCTGGCGCGGCGCCGGATCGACGACTTTCACCAGGGAATTCTTGCCGGCAACCGCATCCATCGCCTGCGAGAACAGCTTGGCGGGCAGGTCGAGATACACGCCGCCCGGGCGGCCGGAGACGGCGGCACGGATGGCGCGGGCGACACCGATGCCGATATCCTGCGCGTGCAGCACGCGGAAGGCGGCCTTGCACAGCGGCTTGGCGATGGCCAGCTGGTCCATCTCTTCGTAGTCGCCCTGCTGCAGGTCGACGATCTCGCGCTCGGAAGAGCCGCTGATCAGGATCATCGGGAAGCAGTTGGTGGTGGCGTTCGCCACGGCCGTGAGGCCGTTGAGGAAGCCGGGGGCGGAGACAGTCAGGCAGATGCCGGGCTTTTGCGTGATGAAGCCGGCGATCGCCGCGGCGTTGCCGGCGTTCTGCTCATGGCGGAAGGAGATCACGCGCATGCCTTCGGCCTGGGCCTTGCGGGTCAGGTCGGTGATCGGGATGCCGGGCAGGCCATAGATCGTGGTGATGCCGTTGAGCTTGAGGGCATCGATGACCAGGTGGAAGCCATCGGTCGTCTCCTGCGCTTGGGCGTCGGTGGCAGGTGCTTCGTTCATGTTGCCCATGTCGTGCATCTCCAGGGGTTTTGTTCGGGTTGCGGCCACTGGCGGCATTAAGGCGCCCCGAGGGTTATCAAGGAATACTGAGTCGCATCGGCGTGACCATGAATCGTGACCAATTCGCGGCCGGCGCCATTTATACCTAGAACCGGACTATAAAAACCCCCTCCCGGATCGGCCTTGATTGAAGTCAAATCAGGCGCTTGAAGTAGCTCAAGAGGATTTAAGGAAATGCGCCGAAAACCACACTCCGGCCACCCCACCGCAAGGGGTTTGAACCGGCAGCGCCCCCTGGCTTATAATCCCCGACTTGCCCTAGTGCCGCGCGGCACTCGGCTTGACTCCGGTTTAAGCCATGACCAGCATCGCCTCCCATCCGCAGCGCAACACGATTCGCGTCCAGCTGAAGCAAAACCTGATCCTTCGCAAACTGGACGCGAAATACTGGGACGAGCTTGAGCCCAAGCTGGAGATTTCCGAGTATTCCAAGGGCGCGATGATGGTGACCCAGGGCTCGGACGAGATGGAGCAGTTTTTCATCCTCGAAGGCATCCTGAAGCGGGTGGTCGGCAATTCGGAAGGCAAGGAAATGATCCTGCGCCTGGCCGCCGAGACCGACATGGATACCAGCTACGCCGCCTGGCGCCTGGAACAACTCACACCCTACTCCATCGTCGCGCTGACCAACTGCCGCGTCGCACGCATGCCGATGGAGACCTGGGTCGAGTTCCTCGAACACCATCCGGACGTGAAAAGCGTGTTCGAGTACGAGATCATGCACCTGATGTCCGAGGTGATGGCGCACACCATCACGCTGCACCTGCTGGACGCCCCCGGGCGCCTGGCGCGCTTCGAGCGCAAGCACGCTGACCTGATCGACCGTATTCCGAAAAAGGAACTGGCGGCCTATCTCAACATCACACCGGAAACGCTGTCACGGGTGAAACCGAAAAAGTAGCGCGCGGGCGGTACAAACAGCACAAACAAAAAAGGCGCTCCATCGGAGCGCCTTTTTCATTATCGCGTTCATGCGGCAGACCGGGGATCGCCCGGCCCCGCGCCGCATTCAGGCGGCCGCCGCGGGCTTTTCCTTGCCGCCGCCACGGATCTTTTTCAGCACTGCGGCGATTACCGGCCAGAACAGCAGGAGCAGCGCCAGGCCGGTCAACCCGCCGACCAGGCCGTTGGAGAACATCACCCGCAGGTCGCCCTGCGAACTGAGCATCGCCTGGCGGAACGATTCCTCCGCCTTGTCGCCCAGCACGATCGCCAGCACCAGCGGCGCCAGCGGGTAATCGAGCTTCTTGAACACATAACCCATGATGCCGAACAGCACCATCATGTAGACGTCGAACATCGAGTTGTGCACGGTATAGGCGCCAATCGCGCAGATCACCAGCACCACCGGGGCGATGATGGCGAACGGGATGCGCAGAATGGCGGCGAAGAACGGCACGCAGGTCAGCACCACGATCAGGCCGGCGATGTTGCCCAGGTACATGGAAGCGATCAGGCCCCAGACGAAATCGGGCTGCTCGGTAAACAGCAAGGGGCCTGGCTGCAGCCCCCAGATCAGGAGCGCGCCCAGCAGCACCGCCGCGGTGGGCGAACCGGGCACGCCCAGGGTCATCATCGGCAGGAGCGCGCTGGTGCCGGCCGCATGCGCGGCCGTTTCCGGCGCCACCACGCCCTCGACCTGCGGATCGTCCTCGCTGCCGAATTTCGCGCCGTTGACGCTCATGCGCTGGGCGATGCCGTAGCTCATGAAGGAAGCCGGGGTGGCGCCGCCGGGCACGATGCCCATGAAGCAGCCCACGGTGGCCGAGCGCAGGCTGGTCAGCCAATACTTGGGCAGTTCCTTCCAGGTGTCGAGCACCACGCGCTTGTTGATCTTCGCCTGCAGGCCACGGAATTCCAGGCCTTCTTCCAGCGTCTGCAGGATTTCGCCGATACCGAACAGGCCGATCACCGCGATCAGGAAGTCGAAGCCCTTGATCAGCGGCTCCAGGCCGAAGGTCATGCGCAGCGTGCCGGAGACGCCGTCCATGCCGACCGCGGCAAGCGCGAAACCAAGCATCATCGACGCGATGGTCTTCATCGGGTTGCCCTTGCTCATGCCGATGAAGGCGCAGAAGGTGAGCAGGTAGACGGAAAAGAATTCCGGCGGACCGAACTTGAGCGCGAAGCGCGCCACCGCCGGCGACAGGAAAGTGATCAGCAGCACGCCGATGAGGGCGCCGAAGAAAGAGGAGGTGAAAGCCGCCGTCAGCGCGTTGCCCGCCTTGCCCTTTTGCGCCAGCGGAAAGCCGTCGAAGGTGGTGGCCACCGACCACGGCTCACCGGGAATGTTGAACAGGATGGAGGTGATCGCCCCGCCGAACAGCGCGCCCCAGTAGATACACGAGAGCATGATGATGCCCGAGGTGTGATCCATCGAGAAGGTCAGCGGCAGCAGGATGGCGACGCCGTTGGCGCCGCCCAGTCCCGGCAGCACGCCGATGATCACGCCGAGAACCACGCCCACCATCATCAACATCAGGTTGAAGGGAGTAAGCGCAACGGCAAAGCCGTGCATCAATGCACTGATTTCATCCATGGTTTGCTTTCGTTATATCGACTTTGAGTGACACCCTGCAAACGCGCGCCGCGCGAGACCCGCGGCGTTTAATCCAGGTGCAGCCACGCCTCCACCGGCCCCTTGGGCAGCGGCACCTTGAACCAGAATTCGAACACCGCGAAAAACGCCACCATCACCACCACCGGGATCACGATGGCCTTGGTCCACGAATATTTGCCCAGCGCCCGCATGAACCAGCCGATGAACAGCATCGAAGTGACATAAATGCCGCCCCAGTCGATGAAGGAAACGTAGATGATGGTCGGCACCAGCACCGACAGCACCAGTTTCAACTGCCCGCGGCTGACGAAGCTCTCTTCCGACAGCGCGCGGTTGAGCAGCGCCTTGCCGAAACTGAAGAGGCTGGAAATGCACAGCAGCAAGCCGACGTAGAACGGGAAGTACCCGGCCTGCGGCCCATCGTCGCCCCAGCGCGCGCCCAGGCGCACGCTGTCGAAGATCACCAGCGCGCCCAGCGCGAATATCACCGCGGCGACCACCAGCTCCATCGCCCGTACCGAGGTTGCCGACTTGTCCTGCTGTTCCATGCACGCACCTGCCGAATAGTTGGGAAAAACGCCGAAAAACCGCTCGTTGCACCGCTGTTACAGCCCGCACCCGCCCTTGAACTCAAGCTGCGGGCAAAAAAAGACCCGGACGCTTTTCGCCTCCGGGCCCCGTTTGCAGCGTTTACTTGCCGCCGGCAAGGAAGCCGGCTTCGCGCATCAGTTGCTGGTGATGGGTTTCTTCTTTCGCCACCCAGGTCTTGTACTCGTCGCCCTTCATGGTGGTCGAATTGAGCGCACCCTTCTCCAGGTACTCTTTCCAGTCGGTGGTGGCACGCACCTTGTCCATCAGGTCGACGTAGTACTTCTGCTCGTCAGGCGTGGTGCCGCCGGCCATGAAGATGCCGCGCAGCATCAGGTACTCGACATTCAGGCCCGCTTCCTTGCACGGCGGGATGTCGTTCCACGATTCCTTCTCGGTGACCTTGGCCTTGTAGGGCATGCGCTGGTTGTCGAACACGCACAGCGGACGCAGCTTGCCGCCGCGCCACTGCGCCACCGCCTCGATCGGGTTGTTCACCGAGGAGTCGATGTGGTCGCCAACCAGTTGGACGGCAACGTCGCCGCCGCCCTTGAACGGGATGTAGGTGAACTTCACCTTGGCCTGCTTTTCGATGGCCACGGTGATGATCTGGTCTTCCTGCTTGGAGCCGGTGCCGCCCATCTTGAACTTGTTGGGGCCGGCTGCCTTCACCGCCGCGATGTAGTCCTTGGCGGTCTTGTACGGCTTGTCGGCATTGACCCAAAGCACGAACTGGTCGAGGCCCATCATTTCAACCGGCGTCAGGTCTTTCCAGTTGAAGGGAACACCGGTGGCCAGCGGCGTGGTGAACAGGTTGGATAGCGTGATGATGATCTTGTGCGGGTCGCCCTTGGAGTTCTTCATATCCAGGAAGCCCTCGGCGCCGGCGCCGCCGCCCTTGTTGATCACCACCATCGGCTGCTTCATCAATTTGTTTTTCTTGATGATGCCGTCGATCAGGCGCGCCATCTGGTCGGCACCGCCGCCGGTGCCGGCGGGCACGATGAATTCCACCGTCTTGGTCGGTTCCCAAGCGGCCCAGGCAGGCGCGCCTGCCAGGCCGGCAGCGCCCACTACAACACCCGCGAACAACGATTTGCTAGCAAATTTCATTTGACTCCCCCGTTTGATTGTGAACGGACAAACCCAGGAAATTGTATTGCGTTTTCCGACGTTACGCTAAGAAACTTGAAGTTTTACCTGCAGTTTGTGCGACGCAAGGAACAAAATTAAGGGTTACTTCTAGCTTGTTGGAAAACGCTACCGATTTTTTCAGCGATTGTTGGCGCCCAGGTTTGCTGCAACACCGACAACCTTGTCGGCCAAGGCTTCCGTGCGCGCCATATGCCGCGCGCGCATCGGCTTCAATACCAGGACGGCAAGCAGCGCCGCCACTGCATTGAAGATCATTGCCACGTCGAACACCGCGGCCCAGCCGCGGCTGTGCGCCACGGCCGCGGCGATCGGCACCAGCAGCGCGCCGGTGCCTTTTGCGGTGTACAGCATGCCGGCATTGGCGGCGGCGAATTTGGAACCGAAGGTGTCGCCCTGGGTGGCGGGAAACAGGCTGAAGATCTCGCCATACACCAGGAAATAAGTCGCGGTGAGGAGGACGAAAGCCACCGGATGGCTGCCGATCTGGCCGAGCAGAAACAGCGCCACCGCGCCGATGGTGAATGCCAGGAACATGGTGCTCTCGCGGCCGATGCGGTCCGACAGCCAGCCGAAGAAGGGGCGGCCGAAGCCATCGAACACGCGGTCGAGCGAAATCGCGAAGGTGAGCGCCGGCAGGGTGAAGCCCAGCAGCGTGACGGCGACGCCGTCGATCTTAAAATCCTTCGCGATCGGGCCGAGGGAAGCGGCCATCATCAGGCCGCCGGCCGCAATCAGCACGAACATCAGGTACAGCACCCAGAACACCGGGGTGCGCAGCACCTCCTTGGGCGCGTAGTCGCGCGCGCTCTGGGCGACGCGCGCCTTGTCCTGCGACTGCTGCGGCGCCGCCATCAGGCCCCAGGCCATGACCAGCACGATCGCGCCTTGCACCATGCCGAAGAACATGAAGGCGTGCTCATAGCCCGCGGACTTGATCATGTTGGAGATCGGCACGATGGTAAGCGCCGCGCCGGCGCCGAAGCCGGCGGCGGTGATGCCCGCGGCCAGGCCGCGCCGGCCCTGGAACCACTTGATGGCGTTGCCCACGCAGGTGCCGTAGACGCAGCCGGTGCCGATGCCGCCCAGCACCGCGCCGAGGTACAGCAGTGCCAGGGAATCAGCCACGGAATTGAGCATCCAGGCGCCGCCGATCAGCGCGCCGCCGCCCAGCACCACCCAGCGCGGGCCGAAACGGTCGACCAGGTAACCTTCGACCGGCACCAGCCAGGTCTCGATCAGGACGAATAGGGTGAAGGCGAACTGGATCGCCTCGCGGCCCCAGTGATGCTTGGCATCCAGCGGGGCGACGAACAGAGTCCAGCCGTATTGCAGGTTGGCGACACTGGCCATGCAGACCACGCCGACGGCCAGTTGCACCCACTTGTTGGCAAATACCGACTTGCCGCTGTCCTGCATCTGCATTTTGTCTCCTGGTGTTCTTGCCGGGGCCCGTTGTATTCCAGACCCGCTTTGTGCTTCTTTTATTCGTTCAACCGCAACTGCCACCCGCCGGATCGCAGGCAAAACCATCCACCCGGCCGACGCCCGAGCGCCTGCCGCCTGCTGATTGCGCCATCATCGCGGCGCTATTGTTTTTTGATCGGGGCTTGCAACCCTCCCCCGATTCCCGCGCCTGGCGGCGGGCTGCCTCCTATGCAACAGCCCGCTTGCCGGCGCGACGGACGGCCTTAGAACAAGCCGACCACTTTGCCGTTATCGTCGAGGTCGATGACTTCGGCCGACGGCACCTTGGGCAGGCCCGGCATGGTCATCACATCGCCGCACACCATCACCACGAACTCGGCGCCGGCATTCAGGCGCACTTCACGGATATTCAGCATGTGGCCGGAAGGGGCGCCACGCAGCTGCGCATCGGTGGAGAAGGAGTACTGGGTCTTGGCCACGCAGACCGGATAGTGGCCGTAACCGTCTTCCTGCAGCTTCTTGATCTGCCCGCGGATCTTGGCGTCGGCGGTGACATCGGCCGCGCCGTAGATCTTGGTGGCGATCTTTTTCATCTTCTCCCAGAGCGGATCGCTCTCTTCGTAGACGAAGGAGAAGTTGTTCGGCTGCTCGCACATCTTGACCACTTCCTTGGCCACTTCGGCCGCGCCCTTGCCGCCGTCGGCCCAATGCTTGGCCAGCACCACTGGCACGCCGAGCTTGCCGAGCTTGTCGCGCAGCAGCGCGTGCTCTTTATCGGTGTCGTGGATGAAGTGGTTGATCGAGACGACGCAGGGCAGGCCGTAGTTCTTGGTCACGTTATGCACGTGGCGCTCGAGGTTGGCGATGCCTTTTTCCAGGGCGTCGACGTTCTCGGTGTTGATGGTCTTCAGATCGGCGCCGCCGTGGTACTTGAGCGCGCGCACGGTGGCGACGATCACCACAGCGGAAGGACGCAGGCCGGACTTGCGGCACTTGATGTCGATGAACTTCTCGGCGCCGAGATCCGCGCCGAAGCCGGCTTCGGTCACCACGTAGTCGGCGAGCTTGAGCGCGGTCTGCGTCGCGATCACCGAGTTGCAGCCGTGGGCGATGTTGGCAAACGGGCCGCCGTGGATGAAGGCCGGGTTGTTCTCCAGCGTCTGCACCAGGTTCGGGGCAAGCGCGTCCTTCAGCAGCACGGTCATGGCGCCGTGCACCTTGAGGTCACGCGCGCGCACCGGCTTCTGGTCGCGGGTGTAGCCCAGCACGATGTTGCCGAGGCGCTCCTTCATGTCCTTGAGAGAAGTGGACAGGCAGAAGATCGCCATCACTTCGGAGGCCACGACGATGTCGAAGCCATCCTGGCGCGGGTAGCCGTTGGCCGGGCCGCCCAGCGCAATGGTGATGTCGCGCAGGGAACGGTCGTTCATGTCGACCACGCGCTTCCACTGGATGCGGCGCACGTCGATGTTCAGCTCGTTGCCGTGATGGATGTGGTTGTCGATCGCGGCGGCCAGGAGGTTGTTGGCCAGCGCGATGGCGGCGAAGTCGCCGGTGAAGTGCAGGTTGATGTCTTCCATCGGCACCACCTGGGCATAGCCGCCGCCGGCGGCGCCGCCCTTCATGCCGAACACCGGGCCCAGGGAGGGCTCGCGCAGGGCGATGATGGCTTTCTTGCCGATGTGGTTGAGCGCGTCGCCCAGGCCCACGGTGGTGGTGGTCTTGCCCTCGCCCGCGGGCGTGGGGTTGATGGCGGTTACGAGGATCAGCTTGCCGTTGGGCTTGTTCTTCAGCGTGTCGATGTAGTCCAGCGACAGCTTGGCCTTGTAGTGGCCGTAAGGAACGAGATGATCATCGGAGATGCCCAGCTTGTCCTTGGCCACCTTGGAGATACGCTCCATTTTGGCTGCTTGTGCGATTTCAATATCGGACTTTGGCATTGTTCCAGTCTCCGTGGGGATTGTTGTCTTGACGTTGCAAAATTGCAAAATTCCAGCGTGGCAAAATTTAAGATTTGGGGTGGGTGCCCAACCTTGATTGATATCAAGTTTGTGTTGCGATTTTGTGTTTTCTTGATGCGCATCAACCGGAAGTACACGTTCACGGCGATTTCACATCTCGCCAAAACAAAACGGCCACCGGACTTGGGTGGCCGTCTTTTTTACTTCCGTAGCAATCCTCAGGCGAGGCTCAAGGCCAGGCTCTTGCCACCGCCGTAGCTGGAAAGCGGCAGCACCGTGCCACCCTTGCGGATCCGCACCGCGCAGTACTTGAACTCCGGAATCTTGCCGAAGGGGTCAAGCGCCGCATTGGTCAGCAGGTTGGCCGCGGCCTCGTAGTAGCAGAATGGAATGAAGATGGCGCCCTGTGGTGTCGCCTCGTCGGCCCGCGCCGCCAGCGCCACTTCGCCGCGCCGCGATTGCACGGTGACGGTGTCACCCGGTTTGATGCCGAACTGCTCGAAATCGGCCGGATGCAGCATCGCCACCGCGAACGGCTCGATGCGGTCCAGCACCGAGGCACGCCGGGTCATCGAGCCGGTGTGCCAATGCTCAAGCTGGCGCCCGGTGATGAGCACGAACGGGTATTCCTGGTCCGGCCGCTCGTTGGCCGGAATCAGGTCGGCCGGTACCAGCTTGGCGCGCCCGCTGGCGGTCGGGAAGTCTTCCGTGAACACAATCGGCGTGCCGCGATCGCCTTCCTTCACCAGCGGATAGGTAAGCGAGTATTCGCGCGTCAGGCGCTCCCAGGTGATGCCGGCGATCGACGGCATCGACTTGCGCATTTCATCGAACACTTCGGCCACACCGGCATCCGGTCCCTGGTAGTTCCAGTCGACGCCCATGCCCTTGGCGATCTGCTGGATGATCCACAGGTCCTGGCGCGCCTCGCCGGGCGCGTCCAGGGCGCGGCGGCCGAGCTGCACCATGCGGTCCGTGTTGGTCACCGAACCGGTCTTCTCCGGCCAGGCCGAGGCCGGCAGGATGACATCCGCCAGGTACGCCGTCTCGGTCATGAAAATGTCCTGCACCACCAGCATTTCGAGAGCGGCAAGCGCCTCGCGCGCGTGGTTCAGGTCGGGGTCGGACATCGCCGGGTTTTCGCCCATGATGTACATGCCGCGGATCTTGTGCGGGTCCGAATCCGGCGCCAGCGCCTTGTGCATGATCTCGACCACGGTATAGCCGGGCTTCTTGTCCAGCTTCATGCCCCACAGCTTCTCGAACTTGGCGTTGGCTTCCTCGTTGTCCACCCGCTTGTAATCGGGGTACATCATCGGGATCAGGCCGGAGTCGGAAGCGCCCTGCACGTTGTTCTGGCCGCGCAGCGGATGCAGCCCGGAGCCCGGCTTGCCGATCTGCCCGGTCATCATGCACAGGGCGATCAGGCAGCGCGCATTGTCGGTGCCGTGGATATGCTGGGAGACACCCATGCCCCAGAGGATCATCGAACCCTTGGAAGTGGCAAAGGCGCGCGCCACCTCGCGGATGGTCTCGGCGGGAATGCCGCAGATCTTGTCCATCACCTCGGGCGCGTAGCCCATCACGTTGTCGCGCAGCGCCTCGTAGCCGCTGGTGCGGTCCTCGATGAAGGCTTTATCGACCAGCCCTTCTTCCACGATGGTGTACATCATGGCGTTGAGCAGCGCCACGTCGGTATCCGGCTTGAACTGCATGTAGCGCCAGGCGTTGCGATGCAGGTCGTTGCGCCGCGGATCGGCCACCACCAGCTTCACGCCCTTCTTGGTCGCGTTCTTGATCCAGGAAGCCGCCACCGGGTGATTGGAGGTCGGGTTGGCGCCGATCACCAGCACCAGCTCGGCATTCATCACGTCCGACACCTGATTCGACACCGCGCCCGAGCCCACGCCTTCGAGCAGCGCCGCCACCGAAGAAGCGTGGCACAGGCGGGTGCAATGGTCGACGTTGTTGCTGCCAAAACCGGTACGCACCAGCTTCTGGAACAGGTAGGCTTCCTCGTTGCTGCCCTTGGCCGAGCCGAAGCCGGCGAGCGCGTAGTTGCCGTGCTTGTCCTTCAAACCCTTCAGCGTGCCGGCGGCCAGCGCCAGCGCCTCTTCCCAACTCGCTTCGCGGAACACCTCGCCGATCTTCGCCGGGTCCATCACGAAATCGGCGGTCTTGGGCGCACCGGCACGGCGGACCAGGGGCTTGGTCAAACGCTGCTTGTGGCTGACGTAGTCGAAGCCGTAGCGCCCCTTGACGCACAGTCGCGAATGGTTCGCCGGACCGTCGCGGCCCTCGACGAACAGGATCTTGTTGTCCTTGATGTTGTAGGTCAGCTGGCAGCCGACGCCGCAGTACGGGCAGACGGAATCGACCTTCTTGTCGATCTTCGCCATGCCGACGTTATGCGCCGGCATCAGGGCCCCGGTCGGGCAGGCCTGCACGCATTCGCCGCAGGCGACGCAGGTGGAGTCACCCATCGGATCGTCGAGATCGAACACGATCTTCGCGTGGTCGCCGCGCATCGCGTAGCCGATCACGTCGTTCACCTGCTCTTCACGGCAGGCGCGCACGCAGCGCGTACACTGGATACAGGCGTCGAGATTCACCGCGATGCCAGGGTGCGTCAGGTCCGCATTCGGGCTCATGCGCGCCGCTTCCATCAGCGGCATGCGCGGCGTACCCACCTGCATGTGCTTGACCCACTTGTCGAGCTCGGAATCCGGCTTGTAGGCCTTGGCGGGCATGTCGGAAAGCAGCAACTCCAGCACCAGCTTTTGCGACTTTTCCGCGCGCTCCGAATTGCTGGTGACTTCCATGCCGGAAGTGGCGGCGCGGCAGCAAGAAGGCGCCAGCACCCGCTCGCCCTTGATCTCGACCACGCAGGCGCGGCAGTTGCCGTCCGCCCGCAGGCCGTCCTTGTAGCAGAGATGCGGAATCTCCACGCCCGCGCGCCTGGCGGCGTTGAGGATGCTCTCGCCGTCGAACGCCTCTACCGTCTGGCCGTTGAGCTTGAACTCGACGACCTCCGCCGGGACTTCACTCTTTACCGGTGCATTCATGCCGCACCTCCTTCGATTTCATGGGGGAAATGTTTGACGATGGAGCGGATCGGATTCGGTGCCGCCTGCCCCAGGCCGCAGATGGACGCATCGCCCATCACGACCGACAGGTCTTCCAGCAGCTCCTTGTCCCAGCCCTTCTCTTCCATCAGGTGCGCCGCCTTCGCCGTGCCGACGCGGCAAGGCGTGCACTGCCCGCAGGACTCGTGCTTGAAAAAGCGCATCATGTTGAGCGCCGCATCGCGCGCGCGGTCGCGGTCGGACAAAATCATCACCGCCGCCGAGCCGATGAAGCAGCCGTAGGGCTGCAGGGTATCGAAATCCAGCGGGATGTCGCCCATCGACGCCGGCAGGATGCCGCCCGAGGCGCCGCCGGGCAGGTAGGCGTAGAAGCTGTGGCCCGGCAACATCCCCCCACAATACTCCTCTATCAGCTCTTTCACAGTGATGCCCGCCGGCGCCAGGTGCACCCCCGGCTTGGCCACCCGGCCCGACACCGAGAACGAACGCAGCCCCTTGCGGCCGTTGCGCCCGTAGCCGGCAAACCATTCCGGGCCACGCGCCAGGATGTCGCGCACCCAGTAAAGCGTCTCGAAGTTGTGTTCCAGCGTCGGGTAGCCGAACAGCCCCACCTGCGCCACGTACGGCGGGCGCAGGCGCGGCTCGCCGCGCTTGCCTTCGATGGATTCGATCATCGCCGACTCTTCACCGCAGATATACGCCCCGGCGCCGCGCCGCAGTTCAATCGGCGGCAGCGCACAAGGCGGATCCGCCTTCAGCCTGGCGATCTCGCGCTCGAGGATCTCGCGGCAGCCGTGGTATTCGTCGCGCAGGTAGATGTACACCGAACCCACGCCCGCCGTCCACGCCGCGATGATCATGCCTTCGAGGAAGCGGTGCGGATCGCGCTCGAGATAGGTGCGGTCCTTGAAGGTGCCGGGCTCGCCCTCGTCGATGTTCACCGCCATCACCTTCGGTCCCTGCTCGGCGCGCACGATGCGCCACTTGCGCCCGGTCGGGAAGCCCGCGCCGCCCAGGCCGCGCAGGCCGGAGTGCTCCATCCTGGCGATCAGGGCCTCGGCGTCCTGCCTGCCAGCCAGGCACTCGGCTGCGAGCCGGTAACCGCCGGCCTTGCGATACGCCTCGTAGCCGGTATAGCCGGGCGACACATCGGTGATGGCGCCGGGCGTATTCGATTCCTTGACGAAATCGGCCGGGTCGAAGCGCGCGCGGTCATTGGCGCGCGGATGCCTGACGCCCTTTTGCTTCACCAGCGAAGCCACGCGCTCCACCGTGGCGCAAGCCACCGGGTGCTGCCCCACCACCACCGCCGGCGCCTGCTCGCAGCGGCCCACGCAAGGCGCCGCCAGCACGCGCACGTCGCGGCCCAGCAGATTGGGCAGGCGCTGCAGCAAGTCCTTCGCCCCCGCCATTTCGCAGGAAAGCGATTCGCATACCCGTACGGTGATCGCCGGCGGCGCGGCTTCGCCGTCGCGCACGATGTCGAAGTGATGGTAGAAGGTCGCTACTTCGTAGACCTCGGCCATCGGCAGGTTCATTTCGCGCGCCAGCGCCGTGAGATGGCGGTTCGACAGGTGGCCGTAGCGGTCCTGGATCTTGTGCAGGTGCTCGATCAGCAGGTCGCGGCGGCGCGGCGCGTCTTTCAGCAGCGCGCGCACTTCCATCAGTGCATCAGGCTCGGCCACGCGGCCCTTGGGTTTGGTGCGCAGGCGGAGTTCTCTCTCCACCGCCTGCAAAGGAATCAGGTTGGAACTGCCCATGTGCGCGTCGAGTCCTTGATTGGAAGTTGTTTTGCGGGGCCGGCAGCCATGGCAATGCTACCGGTCACATGTGCCATCAATAGCATATCCCCGCTCCGAAGCGAGAGTAGAAGCCGGCGCCCGCTGCGGCATTGACCCAAATCAAAGGCGGCACAGAGGGCTCAAATCTTGAGCCAGCCGCGGCGGATCAGATGATAGGCGGCCACGCCCAGCACGCAGGCCAGCCCGACGTTCCACAGCGCCGCGCCGGCGGTCACCAGCACCACGAAGCGCTCGCTTTTTCCGTCCATTCCGCCCAGGCTTTCGCCCTGCGCGCCCAACGCCAGTTGCGCACCCGTCATGAACAGTATCACCCCCAGCACAGGCGGCGGAAACAACTGGAAAATCAGCAGCGCCGAATCGCTGAACAGCAACGCCACCAATAACACCAGCACCCCCAGGATGATCAGCGAACCGCCGGTGCGCGCGCCGAAGCGCACATGCCCGGCCATGCCGCCGGCGCCGTGGCACATCGGCACCCCGCCGATGAGCGGGCCCAGCAGGTTCATCACCCCGGTGGAAATCGCCACCTTTTTCTCGCTCACCGGCCGATCCGGGAACAGGCGATTGTTTTCCTCGGTGATGGCGATGATCGCGTTGCCCAGGGTAAGCGGCAATTGCGGCAACGCCAGGAATAGCGTACCGACCACCAGTTCATGCCAGCTCATCTGCGCCGGCGCGAATGCCGGCAGCCGCAGATGCATGCCGGCCTGCGCAATGCGCGCCGCCAGGCCGGGATCGCGCACCAGCGCCACCGCCGCGCCGCCGAGCAGCAGCAGGAACATCACCGGCACTACGCGGCTCGCCAGCAGCAGCCAGGTCAGCAGCAACGCAACGCCGCCCAGCCACCAGTTCTGCGCCATCATGCGCAGGCCTTCGAGCATGAAACTCAGGCCCAGCCCGGTGATGATCCCGGCCGCCACCGGCCGGCTGATCAGCCGCGCGGCCCACTTGGTCGCGCCCGTCAATCCCAGCACCAGCCAGACCGCGCCCGTCACCAGGCCGGCGCCATAGACGGCGCCCTGCGTCACCACCAGGGTCTGTGCCGTCTGCGCGGTGGCCACCGTGCCGATCGCCTTCATCGGCTGCACCGGAAACGGCGTGCGCCAGATCAGGCCGGCCGCGATCTTCGCAATGCCGAATGCCAGCAGCATCCCGTAAGGGTCGATCCTGAGCAGGCTGACGTACGCGACCACGAAAGGAATCAACGTGCCAAGGTCGCCGAATGCGCCGGCCCATTCCAGGCGATCGAAGCGGTTGCCCGTCCTGGCGGCGGGAGCGTCTTGCTGGTGGCCTGTGGTCTCGTGCATGGCGCCATTTTAAGCGCCGGCGCCACATCCCGATTGCACTACCATACCGCCGCCCGCCTCCTGGCAACGACAGCCTGAAAATGGGTTGGATTACCGCCAGCCTCGCCGCTGCCGCGCACCTGGTGCTGTCGCTTGATCCAATCCTGTATTCGATACCTGGCCTGTCGCTCGCGGTCAGCCTTTGTTCCGTCGCCTTGGCTACCATTTTCGGCGGCGCGGCCATCGCGGTGACGCACTTTCCCGGCCGTCGTGCGCTGGTCGTGCCTCTCCATGCCACCATGGGCCTGCTCGAAGACGCGTGGCGCGGGTATGAGGAGCACTTGCGCCCCCTCGGTGTGCGGCCGGCACGCGCGGCGCTGCCCCCGCCGCGGGATACGCGCTTTTCGCTGTTGACCGTGCTCCCGACCAGCCTTGGCCGCGTGGCCTCGGAAGCCGGCGCGGTGATGATCATCGGCTTTTCACACAAGACGCAACGCCATTTCGCGTCGGCACACTCCCAGGCCGTCGGTGATTGCGTGCGCAGCGCAAGGAATGCCGCTTCGATGCATCAATTGCAAATCGCGCAGCCGAACGTCGAGCCAACAAGGTAGGTGACTTGGCTTTTGTCCTTGTCGCAAAAGATGCCCCTGGCAAAAAGCATCAGGGCAATGCAGCGGCAGGATCGTTTTCGATATGCAAATGCTAACATATCGATTCAGTAAAACCTGTTGGCTGGAACCCGCAAGGATTCGCGCCCTCCGGCATTCGTGAAAATGGCCCTAGCGATGAATGATGCTCTCGAAATACGCAACATCGTCCGCAACGGCTTTGAGAGCACGGGCTTGCATGGCGCGGTAACGCGCCAACACTTCGGCGCCCAAAGAGGTGAGGCTCGCCCCGCCGCCGCTCGCACCACCCTTGATCACAACGACCAACGGCTTCTTGAACAATTCATTCATCGACTGAACCAGCCCCCAGGCGGTGCGATAGCTCATTCCCATTGCCTTGCCTGCCGCGCTGATCGAGCCGAGTTCGGCGATATGCCCCAACAACTCGGCCTTGCCGGGGCCAATGGCGACGCCGTGCTTGATTTCGAGGCGGAAATTCGCCTTCGGAGAGACTTTGCGGGAAGCCACGCGGCGAAAGAATAGGATGACAATGCGTTCCATTCTAATTCTAGGCGGCAGCGACATCGGCTCCGCCATTGCCCATCGCCTGTTTTTCCTCGGCGTCGATGCCGTCGTGCGTGACGAAGAAGCGCCCGCGCATACCCGGCGCGGCATGGCATTTACCGAGGCCTGGTTCGGCGGCACCGCGATGCTGGACGGCGTCCCCGCATCTTTGGGCCGCTCGATTGAGGATCTCCAGGACTTGCGTTCAGAGGTCGGCGTCGTGCCCGTCACCTGCCTTGCAACCGATGCCTTGCGCAAAAGGCTTGCTTTCGATGCGCTGGTGGATGCCCGCATGCGCAAGCGCGCAATACCGGAAGATTTGCGCGAACTCGCCCCACTCACGGTGGGGCTCGGGCCGAACTTCGTGCCGGGCAAGAATTGCCATATCGCTATTGAAACAGCGTGGGGTGACGGCCTTGGCGCCGTCTTGCGCGACCAGCGCACCGAAGACCTCGCGGGAGAACCACGCCCCATCGGCGAAGCGGGGCGGGAACGCTTTGTCTACAGCCCACAAGATGGAATCTGGCGGACAGGCCATCGCATCGGGCAGGCGGTCATCCAAGGGGAAAGCGTAGGCACCCTCAACGGCATTCCCGTTGCCGCCCCATTGACCGGTAGGCTGCGCGGCTTGCCGCATGACAGCGTCGCCGTCGGGATCAGGCAGAAGATCATCGAAGTCGATCCGCGCCAGCCCGCCGAGATCTTCGGGCTTGGCGAGCGCCCGCGCACGATTGCTCGCGGCGTCTCCATTGCGCTGGGCCTTGGCACCGGGCTTGAAAATGCATTCTTCGGCTTCGAAAGCGACTACAGGAAGACCCTCGATTGCGTCCCCATGCGCGGCCGGTACGCGCTGGACCAATGCCGCCTGAAACTTTCCCTGACGCAATGGCGCGGGCTTCCCCGCGCCGTCCGCGAAACCGTGATTGAAGCCGATGCGGGGAACCAGATTTCGGCTTCGCGGCTGGCCGGCTATCTTTTGCGCTGGATTGAAAAGCAGGAACTGGGCGCGGTGGAGCGCTGCAACGACAACGCGGCGTTGCAGGCGTCGCAGTCCGGCCAGGGCATGCTGGAGAGCGTGGCGAAACAGCTTGCCGCGACGGGCGGAAGTCGGGAGTTGCTCCGCGGTTGGCCGGAGCTAGAACCCATTCAACGCTACTCCCTTGTCAAGCTTGCGGCCAAAGGACATCGCAATTTTCCGCGCGCGGTCGAAGAGTTCCTGAGAGTGTCTTGACGCGCCGGGTCTGCGTGCTTGGCCGTCCGGCAATTCCTACAGAACTACAGGTGCGAGTCGGATAGGTTTGCAATTCATTGAGCCCAAGACTATCGGCAAACAACAGTGAAGGCCCTCTCATGAAATCCCGCCAGCCCCCTGCTGCCGACGAAGCCGAAACGGAAATGGGCGGCAACCGCAGTTCCGAGACCAGCGAAGACGCCTTCAAGTCGAATCCGCGCGAACAGCAAACGACCGGCGACGGCAAGCCGACCGAGCGCTGGCAAGGGGCCCAGGATGTGGAGCACCAAGAGGGTGTGCCACATCGCCGCTCGCGCCTGCAAGGCGGGCCGGACGCGGTGATGCCGGATAGCAAGGAAACAAAAGACGGCGAGGACAGCGAAGCACCGTAGGCAACCGCGCGGCGCTTCGCGCGCGCCATTTTTGTTGCCTATTTTTTACGCTTTACCCCTCGTATCCAATTGTTTCCAATGGTTATTGTCGACATTTTTTGCCTGCGAAAATCAACCATATTTAGCGATTCAATTCGCGTATCTTAGGCTTCAGGAATCCTCAAATCCGGAGCCACCATGCACACCACCCTCACCGACCGCCAGGAGCGGTTCGTCCTCGAATACCTGAACGACCAGAACGCCAGCGCCGCCGCCGCCCGCGCCGGCTACACCGCCAGGAACATGGCGGCGCAAGGTAGCG
>DASYEQ010000048.1:0-72593 GCA_036498945.1 Burkholderiales bacterium | reverse complement strand
TCGGTGGTAATCGCCAGCGCCACCGCGGCGCCGGAGTACGCGCAGGGCCTGGCGAAGCGGCTGGCGGAAAAGGGCATCCTGCTGCTGGATGCGCCGGTCTCCGGCGGCGGCGCCAAGGCGGCTGCCGGGCAGATGACCATGATGACTTCCGGCCCGCCTGCGGTGTACGCGAAGATCGAGGATGTGCTCGCCGGCATGGCGGGCAAGGTGTATCGCCTGGGCGCGGCGCACGGCCTGGGCTCGAAGGTGAAGATCGTCAACCAGCTGCTGGCGGGGGTGCATATCGCGGCGGCGGCAGAGGCGATGGCGCTGGGCATGCGCGAGGGCGTGGACCCGGAGGCGCTGTTCGAGGTGATCACCCACAGCGCCGGCAATTCGTGGATGTTCGAAAACCGCGTGCCGCACATCCTCAAGGGCGACTACACGCCGCTTTCGGCGGTGGACATTTTCGTCAAGGACCTCGGGCTGGTGCTCGATACCGCGCGCAAGAGCAAGTTTCCACTGCCGCTCTCGGCCGCCGCGCACCAGATGTACATGATGGCGTCGACCGCCGGCCACGGCCGCGAGGACGACGCCGCGGTGATCAAGATATTCCCCGGCATCGACCTGCCGGGCAAGAAATAGGAAAACCCATGCTGCTTGGATGCATCGCCGACGATTTCACCGGCGCCACCGATCTTGCCAACATGCTGGTGCGCGGCGGCATGCGCACGGTGCAGACCATCGGCGTGCCCGCGGGCGACGCGCCGGAGGCGGACGCGGTGGTGGTGGCGCTGAAGTCGCGCACCATCGCGCCGCAAGACGCCGTGGCGCAATCGCTGGCCGCGCTGGAATGGCTGCGCGCGCAGGGCTGCAAGCAGTTCTATTTCAAATATTGCTCGACCTTCGATTCGACCCCTCGCGGCAACATCGGGCCGGTGGCCGACGCGCTGATGGACGCGCTGGGCACGGACTTCACCATCGCCTGCCCGGCCTTTCCCGAAAATGGGCGCACCATCTGCCGCGGCTATTTGTTCGTCGGCGACGTACTGCTCTCCGAATCGGGCATGAAGGACCATCCGCTGACGCCGATGACCGACGCCAACCTGGTGCGCGTGCTGCAGGCGCAGACCAAGCGCAAGGTCGGGCTGGTGCGCTACGACACGGTGAGCGCGGGTGCGTCAGCGATCGCCCATCGCATCGCCCAATTGCACCGCGAGGGCGTAGGCATGGCGGTGGTCGATGCGCTGTCCGACGCCGACCTGCACGCCATCGGCGAGGCCTGCGCCGGGATGAAGCTGATCACCGGCGGCTCCGGCGTGGCACTGGGCCTGCCGGCCAACTTTCGCCGCGCCGGCCTGCTCAAGCACGAAAGCCAGGCCGCGCAACTGCCTGGGATAAACGGCGCGGCCGCGGTGCTCTCCGGCAGTTGCTCGACCGCCACCAACGCGCAGGTGGCGCACTGGAAAGCCGAACGGCCGGCGCTGCGCCTGGACCCGATGCAGCTTGCCGCCGACCCCGGCCTGGCGCAGCAGGCGCTGCAATGGGCGCGCGAGCGCATCGCCAAGGAACCGGTGCTGATCTACGCCACCAGCACACCGGAAGAAGTGAAACAGGTGCAGGCGCAACTGGGCGTCGAGCGCGCCGGTACGCTGGTGGAAGACGCGCTGGCCAGCATCGCCCTGGGCCTGGTGCAGGCCGGGGTGCGCAAGCTGGTGGTGGCCGGCGGCGAAACCTCGGGCGCGGTGGTGGGCAAGCTTGGCGTCACCCAATTGCGCATCGGGCCGCAGATCGACCCCGGCGTGCCGTGGACGGTGAGCGAAGGCGCCCGGGGATCCGACGCGCCGGTCGCGCTGGCGCTGAAATCGGGTAATTTCGGCACGGTGGATTTTTTCGCCAAGGCCCTGGCGCAACTGGCATAGGCAATGGCAAGCAACGAATCGAAACTGCGCGAGCAGATCTGCAGCGTTGCCCGTTCGATGTTCGACCGTGGCCTCACCCACGGCAGCACCGGCAACATCAGCGCGAAACTGGAAGACGGCTGGCTGCTCACGCCCACCGGCTCCAGCCTCGGTGACCTCGACCCGGCGAAGCTTTCCAAACTCGACTGGGACGGCAAGCTGGTTTCCGGCGACGCGCCCTCGAAAGAAAACTTTCTGCACCTGGCGATGTACCAGGAGCGCCCGGCCAACGGCGCCGTGGTGCACTTGCACGCCACGCATTCGGTCGCGGTCTCGCTGCTGGAGGAGCTCGACCCCGCCGACCTGTTGCCGCCGCTCACGGCCTATTACGTGATGCGCATCGGCAGCCTGCCGCTGGTGCCCTACTTCGCGCCGGGCGACCTGCGACTGGCGGACGCGGTGCGGCGCTTCGCCGGCAGGCACCACGCGCTATTGCTCGCCAACCACGGCCCGGTGGTGGGGGGCAGCAGCCTGTCCGCCGCGGCCGATGCCGCCGAGGAACTGGAAGCCACCGCCAAACTGTTTTTGCTGCTGCAAGGCCGGCGCGTCCGCGCGCTGACCCAGGCGCAGGCGGACGACCTGCGCCACCGCTTTCCGATCAAATAACACGCATTCCGCTGGAGACCGCCATGCCCCGTTTCGCCGCCAACCTGTCGATGATGTACACCGAGCACGATTTCCTCGACCGCTTCGCCGCCGCCGCCAAAGACGGCTTCAAGGCGGTGGAATTCCTCTTTCCCTACGAATTCGAAGCGAAGGAAATCAAGAAGCGCCTGGACGACAACGGCCTGGTCAACGTGCTGTTCAACGCCCCGCCCGGCGACTGGACCAAAGGTGAGCGCGGCCTGGCTTCCCTGCCGGGGCGCGAGGACGAATTCAAGGCCAGCATCGCCAAGGCGATCGACTACGCGCAGGTGCTGGGCACGCCCAATGTGCACGTGATGTGCGGCCTGATCGCCGCCGGCGACGACCGCGCGAAGCACCGTGAAATCTACGTGCGCAGCCTGCGCTACGCCGCCGAGCAGTTCGCCGGCGCCGGCCTCAAGGCGCTGATCGAGCCGATCAACACGCGCGACATCCCCGGCATGTTCCTCAACCACCAGGCCGAAGCGCACGCAGTGATTGAAGCCGTGGGCGCCTCCAACCTCAAGGTGCAGATGGACCTCTACCATTGCCAGATCGTCGAGGGTGACGTATCGATGCGCCTGCGCCAGTACGTGCCCACCGGCAACGTCGGCCACATGCAGATTGCCGGCGTGCCGCAGCGCCACGAGCCGGACATCGGCGAGGTGAACTATCCCTACCTGTTCGAGGTGATCGACGAGATCAAGTACACCGGCTGGATCGGCTGCGAGTACCGCCCGAAGGGGAAGACTTCGGACGGCCTTGGCTGGCTGAAGCCTTACCTAACGTAGCGCGGGGAAACGCTGAACAAGCCTCGAAATTGGAAGAGCCGGATGTGCACTGCCCTCTGACTTCGGGGGTTGCCAAGGGGGCATAGTCCCTTGGCAGTGATTCCTCAGGTCAGGGTCTCGAAAAAATCCAGAATCTCGCGCCCGAGGATTTCTTCTTCGGTGTTGAAGTGCGCGACGATGGAGATGTGGTTGTGCCCGGTCAGGCGCACGTAGCGCGGCGCATGGCAGCGCGCCTGGGCGATGCGCCAGGCGGCTTCCAGGCCATAGATGTCGAGCAGCGGGTTTTCGAATTCGGCGTTGGCGATCATCACCGGCAGATGCGAGGCGGCGGCATGCGTTACCGGTGAACGCGCTTCGTAGAGTGAAGCATCCTCGCCCCAATACGCACGCACGCCGCCGGCATTCGGGTTCTCAGGCGCCACGTCGGCGCGCAGGCGCGCCGAAATCAGCACCAGCCCCTTGAGGTGGCGCCCGAGATAGCCGGAGGCCGGGTCCCAGGCATAGGCGGCGGCATGGGTGCCGCCGGCGGAGTGGCCGATGAGGAACATGTTCTCCGGGTCGCCACCGAAGCCGGCCGCGTGCGCCTGTACCCAGGCCACCGCCTGGGCGACGTCGTCGGTGGTGCCCGGATACGTTGACTCGGGCGCCAGGCGATATTCGAGGTTGATGCCCAGCACGCCATGGCGCGCGAACCAGTAGAGCACGTTGTCGTACACCTCGGCGTTGACGCACTTGTCGCCGCGCAAGAAAGCGCCGCCGTGGAGAAAGATCACCACCGGCATTTTGCTCTTGCCGGCCGGGCGGAACAGGTCGAGCACCTGGCGCGGATGGCGGCCGTAGGCGAGGTTGTTGACCTTTTCCACGCCGGCCTTCGGCCCCTGTGCCAGCAGCGGCAGGTAGGTGGCGAGCGTGATGTCGCGATGTTTCTGGATGTCCGTGCCCCAGATCGGGCCAATTTCGGCGAGGGCTTTGCGGGCGGACTCAGGCAGGGTGGCAAGCGGTCGGTTCATGCGGTAATTTTACCCGCGCCCCGCCGGCATGCCGCGGGTGCGCGGTTAGAATGCCGCCATGCCCCTGCCACCCGCACCGGCGCATCCCACTGAACACCCCGAGGAGATTTCCGCATGATCCTGGAACACGCCGACATCCGCATCGCGCCCGGCAAACAGGCCGAATTCGACGCCGCCATCAAGAAAGGCGTGGAAACCGTGATCGCCAAGGCAAAGGGCTACAAGGGCCACCGCGTGGTCAAGGGTATCGAATCGCCTGAGCGCTACGTCCTGATGGTCTACTGGGAGACGCTGGAAAACCACACCGGGGATTTCCGCGGCTCGCCCGCCTTCCAGGAATGGCGCGCCATCGTCGGCCCGTTTTTCGCCGGCGCCCCCACCGTCGAGCACTTCAACCTGCTGCTCGAAGCAAAGTAGATCCGGCACAAACGCGCGGCGGCGCAGCATCGCCGCCGTTTGACCCTGGCGCCCGACCGCGCTACATTAGACAAACGATTGTTTGTCTAATGCAGAAGGAGCGCCCGTGCCCGCCAGTCCCGCCGCCCCGGCCGCAACCGGGAGCAACGCACCCGGCATCGACTACCGCCCCGACGACCCGGCGGTGCTGGCCGATCCGTTCCCGGTCTACCAGCGCCTGCGCGACGAAGACCCGGCGCACTGGAGTCCGCGCCTCAAATCCTGGGTGCTGACGCGCTACGCCGACGTCAAGCGCGTCTGCCAGGACGCCGCCGGCATGTCGTCCGAGCGCCTGCGGCCGTTTTTCGCCTCCCTGCCTTCGCCCGAGCAGGAGCGCATCGGCGCCATCATCCGCTACCTGTCGCTGTGGATGGTGTTCCGCGACGCGCCGGACCACACGCGCATACGCCGCCTGGCGAGCCGGGTGTTCCACGTCAAGTCGATGCATGCGATGCGCCCGAACGTGGAAGAGATCACGCAATGGCTGATCACCCGCATCGGCGCGCGCGAAGAGGTCGACTTCGTCGCCGATTTTGCCGGCCCGTTGCCGGCACTCGTCATCATGGACATGTTGGGCGTGCCGCGCGCGGATCTGGCGCTGATCAAGCGCCTGTCGGACGAGATGGCGCTGTTCATCGGCAGCGCGCGTGTAGCGGCTGAAAAATACGCGGTGGCCGAGGCGGCAACACAGGAGATGGCCGCCTATTTCCGCCGCATGATAGAGGACCGCCGCGCGCATCCACGGGCCGACCTGCTTTCCGAACTCACGCATTTGCGCGAAGAAGACGGCGACCACCTGAGCGACGACGAGCTGATCGCCACCTGCATCCTGCTGCTGTTCGCCGGGCACGAGACCACCACCAACCACATCGCCAACGGCATGCTGTCGCTGCTCGCCTTTCCCGGCGAGATGCAAAAGCTGCGCATGCGCCCGGACCTGGCCGCCGCCGCGGTGGAAGAACTGCTGCGCTACGACGGGCCGTCGGGTGCGCAGGTGCGGGTGGTGCGCGAAGCGCACACCTTGCACGGCAGGAAAATGAAACCGGGCGAGCGCGTGTTCATCATGCTCAACGCCGCCAACCGCGACGAGCGCGCCTATGCCAACCCGGACCTGCTCGACATCGAGCGCGACGGCGTCGCCCACCTCACCTTCGGCTACGGCAATCACATCTGCCTGGGCTTTCCGCTGGCGCGCCTCGAAGGCCAGGTGGTGTTCCCGGCGCTGCTGGCGGCCTTCGGGCATATCGAGCGCGCGCCCGGCGCGCTGGAGTGGCTGCGTTCGCCGGTGTTTCGCGGCGTCACGGCGCTGCCCTTGCGGGTGGCGCGCCGATGAAAATTGCTCGCGCTGTCCGGACAAGCGGGATAAAATCGCGGCCCGCCTCCGCAGAGAGGGCTGCCGTCCTTCCCATCGCCGCGTCATGACCCGCCATGCCTGACACCCGCGCTGCCGCAAAGCCGCGCCCTGCCGCCCGCCGCAAGGCCGGGCCGCGGCCCGCCCCGCGTACGGTCAGCCGCGCCGACAGCCGCCTGCCGCAGTTGCTGGAGGAAGCGGCGGCGCTATTCGCCGTGTACGGGTTCGAAGGTACCTCGGTGCGCGACATCGTCGCCCGCGTCGGCATGCTGCCGGGCTCGCTGTACGCCCATTTCGCCAATAAGGAAGAGCTGTTGCTGGCAGTCTACGAGGAAGGGGTGCGGCGCATCCGCGCCGCCGTGCAAGCCGCGGTGGAAGCCGAAACCGAGCCTTGGGCGCGCCTGGAAGCGGCCTGCCGCGCGCACTTGGACGGCCTGCTCGCCAAGAGCGCCTACGCCCAGGTGGTGATCCGCGTGCGCCCGGACGATGCCCCCGGCGTACGCGCCAAGCTGGTGGCGCTGCGCGACGATTACGAGCAGATTTTCCGCCAGTTGATCAGCCGGTTGCCGCTGCCGCCGGGCACCGACCGGCGTAACCTGCGCCTGCTGCTCTTGGGTGCGCTCAACTGGTCGCCGGAGTGGTACCGGCCGGGCGGCGACAGCCCGCGCAAGATCGCCGCCAGCTTCATCAAGCTGCTACGCTGACGCAGTGCCGCAAACCAGCCTGCAACCAGGCAAAATCCAAATGCGTATAACTGGTGGGGCATTTCCCGCCCCTCATACATCAATAAGCTGGAGGTGATATGCCTGCCCGTCCCCTGCTCCCTGCCGTCCTGTTCTCCACCCTCATGCTCGCCGGTCTTGGCGGCTGCGCCTCCTACACGGGCGGCGGCCTGACGCCGGGCGTCTCCACCGAGACCGACACCCGCGCCACCATGGGCACGCCGTTCGCGGTGCACAAGGCGCCGCCGGGCGCCGACTATGCCGAATCGCTTGAATATCCGCACGGCCCGGCCGGCCGCCAGACCTACATGGCCCGCTTCGACGCCGGCGGCAAGCTGGTGCGCGTCGAGCAGGTCTTGACCGAGCAGACGGTGGCGAAAATCCGCATCGGCGTCGACAACATGCAAAGCGTCTCCGCCCTGCTCGGCCGCCCGGGGCAGAACACCGGCCCCAGCCGCCAGTACGGCGGCGCGGTCTGGGATTACTACGCCAACGACATGCAGCGCCACATCATCCTGTCGGTCAGTTTCGACCGCAGCGGCGTGGTCACCGCCGCCGGCTGGATGGACGATCCGATGGATTTCGTGCCCGACGGCTCGATGTAAGCGCCCGCGCTGGCGCCCGCCGCAACGGCGGCAGCCGGCGCCTTCATGGCCCGGCCAATTCCGGGCCCTCCAGGGTAGCGTTCCGCACGCCTGCCGGTAGCCGGGCGTGCGCCCTTGCGCGGCGCATTAACACCCCTGCCTAAAAACCGCTAAAGTGGTGCCCGTCACTCCCGGCCGGCTAAGCCGCGACGGAACAATAATCAAATCCCCCTGGAGCAACGATGGCCGACAAAGTCTGGCTCAAAAGCTACCCGCCCGGCATTCCCGCCGAGATCGATTACCACCAGTTCACCTCGGTCAAGCACCTGTTCGAGAGCTGCTGCGAACAGTACGGCGCGAAGACGGCCTACAGCAACCTCGATTACCGCATGAGCTACACCGAACTGGCGCAGCGCGCGCGCCAGTTCGCCGCCTACCTGCAAAGCCTGCCCGGCGTTACGCGCGGCGACCGCGTCGCGGTGATGATGCCCAACCTGCTGCAGTACCCGGTCGCCATCTTCGGCGTACTGTGCGCCGGCCTGGTGGTGGTGAACGTCAACCCACTGTACACCCCGCGCGAGCTCGAACACCAGTTGAAGGATTCCGGCGCCAAGGTGATTGTCATCGTCGAGAACTTCTGCCACACGCTGGAGCAGGCGCTGCATGAAACACCGGTCAAGCACGTCATCACCACGCAGATCGGCGACCTGATCCCGGCGCCCAAGCGCTGGGTCGTCAACTTCGTGGTGAAGAACGTGAAGAAGATGGTCAAGCCGTGGAACATTCCCGGCACGGTGGGCATGCGCGCGGCGCTGGCACGCGGCGCCGCCGCCGCCTACAAGAGCCCGGACCTGACGCACGACGACATCGCCTTCCTGCAATACACCGGCGGTACCACCGGCGTGGCCAAGGGTGCCATGCTGACCCACCGCAACATGCTCGCCAACCTGGAGCAGTCCGGCGCGTGGATTTCGGGCGAGTTCAGGAAGGGCGAGGAGGTGGTGGTCTCGCCGTTGCCGATGTACCACGTGTTCTGCCTCACCGCCACGCTGCTGTTCATGAAGTGGGGCGCCAACAATGTGCTGATCACCAACCCGCGCGACATGAAAGGCTTCATCGCCGAACTCGCCAAGTGGCGCTGGACCGTGCTCACCGGGGTCAACACCCTGTTCAACGGCATGCTCAACACCGAAGGTTTCGACGCGCTCGATTTCTCGCACGTCAAGGTGGTGCTGGGCGGCGGCGCGGCGGTGCAAAAGGCGGTGGCGGAGAAGTGGCAGAAAGTCACCGGCCATTCGCTCACCGAGGCCTACGGCCTGACCGAGACTTCGCCCGGCGTGTGCATCAACCCGATGGGCATGCCGTGGAAGGGCTCGATCGGCCTGCCGCTGCCTTCGACCGACGTGTCGATCCGCAGCGACGACCTGCGCGACCTCGGCATCTGGGACGGCCAGGGCGATTCCGCCCCCTATACCGGCGAGATCTGCGTGCGCGGCCCGCAGGTGATGAAGGGTTACTGGCAGCGCGACGACGAGACGGCGAAGATCATCAAGGAGGGGTGGCTGTTGACCGGCGACGTCGGCCATATGGATGGCGAAGGCTTCGTCTTCATCACCGACCGCAAGAAGGACATGATCCTGGTCTCAGGCTTCAACGTCTATCCCAACGAGATCGAGGGGGTGGTGCAGATGCACCCCGGCGTGCTGGAGTGCGCGGCGGTGGGCGTGCCGGACGAGAAGTCGGGCGAGACGGTGAAGATCGTCATCGTCAGGAAGGACCCGAACCTCACCAAGGAAGACATCCTGGCGTTCTGCCGCGAGAATCTCACCGGCTACAAGATGCCGCGCATCGTCGAATTCCGCAACGATCTGCCGAAGACGCCGGTGGGCAAGATCCTGCGGCGCGAACTGCGCGACCAGCCGAAGGCCTGAGGCCAGGGCCACGCCAGCCGCAGTCGCCTTCGTCTGCACCACGCACCGGTACCGACGCGCCTCTGGCCGGTACTGCTGCGCGGCCCCCCTGACGTGGCGTACTCGAAGGCGCGGCGCCTCAGGCGCCGGGCTTGACGGCGCCGCGCGGCGGCTTGACGAAGTTGATCGGCACCGCGCGCAGCGGCCGCGGCTTGACGCCGAAGTCCGCCAGCTTGCCGTCGAGATGCTTTTCGTCCGGATTGGCAAGCGCTGCCTCGCGCGCGACGCGTACGGCGGCGGCCAATTGCGCGGTGTCAGCGACCCAGTTCCTGCCGTCGACCAAAGTCTCCAGTATGCGGCTGAAATTCTCCTTGCCGCGCCGGTTAGTGTCGCCATAGCCCTTGATCAGGCGCCCGAGTTGCGCGATTTCCAGCGCCAGTTCGGGCGCGGCGCCGGCCGTGTGGACCGCGGCCAGCCAACGGACGATCAGTGCCTGTTCCTCGGCGTAACGCGCGCTACGCGGGCGCCAGGGTTTAAGCGCCGCCATCAGGCGCAGCATCAGGAAGCCGGCCAGCCCGGTGGTACGCAAATGCATGCCGACGTTGAGCTTGTGCTCATGGCCATTCCTGCGCGCCCAGGCGAGCACGCGCCGCGCCGGCGACACCGGCAGCAGGGAGGCGAATTCGTCGATGCCGGGCTTGAGGAACTCGATCACGTGCAGCGTCTCGCCCGGCCGCGCCTGCACTTCGGCGCGCACCTCCGCGATGCGCGCCGCGCTGATTTTCACCGCGGCGACGCGAATCAGGTCGTCGAAGCACATCCATAGCGCGAGGTAGCGCGCGGTCTCGCGCGTGAGTGCACCGTCGCCGCTGTCGAAGGCGGCGACACCGGCGAGGCGCTCACGGTAGAGCTTTGCATAGGCCGCATCCTGGAATTCGGCGCAGCGCCGCTCGCCTTCGAGGGCAAATTCGCGCGCCGCCACCGGCAAGGCGGCAAGCCACTCGGCGGTGATGTGCGCCGCGCCCGATGGCTGGCCCGGCAGGGTGGCGGCCGCCTGCGCGCCGCGGCCCAGGGCGCGCGCGTAGGCGTCGGCAAATGCGGCGAGACTTGCCTGCGTGCCCTTGCCGCCGGCGCGGATCGCCGCTTCGCAGGCATCGCGTGTCAGTGGCCAGGCGTTCGCGCCCGCCATCGCCCCGAACAGGGTGGCGGAGATCACGGTGCCGTGGGCACGGGTGATGGCGTCCATGTCGAACAGCACGGCGCGGCCGGCGAGCGCGCTGGCGGCGGCGATGATCTGCGCGGTGGCGAAGCGGCCGTCGCCCATCTGCATTTTCTCCGCCACCGCGTAGATGCGATGCGTGGAAGAGACCACTGCCGTCTGCCGGCTCACCATGCCGCGCTCGATCATGCGCCCGCATTCCAGCAGTTCGGAAACAGCGAGCAGATCGACGTCGCCCGGCATCGGGTTGAGCGCGAGAATCGGCCGCTTGCCGCCGGCGGGCACCTGTTGCGGAAAGATTTCCAGGTAGTAGGTGGTGGCGCCGGTGCGCTGCGCGACACCGGGAATGGAGGTGGCCTGTACCGGGTAGCCGGAAGCGGCGGCGGCGTGGACGATCCAGTCGGCGAGCACGCCGCCGCCTTCGCCGCCCAGGGCAGCGATGAGGATTTTCACCGGCTTGAGGTTCATGGTTTTCTCCTCAAGCCGGGCGCAGCCAGCCGGTGAGCATGGCAGCCACATTGGCGCGAGTGCGGTCCCACCACGTCGGGTTCTGCACGATCTCGGCGCGATAGAATGATGGGCACAGCACCGCCGCATGCGCCACTTCACCGCACAGGCCGCAGCCGACGCAGCCGTTGTTCACGTGCGCTACCGGGTCGACCTTCAGGGGATCTTTCGCATCCTTGACCGTCAGCGAGGGACAGCCGGAGAGGCGGATGCAGGAATGGTCGCCCGAGCACACCGTCTCGTCGATGCCGTAGCGAACGCGCACCACGCGCCTGCCTTCCTTCAGTGCCTTGGCCTGCGCCGGCTTGAGGCGCCGCTGGCGCTCCAGCTGGCATTCGCCTTCGGCGATGATCACCTTCAGGCCCTGGAACGGGCTGGTGAAGGCCTCGCGCATGGTGGCGACCATGTCGGCGACGCGGTAGTTGTAGACCGTGCGCATCCAGCCCACGCCCATGCCCTTGAGCGTGGCTTCGATGGTGACGTTGCTGTGCGCCGCGCTCTGGCCCTGGGCTTGCGCGCGCGCCGCTTCGAGAGGCGAGGAGATGATCTCCTGCGTGCCGGTGGCGGAGGAGTAACCGTTTTTCATGATCACCAGCACGCCGTCGCCGTCGTTGAACAGCCCCGATTGCACGCCCGAGAGCAGGCCGTTGTGCCAGAAGCCGCCGTCGCCCATCACCGCCATGGCGCGCTTGTTCATCAGCGAATTGACAGCCGCGCTCGAGGCCATGCCCATGCCGTAGCCGAGGATGGAATTGCCCACCGAGAACGGCTCGAAGGTGGCAAGCGCGTGGCAGCCGATGTCGCCGGAAACGTGCACCGGGCCGATCTCGCGCTCCACCAGCTTGAGGGCGGAGAACACCGGGCGCTCGGGGCAGCCGGTGCAAAAGGTGGGCGGACGCGGCGGTACATGGCCGCCGAGGCGTTCGTGCGCCTCGGCTCGCTGGGCGTCGAGGTTGTCGAGCCAGGCGGCGGTGGCGGCAAGCGGGATGGATTTGTCGTGCAGGCGGAACGCATGCATCAGGCCGCGCAGGATCACCTCAGCGGTGTATTCGCCTGCCATCAGCAGCAGGTCCTTGCCATGCAACCTGGTTTGCAAATCGGCACGGCGCAAGAGGGAGCCGATCTCGTGCTCGATGAATTCCGGCTGGCCTTCCTCGATCACCAGCACCGCGCTTTTCCGCGCGCAAAAACCGGCAATCTGCTCCGGCACCAGCGGGTAGACGGCATTGAGTGTGAGAATCGGAATGGCGCTCTCGCCGTAGGCGTCGGCGAGGTCCATCATCTGCAGAGCGCGCATCAGGTTGTTGTACAGCCCGCCTTGCACGATCAACCCCAGCGGCGCTTCTTGCGGGCCGCTGACATCGTTGAGTTCGTGTTCGACGATGTAGCGCCGCGCCGCCGGCAGGCGCACCTCGGTCTTGAGTTTTTCCTGGCGGAAAGTAGCGGGCGGATGCGCCAGGCGGTCGTAGACGAAGGCTGCCGGGCCGGCCAGGCGGTTGCGGGTGGAAACCGCGGGGGCCCGGTTGTCACCGGCGGCGAATTCGCCCTGCACGTGGCAGGCGCGAATGCGCAATTCCATCATCACCGGGGTGTTCGACGCCTCCGACAGCGCGAAGCCCTGTTCCACCATGCGCACGATGGTCGGCAGGTCCGGGCGCGGATCGAGCAGGATCATCGAGCTTTTCAGCGCGTAGGCGTGGCTGCGCTCCTGGATCACCGAGGCGCCCTCGCCGTAGTCCTCCCCCAGCACGATCAGCGCGCCGCCGATCACACCGGCCGAGGCGAGGTTGGAGAGCGCATCGGCCGCCACGTTGGTGCCGACGATCGACTTCCACGTCACCGCGCCGCGCGCCGGGTAGTTGATCGAGGCGCCCAGCAGCGCGGCGGCGGAAGCCTCGTTGGAACAGGCTTCCACGTGCACGCCGAGCTCGTCCATGTATTCGCGCGCCTGCACCATCACGTCGAGCAGGTGCGACACCGGCGCGCCCTGATAGCCGCCGACGTAGGAGACGCCGGATTGCAGCAGCGCCTTGGTGACGGCGAGGATGCCCTCGCCATGAAAAGTCTGGCCCGCCCCCAGCTTGAGGGACTTGATTTCCTCGGTGAAGAGTCTTTCCATGATCTTTGTCTCCGGCACCTTGCTGCCGCGCGGGCGAGGCAGGTTTTTCGCCCGTCAACATAAGCGCCTGCTCCCCATCTGTCAAATTGATGCAAGCAATGTGGTAAATTTAAATGATGGATATGAGCCGCAGCCTGGTCGCCCGCGCCGACCTCAACCTGCTCAAGCTGATGGTGGCGCTGCTCGACACGCGCAATGTCACCGCCGCCGGCGCCGCGCTGGGCCTGACGCAGTCGGCCGCCAGCAGCGCGCTCAAGCGCCTGCGCGAACTGTGCGGCGACCCGCTGTTCGTCCGCACCCCGGCCGGCATGGAGCCCACCGCCTATGCGCTGCGCGTGGGCGAAGACGTGCGCGCAGCGCTGCAGGCGCTGGAAATCTCATTCGCGCGCGACGCCGGTTTCGACCCCGCGACTTCGGCCCGCCGCTTTCGCCTGGCGCTGTCGGATGTCGGCGAATTCGTATTCATGCCGCCGCTGTTGGCCGAGCTTTCCGCGGCCGGGCCGCAACTGACGATGGAGACCGAAGCGGTGCCGCGCGAACAGCTGGCGGGCGCGCTGGCCGAGGGCCGGGTGGACCTCGCCATCGGCGTGCTGCCGGCGATGAAGGGCGGCATCCGCTACCAGTCGCTGTTCCGCGAAACCCACGTGTTGCTCACCCGCGCCGGCCACCCTTTGGCGAGGCGACCGACGCGCGCGGGCATGCTTGCCGCACGCCACCTGGTGGTGGCGCCGCGTGAGACCCAGCACTACAGCGCCGAAGGCCTGCTGCTGGAAATGGGCGCGGGCAATCGCATTGTCGCGCGCGTGCCGCATTTCCTCGCGGTGCCGCGCCTGATCGAGCATGACGATCTGGTGGTGATATTGCCGCGCATGATCGCGCGCCTGTTCGCAGCTTCGTCGAAACTCGTGTGCCGCGATCTGCCGGTGCCTTCACCCAGCGTGGAGGTGCGCGTTGCCTGGCACCAGCGATTCGACGCGGATGCGGCCAATTGCTGGCTGCGCGCGCATTGCCTGCGCCTGTTTGCCGCGAAAAAGAACGCCTAGCCGCGCTTTACCGTCGGCTTGATGAAGCGGACCGGCTGCTCGCGCGGCGGCAGCGGCTTGATGCCGTGCGTGCCCAGGGTTTTTTCGAGGTTGCGGCCCTCGGGATCGGCGAGCGCGGCTTCGCGCGCGGCGAAAATCGCCCTGGCGCGAGCGGCGTCGTCCATGGCCATTTCACCTTCGACGAGATTATCGAAAATGCGCCGGAAACTTGCCTTGCCGCGCTTGTTGGTGTCGCCGTAGCCCTTGACCAGGCGCGCCGTCAGCGCGATCTCATAGGCGAACTTGAGGTCACGCGCCGCGGCGGTCTCCACCGCCTTGAGCCAGCGCTCGATCAATGCCTGCTCTTCCGCATAGCGCGAGGTGCGGCGGCGCCAGAAGCGCATGCCCGCGGTCACGCGCAGCAGCAGGAAGCCCAAGATCGAGTTGGTCTTGATGTGCATGCCGAAGGAGAGTTTCTCCGCCAGGCCATTTTTCGTCGCCCAGGCGTGGAAGCGCAGTGCGATTGCGGGCGGCAGCATGCCGCTGATCTCATCCAGGCCCGGCTTGAGGAATTCGACGATGTGCAGCGGCTCGTCTTCCTTCGCCAGTACGTCGGCGCGCACGCGCTCGAAGCGGCTCTTGCGGGTCTTGAGGTCGGCGACTCGGATCAGGTCTTCGAAGCTCATCCACAGCGCCAGGTAGCGCGCGGTCTCGGCGGCGAGCTTGCCGTCGCCGGTGTCCAGGCGCGCGATGTTGGCGAGGCGCTTGCGGTAAAGATCGGCGTAGGCCTGGTCCTGGTAGTCGATCAGGCGCTTGACGCCCTCCGCAACGATGTCCTGGGCGGCCGGCGGGAAGTCGGCGGCTTGCGGCAGGCCGCCGGGCACGGATACGGCATTGGCGGATCCCGCCGGCGCGCCGCCCGTCGCGGCGGCAAAGCCCGCGGCGAATCCCTTGAGGCTGCCCACCACGCCCTTGCCGGAATCCCTGATCACCTGCTCGCACACTTCGCGCGTCAGGGGCAGGGTGCCGGCGCCGATGATGGCGCCGAACATCACCGCCGACACCACCGTGCCGGCTTCCTGCGTGGCAGCGGCCATGTCGAACAGCACCGTCTTGCCGGCAAGCTGGGGGGCGGCATCGACGATGCGCTGGGCATCGTAGCGGCCATCGCCCATCTGCATTTTTTCCACCGTGGCATAGATGCGGTGGGTGGAGGCGACCAGCGTGGTGCGCGGGCTGATGTAGCCATTCTGCATCGCGCGCCCGGCCTCGACCAGTTCGGAGGCCGCCATCACATCGATGTTTGAAGGCGACGGCGTCAGCGCCAGCACGGGACGGCGGCCGCCGAGTTGCGCCACCGGCACCGGATAGATCTCGATGTAGTAGGTGGTGGCGCCGGTGCGCTGCGCCACGCCGGGGATGGAAGTACTTTGCACCGGCAGATCCTGGCGCTGCGCGGCTTCCACCAGCCAGTCGGCCAGCACGCCGCCACCCTCGCCGCCGAGGGCGGCAAGCAATATGGTCAGCGGGCGATTCGGGTAAGGCATGTGCTTTTGACTCTATCCTCGGGTTCACCAATTCAACCGACCGGCTCTGCCGGCGATCGAATTCATATCAAGCCCGACAAAAGCAGGTTTGTTCTTTTGTCGGAATAACTTTCATGCGGGCTGCATCCAGCCGATGACGGCGCCGCGGAATTTCGCGACAAGCCTGTCCCACCAGCTCGCGTTCTGGATGATCTCGGCGCGGAAGAAGGAGGGACACAACACCGCCGCATGCGCCACTTCGCCGCACAGGCCGCAGCCGACACAGCCATTGTTCACATGCGCCACTGGATCGACGCGCAGCGGATCGCTGGAGTCCTTGATGGTGAGCGAGGGGCAGCCGGAAAGGCGGATGCAGGAATGGTCGCCGGTGCAGGTGTCTTCGTCGACGCCATAGCGCGTGCGCACCACGCGCTCGCCGCGCTTGAGTTTTTCGGCGTTGAGCGGGCGGATGCGGCGCTGGCGCTCGAGCTGGCATTCGCCTTCTGCGATGATCACCTTCAGGCCGCCGTAGGGTGAGGTCATCGCCTCCTTCAGCACCTTGAAGGTATCGGTGACGTGATAGTTGTTCACCGTCTTCATCCATCTCACGCCCATGCCCTTGAGCGTGCGCTCGATGCCCATGTCGGTGACGCGATGCTCCTGGCTCTGGTGCGGGCTGGAGGGAATCTCCTGCGTGCCGGTAGCGGAGGTGTAGCCGTTTTTCATGATGACGAGAATGCCGTCATCGTTGTTGAACACGGCGTTGGACACCCCCGAGGACAAGCCGTTGTGCCAGAAGCCGCCGTCACCCATCACGGTGACGGAACGCTTGGCGAACAGCGGGCCGATGGCGGAATTGCTCGCCAGCCCGAGACCGTAGCCCAGCACGGTGTTGCCGATGTTGAACGGCGGCAGCGAGGAGAACAGGTGGCAGCCGATGTCGGCGGAGACGTGATACGCGCCGGCTTCGCGTTCCAGCAGCTTCATCGCCGAGAACACCGGGCGCTCGGGGCAGCCGACGCAAAAGCCCGGCGGCCGGTTCGGCACCGGCGCACCCAGAAGTTCGGCGGCGCGCTTTTTCACGCTGGCGATGGATTCGACTCCGGCGTGCAGTTGCGTAGTGTCGATGCCTTTGGGCGCCACCGCCTCGATCCACTTCGTCACGCCGCCCAGCATGACTTCGCCGGTGTACTCGCCAGCCATCGGCAGCATGTCCTTGCCATACAACTTCGTTTGGATATCGGCGCGGCGCAGGATGGCGTGCAGCGCATCCTCGATGAAATTCGGCTGGCCTTCTTCCACCACCAGCACGGCGCGGCGCGTGGCACAGAACGCCGTCAGCTCTTCCGGGATCAGCGGATAGGTGACATTCATCACGTACAGCGGCACGCGCGATTCGCCAAAGGCATCCGCGAGATTCATCTGCTGCAGGGCGCGGATCACCGCGTTGTACATGCCGCCTTGCAGGACGATGCCGATGTCTTGGAGATCGCCTTCGAATACCTCGTTGAGTTTTTCGCGCTTGACGAATTCCACCGCCGCCGGCCAGCGCCGCTCGATCTTCTGCTTTTCCTGGATGTAGGAAGAAGGCGGCAGCACGATCTTGCCGTAGTCGAACACCGGCTCCTGCAAGGGCGCGTTGCGCGACACCTTGGCGGCGACGTTATCCTTGGCTTCGAAGGCGCCGTGCACGTGGCAGGCGCGAATGCGCAGCTCGACGAACACCGGCGTGCTGGAGGCTTCCGACAGTTCGAAGGCCTTTTCCACCATGTTCACGATGGTCGGCAGATTGGGGCGCGGGTCGATCAGCCATATCTGCGACTTCATCGCGAAGGCGTGGCTACGCTCCTGCATGATGGAGGAGCCTTCGCCGTAGTCCTCGCCGATGATGATGACGGTGCCGCCTTTCACCCCCGAAGAGGCGAGGTTGGCCAGGGCGTCGGAAGCGACGTTGGTACCGACGGTGGATTTCCACGTCACCGCGCCGCGGATCGGGTAATTGATGGAGGCGCCCAGCATGGCGGCGGCGCCGGCTTCCGACGCGTTAGCCTCGAAGTGCACGCCCAGCTCGTCCATGATGTCGCGCGCATCGGTGAGCACGTCGATCAGGTGCGAGATCGGCGCGCCCTGGTAGCCACCGACGTAGGAAACGCCGGACTGCAGCAGGGCCTTGGTGACGGCCAGGATACCCTCGCCGTGAAAGGTCTCACCCTGCTTGAGGTTGAGCAGCTCGACTTCTTTCTTGAATGAGCGTTCCATAGGCTGGCGTTGCGCTTGCCACGTAACCGATATAAGGAATCAATCATACCGCCTGACGACTTTGGCGGCAGCAAAAGTTGCGTGAAACATATTTCGGGAATTCGCCTTCGGCGCGCGTGGCTTGGGGGCATAATGTTTTGATCACGCCAACCGCCAGAGGAAGCCATGGGCAAGCTGCGCCACATCGCCATCACCGTTCCCGATCCGCACAAGGCCGCCAAGTTCTACATGGAAGCCTTCGGCATGACCAAGGTCGGCCAGACCGACCATCCGATTGCCAGCGGCGTGTATCTCACCGACGGCACCGTCAACCTCGCGCTGCTGCACTACAAGACGGATGAGGCCGCCGGCCGCCGCGGGCGCGATTTCACCGGCCTGCATCACATCGGCTTCTGGGTGGACGACGCCCACGAGGCGCGCAAGCAGGTGGAGGCGGCCGGCGCCAACTGGTGGATGGGCGAACCGCCACAGGTCGAAGGCGGCGCCTTCTACGAGGTCAAGTTCCACGACCCCAACGGCGTGGTGTTCGACATCTCCACCAGCGGCTGGGCCGGGGCGACCAAGGAAGTGGTGCCGAAGGAAGAAGCCGAGAGCGCGGCGGCGGCCAAAGCCACGGCTTAGGCGGCACGCCCCCGGCGTGAGGCGCCGACCCGGCGCCCTACGCCAGCATTGAGCGGGTGCCCCTTAGAGCGGCACCGCGTTGGGCGGCGTCTTGCCCGCCAGCACCGCCTCGGCATTGGCGGTGAAAAGTTTCACCTGGTTCCACACCACGTCCGGCGTGCGCCCGGCCATGTGCGGGGTGAACAGCACCTTGTTGCTCTTGAGCAGGCCTTCCGGGACTACCGGCTCGCCCTCGACCACATCCAGCCCGGCGCCGGCGATCACGCCACCATCGAGAGCGGCGATCAGCGCCTTGGTATCCACCACGGAGCCGCGGGCGATGTTGATGAAAAAGCCATCCTTGCCCAAGGCTTCAAGCACCTGGGCGTTGACGATGTGGCGCGTCTCCGGCCCGCCGGGGCAGGCGGCGACGAGAAAATCGGAATCGCGCGCCAGCGCCGTCAGGTCGGCGTAGTGCTGCCACGGCGCTTCGGGCCGCGGGCGGCGCGTGTTGTAGGCGACGGTCATGTCGAAGGCCTCGCAGCGTTTCGCGATGCGCAAGCCGATGTTGCCCAGGCCAATGATGCCGACGCTCTTGCCGTTGAGCGAGGGCCGGTAGGCACGGCTCTGATCCCACTTGCCTTCGCGCACGTTGCGGTCGCCGACGACGAAGTCGCGCGCGATGCCCAGCATCAGGCCCACGGTATGGTCGGCGACGTTGGCGTCGTTCACCCCCGGCGCATGGGTGACGACCACGCCATGCTCGCGGGCGGCCGCCAGGTCGACGTTTTCATAGCCGGCACCGAAGGTGGAAATCGACTTGAGACCGGGCAGGCCGGCGATCGCCGCGGCGTGCAGGCCGTTGGCGCCGTTGGTCAGCACCGAGACGATGGGCTTTTTCTGCGCCTCGGCCAGCGCCTCGGGCCCGTGGCCCTTGGTGTGGACGACGTCGAATTTTTCGGCCAGCTTGGCGACTGCCGGCGCGGGCACCGGGAAGGTGATCCAGAGGGCGGGAAGGGACATGCGTGTATCCGTATTTTGGTTGACGGCCGCTTTTTGCGGCTCGCAACCGAAAATTTTGGCACAGATGGCCCGCTTCCGGGCTTCTGCGGCGGTATAAGCGTGCGGTTGATCGCGCGGGCTAGCCGATCAGCGCCGGCAGCCAGGTCGCCACCGCCGGCACGAAGAACACCAGGACCAGCAGCAGGATGCTCATGGCGACGAACGGCGCCACCGCCTTGAAGATGTGCAGCATGGTGACTTCCGGCGGCGAGACGCCCTTCATGGTCATCAGCAGCAAGCCATGCGGCGGCAGCAGCAGGCCCAACTGCATGCAGATCAGGAACATCACGCCGAACCAGATCGGGTCCAGGTTCAGCGCCTGCACCACCGGCATGAAGATCGGCAGGGTGATCATCATCATGCTTACCTGGTCGACGAAAATGCCGAGGAAGATCAGGATGCCCATCATCGCGCAGGTCACGGCCCACGGCGGCAGGCCGTGGCCGGTGATTGCCTGCACCATGCCGTTGGAAGCGCCGGAGAAGGAAAGGATCTGCGAGAAAGTGGTGGCGCCGACGATGATGAACAGGATCATGCCGGAGATGCCGATGGAGCCGCGCAGCGCCTTCACCATGATGCCCACATCAAGCGAGCGGTAGGCCAGCCCGAGCACCACGGTGGCCAGCGCGCCGATGGCGGCGGACTCGGTAGGCGTGGCCCAGCCGGCCGCCATCGCCTGCACCACGATGACGAAAATCGACACCAGCGGGATCACGTATTTGATGAAGGGCTTGAGCTTTTCCCAGCCGTGGTATTCGACCAGATCGGTATTCGGCGCCAGTTCGGGGCGCATTTTCACCCGCACGATGATGTAGGCGACGAACACCACCGAGAGGATCAGCCCCGGCACGACGCCGCCGATCAACAGCTTGGAAATCGAGATGCCGGAGAGCGAGCCCAGCAGCACGGTGAGCGCCGAAGGGGGAATCAGCATGTCCACCGCGCCGATGGCCATGATGGGGCCGGCGGCAATCGTCGGGTGATAGCCGCGCTTGAGCATTACCGGCATCATCAGCGAGCCCAGCATCGCGGTAGTGGCGATGGTCGAGCCGGAGATGGCGGAGAACACCGTACCCGCCACCACGGCCACCACCGCCAAGCGCCCCGGCACCTGGCGGATCAGGCGCTCGATGCCGTCGATCACCTTCACCGCAAGCCCGGTGTGAAACAGCACCTCGCCCATCAGCACGAACAAGGGAATCGGCGTCAGCGCGAAGCTCTTCACCGAGTCCACGCTGTTGCGCGCCAGTTGTATCAGCCCCGGCTCGCCGCCGAGATACAGCGCCGCGCCGATCAGGTTGATGGCGAGAAAGGAGAAGGCCACCGGCAGGCCGAGGAACAGCAACACGGTGGACCCGCCGAGCAGCAGCCAGGCGGCGAATTCCCAGCTCATGCGCGACGCCCTTTCATCCGGTCGAGGCCGATCATGATGCCGACACCGCGTCATGCCGCGGCTCGCGCGGGCCGGTGGCCAGGCGATACATGCGGAAGATCATCTCGATGGCCAGGAGCGCGAAGGCGGCCGGCAGCGGCGCCAGCGCCCACCACTCGGGCGTCACCAGGGTCTTGATGGTCATGGCGCCGTCCATGTAGCTCTTGAGCGCGGCGCGCGCGCCGTACCACACCATGAACAGGCAGCAGATGAAGCCACACAGGTCGGCCACCCATTCGCAGAGCCAGGCGGGGTAGCGCGGAATGGCGCGCAATACGATGTCGACGCGGATGTGCTGGCCCTGGCGCAACAGCCAGGGCGCGGAAAGCATCGTGATGAAATAGAGCATCAGCTCCGAGATCTCGTTGCTCCACGCCAGCCCGAGCGGCAGGCCTAGCGCGCGGCACAGGCCCGGCAGGTTGCGCAGGAACACGTCGGCGCAGATCATCAGCATCATGACGAACAGCAAGGCGCAAGCGACCAGCCCGAGAGCGTTGAGCAGCTTGCCGTACAGCTCGGAGAGGCGATTCATCTGGCGTGAAGCAGCGCGCCGGCGCTGCTGCTTTTTCCTTGCATTTCGTTCATGCAATCGGCCGGTTTCGCCGGCGATTTCATGCTGTCACCCGACCAAGCAGGGGTACGCTTTTGTCGGAATTACTTCGAGAACAGCGCCTTCATCTTCGGCCCGTGTTCCGGCGACACCTTGATGGCGTTGGCCCAGCCCACGTCGTAGGCTTTGTCGCGATAGGCCTTGGAGGCGGCGGCGTCGAAGGTGATGGTCTGGATACCGGCCTTGGCCTGGCGCGCCACTTCGTCCTTGGTGTAGGTGGCCCAGATGCCGTTTTCGGCTTCGAGGGCCAGCACCTGCTTGTTCAGGTAATCGCGCTGCTTCGCATCGAGCTTCTTGTAGGCGTCGAGGTTCATCACCAGCGAGACTTCGGCGTCGTAGAAGCCGGGGTCGACGCGGAACTTGGTCTTCTCCTGCCAGTTCAGGTCGAAGATGCCGCCGATCGGCCAGCCGTAGCCATCGACCACGCCGCGCTCCAGCGCCGTGTACACCTCGCCCGGCGGGGTGGTGATGACGTTGGCGTTGAGCGACTGGAAGAACTCGCGGTACACCGGGGTGATGCGGATCTTCAGGCCGGTGAGATCGGGCTTGTCGATCTTCTTGTTCAGGTAAAGGTGGAAGGGCTGGTTTTCCACCATGCGGCCGAGGTACTGCATGTTGGCCTTCTGGTTCCAGACCTTGTTGATGTAGGCGAAGGCGCCGTTCTTGCGTTGCTCGGCGACGGGAATCTGCGTGAGCTTGAGGAAGTCGGCCTCGGGCATCACGTTGGTGTAGAAGGCGCCGGTGGACAAGCCGATGTCGACCACGCCGGTCTTCACCGCGTTACCCACTTCAAAGGTCGGGATCGCCTTCGGGCCGCCGATGAAGTTGATCTGCAGCGTGCCCTTGCCTTCGGCGTTGAACCTGGCGATCCACTTCTGCAGGTGCTGTACGTAGTAGCCGTTTTCGGCGAAGGCACTGACCAGGCGCAGCGTCTTTTCCTGCGCTTGCGCCGGCAGGCTGACGCAGGCGGCCGCGGCCAGCAGGGCCAGGGCGGCATAGCGTGAAGTGAAAGTCATCGTTGTCTCCTCGCGAGCGATTTTGGGAAATACATTGCGCTCAAGGCGAAAATATATTTCGCGATATTGGTGATGCGGCCGCTTTGTGTGCTTGCCCGCGACCGTCAGGAAACGCGCAGCATAGGGGGCGGCGCGCGCTTTGTAAATAGGTGGCCACCCGTGGCGCATCGCCGCGGCGCGCCATTACGTTGCGCCATCAGGGGTTCGCTGACCGAACCATCGCCCTGGCGCGAGGGGTGATGGTTCGCGTGCGACGCCGCCGCGCCAGCGGCTTGGCTCAGCCTGCCGGCATCCGGCACTGCCCTGCGTAGGGATCGACCTTGTTCTCGAAAATCTTGTTCATGGTGCGGTTGGTGATGTGGCCCTGCTCGTCCTTGCGCACCACGCGCAGGTAGTAGTCCTGCACCGGGTAGTGGTTGACGCCGAACCTGAAACTGCCGCGCACCGAGTTGAAGCGCGCGGCTTCCAGCGCTTTACGCAGTGCCGCCTTGTTCTCGATCCTGCCCTTGACGTCGCGGATGGCGCCATCGATCAGCATGGCAGTGTCGTAGCCCTGCGAGGCGTAGAGCGTGGGCGTGCGGCCGTATTCCTTGCGGAAGTCGGCGACGAATTTCTGGTTCGCCGGGTTGCCCAGGTCCCAGCCCCACTGGCTGGAATTGATCGCGCCGAGCAGCGCCTCGCCCACCGGCTTGATAGTGTCTTCATCCGCCGAGAAGCCGGTGGTGAACAGTTGCACGTCTTTCGACAGACCGAAGTTCACGTACTGCTTGATGAAGTTGATGCCCATGCCGCCGGGGAGAAAGAAGAACACCGAGTCCGGCCTGGCGGCGCGGATCTGCGCCAGTTCCGCCGAGTAATCGAGCTGGCCCATCGGCGTGTATTGCTCGTTGGCGATTTTTCCCTTGTAGTATTTCTTGAAGCCGCCGATCGATTCGCGCCCGCCGGGGTAGTTGGCGCCGATCAGATACACGTTCTTGTAGCCGCGCTGGTTCATCAGCTCGCCCATGGCGCCGGGGATTTCATCGTTCTGCCAGGAGCTGACGAAAAAGTACGGATTGCATTTCGCGCCGGCGTATTCCATCGGCCCGGTATTGGGGCTGATGTAGAAGGTCTTGCTGTCGAGGATGGCCGGCAGCACCGGCAGCAGCACGTTGGAAAACACGATGCCGGTGATGATGTCCGCATGGTTCTGCTGCAGCAGGCGCTCGACTTCCTGCTTGCCGGTGTCCGCGCTCTGGCGGTCGTCGCGCACCGTCAGTTCCACCGGCAGACCGCCGAGCTTGCCGCCGGCGTGCCTGACGGCGAGGTTGAAGCCGTCGCGAATATCCACCCCCAGCGCGGCGCCGGGGCCGGAGAGGGTGGAGACAAAGCCGATCTTCACCTTGTCCGCCGCCAGCACCGGCGTGGCGAAGAGAGCACCGACAAGAAGTCCACAAGCAAGAGTGCGTCCGAACATGATTCCCCCAGAAGATGAAATGCCCGTGCCACTACGTTGTTGTCGTCCCGCTTGGGCGGGAATCTTCCACACCTAACTCAATGCCACCTCCTGGATTCCCGCTTGGGCGGGAATGACAGGCATCAAACCCAGATCTGCAACACGTAGTCGTAAGGCGCTTGCGAATTGAACAGGTCCACGCGCTGCAGCTTGATCCTGTAGCCGCCGCCTTGCTTGACCAGTGTATGCCGATAGGTGCCGCCGAAGTGGCGCACCGTGTCGCGTCGCAGTTCCATCATATGAAAGCGCGAGCGCACCTGCACTTCGGTCGCGGTTTCCTTTTCGATCACCACGTTGCCGACGATATGGTTGGTCGCCCACATCGGCGCCTGCGACCACGCCTGCGGATGCAGCACGCGGCGCATGCGCACCTCCATCATCAGTTTGTCTTCGGCGAAGATCGAGGGCGAACCCTCCCATTCGCCCTGCTCCGCGGTGATCGGCGCCCAGTAGACGCCGTCGGCAGTGAACAGGTCGATGAAGGATTGCCACTGGCGGGTGTCGAGGATTTCGCTCTGGCGATACAGGAACTGCTCGACGGCGCGCCGGGTATCGACTGCGCCGGCCTTGGCCGCCGGCTTTTTCGCGGCGGCCTTTTTCGCCGCAACTTTTTTCACCGCAGCCTTTTTCGCTACCGGCCTGGTCGCTGCCTTTTTGGCCACCACCTTCTTCACCACGGCCTTCTTTGCCGCGGGCTTTTTCGCCGCCGATTTTTTCGCAGGCTTTTTGCTCGCCATCACTTGTCTCCCGCCAGGTATTCGGTCCACGCCTTGAACTGGCTGCGCATCACGGCTTCCGAAGTGCCGTTCTTCGAGTAGATCGAGCCGTCGGCATTCTCCTGGTCGCGGCCGTAGTCGCGGTGAAAGCTGACCCAGTCCATGCCCGACGATTCAAGTCCCCACTGTCCCTTGGTCCAGTTCTCCAGGTCATCGGCGTTGATCATGGTCGCGGGCGAATTGACCAGGTTGTAATACCAGAGCGAGCGGCGGTAGATCGCTTCCGGCGCGCCCTTCAGGCGGAAGTGCCAGATCTCCGAGAGCGTCTTGTTCGGCGCGATCGGGCGCAGCACGCGGATCTGCTGCAGGGGAGACTGCACCGAGAGATACGGGTACACCAGCACGTGGTGAATGTCGCGCGCGAGAAACTTCTCCGCCTTTTCTTCGCCGTAGGCCTTGACCATCTCGGCGACGTAGGCGTTGGTATCCGGGTCACTCGGCCGCAGGCCCATGTAGCCCTTGAGGATGCCGTGGCCGCGCGGGTAGTTGAGCGTCTGCACCGAATCCCATTTATCAAACGACATGGTGAAGGCCGAGAGGTAGTGGTAATACAGCGGCGGCGCCTCGCCGGTCTTTTGCTTGATCTCGCGCTCCACCCAGGCGGCGGCCACCCCGGTCGATTGATGCGTCACCGATGGGTGCAGGGCATCGAGCTGGTTCTCCATGAAGAATTTCCAGTTCGAATGCTGGATCACGCGGTGGCAATACGGCACCACTTCCACTTCACCGGCCGGGGCGCGGTCGCACATGTCGTCGAAGCCGATTTTCGCCTCGCCCAAAAAATCCGGCAGCGAGGGGCCATCAGCGGCAAGGCTCGCGAATACAAAGCCACGATAGCTGTCCACCCGCGCGGCGGCGCGCATGCTGCAGTCCGGGTTGTCGGCATTCATGCGCGTGCCGTCGTAGCCCTTCATCAGCGGGATGCTCTCGATCTTGCCGTCGAGGTGAAAGCGCCAGGAATGATAGGAACAGGTGAGCGCCTCGCCGGCGTTGCCTTTCAAGTTGCCGCACAATTCCACGCCGCGATGCGGGCAGCGGTTGTATAGCACCCGTACTTTCATATCCTTGCCGCGGATCATCACCATCGGCTGGCGGCCGATGGTGAAGGTCTGGTAATCGCCGGGCTTGGGCACCTGGGTCTCATGGCCGCAGTAGACCCAGATCTTTTCGAAGATGTTCTTGATCTCCAGCTCGAAGATCTCTGGGTCGGTATAAGCCAGGCGGTGCACCCGGTCTGGCTCGACCAGCTTTTTCAGGTGGGGAATCGGTTCATGCAGCATCGGTGGTTCTCCTGAGCTTGCGTTGTTCGATTGAGTCTCCTGCGCCTGCGGCAACGATAGACGCGCCCGTGGCCACCATCAATCACATTCCATGCTTTTTCCATTACCATGGGTTATGGAAGGCTTCCGGAGCCGATAATGGACTACCGCCGCATCCAGCATTTCCTGGCCGCCGTGCGCCACGGCAACCTGACGGAGGCCGCCGCCACGCTGGAAATCTCGCAACCCGCGCTTTCCAAGAGCATCAACGCCCTGGAAAAGTCGGTCGGCGCGCGGCTGCTCGAGCGCGGGCGCTTCGGCGTGCGTCCCACGCCCTATGGCGAGGCATTGCTGGCGCGCGGCAACGTGATCGAGGCCGAGCTGCGCAATGCCCAATCGGAGATCGACGCCATGAAAGGCGCGCGCCGCGGCCACGTGCTCCTGGGCTGCGGGCCCACCGAAGCCAACCGCCTGCTGCCGCATGCCATCGGCAGGCTCCACCGCAGCCACCCCGACCTGCGCATCACCGTGCTCTATGGCCTGAACGAAGCGCTGATGCCCTGGGTGAAGCAGGGCGAGGTGGACTTCGCCTTGTCTTCCGTGCCGATGCAGGGCGCCGACCCCGAACTCACCCACGAGCGCCTGTTCATCGAATCCGGGGTGGTGGTGGCGCGCGTCGGCCACCCGCTGGCGAAAAAGCGCGCGCTCTCCATGGCCGAACTGGCGCGCTACCCTTGGGTACTGCCGCGCCGGCGCGAAATGGAACGCCGCGCGCTCGACGACCTGTTCGTTGCCCACGGCCTGGAACTGCCGGAAGCCGCGATCGAGACCACTTCCACGGTGCTGATGAAATCGATGCTGATGCAAAGCGACTTCCTGACCTTCCTGCCGCGCGAGTTGATCTACTGGGAACTCGAAGCCGGCCAGCTCACCACCCTGGCCCTGAGCGGCCCCTCCTGGACGCGCGCGGTCGGCATCACCCGCCGCGCGCGCGGCTCGCTCAACGTGGCCAGTCGCGTGCTGATCGAGGCGCTGCGGGAGGCAGCGCGCAAGTTCGGCTAAAGGCCGCGGCCTGCCGCGCTAGAGGCAACTGTGCAACCTGAGAAAACCTGAGGAATTCCGGGAAATTTCGCGTTGCGTTACCACGCATGTGGTCGGCACCCTGAGAAAACCATAGGGAAATGCTGAACAAGTATCGAATTCGGAATGTGAGAGGGCGCACTCCCCCCTGATTTCGGGGTTGTTAAGGGGGCTTGGCCCACTTAATCAGTTATTCCATAGGTTTTTACAGAAATTCGTCATCGCGCAAACACGGATGTAGTGGGCAGCCGGCGAACCACGGTAAATCACGGGGATTTTTACAGTCCCGCGATGGCTGGTCTGTCCGGTACCGGCGACCACACCTGCGTTGTCGCGCCGGCGCGAACGGTTCGGCGTTCTCCCCACTCTTTGCCTGTTAAAGAACGCGCGCGGCACGCGAGCCTCGCCGTGTTCAAAGATACGTGAAATGCGTCACCAAGTGTAGTGATTTTCACGCCTGCGATCACCAGCCGCGCTATGCTTGTCGTGCCTTTTTTCAGAAGACGAAAATGTTCAAGGAACAACTGCTCAAGGACGCGCTGCGCCTGTACGCAGGACAGCATGTGCTGGACCGGGTGCTGCGCGAAGGACGGCAGGCACTCGAATACACCACCGTGCGGCAAGTGATGACAGTGATGTTCATCGATTTCGCCGACATCTTCCCGGCGGATTTTTCCGGCCTCACCCCGGACATGCTGCGCTCCTGGCGGCAGGGTCACCACGAACTGGTGGCCGAATGCGTCGCCGAACATGAGGGCATCGTCGACACCCTGATGGGCGATGCGGTCATCGCTCACTGGGGCATGACTCCGCAGGTGGACCACGCGGCACTTGCCCTGCGCTGTGCCGAAAAGCTGCAGGCCGAGGTTTCTGCGATCGATGCCCATCATCAGGCGCGCGGGCTGCCTGGCCGGCGCCTGATGATGGGCATCCACTCCGGCATGGTCGATCTCGGCAATCACGGCACGCCGAACCGCGCGCGCTACACAGTGATGGGCGACGCGGTAAATCTGGCCTCCAGACTGGCCAATCGCTGCAATGAGTACCGAGTTCCCGCACTGCTTACCGACGCCGCCCTGGCACTCGCCGGCAACGCGGTCGCCACCAGCGAAGTTGATGCCATCCGCGTCAAGGGCAAGGACGGCAAGGTTACGCTGCATACGCTGGGGAAGGGCTACGTTCGCCGGGAAGCCAGCCCCCTCCCATCCGCACCCGGTTGAGCCGGTAAGTCAAAGCCGCGCTACAATAACGCGACTCATCTGTATGACTTGCATGAGTCATACAGTCACCCTATTTCCCGAAAAAGCAAACTGCCCTTGTCCCGAGGGTGGAAAGCTGTTTCAATATATACTTATTAGTATAAGCAAATAACTTTTGGTGATTTAGAGCGCTCTTTTGCCGCTTCCCGAAGTTGTTTCCGGATCGACCCATGCTAGACCTGTTGCGCGCCACCCCGCCCGTGCATGACCCGCTCAAGCCGGCGCTGCCGGGCTCGACGCACGAGGTAAAGAAGACCACCTGCTACATGTGCGCCTGCCGTTGCGGCATTCGCGTGCATTTGCGCGACGGCGAGGTGCGCTATATCGACGGCAACCCGGACCACCCGCTGAACAAGGGGGTGATCTGCGCCAAGGGTTCCTCGGGCATCATGAAGCAGCAAAGCCCGGCGCGGCTGACGGTGCCGCTGAAGCGCAAGCCGGGCAGCGCGCGTGGCGACGGTGATTTCGTCGAGTGTTCGTGGGACGAGGTGTTCGACACCCTGGCCGAGCGCCTGGGGAAGATCCGCGCCACCGACCCGAAGAAATTTGCCCTGTTCACCGGGCGCGACCAGATGCAGGCGCTGACGGGCCTGTGGGCGCGCAACTACGGTACGCCGAATTACGCGGCGCACGGCGGCTTTTGCTCTGTGAACATGGCCGCGGGCATGATCTATACGATCGGCGGCTCGTTCTGGGAATTCGGCGGGCCGGACCTGGACCACGCCAAGCTGTTCGTGATGATCGGCACGGCGGAGGATCATCACTCCAACCCGCTGAAAATCGCCCTCTCGAAATTCAAGCGCGCCGGTGGCCGCTTCATTTCGATCAACCCGGTGCGCACCGGCTACTCGGCGATCGCGGACGAGTGGATCCCGATCAAGCCGGGCACCGACGGGGCGCTGTTCATGGCGCTGATCCATGAGCTGATCCGCACCGGCGAATACGACCAGGAGTTCGTCGCCGAGTACACCAACGCGCAGGACCTGGTGGATCTCGACAGCGGCCTGATCGTCGGCAAGGGCGACGCGCTTGAAGGCGCGCAAACCATCGACGGCAAAGCCACCAAGCCGGCGTTCGAACTGCTGAAGGAGCGCGTTGCCGACTGCACGCCGGAATGGGCGGGCAAGATCACCGGCATTCCGGCGGCGCGCATCGTCAAGCTCGCGCGCGAGATGGGCGAGACGGCGATGCGCCAGAGCTTCGAGTTGCCGATTGCCTGGACCGACACCTACGGCCGCGAGCACAAGAGCGTGATCGGCCGGCCGGTGGCGTTTCACGCCATGCGCGGCCTGGCGGCGCATTCGAACGGCTTTCACACCATCCGCGCGCTGTCGATCCTGATGACCATGCTGGGGGTGATCGATAGGCCCGGCGGCTTTCGCCACAAGCCGCCCTTCCCGAAGGCGATTCCGCCCGGAGTGCGGCCGCCGAAGTCGTGGGACGACATCCAGCCCAATAAGCCGCTGGGCGCGGCGCCGCTGGGCTTTCCGACCAGTCCGGATGACCTTTCGGTGGGCCCGGACAACGAGCCGATCCGCATCGACAAGGGTTTTTCCTGGGACCACCCGCTCTCCGCCCACGGGCTGATGCAAAACGTCATCACCAATGCCTGGCGCGGCGACCCGTATCGCATCGACACCCTGATGATTTTCATGGCCAACATGGCGTGGAATTCGACGATGAACACCTCGCAGGTGCGCGAGATGCTGAACGACCGCGACGAGGGGGGTGAATACAAGATTCCCTTCATCGTGGTGTGCGACGCCTTTGCTTCGGAGATGACGGCGTATGCGGACCTGATCCTGCCCGACACCACGTATCTTGAGCGGCACGATGCGATGTCGTTGCTGGACCGCCCGATTTCGGAATTCGACGGGCCGGTGGATTCGGTGCGCATCCCGGTGGTGCCGCCCAAGGGGCAGTGCAAGCCGTTCCAGGAAGTGCTGATCGAGCTGGGCTCGCGCCTGAAGCTGCCGGTGTTCACCAATGCCGACGGTACGCGCAAGTACAAGGGCTACGAAGACTTCATCATCAATTACGAGACCGCGCCGGGCTCGGGCATCGGCTTTCTTTCCGGCTGGCGCGGCCCCGAGGGCGACAAGGCGCTGGTAGGCGAGCCCAACCCGAAGCAGTGGGAGATGTACGCGGAGAACGACTGCGTGTTCCACTATGAGTTGCCGATCGGGCAGCAGTACATGCGCAACTGGAACCGCGACTACCTGGAGTTCGCCAAGGACGTCGGCTTCAATGGTTCGCTGGAGCCGATCCGCATCCACATCTATTCGCAGGTGCTGCAGACTTTCCGCCTCGCCGCGCAGGGCAAGCGCCCCGGCAAGCAGCCGCCCGAGCATTTGCGCGAACGCATCGAAACGCACTTCGACCCGCTGCCCTTCTGGTCGCCGCCGCTGGAATACGCCGCCACCGACCTGGAAAAATATCCGCTCAATGCGGTGACGCAGCGGCCGATGGCCATGTATCACTCCTGGGACTCGCAGAATGCGTGGCTACGCCAGATCCACAGCCACAATTACCTGATGGTCAACCCCGTCACCGCGCAGGCCGCGGGCATCGCCGACGGTGGCTGGATCTGGGTGGAATCGCAATGGGGCAAGCTGCGCTGCATGTGCCGCTACTCGGAAGCGGTGGAACCGGGCACGGTGTGGACCTGGAATGCGATCGGCAAATCCAGGGGCGCGTGGAACCTCGGGCCGCAGGCGAATGAATCGGTGAAGGGCTTTTTGCTCAACCACGTGATCGCCGAGGAGCTGCCGTTTGGAGACAGGAAGATTTCCAACAGCGACCCGGTCACCGGCCAGGCCGGCTGGTACGACGTGCGCGTGCGCATCTATCCCGCCGCGGCCGACGAGCCGCAGGAAACCTGGCCGCGCTTCGCGCCGATGAAACACATGCCGGGCACGGGCCTGGTGAAAAAGGTGCAAGCGTATTTTGCAGGCACAAAATAATCATGACCCAATTAGCTCTGGTAATCGATCTCAACGTCTGCGTCGGCTGCCATGCCTGCGTGACTTCCTGCAAGCAGTGGAACACCTCCGGCACCGCCGGCCCCTTGCAGGATTTGAACCCCTACGGCGAAAACCCCACCGGCACCTTCTTCAACCGCGTGCAGACCTTTGAAGTCGGCGCCTTTCCCGATACGCAGACGGTGCATTTCCCCAAGAGTTGCCTGCACTGCGAAGACCCGCCTTGCGTGCCCGTCTGTCCGACGGGCGCTTCGTACAAGCGCAAGGAAGACGGCATCGTGCTGGTGGATTACGACAAGTGCATCGGCTGCAAGTACTGCGCCTGGGCTTGCCCCTACGGCGCGCGCGAACTGGACGAAGGGCGCAAGGTGATGACCAAGTGCACGCTGTGCGTGGACCGCGTCTGCAGCGACACCCTGCCCGAAGAAGAGCGCAAGCCCGCCTGCGTGATGGCCTGCCCGACCAACGCGCGCCTGTTCGGCGACGTGCACGACGAGAATTCGGAAGTCTCGGTGGCCATTCGCGAGCGCGGCGGCTATGCGCTGATGCCGGAATGGGACACCAAGCCGGCCAATCACTACCTGCCGCGCAAGATCACGGAACTGATCGACGAAGCCAAGCTATGATTCGCGCCGTCAACGTTTTGCGAGCGCGCGCATGAAGCCGGCCTTTTCCGTCATTTTTCTCACCACCCTGTGCGGCATGGCGCAGGGGCTGATGCTGGCGCTGGTAGGCGCGGATGTCATCGGCGGCGGCCACACCACGCCGCTGGCGGCGCGCGACTTTTTCGTCGGCGGCGCGGTGATCTGCCTGATCCTTGGCGGCCTGGGCCTGTTCGCCTCGTTTTTCCATCTCGGGCGGCCGGAGCGTTTCTGGCGCAGCGCGGCGATGTGGCGCACTTCGTGGCTGTCGCGCGAGGTGATCGCGGTGCCGGCATTCCTCGGGCTTTGCGCCCTCTACGGCTGGGCGCATTACACCGGGCAGCGCTGGGCGCCGATTGCCGGCGTCGCCTGTGCATTGGCCGCGCTCGCGCTGTGGGTATGCACGGCGATGATCTACGCCTGCCTGCGCTTCATCCGCGAGTGGGCGAGCGCCTATACGCTGGCCAACTTCGTGCTGCTGGGCTGCGCCTCGGGCTTCACCGCCGCCTGCGTGTGGGCGGCATGGGCGGCGCCGGCCTGGGTGCCGGCCTACCTGCAGGCGACCTACCTGTTCCTGATCGTCGCGCTGGCGGTGCGGCTGCTTATGCTCAGGCGCAATGCCGGCCTCAAGCCCGGCTCGACCGTGCAAAGCGCCATCGGCATCAATAACCCGCGCATCCAGCAGAAGTCGATGGGCGCGATGGGCGGCACCTTCAACACGCGCGAGTTCTTCCACGGCAAGAGCGCGCTGTTCATCAAGAATGCGCGCATTGTCTTCCTGCTGCTGATTTTTCCCGGCTCCACCTTGCTACTGGCACTGGCCGAGCGATATGTGAACGGCCTGCTGCTGATCGCGGCGCTGGTGGTGCAGTACCTCGGGCTGCTGGCGGAACGCTGGTTCTTCTTCGCCCAGGCGAATCACCCGCAGAATCTGTACTATCAGGTCGTTTCCTAGGCGTGCTTCCGGCGGCGCGCCTGCGCACGGGAGGAAGCGGCATGCAGGCCTGGGGTGAACTCGATCCGTTTTTCAAGACCTACATCGCCTGCTACCTGGCGGTAGTGCTCGCCGGCGCGGCCTGCCTGGCGGCCCAGCGCAAGCGCCTGCCGCTGTTCAGCGTGGACTATCGCAAGTTCCTGCTGCTGCCCTGGCGCCTCACTACGTTCATCATCGCCTTTCTCGGCATGGTGCTGGTCGCGCCCTATACCGGCGACCCGACCTGGGACTACGTGGACGCGGCCTTCATGTCGCTGTTCGCCTACCTCACCGCGCCGTGGGCGGTGGGCACGCTGTACGCGGCGCTGGCCGGGCGCGGGCGCGTGGTCGAGGTGTTCATCGCGCTGGTGGTGTGGCTCACCGTGGCCTCGTGGAGCTACGACCTGTACATCCTGTTCAAGCTCGGCATTTATCCACCTACCTGGGCCTGGAACATCGCCGCCTCTTCGGTGCTCTACGCCTGCGCCGGCCTGATGTGGAACCTCGACTGGCGCGCCGGGCGCGGCGTGGTGTTCGCCTTTCGCGAGCCGGGCTGGCCGCAGGCCGCGGGGGGCGGCGGCTTCGCGCGCATCGCCGCCTTCGCGCTGCCGTTCATGCTGATCGCCGGCGGCGGCGTGGCCTATTTCCTCTGGACCCAGCTTTAAGCCGGGCGCCTACATCGCCGCCATGATGCGCTCGGGCGTCAGCGGCAGGTCGCGCACCCGCACCCCCAGCGCATGCGCCACCGCGTTGGCGATCGCCGCCGCCGTCGGGCCGCTGGCGCATTCGCCGGCGCCGACCGAGCGTTCTTCGGGGCGGTTGATGATCTCGATCTCGACCTGGGGCACTTCGCTGAAGTTGAGGATCGGGTAGTGCTCCCAGTCGACGCTGGTGACGCCCTGGGCATCGTAGCCCAGCGCTTCCTTCAACGTCCAGCTGGCGGACTGGATGGCGCCGCCTTCGATCTGGTTGATCACGCCGTCGGGGTTGATGGTGAGGCCAACGTCCACCGCGATCACCAGGCGCTTGACCTTGACCACTTCGGCCATCACCACCTCGGCCACCACCGCGCAATAGGCGGCGCTGTTCTTGTATTTGACCCAGGCGATGCCGTGGCCGGCGCCTTCTTCGTGTTCTTCGCTGTCCCACTCGCTCCAGCGCGCGCGCGCGGCGGCGGTTTTCAGCACGGCGATGGCGCGCGGATCTTTCAGGTGGCGCAGGCGGTACTCGACCGGATCGGCGCCTGCCATCAGCGCGAATTCGTCCATCGCCGATTCGATGGCGAAGATGTTGGCGTAGCCGCCCAGGGCGCGCATGGCGGAGACGCGCAGGGGCATGGTGAGCAGGCGGTGATTGGTGACCACGTGCTCGGGGAAGGTGTACTGGGCGATGGCGTTGCGGTCCGAGCCGCCGCCGCTGGCGAGCGGGGCGTTGACGGCGATGAACTGCTCGAACGGCTCGTCCAGATAGCGCGCGGCCAATAGCGTCGGCGTCTTGGCGCGGCCGGGGCGGATGCCGTGGCCGTTGCTCCACACCTGGTATTGCCAGCTCAGCACGTTGCCTTCGGCATCCAGGCCGGCCTTGACCTGGATGTCCATCGCCGGGCTGGCGGGCGACCAGGCCAGCTCTTCCTCGCGCGACCACACCACCTGCACCGGCGCACCGCCGGCGGCGCGCGCCAGCAGCACGGCATCGAGCGCGGCATCGTCGGCGCCGTTGTGGCCGTAGCAGCCGGCGCCTTCAACGTGCTCGACGATGATGTCGGCAAGCGGCATCCTGAAGGTGAGGCCGAGGTCGGCGCGCAGATTGTAGATGCCCTGGCTGTGGGTCCACAGCAGCAATTGCTTCTTGTCGGCCGCCTCGTTCCACTGCGCGATGGCGCAGCAGGCGCCGATGGAGGCGTGCGCGAGATAGGGCTTGGTGTAGCGCAGGCTGACTTCCTGCGCCACGGCGCCGGGCAGGGGCTCGTGCTTGTCCTCGATCACCTTGGAGTCGAGCGGCTGGGTGCGCATCCAGTCGTACAGGCCTTCGGTGGGCGGCATGCCGGGGCCCTCGCTCCACGCCGCGCCCTTGCGCAAGAGCGCGAGGGCCTTGAGCGCAACCTCTTCACGCCCGGCCACCACGCCGACGAAGCTGCCGTCGCGCACGATGGTGACGCCAGGCAGCGCGCGCGCCGCCGCATCGTCCAGGCTTGCGAGACGCGCGCCGGGGGCGGCCGGGCGCAGCACGCGGCCGTAGCGCATGCCGGGCAGCACCATGTCGTGCACGAAGCGCGGGTGGCCGTAGACCTTGTCGGGAATGTCGATGCGCGCCACCGTGGTGCCGATCAGGCGGTGCGCATCGACGGTCTTGAGGCGCACCGTGCCGGTGGCTTCGCGGTCGAACAGCGCGGCGCTGTCGAGTTGCCAGTAGGCCAGCTTGCGGCCGGAGGTGTCGCTGATCACGCCGTCCGCCACCGTGAGCGTGGCGGCCTCAGCGTTCCACTGCCGCGCCGCTTCGGCGATCAGCAGGGCGCGCGCCTCGGCGCTGGCGTGGCGCAACGCCAGGCCGCAGTCCTGGATCGACAGGCTGCCGGAGGTGACCGCTTCGTCCGGGCTCAGGCCGGTCCTGGCGCGCACCATGCGTACGCGCGACAGATCGACGTCGAACTCCTCGGCGACGATCTGCCCCAGGGCGGTGACGATGCCCTGGCCGATTTCCACCTTGCCGGGCATGACTTCGATGATGCCCTCGGGCAGCACGCGCAGCCAGAGATTGAGGCGCCGGTTGTTGTTGAGGCTGCCGGGCAGCTTGGCCACGGCGGGCGCATTGGCCGCGGGCGCCGGGATGACGACGGCGGGCGCCGGTTTTTCCAGCGTGGCCGGCGTCGGTGCGGGCGCGGTAGCGGCGGGCGCAGGCGCGGCGGAAGCGGTGGCGGCGGGATCGAGAGTGCGCGGATCGAGGTTCATGCCGACATCTCCTGCGCGGCGCGCAGCACGGCGCGCACGATACGGTTGTGGCTGCCGCAGCGGCACAGGTTGCGGTCCAGCGCCTCGCGCACCTGCGCTTCGCTGGGCTGCGGACATCGGGCCAGCAAGGCGGCGGCGCTCATGATGATGCCGGAGGCGCAATAGCCGCATTGCGCCGCCTGCTCGGCGATGAAGGCGCGCTGCAGCGCGTGCGGCGCCTCCTCCGTCCCCAGGCCTTCGATGGTGACGACTTCCTTGCCCTTGGCGGCCCACAGCGGCGTGTCGCAGGAGGCCACCGCGTGGCCGTCGAGCAGCACGCGGCAGGCGCCGCAATGCCCGGCGCCGCAGCCGAAGCGCGCGCCCTTGAGATTGAGATCGTTGCGCAACGCATAAAGCAGCGGCGTATCCTCCGCCGCGCCGATTTGGCGCAATTCGCCGTTGACCTTGAGAGTGACAGTTTGAGACATGGAGCCCAGGTTACTGCAAAAATAAAAGCGACGAAAACCAGGATGTGGCGTCCGTGGAACAGACGCCACAACTACCGGTGTTTCGTCGCAGTTTAATTCAAGAAATCATCCGGCTTCGCCGGTGATTTCTTGACCGGTCAGCCCGGCCAAAAGTAGGTTTTTACTTTTGGACGCTTACTCCACTTTCGCCCCGGAGATCTTCACCACCTTGGCCCACTTGGCGATGTCGCCGTTGAGGTAGGTGGTGAACTTGCCCGGGGTCATCACCATGGGCGCGGCGCCCTGGGTGGCCCACATGTCGCGCACCGACGGGGTCTGCACCATCTTCTGGATTTCGGCGTTGAGCTTGTCGACGATCGGCTTGGGCGTCTTCGCCGGCGCCATCAGGCCCAGCCATATCTCGGCGGCGTAGCCCTTGACGGTGTCGGAGACGGTGGGCAGGTCGGGCAGGATGGGGTCGCGCTTCAGGCCCGTGGTGGCCAGCCCGCGCACCTTGCCGTTCTTGACGAACGGCGCCATGGTGGAGACGGAGTCGAACATCATCTGCACCTGGCCGCCCATGGTGTCGGTGCGCGCACCGCCGGAACTCTTGTAGGGCACGTGGGTGATGTCGGTGTGGGACATCGCCTTGAACAGCTCACCGGCCATGTGATACGGCGTGCCGGCGCCGGAGGAGGCGAAGTTGAGCTTGCCCGGGGCGGCCTTCGCCTGGGCGATCAGGTCGGGCACGCTCTTGATGGTGGTGCCGGGGTTGACCACCAGCACCAGGTAGGCGATGTTGATCGGCGCGATTGCCGTGAAGTCCTTCATCAGGGCGAAGGGGCGCTTCGGATACAGGGTCTCGTTGACGGTGTGGGTGTTGGAGATGAGCAGCAGGGTGTAGCCGTCGGGCGGCGACTTGGCGACGATGTCGGTGCCGATCAGCGAGCCGCCGCCGGGACGGTCGTCCACGGTGAAGGGCTGCTTGAGTTCGTCGCCTAAGTGCTGGGCGACGGCGCGCGCATAGATGTCGGCCGGGCCGCCCGCGCCGAACGGGACGACGATGCGCACCGGCCGGGTGGGGTAATCCTGGGCGTGAGCCACGCTGGCGCTGCCCAGGGCGGCGGCGCCAAAGGCGGCTCCCAGGGCGGCACGGATCAGGCGGTGGGCGGGTTTGGTCATGCGGTTTCTCCTGCTGGTTTTGAGGTCAATAAACTTGTAGCGGGTCAATCGGCGCGGGCACCGGAGGCTTTCACCACCTTCGCCCACTTGGCAATTTCCTGCTGCTGGTATTTCGCCAGTTCCTCCGGCGTCGAAAGCACCGGGTCGAGACCCAGGGTTTTCATCTTGCTCTCGACGTCGGGCATCTTGAAGATGCGCACGGCGTCGTCGTGGATTTTGGCGACGACGTCTTTCGGCGTGCCGGCGGGGGCGAACAGGGCGAACCACGAGGTGGCTTCGAACCCCGGCAGGCCCTGCTCGGCGATGGTCGGCACGTCCGGCGCGGAAGGGCTGCGCCTGGCGCCGGTCTGGCCGAGCGCGCGCAGCTTGCCTTCCTTGGCCAGCGGCAGGGCGGAGGGCATGTTGTCGAACATCAGCTGGATCTGCCCGCCGAGAAGATCGGGAATGGCGAACTGCCGCCCCTTGTAGGGCACGTGGGTCATCTGGATGCCGGCCATCGACTTCATCAGTTCGCCGGAGACGTGGATGGACGTACCCACGCCGGGCGAGCCGAAGGCCAGCTTGCCGGGATTCGCCTTCGCGTACGCGATCAGCTCCTGGACGTTTTTCACCGGCAGGCCGGGCCACACCACCAGCAGGTTGGGGGTGGAGGCAATTTCGGTGATGGGCGTGAAGTCCTTCACCATGTCGTAGGGCATCTTGCTGTAGAGCGCGCCATTGATCGAATGGGTGCCGACGGTGCCCATCACCAGGGTGTAGCCGTCGGGCGCGGAGTGGGCGACGTTCTCGGCGCCGATGTTGCCGCCGGCGCCCGGCTTGTTGTCGACCACGATGGATTGGCCGAGCTGCGACTTCTCGCTGATGATGCGCGAAAGGATGTCGGGCGCGCCGCCGGCGGGGAAGGTCACCACCAGGCGGATCGGCTTGTTCGGATAAGACTGGGCGCAAGCCGCGCCCGCCAGCGCGAACGCGAGCAGGCTTAAGCCGGCCATCACCAGTTTTTTCGGCTGCTTGATCATTTTCATCTTGTCTCCATCCTCTGGGGGCAAAGCCGAGGCGCTTAATTTTTCTTTACGCACTCTGGCCGCTTCCGGTTTCCGCGGGCCGCGTTTGTCCGGCCGCATTTGCGACCGGCGCCCATCGTGACCGGTTGTTATCGACGTGCTTTCTGGTTCACGCGCGGAGCGCAGCCTACCAAAAAAAAACGGGGCGCACATGGCGCCCCGTTTTTTGTTCCGCGATACCGCCGCGGGAGTTTGCCTGCGTCAGTCTTCGACGAAGGTTTCCTCGCGCCGTTTCGCGATCTGCGGCAGGGCGATGATCGCCAGCAGGGCCGCGGCCATCAGCAGCATGGTCAGCGACAGCGGGCGGGTGAAGAACACCGTGGGATCGCCGCGCGACAGCAGCATGGCGCGACGCAGGTTTTCTTCCATCATCGGCCCCAGGATGAAGCCCAGCAGCAGCGGAGCAGGCTCGGCGGCGTACTTGATGAAGGACATGCCCAGCACGCCGAACAGCACGGTGATCAGCACGTCGAAGGAGTTGTTGTTCACCGAGAACACGCCGATGCAGCAGAACACCAGGATCGCGGGGTAGAGCATGCGATACGGCACTTTCAGCAGTTGCACCCACATGCCGATCAGCGGCAGGTTCAGCACCACCAGCATCAGGTTGCCGATCCACATCGAGGCGATCATGCCCCAGAACAGCGACGGGTTCGAGCTCATCACCTGCGGGCCGGGCTGGATGTTGTGGATGGTCATCGCGCCGACCATCAGCGCCATCACGGCGTTGGGCGGAATGCCCAGGGTGAGCAGCGGGATGAAGGAGGTCTGCGCGCCGGCGTTGTTGGCCGACTCGGGACCGGCGACACCGCGGATCTGCCCTTCGCCGAATCTCGGGGTCGGGTTCTTGGTGAACTTCTTTTCCACCGTGTAGGAGGCGAAAGAAGCCAGCAGCGCACCGCCGCCGGGCAGGATGCCCAGGGCCGAGCCGATGAAGGTGCCGCGCAGGATGGCGCCGATGGATTCCTTGAAGTCGGGCCAGGAAAGCCACAGGCCCTTCACCTTGGAGGTGAAGACTTCGCGGTCTTCCTTCATGTCGAGGTTGACGATGATTTCGGCGAAGCCGAACAGGCCCATGGCCACCGAGATGAAGCCGATGCCGTCCGACAGTTCGGGAATGCCGAAGGCGAAGCGCGAGGTGCCGGTGTTCACGTCGGTGCCGACCAGGCCGAGCAAGAGGCCCAGCACGATCATGCAGATCGCCTTGACAATCGACCCGGAAGCCAGCACCACGGCGCCGATCAGGCCCAGCACCATCAGCGAGAAGTATTCGGCGGGGCCGAACTTGAAGGCCAGTTCGGCCAGCGGGGCGGCGAAGCCTGCCAGGATCAGGGTGCCGAAGCAGCCGGCGATGAAGGAGCCGATCGCCGCCACCGAGAGCGCGGCGCCTGCCCTGCCTTTGCGCGCCATCTGGTAGCCGTCGATCATTGTCACCACCGAGGACGACTCACCCGGCAGGTTGACCAGGATCGCGGTGGTGGAACCGCCGTATTGCGCGCCGTAGTAGATACCGGCCAGCATGATCAGCGCGGCCACCGGCGGCAGCGCGTAGGTGGCCGGCAGCAGCATCGCGATGGTGGCGATCGGGCCGATGCCGGGCAGTACGCCGATCAGCGTGCCCAGCAGGCAGCCGAAGAAGCAGTACAGCAGGTTCTGGAAGGTGACGGCGGTGGTAAAGCCGAGATGGAGGTTGTCGATCAAAGCACCCATGATTGGCTCCTCCCTTATTGCTTCGGCGCGTCGGACTTCGGCGCGTCGGTGGTGGCGGGGGCGTCGGCCTTGGGGGCGTCCGCCTTCGGTGCATCGGCCTTCGAAGCATCGGCCTTCGGCGCATCGGTGTTCGCGTCGGCGGGTGCGTCGGTCTTGACATCGGTGATGAACATGCGCTGCAGTTCCCCGGTGTCCACCCAGGTCGGCATCTGCAGACCCAGGCCCTTGACGAAGATCGCCCAGGCCATGATGGCGAGAACGGTGGAGGAGATCGCCGTTTCCTTCCACTTGAATTCGTGGCTGGCAATCGCGGCGATCCACACCAGACCGAGGGTGCAGATGACCACGCCGATGGCCTTGATGAACAGGCCGAACAGGCCGACGGAACCCAGGATCAGGCCCATCGAGCGCTCGCCGACGAAAATCGCCACCACGCAGCCGGCGATGGTGCCGATGGCCAGTGCCCCGTTGGGGCCGGCCAGGCCGATGGCGCCGGCGCCCAGCGACAGCACCATCATCAGGATGAATATCACCGACGACTTGGTGCTTGCTTTTTCAACCGTACCTTCGACGTGGCCGAAGGATTTGAAAAAGACGATGGCGCCAAGCGCTGCCAGCACTCCACCGAGCCAGAACGGGAAATATCCCGGGCCCATACGCGCCGCCGTCCCCATGTTGTAGGACTGCGACAGCCACATCGTCAATACGCCGAAGATGATGAACATCAAACCGGCGTAGAAGTCCTTCTGATCCTTGATCCTCATTGTTTCCCTCACTCCAATGAAGCAACGCACCCCGGGCGCAATGCACCTGGGGCTGCCTCGTGAACACTCCAAAAAAACAAATTCGCTCAGCGCTCTTAGTGCGTATCGGCAGCGCCACTTCCTTGGCCACGGGGGCTTGGAGGGGCTTTGGCACTTCAAACTGCTTAACAGACCACATAACAGCACCACCGGCAGCGCCACTTCCTTGGCCACAAGGGCACGGAGAGGCTTTGGAACATCAAACTGCACAACGAACCATATAAATTGCCATCGGCAGCGCCACTTCCTTTGGCCACGGGGGCACGGAGGGGCTTTGGCACTTCAAACTGCTCGACAAGCTACATAACAGCACGCCCAAGTATCGTTAACCGATGCCTGGGCGCGATTGACTCGCAATCATACTGACTTTAGTAAAAAATGTTTCAGAAAATTCACAAGAGTTTCACAATACTTATGCTGCGGCGCGCAAAAATATTCTTTTGATATCAATGGGTCTCTGGCCCACGCTCTGCGCGCAGTGAATGCTTACAACTTTGTCAGGAAAAGACTTATCTGGAGCATTTATGAATTAAGGCCCCAAAACCATCAATCTACCCGCGCACCGGAGGCCTTGACGATCTTTGCGTACTTGGGAATTTCGCTCTTGATGAAAGCGGCGAATTGCGCCGGCGTATCGCCGCCGGGGATGGCGCCGAATTTCGCCAGGCGCTCCTTGATGCCGGGATCGGCCAGCGCACGCACCAGCTCGTCGTGCAGGCGATTCAGCGCCTCGGGCGGGATGCCGGCGGGGGCGAGCACGCCGAACCAGGTGTCGATGTCGAAGCCTTTCAGGCGCGCGTCGGCTTCTTCCAGCGTCGGCAAGTCAGGCGCGAAGGGCGAGCGCGTGCGCGTGGTGACAGCCAGCGCCTTGAGCTTGCCGCTTTTCACCTGCACCAGCGAATTGGCGAGGTTGTCGAACATCAGGTCGGTCTGCTCCGAGAGCAGCGCCAGCATCGCCGGATTGGCGCCGGCGTAGGGGATGTGCACCATGAACGTGCCGGTCATCTGCTTGAACAGTTCGCCCGCCAGATGCCCGGCGCTGCCGTTCGACCCCGAGCCGAAATTGAGCTTGCCCGGATGGGCGCGCGCGTAATCGATCAGCTCGCCCACGCTTTTGGCCGGCGTGTTGGGATTGAGGACCAGCACATTGGGCACGGAGGCGACGAGGGTGATCGGCTGGAAATCGCGCACCGGGTCATACGGAATCTTCGCGTACAGCGCCGGGTTGATCGCCTGCGTGGCCACCGCGCCCATCACGATGGTGTAGCCGTCGGCCGGCGACTTGGCGACATAGTCCGCCCCCACGTTGCCGCCCGCGCCTGGCTTGTTGTCGACGATCACCGGCTGCTTCAAGCCGCCGGCCATTTTCTCCCCCAGCGCCCGCGCCACCACATCCAGCGGCCCGCCCGGCGGATACGGCACGACGAACCGCACCGGCCGCGAAGGAAAGCCCTGCGCGAACACCGCGCCCGGCAACACAAACACCAATAGCGCCAAACCAGCGCGCAGAATAAGATTTTTCATCGCCTCAACTCCACTCCCAAACGCCCCATCTCCCGGGGCAGGCGCCGAAGAGCGCCGCGCAGTTGCGTAGCCTTTTGGTCAAAAAAATCGTCTGGCTCCGCCAGCGATTTTTATGCTGTCACCAGGCAAAAGTAGCTGTGTACTTTTGCCTGCCTAATGCAGATGCCGTTTGTTATGCCCACCCGCGTTGCCCCCGTGCCCGCCGCTGCCGCCGCCCGAGGGCAACTCGAAGCGCGACAGCTTCTGCCCCTGCGCGATCGACAACAGGCGCTTGGCGAACAGCCGGTTCACCGCATCGACCACTTCGGCCATCTCGCCGCGGTCGAAGTGGCGCTCGAGCAGACGGGTGACGTCTTCCTGCATGTACTGGCGCTGGGTCTCGTGGATCGCTTCGGGCGTGGGGCCGACGAAGATCAGGCCGAACTCGTCGCGCCCTTCCTCGTCGTCATTGTCGTAATAGCTGACCTCGATGCCGGCGCCCTCGGCGGAGAGTTCGTTGATGCCGCCGCAGGCCTCGTCCAGCGCGTTCTGGAAATCGGCATTGCCTTCCACCGTCCAGCACAGCGAGAGCACGCGCTTTTGCGCGTCGTAGCTGATGCCGGGCTCTTCCTCGAACAGGCTGGGGGCATCCGACAGCGTCTTGGCGCCGGCGTATTTCCACAGCGGCCTGACCGCCTCTTCGACCTGTTTGTAGGTGATGCCGGGCTTCACCGGCACGTCGCCGTGGACGTGGATTTCATACTGGTTGTAATCGCGGCTCATGGGACAGGTCCTTCTTTCGTATCCGTGTATTTTAAGTCTTATGCCCGGACGATGCGCCGGCCGCCGCTTCAGGCCGCCGGCGGCTGGACAATGTCTAAACGATAAAGCGTTCGCGCATGCGCGCAATCTGCTCCGGAGCATAGCCCAGTTCGCGCAGCACCGCTTCGGTGTGCTCACCCAGGAGCGGCGGCGGCGCGGCGTATTCCAGGGGGGTGCCGGAGTACTTGATCGGGTTGGCGACCAGCGGAACCTTGCCGGCGGTGGGGTGCGCCAGCTCGATCTTCAGGCCGCGCGCTTTCACCTGCGGGTTGTCGAAGGCATCCGCGATGCTGTTGATCGGCCCGCAGGGCACGCCCACGGCTTCCAGTTCGTCGATCCACTGCTGGCGCGTCTTCTCCAGCATCATCACTTCCAGCAACGGGATCATCCCGGCGCGATTGCGCACGCGGTCCGGGTTGGTGCGAAAGCGCGGGTCGCTCGCCAGTTCCGGGCGGCCGCCGGCCTGGCAATACCTGGCGAACTGGCCATCGTTGCCCACCGCCACGATCACATAGCCATCCGCCACCTTGAACACCTGGTAGGGCGTGAGGTTCTGGTGCGAATTGCCGGCGCGCGCGGGCGCCTTCCCCGAAGTGAGGTAGTTGGTGTTCATGTTGGCCAGCATCGCCACCTGGCAGTCGAGCAGGGCCATGTCGATGTACTGGCCCTCGCCGGTCTGCTCGCGGTGGGTGATGGCGGCGAGAATGGCGACGCCGGAATACATGCCGGTCATCAGGTCCGCCACCGCCACGCCGGCTTTTTGCGGGCCGCCGCCGGGCAGGTCGTCACGCTCGCCGGTGATGCTCATGAAGCCGCCCATGCCCTGGATCACGTAGTCGTAGCCGGCGCGGTGCGCGTACGGCCCGGTCTGGCCGAAGCCGGTGATCGAGCAATAGATGAGCCTGGGGTTCACCGCTTTCAGGCCGGCGTAGTCCAGGCCGTATTTCTTCAGCTGGCCGACCTTGTAGTTCTCCAGCACGATGTCGGATTTCGCCGCCAGCTGGCGGATGATCTCCTGGCCTTCGGGGGTGGAAATGTCGACCGTCAGCGATTTCTTGCCGCGGTTGGCGGAGAGGTAATACGCCGCCTCGGTGGTGTCGCGGCCCGCGGCGTCCTTCAGGTAGGGCGGGCCCCAGGTGCGGGTGTCGTCGCCGCCGCGGCTTTTCTCGTCGCCGGGGCGCTCGATCTTGATCACCTCCGCGCCGAGGTCGGAAAGCAGCTGGCCGCACCAGGGGCCGGCCAGCACGCGCGACATGTCGAGAACCTTGAGGTGGGAAAGAGGACCGGGCATGGGAGGGCGGAAGTGGAAAAGGGAGGGAGGGGGCGCCGGTGCGAATGCAGGGCGGGCCGGAGCGCGACCAGGGCGTAATGATAGCTTGGCTATAATCCCCGGGCTTCGCCGCGTGCCGTGCGCGCCGGCGTCGCCGCAATGCATCGCAAACCGGGGGCTGCCCCGTCCAAGGAGTTACTCAATGATCACAGGTTTCAAACAGATGCTGGCGCGGATCTCCGCCGTCGCCGCCTTCGCGGGTGCGCTCGCCGCGCCCCTGCCGGCGCAGGCGCAAGTCGAGATCCAGTGGTGGCATGCGATGGCCGGCGCCCTGGGCGACCGCGTCAACGACCTCGCCAACCGCTTCAACGCGGAACAGAAGCAGTACAAGATCGTGCCGGTGTTCAAGGGCAACTACGACGAGACGCTGGCCGCCGGCCGCGCCGCCTTCCGCGCCCACAACCCGCCCGCCATCCTGCAGGTGTTCGAAGTCGGCACCGCCACCATGATGGCATCGAAGGGCGTGATCAAGCCGGTCTACGAAGTGATGGCGCTGACCGACAAGAAGTGGGACCCGAGCATCTACATCCCGGCGGTGGCGGGCTATTACACCGACCCCAAGGGGCGCATGCTGTCGATGCCGTTCAACAGCTCGACCCCGGTGATGTACTACAACAAGGACGCCTTCAAGAAAGCCGGCGTCACCGACGTGCCCAAGACCTGGGACCAGTTGCAGGCGGCGCTGCTGAAGATCCGCGATTCCAACGCCACCCCTTGCGCGTTCACCACCGGCTGGCAGTCCTGGGTGCAGCTGGAAAACGAAAGCGCCTGGCATAACGAGCCCTTCGCGTCGCTGAACAACGGCTTCGGCGGCTACAACGTGCAGCTGGAGTTCAACCACGAGCTGGAAATCCGCCACATCTCGCGCCTTTCCTCCTGGGTGAAATCGGGCCTGTTCACCTACGCCGGCCGCAAGGACGAGCCCGCCGCCAAATTCTTCACCGGCGAGTGCGCGGTGATCACCACTTCCTCCGGCACCTACGGCAACGTCAAGAAGAACGCCAAGTTCGACTGGGGCGTCGCCCCCCTGCCCTACTACGACGACTACAAGGGCGCGCCCTACAACACCATCATCGGCGGCGCTTCGCTGTGGGTGATGAACGGCAAGAAGCCCGAGGTCTACAAGGGCGTGGGCAAGTTCTTCGAATTCCTTTCGCGCCCGGAAGTGCAGGCCGAGTGGCACCAGCAGACCGGCTACGTGCCGATCACCAAGGCGGCCTATGACCTGACGGTGAAGAGCGGCTTCTACGACAAGAACCCCGGGGCGGATGTCGCCGTCAAGGAACTCTCGGGCAAGGTCCAGGCCAACAGCCGCGGCGTGCGCCTGGGCAATTTCGTCGAGATCCGCACCATCATCGATGAGGAACTGGAAAACGTGTGGAGCGGCAAGAAGGCGCCCAAGCAGGCGCTGGACGACGCTGTGACGCGCGGCAACGAGCAGTTGCGCAAGTTCGAAGCGGCAAACAAGGCCGGCAAGGTCTGATGCCGGTCTTTCGCATCGCCAAACGCCACCGCGAGGTGGCGTTTTTGTTGTGGCGCCACCTTATCGTACGGTCTTTGTCTCCCGTGGCGTTCTTGTTGTGTGCCTGCGCCATCGCCACCACGGCGTGGGGACAAGCGGGCGCACCGGATAGCGACGCCATCCCGGTCCACCCGGCGCCGCTGATCGCGCTGGATGTCGGCCATTACCTGGCGGCGCCCGGCGCCACCTCGGCGCGCGGCGTGCCGGAATTCGAATTCAACCGCGCGCTGGTGCTGGCGATCGCCGCGCGCCTGAAGGCCGCCGGCTACCGCACCGAGCTGATCGGCATCGACGGCCAGGCAGCCGAGCTGGCCGGGCGGCCGCGGCGCGCGCGCGAGGTGGGCGCCACGCTGTTTCTCTCGGTACATCACGATTCGGCGCGCGAGCGCTTTTTGCGCGACTGGGAATACGAAGGCAAGCCGCGCAAATATCTGGACCAGCGCTTCCAGGGCTATTCGCTGTTCGTCTCGCGCCAGAACCCGCAGTGGCGCCAGTCGCTGGAGTGCGCCTCCACCCTTGGCACGCAGTTGCGCGCCGCCGGTTTCAAGCCCTCCCGCTACCACGCCGACCCGCGCCTGGGCGAAGCGCGCGAGTTTGCCGATGAGGCCAACGGCGTACACTTTTTCGACAACCTGGCGGTGTTGCGCAACTCCACCAACATGCCGGCGCTGCTGTTCGAAGCCGGGGTGATCGTTAACCGCGAGGAAGAGGCGCGCATGGGCGAGGAAGCGACGCGGGCACGGATCGCGGACGCGGTGGCGCAGGCGATGCCGGCGTGCGTGATCGACGCCATCAGGGCACGCGGGATTCCAGTGCCGATTTCCGCCGCCGCGCCGGTGCCGGGCGGCGGCGGCGCTTCGCCGGCCCGCCGCACCACCCGCGCGCATCATGCGGCGCCGCTTGCCGCGCCCGCGCCGCTCAAGTAAGGTTACCGGCATGGAAAAACGCGTTGTCTTCAAATCCCGGTGGCTGCCCCTGCTGTTGGTGGCGCCGCAACTGGCGGTGACGGCGGTGTTTTTCCTCTGGCCGGCGGGGCAGGCGCTGGTCGGCTCGATGTATGTGGAGGATGCTTTCGGCACCACCTCCGAATTCGTCGGCGCGCAGAATTTCATCGGCCTGTTCCACGATCAGTACTACGCCCACTCTTTCGCCATCACCGCGTTCTTTTCCGTCGCGGTCGCCGGGCTGGGCCTGGCAGTGTCCCTTGCCCTGGCGGTATTCGCCGACCGGGTGGCGCGCGGCGCGCGCATCTACCAGACCTTTTTGATCTGGCCCTACGCGGTGGCGCCGGCAATTGCCGGGGTGCTGTGGGTGTTCATGTTCGACCCGTCGGTAGGCGTGGTGGCGTGGAGCCTGCGCCGCATGGGCATCGACTGGAACCACCTGCTCAACGGCAACCAGGCGATGGCGCTGGTAATTTTCGCCGCGGCGTGGAAGCAGGTCAGCTACAACTTCATTTTCTTTCTCGCCGGGCTCACCGCGATTCCGAAATCCCTGATCGAGGCGGCCGCGATCGACGGCGCCGGGCCGGGGCGGCGCTTCATCGACATCGTCTTCCCCCTGCTCACGCCCACCACGTTTTTCCTGCTGGTGGTGAACATCATCTACGCCTTCTTCGACACCTTCGGCGTGATCGATGCCGTGACGCAAGGCGGCCCGGCGAAGGCCACCGAGATACTGGTGTTCAAGATTTTCCAGGACGGTTTCAAGGGCCAGGACTACGGCGGCGCGGCGGCGCAGTCGGTGATCCTGATGGTGATTGTCGTCGGGCTCACCATCGCGCAGTTCCGCTACGTCGAGAAAAAGGTCAATTACTGACATGGTCGAACGCCGCCCCGGACTCACCTTCTTCTCCCACGTCGTGCTGATCATCGGCGTGGCGCTGGTGGCGTTCCCGGTCTACCTCACCTTCGTCGCTTCCACTCTCACCGCCGCCGAAGTGCTGGACGCCCCGATGCGCCTGTTGCCCGGCAGCCACCTGCTGGAAAACTACGCCCGCGTATTGCAGCACGGCGCCGGCGGCGGCGCGCCGGTCGGGCGCCTGTTGCTCAACAGCCTGATCTCGGCGCTGATCATCGCAGTGGGCAAGATCGCGATTTCCATCATCTCGGCGTATGCCATCGTCTACTTCCGCTTTCCGGGACGGATGCTGTGCTTCTGGGTGATCTTCCTGACACTGATGCTGCCGGTGGAGGTGCGCATCCTGCCGACCTACAAGGTGGCCTCCGACATGGGTCTTCTCGACAGCTACGCGGGCCTGACGCTGCCGCTGATCGCCTCGGCCACCGCCACCTTCCTGTTCCGCCAGTTCTTCCTCACCATCCCCGACGAGCTGCTGGAAGCGGCGCGCATCGACGGCGCCGGGCCTTTGCGATTCTTCTGGGACGTGGTGCTACCGCTATCGGTGACCAACATCGCGGCGCTGTTCGTCATCCTTTTCATCTACGGCTGGAACCAGTACCTGTGGCCGCTGCTCATCACGACGCAGGAGAACATGTACACCGCCGTCATCGGCATCCGCCGCATGATGTCCGGCGGTGATGCCGCCACCGAATGGAACCTGGTGATGACCACCGCCATGCTCACGCTTCTGCCGCCGGCCATGGTGGTGGTGCTGATGCAGCGCTGGTTCGTCAAGGGCCTGGTGGATAGCGAGAAATAGGCCGGCCATGAACAACAAAATCCAAGGAGATGCGCATGGCGACCGTTGAACTGCGCGGCGTGCGCAAGAGTTACGGCAGCGGCAAGAGCGCCGTCGAAGTCATTCACGGCATCGACTGCAGCGTGGCCGACGGCGAATTCATCGTGCTGGTCGGCCCCTCGGGCTGCGGCAAGTCCACGCTCCTGCGCATGGTCGCCGGGCTGGAAGAGATCAGTGCCGGCGAGATCGCCATCGGCCCGCGCGTGGTCAACCAGCTGGAACCGAAGGACCGCGACGTCGCCATGGTGTTCCAGAACTATGCGCTGTATCCGCACATGGACGTGCGCCAGAACATGGCCTACGGCCTGAAGATCCGCGGCCTGCCCGCCGCCGAGATCGGCGAGCGCGTGGCGCGCGCCGCCGCGATGCTGGAACTCGCCCCCTACCTCGACCGCAAGCCGCGCCAGCTTTCCGGCGGCCAGCGCCAGCGCGTCGCCATGGGCCGGGCCATCGTGCGCAACCCGCAGGTGTTCCTGTTCGACGAGCCGCTCTCCAACCTCGATGCCAAGCTGCGCGTGCAGACGCGCATGGAATTGCAAAAGCTGCATCGCGAGTTCCGCACCACCAGCCTGTACGTGACCCACGACCAGGTCGAGGCGATGACCCTGGGCCAGCGCCTGATCGTGATGAATGCCGGCGTCGCCGAGCAGATCGGCGCGCCGCTGGAGGTATACAACAAGCCTGCCACCACCTTCGTCGCCAGCTTCATCGGCTCGCCCGGCATGAACCTGATCAAGGGCCGTGCGCAGGGCATGACCTTCACCGGCGAAGGCGCCGCGCCGCTCACCATCGAACTGCCGGTGCCGGCGCCGCGCGACGGCGAACTGGTGCTGGGCCTGCGCCCCGAGCACCTGGCGCCGTGCGGCGCGAGCGAGGCGCGCTTCGGTTTCGGCGTCGAGATGGTCGAGACCCTGGGCGCCGACAGCTATGCCTACGGCCTCACCGGCGCCACCACCCTGGTCGCGCGCGTCGGCGGCCCCCTGCCGGCGGTCGGCGACACCGTGCCGCTGACCTTCGAGGCGCGCCACCTGCATTGGTTCGACGCCGCCAACGGGCGGAGGATCCAATGAGCTTTCGCTACCCCTGCCGCATCATCGCCCACCGCGGCGGCGGTACGCTCGCACCGGAGAACACCCTGGCGGCGATCCGCTACGGGCATGGGCATGGCTTTGGCGGCGTCGAGTTCGACGTCATGCTGGCGCGCGAAAACGTGCCGGTGCTGATGCACGACGATACGCTGGAGCGCACCACCAGCGGCCGCGGCGCGCTGGCCGATAAAAGCGCCGCCGAATTGTCGGCGCTGGATGCCGGCAGCTGGCGCGACGCGCGCTACGCCGGCGAGCCGGTGCCGAGCTTCGAGGCCGCCGGCCGCTTGTGCGTCGAGCTGAATCTTTTCGCCAATGTCGAGATCAAGCCGTACGCACCGGGCGGCGAGGCAGTGGCGCGCGAGACCGGCAAACTCACCGCGCTGGCGACGCAGCGCCTATGGACCGGCGCCGCGCAAGGCCCGCTGCTCTCTTCCTTCTCCGGCATCGCGCTGGAAGCGGCGATGCGGGCGGCGCCGGAAATGCCGCGCGCCTATCTGTTCGACGCCATTCCCGCCGACTGGCACGCGCGCGTCGCCGCGCTTGATTGCGTGGCGGTGCACTGCAACGCCAGGAAGCTGGACGCACAAACCGCCGCCGCCATCAAGGCCGCGGGCTACGGCCTGATGTGCTGGACGGTGAACGAGCCGGCGCGCGGCGAAGAACTGTTCGCCTGGGGCGTCGATGCGCTATGCACCGACCGTCTCGACCTGTTCACGCCGCGCTAAGGCACGTTCACAGGCCCTGCGCAGCTTCGGGCTAGCGGCGCAGTTCAACCTCGCGGATGGCGCGCTCGGTGTGGCGCAGCGCCGCGTCGATATGCTCGACGATGCGGTTGCGCAAGCCGCGCGCCTGCGGATTGTCTTCCTCGCGCGCGACGTCGCCGCGCGCGGCGCGCAGCGACTCGACGGCATGATGCAGGCGGCCACCGTGGGTCATGCGCGCATCCTCCGGCGGGCGGGCGCGCCGGTTCTTGCCGTCCTCGATCGCCGCGCGCTGGGCTTCGGCAATCGCGCGGTCGATTTCGGCCAGGGCAAGGTCTTCTTCGCGATTCACCACCCGGTCGCCGGCCCGGTGTTCCAGGTCCCAGCGGGCGGCGCGCAAGTCCGACAGTGCGCGCAGGTAGCCGGGGTGGCGCCCCGGCACGTCGGCCAGCGCTGCTATCGGCGCCAGCGTTGCGGCGGTCAATGCAAGTCCCAGGGCGATCTTTGCGATCTTCATTTCTGCTCCCCACGTTGTTGTTGACGGCGCCTCGGCGAAAGCGCGCCGGATTACCCGTTCTGTGGTCGGACCCTGAGAAAACCTGAGGAATAACTGATTAAGTGGGCTAAGCCCCCTTAACAACCCCGAAATCAGAGGGGAGTGCGCCCTCTCACATTCCGAATTCGATACTTGTTCAGCATTTCCCTGAGTTTTTTCTGCTTTTTTCAACCACAAGTGTGGTGACCTGGGTTGATGCGGTGCTTCGACTGACCAACACGGGCGTGTTGCACACCATTTTGTTTAAGAGCGCGGCCACCAGGTGGCGCAACCCTGTGACCAAGATACGCGAGTCACGCCGCTTTGTATAGCAGCCGGCATCGCCATGCCGCCGGCATGCTAGGATGCGCCGCCATGCGCAAGCTCCGCCTATTTCTCGCCCTGCTGCTCTTGCTGGTGTTGCCCCTGCAAGGCTACGCCGCCGCGCACATGGCGCTGCTCGGTCCCGATGCCCCGTCATCGGAGACGGCCATGCAGATGGAAGAGGGCATGCCCTGCCATATGGCCGATATGCCGCAGGACACGGGGCATGACACCTCCGCCCCCACCACTGAGCACGCCTGCGTCAAATGCCCGCTGTGCGCGCTGCACGCCGGCCTGCCGCTGCCGCAGACCTTCGGCCTTGCCATCGCCCCGCGCCATGCCGGCCCCGCCGGCACGCTGCTCGCGCCCGCGATGGTCTACCTCGACCCGCCCCTGCCTGTCCCGCGCGGCGCTGCCGCGTAACGCCAACCGGCGCCGCTCACGCGGCAACTCCGGCGCACGCCCGCCTCGCCCGCGCGCGCCATTTCGGCCATCAAGGACAGGACATGAAACGGCTTTTCATGGCCGCCGTCGCCCTTTGCGGCGCCGCGGCCCACGCACAACAGCAGGATTCGATGGCGGGCATGCATGACTCCATGCAGCATGGCAGCATGCAACACGACGCGCCGGCGCAGGCTGCGCCCGCACCCGCCACTGGTGCCGGCGCCCCGCCCGTGGCACCGATGGATCACGATCACATGAACCACGGCGCGATGAGCCCCGATGCAATGGATCATGGCGACCTGGGTCGCGACACGATGGACCATGGCGCAACGAACCATGACGGCATGGACCACGGCGCGATGAACCACGACGCCATGGACCATAGCCACATGCATCGCGGCGACACGGCATCCCCGGACACCCGCGCCATGCCGATGACCGGCATGTACGGCCCGTATTCCATGTCGCGCGAAGCCTCCGGCACCAGCTGGCAGCCGGAATCCACCGGCATGGAGGGCATCCACGCCATGCATGGCGACTGGATGACCATGCTGCACGGCTACGCCAACGCGGTCTACGACCACCAGGGCGGGCCGCGCGGCGGCAGCGCGGGCTTTTCCGAAAGCATGCTGATGGGCATGGCGCAGCGCGAAGTCGGCAGCGGCGGCACGCTCGGCCTGCGCGGCATGCTTTCGCTCGACCCCCTGATGGGCAAGAGCGGCTACCCGCTGCTGTTCCAGACCGGCGAGACGGCCGAGGGGCGCACGCCGCTGATCGACCGCCAGCATCCGCACGACCTGTTCATGGAACTGGCGGCCACCTACAGCCAGAAGCTGGCGGAGGACAAATCGACCTTCGTCTACGTCGGCCTGCCGGGCGAACCGGCACTGGGACCGCCGGCCTTCATGCACCGCTCTTCCGGCATGGACAACCCGGAGGCGCCGATCAGCCACCACTGGCTGGATTCCACCCACATCACCTACGGCGTCGCGACTCTAGGTACGGTGCTGGGCCGCTGGAAGATCGAAGCCTCCGCCTTCAACGGCCGCGAGCCCGACCAGTACCGCTGGAACATCGAGACGCGCGGCTTCGATTCCGGCTCGGCGCGACTCTCTTTCAACCCGACTGCGCGCTGGTCGCTACAGGTGAGCTACGGCCGCCTGGCGAGCCCCGAGCAGCTCGAACCGAACGTCTCCGTGCGCCGCACTACCGCCTCCGCCATCTACGACACGCAACTTGCCGGCGGCCACTGGCAGACCACCTTCGCCTGGGGCCGCAACCGCGCCAACCCCGGCAATGCCACGCAGGCCTGGCTGCTCGAATCGGCCTGGCGCTGGCGCGACACCCACACCTTCTTCGCCCGTGCCGAGCGCGTCGGCAAGGATGAACTCTTCACCGACCCCGACCCGCGCCACCACACGGTCTACGAGGTGAACAAGCTGTCGCTGGGCTACGTCTACGATTTCGCCCACGTGCAGCGCGTGCGCGTGGGGGTGGGCGGAGTGGTGAGTGCCTACGCGACACCCAGTGCGCTGGACAGCGTATACGGCAGCCACCCGCGCTCCTTCATGGCGTTCCTGCGCGCGCGTATCGAGTGAAGCTCAGGCCACAGCCAGGCGTGCCTCAAGCCGCGCTTTCACCTGCGGCCACTCCTCGTCGATGATGGAAAAGCGCACCGAATCGCGCTTGCGCCCGTCCGGCATGATGCGCTCGTGGCGCACGATGCCCTCCTGCAGGGCGCCCAGGCGCAGGATGGCGGCGCGCGATTTTTCGTTCAGCACGTCGGTGGTGAACTGCACCCGTACGCATTTCAACTCCTCGAAGGCATATCGCAGCATCAGGAGCTTGGCTTCGGTGTTGACGAAGCTGCGCTGGTGCGAGGCGCCGATCCAGGTGTGGCCGATCTCCAGCTTGCGGTTGGCGCGGTCGATTTTCCAGAAACGGGTGGAGCCGATCACCCGATTGGTCTCGCGCAAAATGGTGGCGAAGGCCAGCACGTGGCCGGCAGCCATGCCTTCGAGCGCGCGGGCGAGGTAGGCATCGACCGTAGCGGCGGAGGGGACGACGGTGAAGGGCAACTTCCACAATTCGCCGTCGGCGGCGGCTTCAACCAGCGCGGGACCGTCGGTGGCGGCAAGTGGGCGCAGGACCAGGCGGGAGCCCGTAAGAACAGTCATGGTCAAGGGAATGGCGGGCGATGAACCCGCCAACGATATCATCCGCGCCGCTTTTTCTTCCACTTTTCATCCGCCGCCCTGACCAGGTTTTCGCCGGTACAAGCGCTCAGGCGCGCGATGCCTTGCGGCCACACGTTACGCAGCCCACGCTTGAACAACGGGATGTACGAGGTGGCGGTGCTGACGTGGCGCAGCAGCGCGGCGGAGGGGACGGCCATGCGATCGGGCGAAGGCCAAGGGCTTGGGACGTTGCGCCCGGTGTGCGGCAGGCGGCAGGCGGCACAACAGGGCAAGCCGGGGACGCGGTGAGGACGCGCCCCCAGCTGCGAAATCGGGCTAGCGCCGCCCCTGGGGCACTTGTTCTTGTTGTTGTTTGTTTATCTTCTTGGTAGCGCTAACTCGACAATTATTGGGCTTTACGCCAGGGCCGTCAACGATTGCCGGCGCGGGCGTTGTGGAGCCGCGACGGATCGTGGAATCAAGGTCAGGTGCTTTTGCGCTCGACGATTGCAAAGCCGACGTCGCGCACGCGCGGGCCGGGGTCGCGGCCGGCCGCGCGTTCGGTGATGAAGCGCGCCGCCTGGCGGCCGATGGTCGGGCCATCGATATGCACGGTAGTGAGCGCTGGCTCCACGTCGGCAGCGAAGCTCAGGTCGCCGAAGCCGGCGACGGCAATATCTTCCGGAACCCGCAGGCCGCGCACCAGGGCTTCGGTGATCAGGCCGTGGGCCAGGACATCGGAACTGCAAAAGACGGCGTCGGGCAACTGCGGTTGGCGCCGCAGGCTGGCCAGCGCCGTGCGGCCGTCGCCGAAGCGGCCGGGGGCGGGCACGGCGCAGGTGGTGGCTTCGATGCCGTGCTCGCGAAAGGTGTCGATGAAGCCTTCGCCGCGCAGGCCGGCGCGATGATCATCGGCGGTGAGCAGCACCGGGCGCCGGTAGCCGCGCCCCATCATGTAGCGCGCCATCGCCACGCCGACCTCGCGGTGGGAGAAGCCGACCAGCATGTCGATGGGCGCGTCCGACAGGTCCCAGGTTTCGACGATCGGGATGCCGCTGGCGGCGAGCTTGCGGCGCGATTGCGCGGAGTGGGTGATGCCGGTGAGCACGATGCCTTCGGGGCGGCGGCCGATGACGGCGTCGATCAGCGCGTCTTCGCGCGAATCGGCGTAGCCGCTCTGGCCCAGCAGCACCTGGCAGCCGGCCTCGGCCAGCGCTTCGGTGAGCGCCTCGATGGTCTGCAGGAACATCGGGCCGACGATGGTGGGGACGAGCGCCGCCACCAGGCGGCTGCGGTTGGAAGCCAGGCCGCCGGCGAGCAGGTTGGGCACGTAGCCGGTGCTGGCCACCGCCTCCTTCACCTTTTCGAGCGTCAGGGGCGAGACCGTGGCCGGCTGGTTGAGCGCGCGGGAGACGGTGATGGCGGAGACGCCGGCGAGTTTGGCGACGTCGTTGATGGTGACGCCGCCGCTGCCGCGCCGCGCGGCGCGGCGGGGCGTTTTTGTTTCGGACACGCTCTTTTTTCCTGGGATAGTCGGCGTTGATGGCGCGCGTACGCGCCGGGGAAGCTTGCGGGATTAAAGCATATTGCGGCGCACAGCGAACCGCATGTCTCCCATAGGCAACCAGCCCGCGCGGGGACAGCGTTTTTCTCGATTTGCCGCTGTACAAACGAAGGCGGCAGGCGTTAAATAGATACGATGCCTGTGCGCGTGCGGATTGTCGCCGCGGGTGTCATGGGCGCGTCATCTCGGACTGAGAGGATGCGTTCAGTCGGCAACCACCGTTTCAACGATAGAGCGGGGTCGAGCCGCACGGCCGGAGATTTCCGGCCGTTTTGTTTTTTGGCGGCCGGGAGTTCACGTTTGCAGCCCGGCCGATGTCGGGCCTCTCCTTTAAAGCCCCGCGGCCACTTCATCGAGGGTGCGTCAAGCCCGCATCCACCGCCATCCGGACGGCGCGCCGCGCCCACCCGCGGCGGTGCGATCTGTCAGAATAGGCACATCGTTCATCTTGTGGGAAAGACTGCGCCATGGATCTGGGTGACGGCCGCGAAAGCAGCAACGTCGAAGACCGCCGCGACGAGAATTACGGCGGTGGCGGGGGCGGCGGCGGCTTTGGTTTCGGCGGCGGCAGCATCGGCATCGGCGGCATCGTGGTCGCCCTGGTGGCTTCCTATTTTCTTGGCATCAATCCGCTGACGCTGCTGTCGATGTTCAGCGGCGGGGGCGGCGCGCCGGTGCAGCAGCAGCAACAGCAGCGCCCGGCCCACGCCCCGCCGAAAAGCGATGCCCAGGCGCATTTCGTTTCGCAGGTGCTGGCCGACACCGAAGACACCTGGCGCGACCTGTTCCAGAAGATGGGCAAGACCTACGTCGACCCCAAGCTGGTGCTGTTCCGCAATCGCATCCCCACGGCCTGCGGCACCGGGCAGACGGCGATGGGCCCTTTCTATTGCCCCGGCGACCAGAAGGTATACATCGACCTGGAGTTCTACGACGAGTTGAAGAACCGTTTTCACGCGCCGGGCGAATTCGCCGAGGCCTATGTGATCGCGCATGAAGTCGGGCACCACGTACAGAATCTGCTCGGCATCTCCGCGCGTGTCGACCAGTTGCGCCGCCGCGCCTCGCCCACGCAAGGCAATGCATTGTCGGTGCGCCTGGAATTGCAGGCGGACTGTTTCGCCGGCGTCTGGGGCTTCAACGCCAACCGCTCGCGCCACATCATCCAGCAGGGCGACATCGAAGCCGCGCTCAACGCCGCCACGCAGATCGGCGACGACACGCTGCAAAAAGGCGCCGGGCGCACGGTGAACCCGGACAGTTTCACCCACGGCTCCTCGGCGCAGCGGGTGAAGTGGTTCAAGCGCGGCATCGAGGCTGGCGACATCCGACAGTGCGATACCTTCAAGGCGCAGGACCTCTAAGCGGGCGCTGACTAAAGGCGCCGCGGCGCAACGCGGGGAGGCAGCCGGTTCATCGGGCCTCTCGGGCTGGTAGCGCAATCATCGTACTGCTACTGCAACGCAGCAGCGCGCGCAGCTTGCCAAAGAGTAACCATGCGGTTAAAAATGCCGCATGCCGACCAAGACCGCGTCACCCAGAACAGCAACAAAACGCACGGCAGGCGCCCGCAACGTGCGCGCGCCGGCAAAAGCCGCCGCCTCGTCCAAACCCGCCGCGCGCGCCAATGGCGCCGTCCAGCGCGTGCCGACGCGCAACACACCGCGCGTCACCCGCGATCCGGAGCAGACGCGCCAGCGTATCCTGGCGGCGGCGCAGGCGGAGTTCGCCCGCGTCGGCTTGGGCGGCGCGCGCGTCGACCGCATCGCGCTGGAAGCGGGCGCGAACAAGCGCATGCTGTATTACTACTTCGGCAACAAGGACGACTTGTTCCTCGCGGTCCTCGAATACACCTATGAACACATCCGCAACGCCGAGAAAAGCCTGCACCTGGATGAAGTAGACCCGGAGGAGGCGGTGCGCCGCCTGGTGGCCTTCACCTGGAACTATTACCTCGACTATCCGCAGTTCCTCAACCTGCTGAACAGCGAAAACCTGCATCAGGCGCGGCACCTCAAGCATTCGGGCAAGGTGCGCACCATGCACTCGCCTTTCGTCTCGATGATCGGCGAGATCCTCGAGCGCGGGGTGCGCGCCGGCAAGTTCCGCCACGGGGTGGACCCGATCCAGCTCTATGTATCGATCGCCGGCCTTTCCTATTTCTACCTCGGCAACAACTACACCCTGTCGGCGATTTTCGGCCGCGACCTGAAGGCGCCCAAGGCCAAGGCCGAGCGCCTGGCGCATATGACGGAAATGGTGCTGGACTACCTGACCCACCCCGGCTAGGCACCGCCCCTCGGGAAACCCTTACCGGCGTCATGAATTGACAGCGGCGCCGCGCTTTTGTACATTGTTAACTGTTTGGTTACAACCCCGGTTTTATTCCGGGCCGGTTTGATCCAGTGATTCCAGGCGGCGTTGGTTCCGCGGCGGGGCGCCGTGGGCGGCGCGGCTTTTTCGTTTCACGTGTCAGTTTTTGCCTTAATCGTCGTCCCCATAACAAAGGAGTCGGAGACATGCACAAGCGCCGTTTTGTCAAAACCCTGCTGGCTTGCGCCATCGGTAGCCTCGCCTTCGCCGGTAGCGCGTACGCGCAGTGGAAGCCTTCCAAGCCGATCACCATCATCGTGCCCTGGGCCGCCGGCGGCTCGACCGACCAGGTGACCCGCGCCACCGCGGCGGAACTGGAAGATGCGCTGCACCAGAAGGTGGTGATCGTCAACCAGCCGGGCGCCTCCGGCTCGATCGGCACCAAGAGCGTTTTGGAAGCGGCCAAGGACGGCTACACCTGGTCCGCCGGCGCGGCGCAGGACCTGGGCGCCTATGAAACCCTGGGCATGCTCAAGACCAAGATTTCCGACTGGCACATTTTCCTGAGCGTGGCCAATGTCGGCCTGATCGGCGTCAACCCGAACACCAAGTACAACACCGCCCGCGACCTGCTGGACGCGATGAAGGCGAAGCCGAACCAGATCAGCGTCGCCACCGCCGGCGTCACCTCTTCCGGCCACGCGGCGATGGACCTGGTGGCCAAGGCCACCGGCGTGAAGTATCGCCACGTCACCTACGACGGCGGCAACCCGGCGGTGGTGGCCACCGTGGCGGGCGAGACCGAAGTGACCACCCAGTTGGCCGTGGAGCAGGCGGAGATGGTGCGCGGCAAGCGCCTGCGCCCGCTCGCCACCATCAGCGACAAGCCACTGGAACTGGAAGGCTTCGGCACCATCGAGCCGCTGTCGAAGACCGTGCCGGGCTTCAAGGCGCCGGTGAACTACTTCGGCATCTTCATTCCGAAGGGCGTGCCGGATGATGTGGTCAAGACCGTTGAAACCGTGTGGAAGAACAACATCGCCAAGAGCGTGGCGCTGAAGAAATACGCCACTTCGCATGGCGCCCTGTTCAGCCCGCTCTCCGGTGAAGAGGCGCAAAAGGCCGCCTTCCCGGCGGTGCAGGCGAATGCCTGGAGCCTGTTCGATACGGGCAAGGCGAAGGTCTCGCCGGATACGGTCGGCATTCCGAAGCTGCAGTAAATGATGTGGCGGCGGCCTGCGCAGGCCGCCGCGTTTTTTGTTTTCCTTTCAGGTGGTGCCAGTGCATTCCGATTCTTCAGACGGCGAAGGCCGCGCCTCGACGCCGCGCAGCGATTTCATCGCATCCATGGTGTGGATCGTGTTCGGCGTGGTGGTGGCGATCGCCTCGTGGAACATGGATCGCCTGAAAAGCCAGGACATCAACCCCTACACCATCCCCGGCCTGGTGCCGGGCCTGCTCGGCGCGGGGGTGGTGATCTTCGGCCTGTTGATGATGTATCGCGCCTGGCGCCAGGGCGCGCTCACGCCGCAGGGCGATGCCGGCCGCCGCATGGCGCAGCCGGGGGAGTGGCAGCGCTTTTTGCTGGTGCTGGCCCCCTGTCTGATTTTCGGCGGCGGCCTGCTCGGCCACGGCCTGCCCTTCTGGGCGGCGGCGGCCCTGTTCGTCACCGCGACGGTTTTCATTTTGCAATACCGCGAACGCAAGGCGGCCGGGCAGCTGCTGCGCGGCTTTGTCGTCGCCGCCGTGATTGGTCTTGCGGCGGGCGGGTTGATCACCTATGTGTTCCAGGAATTGTTCCTGGTGCGCCTACCCTGACCGAAAGGCCGAACCATGTTGCATGGCCTGGAAATGCTGGGAAGCGCCTACCTCGACTTCCTCAATTTCACGTCGATCATGTATGGGCTGGGCGGCGCCTTCCTGGGCATCCTGGTGGGCTGCATGCCGGGGCTTTCGGCGACGCTGTGCATCGCGCTGCTGACTACGCTGACGCTGAAACTGCCGGCGAACGACGCCATCCTGATCCTGATCTGCTCGTACGTCGGCACCCTCTACGGCGGCTCGCGTTCGGCGATCTTGCTGAACATTCCGGGCACGGCGGCGAACGCGGCCTCGTGCGCGGATGGCCATGCGCTGGCGCTGCGCGGCGAGGCGGGGCGGGCGATCGGCATCGCGACTTCGGGGGCGTTTTGCGGCACGCTGTTCGGCGTGTTGTGCCTGGCGGCGTTCACCCCGACCTTGGCGGAAGTGGCGCTGAAGTTCGGCGCGTATGAGTTTTTCTGGCTGGCGCTGTTTGGCGTGACGATGTCGGGCTCGATCGTCGGCGACGACCCGCTCAAGGGCTGGCTGATGGGTGCGCTGGGCCTGCTGTGCGCGCAGATCGGGCAGGAGGGCCTGTACGCCTACGACCGCTTCACCTTCGGGTGGGACCAGCTCTCCGGCGGCATTTCGCTGATTCCCGCGCTGATCGGTGCCTTCGGCTTCGCGGAAGTGCTGACCATCCTCTCCGACCCGGTGGAAAAGAAACTGGTGGAGATGAAGGATTCGACCCTGCCGCGTTTCAAGGAAGTGTTCCAGTACTGGCGCACGGTGTTGCGCTCCGGTGTCATCGGTGTGCTGACGGGTCTTCTACCTGGCGTGGGCGAGGACGCGGGCGCGTGGATGAGCTATGCGGGGGCGCGCGCGACCTCGAAGGAAAAGGAAAAGTTCGGCAAGGGCTCGATCGATGGCCTGATGGCGGCGGAGACGGGCGACATGTCTTCGATTCCCGGGCACATCATCCCGTGCCTGGCGCTGGGGATTCCGGGTTCGGCGCCTTCCGCCGTGCTGATGGCGGCGATGATCATCCACGGCATCCAGCCGGGGCCGATGATGATGATCGCGCATCCGCAGTTCGTCTATCACGTGGTGGCGATGACGACTCTCGCCACCTTCAGCATTCTGCTGTTCGGCCTGTTCCTGGTGCGCCCGCTGCTCTATGTGCTGCGCATCCGCCGCACCTTCCTGATGCCGGTGATCTTCCTGCTGGCCTCGGTGGGCGCGTATGCGAGCGCTTCGCGCCTGTTTGACGTCTATGCCATGCTGGTGATCGGCGTCGGCGCCTACTTCTTGCGCAAGAAGGGCTACCAGATGGCGCCTTTCGTGCTGGGCCTGGTACTCGGGACGCTGCTGGACAAGAGCCTGCGCCGCGGCCTGGTGCTGTCGGATGGCAGCATCGCCCCGTTTTTCACGCGGCCGATCTGCGCGGTGCTGGCTTTCGTCACCATCTTCACCATGCTGATGTACATCCCGCTGGTGAACCGCGCGGTAAAGGGCGCGATGGGCCGGCTCAAGGGCCTGGTCTTCCGCCGCAAGCCGGCCTGAGGTATTCATGTTCGCGCTTTCGTTGTGCAACGAGATCTTGCAGCCGCTTTCCTTCGCGGCGCAGTGCAAAGCAACTGCTGAGCTCGGCTACATGGGCGTGGAGGTCGCGCCGTTTACCCTGGCCGAGGATCCGATGCGCATCACGGATGCGCAGGCACGCGCCTTCGGCGGCATCGCGCAGGACCACGGCATCGTGATCACCGGGCTGCACTGGCTGCTGGTGGCGCCCGCGGGCTTGTCGATGGTGAGCCCGGATGCGGGCCTGCGCGCTCGCACGGCGGAAGTGATGTGCCGCATGGCGGAGCTGTGCGCGCTGATGGGCGGCAAATACCTGGTGCATGGCTCGCCCAAGCAGCGCTCGGTGCTACCGGGCGAGACGCGCGCGGCGACGCTGGACCGGGCGCGCGAGTGCCTGGCACAGGCCGCGCAGAAGGCGCGCGATTGCAAGGTGACCTACTGCATCGAGCCGCTGGCAAAAAACGAGACCGACGTGTTCAACACGGTGGAAGAGGCGGCGGCGCTGGTGGACGAGATCAACCTGCCCTCGTTCAAGACCATGATCGATTGCAGCGCCGCCGGGCAGACCGAGGCGATGCCGGTGCACGAACTGATCGCCAGGTGGCTGCCCACGGGCAAGATTGGGCACATCCAGGTGAACGACCCGAACCGCCGTGCGCCGGGGCAGGGCAAGCTCGCCTTCGCGCCGATACTCGCGGCGCTGAAGGCCGCGGATTACAAGGGTGTGCTGGCGGTGGAATCCTTCGACTACGTGCCGGACGGCATGGGTTCGGCCGCATATGCGATCGCGTATTTGCGTGGCGTCGAACAGGCCATGGAGCAGGCCCGATGAGCATCTTCAAGATCGCCGCCATTGAGCTCTACGAGCGTCCGGTGCAACTGCGCATGCCGTTCCGCTTCGGCGTGGTAACCTTGCGCGAATGCCCGCAGGCGTTTGTGCGCGTGCTGATCGAGACCTCCGACGGGCGCAAGATCGGCGGCACCGCGGCCGAGCTGGTGGTGCCAAAGTGGTTCGACAAGAACCTGGACCTCTCCAACGAGCAGAACTTCGCGCAGTTGCGCGACGTTCTGCACCTGGCGCGCGACGCGTACCTGAGCGACAACGGGCCCGCCACCGCCTTTGGCCATTTCTCGCGCCATTACGACAGCCACCTGCTGGCCTGCGCGGCGAAGGGCTACAACCCGCTGCTCGCCAATTATGGCCCGGCGCTGATCGACCGCGCCCTGCTGGACGCGCTGTGCCGCGCGCACGGCGCCTCGTTCTACACCGCGATACAGCGCAACCTGCCCGGGGTGGACGGCTCGCGGCGCGAATTCGCCGGCTTCAATTTCGCCAGCCTTCTCGCGCGCCTCACGCCGGCCAAAAGCATCGAGGCGCGCCATACCGTGGGCCTGGTGGATGCGATCACCGCCGCGGACCTCAAGGAGCCGGTGAACGATGGCCTGCCGGAGACGCTCGAACAGGTGGTGGAGACCTATGGCCATCGCTATTACAAGCTCAAGGTCGGCGGCAGGATGGAGGCGGACATCGAGCGCCTGACGCAGATCGCCTCCGTGCTGGATCGCCTGCCGGCACCCTATTTTGCCTCGCTGGACGGCAACGAGCAGTACGAGAATGCCGACGGCGTCGCCGAACTGCTGGCACGCATCACCGAAACGCCGGCCTTGAAGCGCCTGTACGACGCCATCCTGTTCATCGAGCAGCCGATCAACCGCAAGCAGGCCCTGCAGGCGGACGTGACGAGCCTGAACGCCTATCGCCCGGTGATCATCGACGAGTCCGACGGCGAGCTTGACGCTTTCGCGCAGGCGCGTGCGCGTGGCTATACCGGCGTGTCGTCCAAGACCTGCAAGGGCATCTACCGCTCGCTGCTCAACGCGGCGCGCTGCGCGCAGTGGAATGCGGAAGCGGCGGAGAAGCGCTATTTCCTCTCCGGCGAAGACCTGACCATCCAGGCGGGCCTGGCGGTGCAGCAGGACCTGGCGCTGGTGAGCCTCCTGGGCATCACGCACGTCGAGCGCAACGGCCATCACTACGTCAACGGCATGGCGGCGTTGCCGGAAGGCGAGCAGCGCGCCTTCCTCGCCGCTCATCCCGATCTCTACGAGCACAGCCACGGCGCGGTGCGCCTGAAGATCCGCCAGGGACGCCTGGCCATCGGTTCGCTAGACTGCGTGGGTTTTGCAAGCGCAGCGCAGCCCGATTTCTCCGCCATGCGGGCCATGGCACAGGTTTGAGGAGATGAACATGAGATTTCGCACCATGATCAGTGTGACGCTGCTGGCGCTCGCCGGCGGCGCGGCGGCGGCCGACGATTTCCCCTCGCGCCCGGTGCGCGTAATCAACCCGTTCCCGGCCGGCGGCCCCAGCGATGCAGTGGCGCGGCTGATCGCGCAACAGATGTCGACCCAGTCCGGCCATACCTACCTGGTGGAAAACCGCGCCGGCGCCAACGGCGTGATCGGCGCCGAGGTGGTCGCCAAGGCGCCGAAGGACGGCTATACCGTGGTGCTCACCGGGTCGGCTTTCGTGATTACCGACATCGTCGCCAGCAACACGCCATATTCGGTGCTGAAGGATTTCGCACCCGTCGCCCTGGTGGCGAAGGCGCCGCTGGTGGTGATGGTCAACCCGCAGCTTGGCGTCAAGGACATCGCCGGCCTGGCAGCTTACAGCCGCGCGCACCCGGGCAAGCTGGACTTCGGCGTCGGCTCGGTCGGCGCGGCGGGTCACTTCGTTACCGAGCTGCTCAAGCGCAGCGGCATCGGCATCAACGTGATTCCCTACAAGGGCTCGACGCCCGCTTACCAGGACATGATCGGCGGGCAGATCAGCGGCCTGGCCGATCCCATCCTGGGGGCGCTGCCGTTCCTGAAAAGCGGGCGCGTGGTCCCCTTGGGCGTCACCTCGCGCGAACGCCTGCCTTTGATGCCCAATACACCCACGGTGGGTGAAACCCTCAAGGGCTTCGAATTCTATTCCTGGTACGGCGTCTGGGCGCCGGCCGGCACGCCAAAGCCCATCATTACGTATATCAACGGGGAAGTGAACAAGGCGCTGCGCTCCGACCTGCGCGAGAAGATGACGGCGCTGGGCTACATCCTCTCGCCCGGCACGCCCGAAGACCTTGCACGTTTCGAGCGCACGGAAATCATCACTGCCTCGAAGATCATCACCGAGGCGAAGATTCACTTCGAATGAGCCATGCATAGCAGCCCCCCTGATGCAAGCAGCCGTGGCGCCGCGCGGGAGAGCAGGCGGCCATGAATCCGGATCGCGCCGTCGGTATCGTCGGCCTGGGGCTGGTGGGCAGCGCGGTCGCCGCGCGCCTGCGCGCTGCCGGCTTCGCGGTGGCGGGCTACGACCCGCGCGCCGAGGCCTGTGATGCCCTGGTGCAGGCGGGCGGCACGCCTCTGGCAAATGCGGCCGCGGTAGGTGCGGTCGCGCGCGTGGTGCTCATCGCCGTATTCGACACCGTGCAGCTTGAGCAGGCAGTCGAAGGCGCGCAGGGCTTGATGCGGGCGCAGCCGCGCCCCACAACCCTGATCAACCTGGCGACGGCCGACCCCGAACGCGTCGCCGCGCTTGCCGCGCGGCTTGAAGCGCAGGACGTGGCGCTGATCGAGGCGCCGCTTTCCGGTTCCAGTGCACAGATCGGCGCGGGCGAATCCACCATGCTGCTGGGCGGCGCACCAGAGGCAATTGCCGCCTGTGAAGACGTGCTTGCCGCTATCACCGTCACGCGCCTGCACGTCGGCGCCGCCGGCATGGGCGCGCGCGCCAAGCTCGCCACCAACCTGGTGCTGGGCCTGAACCGCGCCGCGCTGGCCGAGGGCATGGTGTTCGCCGAGCGCCTTGGCATCGCGCCGCAAAAGTTTCTCGAACTGGTGCTGCATTCGCCGGCGCGCTCGTTCGCCGCGGAAACGCGCGGCGCGCAAATGGCTTCAGGCGACGCTACCCCGGTATCGCGCATCGCCCAGCACCTGAAGGACGTCGAGCTGATGCTCGACTACGCCCGCGAACAACACCAGCGCCTGCCGCTGTCGCAAGCCCACGCCGCGCTGATGCGCGCGGCGGTAGATGCGGGCGAAGGCGAACTCGACAACACGGCCATCGTGCGGCAATTGCGCCGCGAACAGGCAACCTGAATTTGAACGCCCGAACGGAGAATCACCATGGCACAGCAGCGACTCGGCATCATCATGAATGGCGAGGTTACGAAAATGCGCGGCCGCCCGGTCGCTTCGCGCCCGGCGTCCGGTGACGCAGCAGCTTCGATCTGAGGAGTAGAGAAATGGCACAGCAACGACTCGGCATCATCATGAACGGCGTCACCGGACGCATGGGAATGAATCAGCATCTCATCCGTTCCATCGCCGCCATCCGCGCGCAAGGCGGCGTGGCGCTGTCGAACGGCGACCGCGTGATGCCCGACCCCATCCTGATCGGCCGCAATGCCGACAAGGTGGCAGCGCTGGCCAAGGCGCATAACGTCGAGCGCTGGGGCACCGACCTGGACCGCGCGTTGGCGAACAAGGACGACACCGTGTTCTTCGACGCTGCCACCACGCAGATGCGCCCTACCCTGCTGGCGCAAGCGATCAACGCGGGCAAGCACATTTATTGCGAAAAGCCGGTGGCCACCAATCTGAAGGAAGCCACTGACATCTACGAACTGGCGAAAGCCAAGGGCATCAAGCACGGCGTGGTGCAGGACAAGCTGTTCCTGCCGGGCCTGACCAAACTCAAGATGCTGATCGACTCCGGCTTTTTCGGCCGCATGCTTTCCGTGCGCGGCGAGTTCGGCTACTGGGTATTCGAGGGCGACCTGCAACCGATCCAGCGGCCGTCGTGGAACTACCGTGACGAGGACGGCGGCGGCATCATCCTCGACATGATCTGCCACTGGCGCTACGTGCTGGACAACCTGTTCGGCGAGGTGAAGTCGGTCTCCTGCCTGGGCGCCACCCACATCCCCGAACGCTTCGATGAGGAAGGCAGGAAGTACAAAGCGACGGCGGATGACGCCGCCTACGCGACCTTCGAACTCAAGAACAAGGACGGCAGCCAGGTGATCGCGCAGATCAACAGCTCCTGGGTCACTCGCGTGCGCCGCGACGACCTCGTCACCTTCCACGTCGATGGCACGCATGGTTCCGCCGTCGCCGGTCTCACAGACGTGCGCACCCAGGCCCGCGTCAATACCCCCAAGCCGGTATGGAACCCGGACGTGCGCCAGCCGATGAATTTCTTCGACCACTGGCAGACGGTGCCGGAGTACGCCAACTTCGACAACGGCTTCAAGATCCAGTGGGAAGCCTACATCCGCCACGTGGTGGAAGACACGCCCTTCAAGTGGAACCTGCTGGAGGGCGCCAAGGGCGTGCAGCTGGTCGAGTGCGCGCTGCAAAGCTGGAAAGAGCGCCGCTGGGTGGATGTGCCGGCGCTGAAGGCTTAAAGATCACTCAAGGAGTTCGCCATGAACGCCCCCGACAAGATTGCCCGCTCCCTCAAGCTGCCGACCAACAACGGCCAGCTCGAGACCTTTACCCTCTCCGCCCCGCGCGACTTTCCGGCCAGGCCAGCGCGCGCCTTCACCCGCATCGCTTACTCGGCGGCGCACGTGGTGGCCGATCCGCTGGCCGCCAACAATCCCTGGCTCGATTGCAACATCGACTGGGAAGCCACCATGCGCTACCGCCGCTACCTGTGGGAGCTGGGCATGGGCGTAGCCGAGGCGATGGACACGGCGCAGCGCGGCATGGGCATGGACTGGCCGACCTCGCTCGAACTGATCAAACGCTCGATTGCCGAGAGCAAGCACGTCAAGGGGGCGTTTCTCGCCAGCGGGGCCGGCACCGACCACCTGGCGGTGGAAGACGCGAAGTCGATCGACGACGTCATTCGCGCGTATGAAGAGCAGATCGAGGCGATCGAGGCGCTGGGCGGCAAGATCATCCTGATGGCTTCGCGTGCGCTCGCCCGGGTAGCGAAGAGCCCGGACGATTACCACAAGGTCTACGACCGCATCCTCTCGCAAGTGAAGCAGCCGGTGGTGATTCACTGGCTGGGCGAGATGTTCGACCCTGCGCTGGCCGGCTACTGGGGCAACATGGACCACATGAAGGCGATGGACACCGCGCTGGAGGCGATCAACCGCAACGCCGCCAAGGTCGACGGCGTGAAAGTTTCGCTGCTGGACAAGGACAAGGAAATCGCCATGCGCCGCCGCCTGGCCAAAGGCGTACGCATGTACACCGGCGATGATTTCAATTACGCCGAACTGATTGCGGGCGACAACGAAGGCTGCAGCGACGCCCTGCTGGGGATTTTCGACGCCATCGCGCCCGCCGCCTCCGCCGCGCTGGCGGCGCTCGCCGCCGGCGACCGCAAGACCTTCGATGCCATTCTCGAACCCACCGTGCCGCTGTCGCGCCACATCTTCCAGGCGCCGACGCGCTTCTACAAGACCGGCGTGGTGTTCATGGCGTACCTCAACGGCTTGCAGGATCACTTTGCCATGGTCGGCGGCCAGCAGAGCACGCGCTCGCTGCCGCACCTGGCAGAGTTGTTCCGCCTCGCCGACAAGGCAGGCCTCCTGCGCGATCCGGACCTTGCGGTGGCGCGCATGAAGAGCGTGCTGGCCGTGAACGGTGTCGCTGCATAGGCACTGCGCCGCTCATGTCATTCCCGCGAAAGCGGGAATCCGGGGCGCCATTCCGTTTTAAATCAGAATAGATATGGATTCCCGCTTTCGCGGGAATGACAACCAGCCCCATGCGCGATTTCTCCGCCTCACACGAAGCGCTTTCACTCAATTCCGCTACCGTGCGCAAGCAGTGGAAGCTCGACCGCATCATCGACGAGTGCGCCAAGCGCGGCATTCGCGCGATCTCGCCATGGCGTGATCAGGTCGCGGCGATCGGCCTGGAGAATATTGCCAGGCAACTGCGTGCCCACGACATGGCCCTCTCCGGCTATTGCCGCGGCGGCTTTTTCCCTGCCGCCGATGCCGCCGGCCGGAGGGCAGCGCTGGACGACAACCACAAGGCCATCGATGAAGCCAAGACGCTTAACGCCCCCTGCCTGGTGCTGGTGGTCGGCGCCCTGCCCGGCGCACTCGACGGCAAGGCGGCCTACAAGGACATCGCCCGTGCGCGCGGCGAAGTGCGCGACGGCATCGCCGCCGCCCTCGAATACGCGAAACAGGCCGGCATGCCGCTGGCCATCGAGCCGCTGCACCCGATGCAGGCGGCCGACCGCGCCTGCGTCAACACGCTCGAACATGCGCTCGACTTGTGCGATGAACTCGATCCCGCCAGGAGCGGCGCCCTGGGCGTGGCCTGCGACCTCTACCATGTGTGGTGGGACCCGAAGCTGCGCGAACAGATCGCCCGCGCCGGCGCCAAGCGCCTGCTGGCGTATCACGTCTGCGACTGGCTGACGCCGACACGCGACCTGCTCAACGACCGCGGCATGATGGGCGATGGCGTGATCGAGCTGAAGAAGATCCGCGGCTGGGTCGAAGACGCCGGTTTCACGGGGTACGCCGAAGTGGAGATTTTCTCCGAGCACTGGTGGAACACGCCCGGCGAGGAAGTGCTGGATACCGTGATCGCGCGCCACAAGAGCGTGGTCTGACGCGCGATCCGGCGCGCCGCAGTTGACCTGCGGCGGCACTTCGGCCAGACTTGCGCGCATGGTCTGGCACGGAACGAGCTAGCGTGGCTTGTTCCAATCTCGGGAGTGTTCCATGCGTTCGCTTCGCCTGCTTGCCCGTCTCACCGCTGCAATCTGCCTCGCTACTTGCGGCGCCGCGCTGGCCGCCTATCCGGATCATCCGATCCGCATGATCGTGCCCTACCCGCCCGGCTCCTCGCCGGACAACATCTGCCGCGCCTTGGCCCAGGAGATGGGCCGCGCGATGAATGCGTCCATCATCATCGACAACCGCGGCGGCGCCTCGGGCTCGATCGGCAGCGTGGCCATCGCCCAGGCCCAGCCCGACGGCTACACCATCGGCTACGGCAACATCGGCACGCTCACCACCAACCGCTTCATGATCGCGCGCCTGGGCTACGACCCGGACCACGACTTCACCATGATCGGCATGATGGGCGCGGTGCAGAACATGCTGGCGGTGAACAACACCCTGCCCGCGCACAGCGTCAAGGAACTGATCGCGCTCGCCAAGTCCAGGCCCGGCAAGCTGGTGATGGCCTCCGGCGGCGCCGGCAACACCGGCCATCTCGGCGGCGAGCTGTTCAAGGCGATGACCGGCACCTACATGCTGCACGTGCCCTACAAAGGCAGCGCCGCCGCCATCACCGACCTGATCGGCGGCCAGGCCGACCTGATGTTCGACAATCTTTCCTCGGTGGGCTCCTTCGTCAAGTCCGGCAAGCTGCGCGGCCTCGGCGTCTCGGGCGCGAAACGCTCGCCCTCCTTCCCCGAGATTCCGACCATCGCCGAAACCGTGCCCGGCTACGAGACCCTGGCCTGGGGCGGCGTCGTCGCCCCCGCCGGCCTGCCGCCGGAGATCGCCGCACGATTGAACAGTGAACTCAACAAGGCGCTCAAGACCGAGACGCTCAAGGCCGCCTATTTCAACCTCGGCTTCGAGCCTATCGGCGGCACCCCGGCCGAATTCACCGCCTATGCGCACAACGAGATGCCGAAGTGGCAGGCGGTGATCAAGCGGGCGGGGGCGAAGATGGAGTAAGGTGCCCCCGACACCAGCGCACGAAAGAACGCATATGACCGACCATTACGACCTGATCATCCGCAACGGCACCCTGATTGACGGCGTGCGCACGCCGCGCTACACGGGCGACGTTGCGATCAAGAACGGGCGCATCGAAAAGCTGGGCAAGCTGGACGGCGCGAAGGCGGATAGCGAAATCGACGCCAGCGGCAAGATCGTCGCGCCCGGCTTCATCGATTCGCACACTCACGACGACCGCATGCTGGTTTCCGCGCCGGAGATGACGCCCAAGCTCTCGCAAGGCGTGACCACGGTGATCGCGGGCAATTGCGGCATCAGCCTGGCGCCGCTGGTGCATTCCAGCCCGCCTTCGCCGCTGGACCTGATCGACGACGGTGACGCGTACCACTTTCGCAGCTTCGCCGAATTTCTCGACGAGCGCGACGCGCAGCCGGCGGCGATCAACGCGGCCTTCCTGGTCGGGCACACGACCCTGCGCGTGGCGACCATGGACAACCTGGAGCGCACGGCCAATGCCAGCGAAACGGCGCGCATGGCGCAGTTGAGCGAGGAAGCGATGGCGGCGGGCGCGATCGGGCTTTCGACCGGGGCCTACTATCCGCCGGCGGCGGCTTCCAGCACGGAGGAGATCATCGCTGTCGCCAAACCGCTGGCGCGCCATGGTGGGCGCTACGTCGCGCACATGCGGCATGAAGACGAGGAAATCATCCCGGCGATGGAAGAGGTGTTCCGCATCGGCCGCGAGGCGAACGTGCCGGTGATCATTTCGCATCACAAAGTGGTGGGCCGTGCGAACTTCGGCCGCTCGGCGGAGACGCTGGCGCTGCTGCAAAAGGCCGGCGCGGCGCAGCCGGTGTGCATCGACTGCTATCCCTATGTCGCGTCTTCCACCATGCTGCGCGCCGACCGCATCGACTCGGCTTCGCGCATCATCGTCACCTGGTCCAAGCCGCTGCCGCACTACACCGGGCGCGACCTCGTCGACATCGCCAAGGAAATGGGCGTGAGCCAGGAGGAGGCGGTGGCGCGCCTGCGCCCGGCTGGCGCGATCTATTTCTCGATGGACGAGGCCGACGTGCAGCGCATCCTCAAGTTCGAGGACACCATGGTCGGCTCCGACGGCCTGCCGCATGACGTCAAGCCGCACCCGCGCCTGTGGGGCACCTTTCCGCGCGTGCTCGGGCACTACAGCCGCGACGTCGGCCTGTTTCCGCTGGAGACGGCGGTGTACAAGATGACGGGGCTGACAGCGCAGAAATTCGGGCTGGCCGACCGCGGGCGCCTGGCCGCCGGCTGCCATGCGGACATCACGATCTTCGACGCCGCCACCGTGGGGGATGCCGCCACCTTCACCGCGCCGACCGAACCGGCGCGCGGCATTGATACGGTGATTGGGAATGGGGTCGTGGCCTGGCGCGGCGGCAAGGCGACGGGCGCACGCACGGGAAAAGTGCTGCGTGGCGGCAAGTAATTGAACGCTCAACGCAAAAAACAAAGGGGCCCGCAAGGCCCCTTTGTTTTTCGTCGTTTTTTCGTCATGAAAATCGACCGGCTTTGCCGGCGATTTTCATGCATCGCAGCCTCGAAAAAAGTAGGGGGGTACTTTTTTCGACTCCCTAGTGCTGCAAGATCTTGTGCAGGAAGTTGCGCGCGCGCTCGGAACGCTCTTCCGGCTTGTCGAAGAACTCCTCCTTGGTGCAGTCGTCGAGGATGCGCCCGGCGTCCATGAACACCACGCGGTGCGCCACCTTCCTGGCGAAGCCCATCTCGTGGGTCACCACCATCATGGTCATGCCTTCGTGCGCCAGCTTGACCATGACGTCGAGCACCTCGCCCACCATTTCCGGGTCGAGGGCGGAAGTCGGTTCGTCGAACAGCATGACGATGGGGTCCATCGACAGCGCACGGGCGATCGCCACGCGCTGCTGCTGGCCGCCGGAAAGCTCGCCGGGAAACTTGTCCTTGTGGGCGGAAAGGCCGACGCGGTCGAGGTATTTCATGCCGCGGGCCAGCGCGTCTTCCTTGCTGCGGTTGAGCACCTTGATCTGCGCCAGGGTGAGGTTCTCGGTTACCGTCAGGTGCGGG
>DASYEQ010000047.1:0-41499 GCA_036498945.1 Burkholderiales bacterium | reverse complement strand
TGCTCCTTTGGGGTGAATGGCGGGAGCACGCGGCGGGTTTTTGTCGCCTCCGGCTCCTGTCCGGACATTTTAGCCAAGAATGGCCCGCGGGCGGTAGCGGCGATTCCTGCTTCGCTCCATTCGCCCGCGCTTTTCAGGCGGGCAGCAGCCTGCCGCCGCCTGCCGTTCGCGCGCCGGCTTCGCCTGCGCTTGCTCCGCCGCTACTCCGCCCTTGCTCCGCCCTTACTCCACCTTCAGGTCGAGCGCCTTCGCCAAGGTACCGACGCGCGCCATTTCCTCGTGCAAATACTTGGAGAACACTTGCGGCGAACTGCCGAGCGGAATCACGCCCAGCTTCAGCAGGCGGGCGTTGGTGGTCGGCTCCTTCACCGCTGCCTGCACCGCGGCGCCGAGCTTGGTGACGATCTCCGGCGGCGTGCCCCTGGGCAGGAATACGGCGGTCCACTCGACCACGTTGTAGCCGGCCAGGCCCGACTCGGCGAAAGTGGGCACGGCCGGCAGGTTGGGCACGCGCTCGAGGGACGTGACGGCGAGCGCCTTCAGCTTGCCCGCCAGCACGTAGCCGGCGGTGGAGGCGGTGGTGCCGAAATACATCGTCACCTGCCCGCCCATCAGGTCGGCCAGCGCGGGCGCGCCGCCCTTGTAGGGCACGTGCGTCAGCTTGATCTTCGCCTGCCGGTTCAGGGTTTCGCCCGCCAGGTGCGAGGCGGTGCCGTTGCCGGCGGAGGCGAAGGTGAACTTGCCCGGCTCGGCATGCACCGCCCGGGTCAGGTCGGCCAGGCTCTTCCACGGCGAATCCACGCCGACCACCAATATCTGCGGCGAGATGGTCGCCTGCGACACCGGGATCAGGTCGCGCAGCGGGTCGAACGGCAGCTTGCGCATCGCCGGGTTCACCGTGAAGGCGGAAGCGTCGTAGAGCACCGTGTAGCCGTCGCCGGCGGCCTTGGCCACCAGGTCTTCGCCGATCGCCCCGCCCGCGCCGGGCTTGTTGTCGACCACGATCTGCTGGCCCAAGGTGGTGCCGACCTGCTGCGCCACCAGGCGCGCGGTGACGTCCGCATTGCCGCCCGCCGGGTAGGGCACCACCATGCGGATCGGATGGTCAGGCCAGGCGGCCTGCGCGAGCAACGGCGCGCACAGCACCGCAGGAAGGGCAGTGATGAGAAGGGCGGCGGCGCGAAGGGCGGCCTTCGGTGCGCGCCCAGGCAGGTGGTGGTTCATCCCGGCTCCTCTGGAAAAGGCGCCGGATGATATAACGCGCCAACGCCGCCAGCCAGCGCCATAAGTAACGGCGCCCGATAAGGAAACCCGCATGCGCTGCCCTCTCGCGCACCCCGAACCGGCGCGCGATGCCGCCGGTAATCGGGGTCAGGGTAATTGGGGTCAGGGTAAAACCGGCGCGCCCTAGCGCAGCTCCTTCACCGGCGTGATGAAGCGCTTTTCGATATCCGCGTTCACCTGCGGGTAGATCGCCTGCAGGCGGCGCACCACTTCCAGGCCGCGCGCCACCCGGGTGCGCACGAAGTAGATCTCGGTGCCCTCGACGAAATAAAAGCGCATGCCGGTGGCGGAGACCACCGAAGGCTGCGCCCGCAGCTCGACGATCACCCGGTCCAGCTCCGGCTCGCTGCCTTCCGAAAGGATGGAGACAAAGCCGCAGCCCGCCTCCTTGCGCAGGCGCTCCATCACCACCGGGTCCACCCGCAGGGTGTTCAGCGTGAGGCAGGGCAGCGGCCTTTTGTGCGGCCCGTCGTAGGAGACCACCAGCGCCGGCATGCCATCGCCGGCGAACGACACGCCGGGCAGCAGCAGGGCAGGCAACAACAGGGCGAGGAGCGGAAGGATCTTGCGCATGGGGCCGTCGCGAAAACGGTCAGGATTGGGTCAGGTCAATTGTAGGAAATTATCGGGCCACGGGTGCTGCGCGCGCCGCCCGGCGGATTTTCGCCCGCCCCCTATTATTCACCAAAGGCATAGCGCGATGCGCGGTACGCATTCTATGCGGCGCCGCCGCCGCGGCATAGAATGCGCTCCTTATTTTCCCCCATCGGACTCCCACATGAACTTAGGCATCGCGGGCGACCGCATTCTCGTCATCGGCGCCTCCGAAGGCATCGGCTACGAAACCGCGCTGGCGCTCTCGCACGAAGGCGCCAGAGTGGCGATCGCCTCGCGCAACGCCAGGTCGATCGAAGCCGCCGCCCTGCGCATCACCCACGCCACCGGCAACGCCGTCGAAGCCCTCACCGTGGACGTGATGGATGAAGCCGCCACCGAAGCCCTGATCGCCCTCTGGGACAACCAGCCCCTGGACGGCCTGGTGCTCGCCACCGGCGGCAGCTACCGCTCGCCCTTCGAGCAACTGGGCGACGACAAGTGGCTGGAGAACTACACCTTCAACGTACTCGGCCCGGTGCGCCTCTTGCGCGGCCTGATGCCCGCGCTGAAAAAAGGCCGCGACCCCCGCGTGCTGTTTTTCTCCGGCGCCGGCGCCAAGATGCTGCATCCCCAGCAGGTGGTCTCCAACGTCCACAAGGCCGGCATCCTGGCGCTGGCGAAAACGCTGGCCGACGAACTCGCCCCGCAAGGCGTGCGGGTGAACGCCATCGTCCCCGGCCGCACCTGGACCAAGCTGTGGAAAGACCGCGCCGCCGATTTCAACGCGAAAGAAGGGCTGACGGAGGCGCAGGTCGAACAGCGCTTCGCCGAAGGGATTCCGCTCAAGCGCTTCGCCCAGCCGGATGAAATCGCCGCGGTGGCCTGCTTCCTGATGTCGCGCAAGGCTTCGTATGTGGTGGGGCAGGCGGTGGGCGTGGATGGGGGGATGGCGAAGGGGTTGTTGTAAAGGCGCGGCCGCATCCCTTCGCCAGAATCTTCGAGCCTGCTCCTTTTGGCTCGCACCCCAACCTTGAGATAGTACGCAATGCGCCCTCTCCGCTACTCCATCAATGTCACGCTGGACGGCTGCTGCGATCATCGCGAGGGCATTCCGAGCGAGGCATTGCATCGTCACGCGGCCGCGAACCTGGCGCAGGCCGACGCGCTGCTGTTTGGCCGCGTCATCTACGAAATGATGGAAGCGGCGTGGCGGCCGGTGGCGGAAACGGGCGTGCGGCCGGAGTGGATGCCGGCATGGATGGAGCCCTTCGCCCACACCATCCACGCGGCGAAAAAGTACGTGGTGTCGAGCACGCTCACGCACGTCGACTGGAATGCGGAGCTGTTGCGCGCGGATGACCTGGGCCAGACCGTCGCGAGGCTGAAGCGGGAGCCGGGCACGGGGCTGTTCGTGGGCGGCGTGATGCTGCCGCTGGCGCTGGCGGAGCTGGGGTTGATCGACGAGTACGAGTTCGTGGTGCATCCCCGGGTGGCGGGGCATGGGCCGTGGCTGCTCGCGGGGCTGTCGAAGCGTATCGACTTGAAGCCGGTGAGCCGGCTGGAGCTCGGCGCGGGGGTGGTGGCGACGCGCTATGTGCCGGGGTAGCCCGCGGAGCTGACGCCCGGTACGGCACGCGCCTGCAGCGGCGCAAGTGTCGCCGCCATCTGTAGTCCCCCTCCCACGCGCAAAGCAGCGCGCCTCGCATGCTGCCGGCTCTTGCGGCAGTGCAATATGCGCGAACGCCAAATCGTTCAACGCACCCCGAGGCCATCATGACTTTGCTATTACTGCTCTATCCCCTGCTACGCCGTCGCGGGTGGCTGCGATGAGGGCCGCCGCGCGCAACCCGTGGGCGCCGTGGATGACCTGGTTCGGCATCGGCACGACCTTAAGCGAGATGGCGCTTTCCGCCAGCCAGGTGATTGCGCAGCGCAGCGCGCGCATGGCGGGGGCTTCGGTGCCGCCGGCCGCCGCCGACGCGCGCGAATTCATGCTGATGGGCACGGAGAAGTTGCAGGCCTTCGGCGAGTCGATGCTGGCGATGTTCTCGCCGATGATGGTGAATACCGGCGCGCTGTCGATGCGCCTCTCCGAATCGGCCTGGCGCCAGGGCATGCGCAACCTGCGCCTGATGGGGAGCTGGACCCCGCTCGCCTTCTTCGGCCCGCCTTCGGCGTGGCCGCAATTGCCGATGGCGGCGGCCAGCAAGGCGATGGGCGAGGCGTTGCGCCAGGGCAACTATTTCGCCGCCAGCGCCGGCGAAGCCATGGGCAGCGCGCAGGCCGTCAGCCGCGCCGCCGGCAAGGTGGCCCGGCGCGGCATTGCGCCGGTGCATCGCAAGGTGAAGGCGAATGCGCGCCGGCTGCGGCGCAAGCCGTAGTGCAGATGTGGGGCATCAGATGACTTGCAGGGCAGGCGGAAGGGCGGCTTGGCCGTTTTTACACTGACCCCAATTAATCCTGCCCGCTCAACGCATCACCGGATAGGCCACCCGGATTTGCGCGGCGCCGAGCGCGAGATCCGCCGCCGCCAGCGCGATCAAGGCGGCGTTGCGACGCTGCCGGGTGAGTACGAACAGGAGCAAGACCGAGACCAGGCTCACGCCGGCGAGCAGGAAGCGCCCCTGGATCACCAGGTCCACCAGCGCGGGATGCCGCGCCCATTTGCGCGGAAAGGCGGGGACGACGACAAAGGGCGTCAGGCCGGGCCAGAGGACGAACATCAGCGCGAGGTTTGATGCCATGCTGCGCGTAAAGCCGGCGACGAAGCGCGCGGCGGGATCGGCCGGGCGGCCATGGGCAGCGTCGGGGCGCATCAAACGGGTGCGCGGCGTTCAGCCGGCGTCGTTCGCCGGCAGCGTATCGTCCGGCCCCAGCACGCGCAGCTTGCCGGTGGAAGACAGCAGGTCGGACTTGCGGATCGCATCGACCACCTGGTTGTAGCTCGGCGTGCCGACGGAATAGAGCACCACTTGATGACCGGCGGGCTCGCTGCGCGGGCGGTAGACGTACTCGACACCGTCGGCATGCGCGCGGACGGTGGAGGAGGTGCCGTGTTCTTCCAGGGCGACCATCTGGCCGTGCAGCGGTCCACCTACCAGCAGTGCTCGCATGGCTGCTCCGCGCTGGGCGCAGTTGTCGGAGGGTCAGTTTATCCCATCGTCATGGGGATGCCAAGGGGGGGCTGTCATCGCCGTGTTTTCGGCCCCACAGGGGTGCGGGAGCGTTGCGCATGGCGTGTATGCGGGTGAAAATCCCCGGCGATCTCCCATGACAACAGAAGAAGACAATCATGACGCTCAATCGCCTCACCCATATGCATCGCCCCCTGCGCGCCGTCGCCGCCCTCGCCCTGTGCCTGCTGCTTGCCGCGTGCAACGTATGGGACACCTTCAGCGAAGGCATGGCGCACAGCCAGGAGGTGGCCTCCGACCTGGAAAAATCGCTGGGCGAGAAGTCGTTCGTCGGCTTCAACTGGAACAACGGTTCGCTTACCGACGTCAGCGTCACCTTCGAGCATTACCCGGCCGGGCGCAGCTTCGAGCAGATCAGCAGCGCCGCGCGGGCGGCGGTGGCGGCGCGCTTCAAGCAGGCGCCAAAGCGCCTGGTGATCAGCTTCGTGGCTACGTAGGGTGGGCGCCTAGCGCCCTTCCTCGGTGATTACCTCCTGCGTCACCTTCGCCACCTCTTCGTCTTCCTCGGTCAGGCGCGTCTTCTTCCAGCCGCCACGCGCGAACCACGCCACCGAGACCAGCGCCACCACCACGCTGCTGGCGGGGAACGACCACCACACCCCCGCCGCGCCCAACGTGGTGTGCTTGGAGAGCACGTAGGCGAGCGGGAACTGCACCATCCATTGCGAGACCAGCGCGATCACCATCGCACTGAGCATGTTGCCCGACGCCCGGAAGGCGGAGACCACGCACAGCTGCACGCCGATGCCGCCCCAGGCCAGGCACATGATGCGGATGAACTGCGCGCCATGCTCGATCACCGCCGCATCGCCCGGCACGAAGAACGCGACGATCCACGGCGCCGCCGGCCAGGCGATCACCCCCACGGCGGTGAGGATGGCGAAGCCCGCGAGGGTGCCCAGCCAGGTGATGCGCTCGGCGCGCGCCAGGTTGCCGGCGCCGATGTTTTGCCCGACGAGGGTGGAGACGGCCTGCGACAGGCCCATCGCCGGAATCGTGATCACCTGCAAAATGTTGGAGCCGACGCCGTAGGCGGCAATCGTCAGCGTGCCGAAGCTGGCAACGAGGAACGACATCACGAGCAGCCCCAGGCCGCGGGTGGAGAGTTCCACCGAGCCGGGGAAGCCTAAGAAAAACGCGCGCTTGATGTAGGGCAGGTCCGGCTTGAAATTCTTCCACTCGACCTGGATGCCGTGGCGCCCGCGCAAAAGCACCGCCAGGCCGACTGCGGCGGCCGCCGCTTGCGTGATCAGGGTGGCGAGCGCCGCGCCCATCACGCCGTAACCCGGCACCGGCCCCCAGCCGAAGATGAACAGCGGGTCGAGGGCGAAATTGGCCACCACGGTGAACACCACGATCATCAGCGGAATGCGCGTCTGCCCGACGCCACGCATCAGCGCCTGGAACATGGCGTAGACGAAGACGAACACGATGCCGATGAAGGAGACGCGCATGAAGCCTAAAGCGCCCTCGCGCACGTCCGGCGCCACGCCGAGCAATGTGAGCAGCAGCGGCGCCAGCGCGTAGCTGATCGCGCCCAGGAGTGCTGAGGTGAAGAACACCATCAAGAGCGTCTGCGCGGCGACGTGGTTCACCATGTCCTGCCGGCCCGCGCCCATGTACTGCGCGGTCAGCGTGGCCCCCGCCATCGCCAGGCCGGCGCCCAGGGCGATCACCAGGAAGGTGACGGGAAAGCTCACCGAGACCGCCGCCACGGCGGATGCGCCCAGGCGGCCGACCCAGAAGGCGTCGGTCAGTTGGTAGCCGGTCTGCAGCAGGTTGCCCAGGATGATGGGAATGGCGAGCGTGAGCATCGCCTTCGGGATGGGGCCGGTGAGGAACAGGGTTTTGCGGTCGGCGGGGGTCATTGTCGGTAGTGGTGAAGCGGCGGGCGCGATGGTGCTTGCGCCCTTATGACAAGCGCGGGGCGCGAATTATCCCGCTACCGGCTAAAGGCGAATTTCGCGCTTCAGGCTTGCGCCTGGCGGATGCGCGGCTGCGGCACGAAGGGCAGGTCCTGTTTCTTGTGGCGGCGCCGCCACAAGTCGCCGCAATCGCAATTACCGCAGGCGGTGCCCGGGTCGCAAATCGCGCCGGCGATATTGCCGGCGGCGTCGCCGAAGCATTGCGCGTCCGGTATGCACGCCGCATCCAGCGGCAAATCGCAAGGCAGATCGCAAGGTAAATCGCAGTTGTCGATGAAGCCGCGCTGCGGCGCCGGCCGCAGGCGCGCGGCGGACAAACGCCAGTACGCCTCGCCGCAGCGCGCCAGGCGCGCGCGCAGCACCGCGATGCCGCGGATCACGCCATGGCGGCGGATCGCCCGCAGGCCCAGCGCCGAGCAGCCGCGGCAGCCGGTATAGGCGCGGTAGGCGCAGCAAAAGCCTTTGTGCGGCGAGAGGCGGCGCTGGTAGAAGCCGATGGCGAAAACGGCGGCGTGGCGCATCTGCGGCGGTGATTGTTGGAATAGCCGGGGCGCGCCATGATAGTCGATCGGCGAAATCTTCCCGTGGCGTCCTGAACCAATCGGCCCAAATGCAGTCGATAGGCTAGCCTCGCCGCAAGCGGCGCCAGCAAACAACGCGCCTCGAAAAAGCGCGGGAGACTTCGAAGGAGCGCACCATGCCACAACAATATTCCGCCGACGACACCGGCGCCCTGGCCATCGCCATCAGCAAGGTGCCCGAGGTCACCGCGATGTTCTGGCTGATCAAGATCGCCGCCACCACCCTGGGCGAGACCGGCGGCGACGCGCTGTCGATGTCGATGAACCTGGGCTACCTCGTCTCGACCTGCATTTTCGCCCTGGTCTTCGCGATTGCCGTCGGCGCGCAGGTCTCGGCCAAGCGCTTTCACCCCCTGCTCTACTGGCTCACCATCATCGCCACCACCACGGTCGGCACCACGCTGGCGGACTACGCCGACCGCTCTCTCGGCATCGGCTACGCCGGCGGCACCACGCTCCTGCTGGCGCTGCTGCTGGCTTCGCTCTACTTCTGGAAAAGCGCGCTGGGCACCGTCTCGGTGGCCAGCATCACCACGCCGCGCGCCGAGATCTTCTACTGGGTCACCATCATGTTCTCGCAGACCCTGGGCACCGCGCTGGGCGACTGGACGGCCGATACCGAAGGCCTGGGCTACGGCGGCGGCATCATCGTCTTCGGCACCCTGCTGGTGCTGGTCGCGGCGGCCTATTACCGCACGCGCATCTCGCGCACCGTGCTGTTCTGGATCGCCTTCGTGCTGACCCGCCCCCTGGGCGCGGTGCTGGGCGACCTGCTGGACAAGCCGCTGGCTTCCGGCGGCATGGCGCTCTCGCGCTACAGCGCCACCGGCGTGCTGCTGGCCTTCATCGTGCTGTGTATCGCGCTGTTTCCGCAGCGGGCGGCGCGGCAGGCGCATTAGGGCAGAAAGCGGTAGGGCGGCTTGAAAGGGATTGCGGGACCGCAACTCTCGGTGTCATCCCCCAAGGGGACTTCCTGCGGGATGTCGCCTACGGCCACTTCCCGCAGGAAGCCCCCTCCCGGAAAACAACAACCGCCACCCATATGTCCGCATGACAAAGGCGTGCCCCAAAGGGTCGGAGTAAGATAAGCCATGGCTCACCCGTGGGCCGCTTCCGGCCTGCTCCCGCACGGGACTTTAGAACTCACATAGCCTGCAAGCGCAGGAGCGGCCCGGAATGTAAAAATAGAGCCGAGGTCCGTCTCACGGGCCCAAGGAGAGTTCCGATGCCGCGCTTCGCACCGCCCGGTGCCCTTGCCCGCGCCACCCCGCTCGCAGCGGAGGCCGCTGCATGAGCGCTTGGCCGGAGGAGGCGGCGATGGGCGGCAACCAGGGCGCTGCGGCCGACCTGCCGGGCCTGTTCGACGCCCTGCCGCACGCGGCGCTGGTGGTGCGCGAGGGGCGCATCGCTTATGCCAACCGCGGCAGCCTGGCGCTGTTCGGCGCGGCCGCGCTGGATGATTTGCTGGGCACGGCGGTACTGGACCTGATCTCCCCCGATTTCCACGCGCCGGTGCAGGCAGGCATCGCGCAGGCGCTGGCGGGCGGGCGCAGCGGCCCGAGCGACATCGGCGCGCTGCGCGTGGGCGGGGCCAAGCTGCGCGCCGAACTCAACATCACGGCCCTCACAGTGCAGGGCACGCCGGCGGCGCTGCTGCTGCTGCGCGACCTCTACGCGCGCACCGCCTCGGAGGCGCGCCTGGCGCGCACCAATGGCCTGTACACCGCGCTGATCCATGCCGGCCAGGCGATGTTCGGCAGCGGCGACCTGGCTGCGCTGGGCGACGAGATGTGCCGCATCGCGGTGGAAGACGGCGGGCTTTCCACCGCCGCGCTGCGCCTGCTCGACCGCAACAGCCGGGTGCTGACGCGCTTCGCCGGCGCGGGCGCCGTCTCCGGGCGCATCGGCGTCGAGCCGGTGCCGCTGGACGACCCCGAAAGCGCCACTGCGCATGTCGCGCGCGAGGCCAGGCCCTACGTCAGCAACGACCTGGCGAACGACCCGATCGGCCGCAGCTCGCGCACCGACGCCGTGCGCCTGGGCCTGAAATCGCGCGCCATCTTTCCACTCATGGTGAGCGGGGAATGCGTGGGCGTGTTCGTCACGCTGTCGCACGAGGCGGGCTTTTTCGACGAGGCGGTGTCGCGCCTGCTCGAAGAGATGGCGCGCAGCTTCTCGGCGGCGTTCGCGCAGCGCCGCGCCGAGGCGGCGCTGGTGCAAAGCGAGTCGCGCTACCGCATGCTGTTCGACGCCAACCCGGTGGCCATCCGCATCATCACCAACCTGCGCACGGTGCTGGTGAACCCGGCCTGCGTGCGCCTGTTGGGCTACCGCTCGGCCGCCGAGATGATCGGCCGTCCGGCGAACGAGATCATCGACCCGGCCTGGGCGCCGGCGGCGCGCTCGCGCCTGCTGGCCGTGCTGGAAAAGGGCGAGTCGGCGCCGCCCACCGAGCAGGCGATGCTGCGCGCCGACGGCAGCCGCGTGATGGTGGAAACGCGCGCGCTGCCGATCGAATTCGAGGGCCAGCCGGCGGCGCTCTCGATCATCCGCGACCTGACCGAGCGCAAGGCGGCGGAAAAGCGGGTGCAGCGCCTGACCAATCTCTACGCCGCGCTGTCGAAGACCAACGAGGCGATCTTCCGCAGCGCCGACATGCGCGAACTGTGCGAATCGGTGTGCGAGATCGCGGTGCGCTACGGCGGCTTCACCTCCGCCGCCATCCGCCGGCTGGAGCGCGAGACGCGCATGCTGGTGCCCTACGCCGGCCACGGCCCGCGCCAGGGCGGCGTGGGCGCCGACACCATCTCCTTCGACGACCCGCAAAGCGCCAACGCGCGGGCCCTGCGCAACAACGAGGCCTACATCAGCAATGACTTCGGCGCCGACCCCAACACGCGCGACGTCACCGCCGATGCGCAGGCGGTGGGCGTGCGCGCCGCCGCCGTCTACCCCTTGACCATCGACGGCGACCCCGCCGGCACGCTTTCGGTATTCGCCGCCGAGACCGGCTATTTCGACGCCGAGATCAGCGGCCTGCTGGTGGAAATCGCGCGCAACATGTCGTACGCCTTTTCCAAGCTGCGCGCCGCGCAGGCGCTTTCGATGAGCGAGGAGCGCTACCGGGCGCTGTTCGATGCTTCGCCGGATGCGGTGCGGGTGATCGCGGGGGAGCGCGTGGTGCTGGTGAACCCGGCCTGCGTGCGCCTGTTCGGCCACGCCGACGCGCAGGCGGCGATGGCCACTTCGGTGTTCGACACGGTGGCGCCGGAAGGCCGCGAGGAGGCGCGCCGGCGCGTGCGCTCGGTGATCACCGAGCGCCGCCCGCTGCCCTACATCGAGCAGCGGCTGTTGCGCACCGACGGCAGCAGCCTGATGGCCGAGGCCATCGCGATGCCGATCGAGTGGGCGGGCAAGCCGGCGGTGCTTTCCATCATCCGCGACCTGACGGAAAAAAAGGCGCAGGCGGCGCGGGTCGAGCGCCTCTCCAATTTCTACGTTGCCCTGTCGCGCACCAACGAGACGATTTTCCGCGAGAACAATCTCAAGACCCTGTGCCGCAAGGTGTGCGAGCTGGCGGTGGCGCACGGCGGCCTGCTGCTGGCGGCGATCCGCCTGCCGGACGCGCACGGGCATCTCGTCAGCTACGTGCACGCCGGTGCCGATGCCGGGCCGATGGGCGTCTCGCCGGTGGACCCGGCCGACCCGCGCCACCCGGCGGCGCAGGTGTGGCGCACCGGCACGCCCTATATCGTCAACCAGATCCAGGCCGACCCCGATTCTCAGCCGGAGCGCCGCGAGGCCGCCGCCGCCGGCGTCGGCGCCGGCGTGGTGTTCGCCCTCACCGTGGCCGGCGCGCCGGTGGGCCTGCTCTCGGTGTTCGCCTCCGACCCCGACTTTTTCGACCCCGAGCTCACCAACCTGATCGACGAGATGGCGCGCAACCTCTCGTTCGCCTTCGAGCGCGAGAGGAACGCCGCGGCGCTGGCGGCCAGCCAGCAGAGCTACCGGTCCCTGTTCGAATCCTCGCCTGATGCCATCCGCGTGATCCAGCAGGAGCGCATCGTCATGCTCAATCCGGCGGGCCTGCGCCTGTTCGGCGTGGCGGCGATGGAGGAGATCGTCGGCCAGTCGGTCTACGACCACATCGACCCGGTGTTCCAGGGCGATGCCCGCGAGCGCTTTCGCATCGTCACCGCGGAAAAGCGCCCGACCCCGCCGGTGGAGCAGGTGCTGGTGCGCGCCGACGGCGTGCGCCTCGACGTCGAAGTGGTGACCCTGCCGTTCGACTACGAAGGCCGGCCGGCGGCGCTCACCATCCTGCACGACCTCACCGCGCGCAAGGCGGTGGAGCGCGCCACCATGCAGTTGAACGCCGAGCTGGAAGAGCGCGTGCAGCGGCGCACCGCGGAACTGAAGCGCGCCAACGCCGACCTGGAGGCGTTTTCCTACACCGTGGCGCACGACCTGCGCGCCCCTTTAAGGCGCATGAGCGGCTACGCGGCGCTGCTGGAGAACAAGCTCGGCATCCAGATGGACGAGGAGGCGCGCGAATTCATCGCGCGCATCCAGGGCGGCAGCGACGCCATGGCGCGCCTGATCGAGGGCCTGCTGGAGATTGCGCGCGTCGGCCGCGCCGAACTCAAGCCGGCGCAGATCGACCTCTCGGGCGTGGCTGCCGCGCTGGCGCACGAATATGCCGCACGCGTGCCCGGGCGCATGGTCGAATTCGTCATCACCCCGAGCCTCACCGCCTACGCCGACCCGCGCCTGGTGCGCGATGTGCTCGACAACCTGCTCGGCAACGCCTGGAAATTCACCTCGACGCATGCACGCGCGCGCATCGAATTCGGCGCGCTGGAACCGGGCGTCGCGCCGCTGATCGCGCGCATGGTGCCGGGCACGGTCATGCACGAAGCGCCCGCGCTCTCGCTCGACGGCCTGCCGGCGGATGCGGCGCGCTGGCGCGTCTTCTACGTGCGCGACGACGGCGCCGGCTTCGACCCGCGCTACGCCAGCAAGCTCTTCGGCGCCTTCCAGCGCCTGCACAGCCACAACGAATTCCCCGGCACCGGCATCGGCCTGGCATCGAGTTCCCGCATCATCGCCCACCACGGCGGCCGCATCTGGGCCGAAGGCGAGCCGGAAAAGGGCGCGACGTTTTATTTCAGTTTGCCGCTGCGGGCGTAGGCGTCGCGAGGGGCGTCCCGAAAAGCTTCCGTCCGGTCATGCCCCACCTTGTCATGGCCCAAGGCCGCGCCCCGAAGGAAGTCTCCTTGGGGAATGACAGCGGAGGAGGCGTTACCGCCTGCCTACCCCGCGTGCTGCAAAAACCCCTCGATCGCCCCCGCGGCGAACAATAGCGGCAGCGGGTTCATCTTCTCGAAGCGGGTGAATACCGCGGTGGCGATGCCGGCGATGATGTAGATCGAAATGCCGCCGGTGGCCGCGCGCAGCACGGTGAGCACACCGGCCAGGATCAAGCCGGAAGCCAGCGGCGCCAGCGCGCGCTGCGCCTGCTGGAACCACGCCTTTTCGCGATGCCGCCGCCACACGCGCGCCACGATGTAGGCCAGCACCGAGGAAGGGCCGAACAGGCCGATGGCCGCCACCAGCGCGCCCAGCCAGCCGCCGACGTGGTAGCCGATCAGGGTGGAAAACAGCGACCCCGGCCCGGGCGCGGCGCGCGCGATCGCGAAGTACTCGACGAACTGCGCCTGCGTCACCCAGTGGTACACGTCCACCGTCTGGCGCTGGATGTCGGCCAGAATACTTTGCCCGCCGCCGATGGAAAGCAGCGAGAGCGGCGCGAACACGCCGAACAGTTGCAGGTAGAGGTTGCCTTCCTTATGCACCCGTCACCTCCTCTTTCACCTTGGCGCGCGCCGCCAGCCAGCCCACCACGCCCAGCACCAGCACCACCGGGATCAGCGGCCATTGCATCACGCCCACGGCGGCGAAAATCGCAATGGTGAGCAGCAGCGTCCACGGCCCGTTGACCCAGGCGCGCCGGGTGGTGCGCAGGCCCATCGCGGCGGTGAGGCCGATGGCGGAGGCGGCCACGCCTTCGAGGAAATCGTGCAGCCAGCCGCCGGCGGGCAGCGCCTGGATGGCGTTGGTGACGAGAATCACCACGATCATCGGCGGCCCCAGGAGCGCCAGCACGGCCAGCGTCGCGCCGAGCGCGCCGCGCAGGCGGTGGCCGACGTAGATGGCGAGGTTGATGATGTTGGCGCCGGGGAGGATCTGCGCCATCGTCAGGGCGCCTAAGAAGTCCTCCTCCGGAATCCACTGCCGCCGGCCCACCACCTCGCGGTACAGCCAGGCGGAGAGGCCGCCGCCGAAACTGGTGAGGCCGATGCGGCCGAACAGGGAGACGATTTCCATCAGCGTCACCGAACGGGCAGCCGGCGCGGCGGGCTCGTGCGAAACGCCCGGCGCAGCGGCTCCGGCGAGAACGCCGGGTGAAGCCGCTCCATCGGGAATGCCCGGCGCAGCGATTCCATCGGGAGCGCCCGGCGCGGCGGCGATATCAGCGGCCGCGATATCAGCGGCCGCGCTGCCTGCGGTTTCGGGCGGCGCTTCGGCGCGATGGGGAGGAGTAGCGGGGTCCGGCTCGGTCATGTCTCGCGTTGCGCTGACGATGTGTTCTGCCCGCGGGCGCGGGATACGCCATGATAAACGCGCGCACCACCGCGCTGTCCGCGCTTTTGTGAAAACTGCGCAATAAGCGGAACAGCGAATCGTCTAAACGCTTTTTAATCTTCAGCGTGCCGGCGGCCGGAAGCCGCAGATCTGCATCGACAGCAGGAGCGAGCCCGGGGTGACGGCGTCGAGCCTGCCGCTCCCGCGGTATGCGCCGTAGTCTTCCATGGTGGCCTGCATGAAGTCATCGTAGTTGTCCACGGTGACGGCCTCGATGGCCGGCTGCACGCAGTGGCAGAAGGCGCCCACGTCCTCCACCACCCGCGGCGGGGCGCTGCCGTCGGCCAGCGGCTCGGTGACCATGCGCTTGCAGGTCGCCGGAAAGCTGGTCTTGAGTTTGGGCAGCAGGCATTGCACCGCCGAGCGGCGCATCAGCCGGCGCGCCGCGCCCTCGGTGGCGCCCGTGAGCATCGCAGGCGTGAGGCCTTGCGTGAATGTGTCTGCCGTGCAGCCGCAATATTCGGGCGAGTTGGCGACGTCGTTCAGCCACTTCGAAGCCGCGGCCGCCGGCGCGCCTTGCGCGGCGGCGCCGGTGCGCGCGGCAACGTCGCGCTTGCAGCCGGCTTCGATGTCGCCGCGCAAGCCGGCGATCTTTTCGCGGTCGGCGGGGGTGAAGGCATTCTGCGGATCGGGCCCGGCGGCGCGAGCCGCGCTGATGCAAAGGGCCACGCTGATGCAAAGGGCCACGGCGAGGCAAAGGCTTGCCGCGGCGCAGGCCGTGGTCGTTCTGATCATGCTGCCGCTTTCTTGTCGGGTCAGGTTTGGTCGGTTGCGGCTATGTTACACGCGGGGCCGAAAAGTCGTCGTAACATGCCGCTACCTGACACCAGAAAAACAATAGCCATGCAGACGAAAGCCGCGCTTCCCAACGTCACCAGGGTCTCCCGGCCCGCCAACGGGGAGGAGCGCTATGGAGCACCGGCGGCCGCATTGAAAGTACCGCGGTTCTGGTGATTTGCGGCATCGCACTCGTGGTGAGCCTCGCCAGATCCGCCGGCCCGATAACGATAACGATACCGATACCGATACCGATACCCAGTACCGGACAGATCGCCGGCATTGCCATCGGCATCGTCGCGCTGGCGCTCGTCGTCATCGTTCTGTCCTTGTCCCGGCCAAACCGCGACAGCGACGACAAGGGCAACGGCCAGGGCAGCTTTGTCGCACGGATGATATTGGTAGGAGCGCCCGCCGTTTTTTCCTACGTCGAACACGACCTCTACCGCACGACGCATAACCTCTGGCGCATGGTGGGCAGCGTGCTGTGCGGCGCCGTGGCGACGGTATTCGCCGTCGGCCTCTTTGGGCTCTGGTGGAGGGGAGATGACGACGATGATGATGACTCGGTCGAAGTGGACGAACCCGGCAGCCCCTGTATTGGGTTTGAACGCGCGCACCTGCGGCTGGTGGGCGACGTGGTGATCCCGTGGATTGCGATTACCGCGATCCGGATCGGAGTGGCCACGACGTACAGCACGGGTGACGGGGACCCACGTTAGGCCAGCCCGTGGTCGGCGCAGGAACCTTCCTGCCGCTCTGGTTTGCCACCAATGCGGGCCGCGACGCCGCCGCCGGCAAGCGCCTGGCGCTGCTGACGGCCTACAACAAGAGCATCAGGTCCGCCCGGCCGATCAGCGAGAGCCATATCCTGAGTATAGAAATCGGCAACACCTATATGCGCCGGCCCGCGGCGCACCTCGACATGGACAGCGCCCTCATCGAAGAATGGGCGCGGCGCTACTGGGAAGCGGCGCGCGCGCAGTAGACGCCGTCCGCCGGCCGGCCTATGCCGGCCTGATCCGGAGGGCGCAGCAAAATCCCGGGCATGAAAATTCCTATGTCATCGCCGCCGGCGGGGAGATGGTCCGATCGGCGAGGCGCACGTAGTCCGCATGAGCCGATCGGGGCGCGCCGCGCGCATTCACCGTTACGAGGGTGACACCTGCCCTCTCTAAGATGCGGTTTTCAACGGTTGTCGCCGTCGTTGGGGTGAGTTTTCCCGTAATTTTCCGCTTCATCATCTCACCCCGATTTTCGATGATGACCGCAAGCGTCACCGCCTTGATGCGTTTGGCGGTGCCCAGTTCCCTGCGTTCTTTGGCGCGGATCCGCGTTTCGCGCCCCGATCAAAAAGTGGCCCTGCGTCCCCTCTTGAGGACGCGCATGCGGCCGGGGAACCTGGGTGGCTTTCGCGGCCCGTCGTGCGAGAGGATTTGCGGTTCCGGCATTTTGGGCCGGGCCCGCGGGCGAGGTATTGCCTGAAATTCTCCCGTTAAACCGATCGTCACCGTATTGGAACCATTCATGACCCGCACTCTTTCCCGATTTACCCGCTTGATCCTTCCGCTTGCGCTGGCCGTCGCCGCGCCGGCTTTTGCCCAGGGCGGCGGCGGCAGCTCGACCGCATGCAGCGGCCAAAGCTCTTCCACTTCCTTCCTCGGCATTGTCGGCATGCAGTGTTCGGGCGATTTCGCCATCAGCGGCGAAACCCTGAAAGGCGCGCTCGACCTCAGCATCAGCGCGGCCGGCGCGCTCACGCTCACCGACGTGACGCTCAATTCACCTTTCATCACGCTCGCCTCCGACGGCGCGCTGACGGTGAACGGCGCCTCCACCATCGGCGGCTTCGACTGGGACATCATGAACGGCAGCATCACCTCGGCTTCGAACGGGGATGCGCCGCACGTGCTCGACACCGGCTCTACGCTGTTCAACGGCCTGCCCGGCAGCCCCCTGGCCACGCCCAGCCGCATCAGTTGGGAGGTGTTCTCGGTGCCGGGCGCGAACGGCGGCGGCCTGTTCGACATTCCGGGGATGGGAAGCCTCACGGGCCTGAGCCTGCTGGCCTTGGCCCCCCAGTTGCAGGACGGCAGCGGCAGCGTGTTCCTCGAAGTCGCCGGCCAGGGCGGCGTGCTGCTCACCGCCGCCCCGGTGCCGGAACCGGGCACGGGCACGCTGGCGATCGCCGGCATTCTCGGCCTGTTGATGATCGCGCGCCGCCGCGGGCGCGGTTAAGCAGGTTGCGGGCGGCGCTGCCGCCCGCGCCGTTACCGCAGGCGCCCCTGGCCCAGCAGGTAGACGGCGTAGTAGATCAGGAAGGCGCTGAAGATCGCGCTGTAAAGGCCGGTGAAGCTGCTCGGGTGCAGCACGCCGAGCGCGATGCTCGCCAGCAGGTGGGTCATCAGCACGAACAGGGTCCACTTGCTGCGCGCCAGCAGCAGGGCGCCGGCAGAAAGCGTCAGCAGCGGCAGCAGGGCCGGCCACCAGGCGGCAGCGTCGATCAGCGGGTCGCCCAGCGCGGCGCGGAGAAAGCGCAGAACTTCGATCAGCAGGTCTTCCGCGCCCCACAGCAGCACCACGCCCACCACGGCGATTTCGCGCAGGCGCGGGCGATCGGCGAACCAGTCGGCCGGCGACCAGGGCGGGGTGAGCCTGGCCTTCGAACGCGCCAGCAGGGCGCGCGCCTGGTGCGCGCTTTCGGCCGGCACTTCCAGGCGCAGGCCGGGCTGGTAATCGCGCGCCAGCAACAGCGGAATGCCGTGCGATTCGAGCAGCGTGCGCAAGGCATCGCCCTGCGCCACCTCGGCACGCCCCACCAGCAGGTAGCCGCGCACCACCTGCGAGCGCTCCAGGCGCGGCACCGGCGTGGCGGCGGGCGTTTCGGATGCGGCCGCAGGTTCGGATGCGGCAGCCAGCGGCGGCGCCAGCACCTCGGCCACGCCGCGCACCGGCAGCGGCAGGCCGCGGCGGCGCAACTCCTCTTCGGCCACCTGCTGCGCCAGTTCGGTGAGCACGCCCGCCTGCGCGCGCTGCTGCAGGGCTTCGTCGCTATAACTGTCGAACAGCGCAACCAGTTCGGCGCGGGTGGGCGTCATGCGGCGTATTGTTGCCGACAACTTCGCTTTGGTAAAGCGGGGCGTGGGGCCTGGCGGGTTTGGGCAAGCGGGCGGGGTCGTCCCCAAGGAGACTTCCTGCGAAGCATGGCCGCGCAGGAAGACGCGATATCGCATTCTCCGCGGTCATTCCCGCGAAAGCGGGAATGACAATGAGGAAGATCGCGCTTGGGGCAGTATCTGCGTAGCTAGGCTGATCCCGGTGTAGCGCCAGTTCGCCCCGGCAAACCGGCCGTGGGCCGCGCTCGCCGCTTCAAGCAGTGCGGACCAGACATCCGCCGCCCCATCTCAATCCAGGTGCGCGCCCGAAATCTTCACTGCCTTGGCCCAGAGCGCGATGTCGGCCTTCAGTTGCGTAGCCATCTCTGCGGGTTTGTCGCACACCACCTGCACGCCGATGCCTTCCATGCGCTTGTTGAATTCGGCGTCCGCCGCGGCCAGCGCCATTTCGCGCGCGATGCGCTCGGTGATCGCCTTCGGGGTCTTCGCGGGTGCGGCGAAGCCGTTCCAGGTGTTGGTCTGAAAGCCGGGGTAGCCGGATTCGGCGACGGTGGGGACGCCCGGCAGTTGCGGCACGCGCTGGGTACCGGAGACGGCAATCACGCGGATGCGCCCGCTGTTCAGGTGCGGCAGCACCTCGGCGACGTTGGCGAAATACACCGGCACCTGCCCGCCCATCACGTCGGCCAGCGCCGGGGCGCCGCCCTTGTAGGGCACGTGCAGCATGTCCAGCTTGGCGGCGGATAAGAACAGCGCCATCGAGAGGTGGCTGACGCTGCCGTTGCCGGCCGAGGCGTAGGCCAGCTTGCCGGGTTGCGCGCGCACCAGGGCGGCGAATTCCTGCAAGGTCTTGGCCGGCACCTTTTCGCCCAGCGCCATGGCGAACACGTTGGAGGCGACGATGGTGACGGGCTCGAAGTCCTTCACCGGGTCGTACGGCGTCTTGGTGAGATGCGGCAGCACCGCCATTTGCGGCGCGGTGGCCATGAAGATCGTGTAGCCGTCGGGCGCGGCGCGCGCCACCAGCTCGGCGGCAATCGCGCCATTGGCGCCGGGCTTGTTGTCGACCACCACCGTCTGCCCCAGGCGCTTGCCCAGGAACTCGGCGCTGATGCGCGCGATGCTGTCGGTGTTCCCCCCGGCGGAGAAGGGCACCACCAGGCGCAAGGGGCGCGTGGGCCAGCTCTGCGCTTGCACGCTGGAGACGGCGAACAGGCAGCAAAGCAACAGCAGCGCGCGGTGGCGCAAGGACATCGACTTCAGCATCTCAACCCCTTTTTGGTTTTCATGCGCCGGAAGTGGCGCACGAGGTTGCGTAAGCAGGTTTCAGGCCGCCTCGGTTGCGTTTCCGCTTCCTTCGCGCAAGGAAGCCAGCGCCACTTCGCTGGCCTTGTTGACGTGCGCCACCGCGGCGGCGCGCGCCGACCGCGCGCTGCCCGCTTCGATGGCCTCCAGGATCTCGCGCATTTCGCGCGCGCTGTGGCGCACGCGCCCGGCGGTGGACATCGAGCGCGCGCGCAGGAAATTCACCCGCGCCAACAGGCCGTGCAATATCTCGGCGATCACCGCGTTGCCGCAGCCTTCCAGGATCACTTCGTAGAAGCGCGCCGTGCTGGAGAGGCGCGCCACCGCGTCGCCGCTTTTCACCGCGCGGTCGAAATCGGCCAGGGCCTCGCGCATGGTGCGGATGCCTTTCGCATCGGCGCGGGTGGCATAGAGGTAGCAGGCCTCGCCTTCCATCATGGCGCGCACGTGGTAGATCTGCTGCGCCTCTTCGGCGTCGATGTCGGCGACGAAGGGGCCGCGATTGGGCACCAGGCGGATCAGCCGCTCCGCTTCGAGGCGGCGCAGCGCCTCGCGCACCGAACTGCGGCTCACGCCCAGGCGCTCGCACAATTCGGCTTCGACCAGCTTCTGCCCCGGCTTGAATACGCCGCCGATGATCGCCTCGCGCAGCTTCTCGATGGTGAGGCTTTGCACCGACTGCGGCTGTATGCGTAGATCCATGCGTGCTCCGAAAACACTACGATAAATACTGAACAGGTGTCTGACTTTGGGGGGGTGTTAAGGGGGCGTAGCCCGCTTGATCACAAGCAACCGCCGACGCCGCGCTGGCGCGGGCGATGGGCGGCAAAGGTGAGGTAATGCCCGCTGAACCACGGCTCGCCCGCGAGCTTGGCGCGCCAGGGCGTGGCACGCGCCTCGGCGCGCTGCGGCGATTCGAGCGCGCGCACGTCCTTCAGGTAGTGCAGGGCGAGGCGGTTGTAATTGCCGGGCGCGCCGTCGGTGACGCGAAAGCGGCGGCACATCAGCCAGTCTTCGCACTTGAGCAGGAGGGGCACGTGGTCCTGTTCGTACCAGGCGTCGAAATCAGCCTGGCGTTCGGCGGGCACGTTGAAAAAGACGGCGTAGAGCACCGGGGCTTCCAGGGGGGCATCGCCCGCGTGTGCGGCGCGCCGCTTTTCATCAACATGTTCGCCAATCTGCTCACCGAGATAACGCGTGAAGCCGGTGACATCCGCCAACATGCGTTTCGTCAGGTCCGAGGGCCGGCCCTTGATCTTGTCGTAGGCGGGCGTCTTGAAGGCGGCCAGCGCCTCGGTCTCGTAGACGGCGAGGTAGCTGTCGTCTTTCAGCGACTTGTAGCGCCGCGCGCTGGCAAAGCCGGGGGCGGCCATGCGCAGCGGGATGTGCTCGCTGTCGTACCACTCGTTGAACTCCCCTTCCCAGGCGGGAGCGGGGGTCATTTCGGAAAACAGGATGGCGGCGCCTTGCATGGTATTTTTGCCTGTGGTTCAACGCAGGCCTTGCAAAATTGTCTGACAATCTTATAAACTGATTGTCCGGAATGTCAAGAGGTGGTGCGCATTTGCGTGCGGATTTACCACTTCAAGCCCAGGAGAGTTCGTCAATGAAGCTGAAAATTCGCAGGACCATGACCGTCACCGACACGCGCGAGATCGACGATGCCGGCGAGCGGGCGAACCCGCCGCTGCTGCGCGTGGCCGTGGGCGTGGTGGTGGAAAACCCCTTCGTCGGGCGCTACGTGGCTGATCTCAAGCCGATGATCGAGGGTTCGGTCGAAATCGGCGCGCTGATGGGCGAGATGGCGGTGAAGGCGCTGGGCTCGCACAAGGCGGAGAGCTACGGCAAGGCCGGCATCGTCGGCATCAACGGCGAACAGGAGCATGCCAACGCGCTGCTCACCACCGAATTCGCCAACCCGATCCGCAAGGCCATCGGCGGCGGCAAGGGCTGGATTTCCTCGATGACCAAGGTCGCGGTGCAGGGCACCACCATCGACGTGCCGATGAATCATAAAGACGCCATCTATGTGCGTTCGCATTACGACGGCATGACGCTGACCTTCCACGACAGCCCGAAGCCGGACGAGATTTTGCTGATCATGTGCCTGGCCAATCGCGGGCGCCTGAACGCGCGCGTCGGCGGCCTGGCCGCGAAGGACGCGAAGGGCGAGGACGGCCTCGTCTAGATTTGTTTTACGCGCGCGGGATACGCAAGCCCACGCGCGCGGCATTTCCTGAACCTGCTTTGAGGAGTACGCCATGAAGACAGCCATCGTCAACCTCGCCACCATCGTCACCGGCGACTGGCGCGACCCGTTCGCCCAGGGCGACACCATCGTAATGGAAGGCGGCAAGATCGTCTCCGTCGGCACCGCCAGTTCGCAGGCGGTGGAATCCTGCGACGTGGTGATCGACGCCGGCGGCGCCACCGCCATCCCCGGCCTGATCGACTCGCAAGTGCACAACACCTTCGGCGACTACACGCCGCGGCAAAAGACCGTGGGATTTCTCGAAAGCTATGTGCACGGCGCCACCACCACCTGCATCTCCGCTTCCGAGGTGCACGTGCCCGGCCGCCCGAAAGACCCCGAGGGCGTGAAGGCGCTGGCCGTCGCCGCGAAAAAGTGCTTCGACGATTTCCGCCCCGGCGGCATGAAGATCTACGCCGGCTCCATCATTCTCGAACCGGGCCTGGTGGAAGCGGACTTCGCCGAGGTGGCCTCGAAAGGCGTGTGGCTGGCGAAGGCCGGCTTCGGCGCGGTGAAAACGCCGTTCGACTACGTGCCGATGATCGCCTGGGCGCGCAAGCACGGCATGATCACCACGGTGCATACCGGCGGCTCCTCCATCCCCGGCTCTTCCGGCATCTGGGCCGAGCACCTGATCGCGATGAACCCGCACGTCTCCTTCCACGTCAACGGCGGCCCGGTGGCGATGCCGGATGAAGACTTCCCGCGCATGGTGCACGAAAGCGAAATCGCCCTGCAGGTGTGCACCGCCGGCAACCTGCGCACCACGCTGCTGCTCGGCAACATGACCATGGAGTCGGACAAGTTCGACCGCTTTCTCATCGCCACCGACACGCCGACCGGCAGCGGCATCATGCCGCTGGGCATGATGTACACCATCACGCACCTGGCGAGCCTCTCCAAGATGCCGGTGGAGTGGGCGATTGCGGCGGCCACCGGCAACAACGCCGCCGTCTACAAGCTCAACAGCGGCCTGCTGCGCCCGGGCCGCGACGCGGACGTGGTGGTGCTGGACGCCTGCGTCGGCGGCTCGAAAAAGAATGCGCTGGATGCCCTGCGCAACGGCGACATCGCGGCAGTCGGCGCGGTGGTCACCAACGGCGTGCCGCGCTTCGTCGGCCGCAGCCGCAACACGCCGGCGCCGATGAAGACCGTGCGCGTGGCGCGCTGCACCGTGCTGCAGGATTACTCGGGGGCCGCGCACTGATGGCATCACCGTCTCACGTCGTCATCGCCGGCGCCGGGCCGGTGGGAGTGGTGGCCGCGCTGGCCTGCGTGCAGCGCGGCTTCAAGGTGACCTTGCTGGAAGCCGCGGGCGTGATCGACGAGAGCCCGCGCGCCGCCACCACGCACCCTTCCACGCTGGAATTCATCGCCCAGGTCGGCCTGATCGACGAGTTCATCGCCGCCGGCCTCTCGGCGCGCTATTTCCAGTTCTGGGACCGCGACAGCAACACCCGCGTCGCGCAGTTCGACCATGAACTGCTGAAGGACGAGGCGCGCTTCCCCTTCGTGGTGCAGACCGAGCAGCACAAGCTGGCGCGCATGGGCATCGAAAAGCTGAAGCGCTACCCGGACGCGGTGATGCACTTCAACGCCCGCGTCACCGGCCTCACGCAGACCGGCACCGAAGTGCGCGTGACGGTGGAACAGGAAGGCGAGCGCCGCACCATCACCGCTGACTACCTGATCGGCGCCGACGGCGGCCGCAGCACCGTGCGCAAGCTGCTCGACATCGCCTTCGAGGGCTACACTTTCCCCGAGCGCTTCACCGTGCTCACCACGCTGCACGATTTCGAAAAATCCGGCTACTGCTTCCGCAACTACCTGGCCGGCACCGAAGCCTGGGCCAACCTGTTCAAGGTGGCGGGCGACGACATGAAGGGCCGCTGGCGCGCCGTGTTCCCCACCCGCGAAGACGAGAGCGACGAGCAGGCCCTGGCGGACGACGCCGTGCGCGCGCGCCTGACCGGCATCGACCCCAGGTGTACCCTGGATGACGTGGTCCACCGCAACATCTACAGCGTGCACCAGCGCGTGGCGGCGAAATTTCGCTCCGGCCGCGTATTCCTCGCCGGCGATTCCTCGCACCTCAACAACCCGATCGGCGGCCTGGGCCTGAATTGCGGCATCCACGACGCCATCGAACTGGCCGAAACGCTCGAAGCCGCGCGCGCCGGCGCCGGTGAAGATCGCCTCGCCCGCTACGAGCGCCGCCGCCGCACCCTGAACGTCGAGTTCATCCAGGAACAGACGGTGAACAACAAGAAACGCCTGGAAGAAAAAGACCCGGCGGCACGCGTCAGGCATCTCGACGACCTGCGCGCCATCGAGGCCGACCCGGTGCGCCAAAAGCAGTTCCTGATGCGCAGCTCCCTGATCGCCAGCGTGCGCCGCGCGCAGACCATCGACTGAACGCCCGCGCCGCGCCGGTGCGCGGCCCTTGCATCCGCCACCCGGGACGCCACGCTCGCGGCTGCCGGATGGCGCGCATTTATTTGCCCAAAGAATAGGCAACCGGTGCGATTTCCCCTCTGAAATCCGCACGAAAACGTACGCGCAATTCAACCACACTTGGCGCGCCTGGGCCGCGCTCCTACGTGGCCGTGCTGGCGCAAAAGTTCTACTGGATCCCGGTGATGCCTTTCTGGGCGATCTACAGGATGTTGATGGATGTGCTGAACGGCACCGCCGCGGTCCCGGGATCGGGGAAGTTGCTCAACTTTCTGCTTGCCTGCTTCTGGTTCACGGTGCCGTTCCTGGTCTCGCTTGCTGTCGCGTTCAAGCGCGTGCCTGGCATTTCGCGTTTTGTCTTTGAGGCGCGGGCGACGCGAACCGAACTCTTGCATGGGAAGAAATAGTCGCGTGCAATGTGCGGCGCTCCGGGACAGTTGAATTGGACAAAAAAGATGTTCGGTTCGCAGGGACGTCGCGATGAAAGACGACGCCATTGGAAGGGAGCGATATGGACAAAAAGCCCAGCAATGACCTTACGCAACGGACGCGGGAGCAGCTCGTCGAAATGGCACTGGATCTAGACGATGATGACGAGTGCGTGATCGCGCGCGTCCAGGCGTTCCAGTATCTTGCGAAGCATTACCCCGACAGGGCGCGAGAGCTTGCCCTGATGATCCTGGGCGACCCCTATAGGATGCTGCCCCCGGCAGATCCCACCCTGGTCGAACAATGGACCGGCTTTCTTGAGGAGCATCAGGCTCTGGCGTTCTCCGCTCTGCACGAGGTGTCGCCAGTGGCGGCTGCCGACCATGTCGTCGGTCATGCAGCGAGCGCGCCTTACGAGGTGCATTGAAGCTATGTTCGAGGCAAGCGCCCGGGATGCGGATTTGCTTGTCCCGCTACCGGCGCAAGCGGAGCGCGCGGCAGGTGTGTTGCGGGAAGTCGCTTCCGGTCTTTCATTTGACGCCCGCGAGGCCCCTCCGCAACCCCGATGCAACCGCGCCGGTTGACCGGCGAATTAGACCTGGACCCATTCTGGCCCTTGTGCGGTGATATCGAGCCGCGCTGAAGATCCCCTAAAGGTGCAGGCCCTCGACGCTCACCGCCCCACTTCGCTGAACGGCCGTATCCTCGCCGTCAGGCTGGCGAAAAACAGCACCACGCAGCACACCGCCAGCGGCAGGAAGGCCATCGCCGGCAGGCCGCTGGCGTCCCAGGCGAAGCCGCAGAGGATCGGCGCCACCACCGCGCAGGTGTAGGAGATCGCCATCATGCCGGCGGCGCTGCGGGCGACGTCGTCCGGCTCGCTGAGGATCGGCGGCAGGGCGAGCATCAGGATCAGCACCGCCGCCGCGGAGAAGCCGACCATGCCGGCGCCCGCCACCACCATCGGCCCGTTGCCGAACACGATGGCCGCCACCGACGCCAGGCAGACCAGGCCGGCGGCGACATACGGCCAGTTGCGCACTTCCAGCCCGCGGCCGAAGAACAGCAGCAGGGCGGAGGCGGGCAACTGCCCGACGTTGAGCGCAATCAGCGCGGCGCTGGTGAATTCGTCGCGCCCGGTGACGTGCAGGTAGCGCGGCACGAAAAAGTTGGTGGCGAAGTAGGTGGCGTTGACGCAGCCCATCATGATGCCGAGACGCCACAGCAGGCTGTTGTGCCAGTCGGGCCACCAGCGGCGCGGCGCGGCCGGCTGTGCCCCGGGCACCGGCGCCTGCGCGCCCGGCGCCAGTGCGGCGACGATAACCGCGATCACCACGCAGGCCGCGCCCCACACCGCGAAATCGATGCGCCAGCTGCCCACCAGCGGCATCACCAGCGGCAGGGTGAGCGCCACCGGCAGCACCTCGCCGATCAGCAGGCCGTTGGTGTAGACCGCGGTGGCCACGCTCACGTGCTTCGGCAGCCAGGCGCGCACCAGCGCCGGCATGGTCGGCTGCATCACCGCCACGCCGAAACCGGTGACGCCGGTGGCGAGAAAGAGGGTGGCGACATTGGGCGAGGCGCCGCGCAGGGCGGAGCCGACGGCGGTGGCGATCAGCCCGAACAGGAGCGTGTTGCGCGCGCCGAAGCGCGCCACCAGCAAGGCGCCCGGCACGGCGGCGAAGGCGAACAGCAGCGCCGGAATGCCGGAGAGCAGGCCGACTTCGGTCTCCGTCATGTTGAGGTCCGCATGCACCAGCGAAATCACCGGCGGCGGCGCCAGGATGGTCAGGCGCAATCCATTGCCGGCCAGCCACAGCAGGAACATGCACAGCCAAAGCTGGCCGGCGGCCGCGCGGCGCTGCGCGGCCAGGGTGTCGGTACTCATTGTTGTAGCGGCAGGGACGGGATCAATTCGCCATGTTACGCGATTGCGCCGCGCGCAAATCCGCACTCGCGGCGGGGGCAATAGGGCGGGGCCGTGGGCGATACCCCGCCATCGCGATGCGCTAAGATGCCGCGTTCGCCCTTGCCGCGCCGCCGACCCGCGCGACGGCGCGCAACCGCAGGCCCCGCCGTGACCAGGAAAGCCCCTCCCGCCCCCGCCGCCGAACCAACACCCGCCGCGCCCGACCCCGCCCTGTTGCGCCGCCTGCTGCGCGCCCGCGACCGCATGGATGCGGCCTCGCATGAGGAGTGGCCGGTCAACCGGCTGGCCCGCGTCAGCGGCGTCTCGGAGGCCCACTTCGCGCGCAGCTTCAAGGAAGCCTTCGGCACGCCGCCGCACCGCTACCTGCTGACGCGCCGCCTGGAGCGCGCGCTCGCCCTGCTGCGCGAGACCGATACGCCGATCATCGACATCGCCTTTGCCACCGGCTGGGGCAGCCTTGGCACCTTCGGGCGCACCTTTCGCGACATCACCGGCGAGTCGCCCGGCGAATTTCGCGCGCGCACCGTGAGGGAAATGCAGGCCGGCGCGCACGATCTGCGCGCGGTGCCCGCCTGCATCGCCGCCGCCGTGCACCGCCCGCACCTCGCGATAGCAGTTTCGGAGAAGCGCCGGCGCGAGGCGACGGGTAATCTGCCTGCACCCAACGAACAGGAGGTCCCATGAGTCAAGGTGTAGGTGTGGTCGGTTTGTACGTGCGCGATCAGGAAGAGGCGCTCAAGTTCTATGTCGACAAGGTCGGCTTCAAGGTGCATACGGACGTGAAAAACGGCGATTACCGCTGGCTCACCGTGCAGCATCCCGAACAGCCCTCGTTCCAGCTTGGCCTGTTCACCCCCAGCGCGCCGATGCTGGATGCGGCCACGGTGCGCGCGGTGCAGGAGATCGTCGCCAAGGGCGCGATGCCGCCGCTGGTGCTGAATGTGAAGGATTGCCGCGCCGCCTGCGAAAGCATGCGCGGCAAGGGCGTGGAAATCACCCAGGAGCCGACCGAGCGCTACGGCAATGTCGATGCCGGCTTTCGCGACCCATCGGGCAACGGCTGGAAGATGATCCAGCCGGCCCAAGGCTGAGCGTTACGCGGCGGGGGCGCCGGGCCGGCCGCGGCCGGGCGCCCGCTGCGGGTTTTTCCGCCCGGTGATAATATGATGCACATCATATTTTATCCGGCGCGGGTCATGAGCGAGCTTTCCGGCCGCAAGGCGGTTTCCCACGGGCGCATCGTGGAGGTGGCGGCGCGCGCGGTGCGCCGCGGCGGCTACCAGGGCGTGAACGTCACCGAGGTGATGCGCGAGGCGGGCCTGACGCACGGCGGCTTCTACGCGCATTTCGCCTCGCGCGATGCCCTGCTGGCGGAAGCGGTGGAAAAAGCCGGCGCCGACCTCAACGAAGTGCTGCGCGGGCAGATCGCGCGCCGCAAGGCGGGCGTGAGCGCCTTGCGCGCGCTGATCGACACCTACCTGGCGGCGGACCACGCGCGCGACTGCGACAACGGCTGCCCGCTGTCGCTATTGGCGAGCGACGTCTTTCGCCAGGCGCCGGAAGTGGCCGAACCCTCGCGCGGCCTGGCCGGCAACCTGCGCCGCCTGGTGAAGGAAGTGCTGCCGGAGCAGGCCGAGCCCGGCGCGGCCTGGGCCATCGTCAGCAGCCTCCTGGGGGCGGTGCAGATCGCCCGCGCCCTGGGCGACACCCGGGCGGCGCGGGCGGTGCTCGCCGACACCAAAAGCAATCTGCTGGCGCGCTACGACACGTAGGCGCACCGGAAAGGCGCCCCGCCACCCGCGGGGCTTTTTATGGCGCAATAATATGATAACCATCATATTTAAAGTGCGCCGGTCAATGCGCCCAGGCGCTGAAGGATGCAACATGAAAATCAAGGGTTCAGTGGTTCTCGTCACCGGTGCGAATCGCGGCCTCGGCCGGGAGTTCGCGCAGCAGGCGCTCAAGCTCGGCGCTTCCAGGGTCTACGCCGCCGCGCGCGATCCCTCCCAGGTGACACTGCCGGGGGTCGCGCCGATCAAGCTCGATGTCACCAGCCTGGACGACATCGCCACCGCCGCCGCGCAATGCGGGGACGTCACCTTGCTGATCAACAACGCCGGCATCGGCCGCATCGGCGGCTTCCTCAACGGGGCCGACGGCGCCGACCCGGTCGCCGTGCTGCGCGAGCAGATGGAGACCAACCTCTATGGCATGCTGCACATGAGCCGGGCCTTCGCCGGCGTGCTCAAGCGCAACGGCGGCGGCGCCATGCTCAACCTGCTGTCGCTGTTGAGCTTCGTCAACACGCCGATGCTCGGCGCCTACGGCGTCACCAAGGCGGCCGCCTGGGCGCTGACCAACGGCCTGCGCCACGAGTTGCGCGCCCAGGGCACCCAGGTGGTCGGCTTTCACGGCGGCTTCATCGATACCGACATGGTGCGCTCTCTCGACGTGCCCAAGGCCACGCCGGAAGACGTGGTGCGCCAGTCCTTCGCCGCCCTCGAGGCTGGCGCGGAAGAGGTGCTGGTTGATGAAGCGACGCGCCACGTCAAGGCGGGGCTGTCGCAGGGCGTCTACCTGAAGGACGTGATGGCGGGCTGAAGCCGTCAGCAGCTTCAGCCTGCCCACACACAACGCTCTAACCGCCTATCGTCACCCCGCCCATCACCGGCAGCACGATGCCGGTGATGTACGACGCATCGGCCTCGGAGGCGAGGAATACGTAGGCCGGCGCCAGCTCTTCCGGCTGCGCGGGGCGGCCCATCGGATAGCTGGCGCCGAATTCGGAGACCTTCTTCGCATCGGTGCCGGCATCCGAAGGGTTGAGCGGGGTCCACACCGGCCCCGGTGCCACCGCGTTGACGCGGATGCCCTTGCCGGCCAGGTCCATCGCCAGGGTCTTGGTGAAGGCGTTGATCGCGCCCTTGGTGGAGGAGTAATCGGGCAGCGCCCTGGCGCCGAGTATGCCGGTCTCGCTGCTGGTGGCGATGATCGCCGAGCCCGGCTTCATATACGGCAGCGCGCGCCGCGCCAGGCGCATGTAGGCGAAGATGTTGGTGGCAAAGGTTTCCACCATTTCCTCATCGGTGAGCTCGGTGAGTGCCTTGCGGTTCTGGTGGCCGGCGTTGGAAACCAGGATGTCCAGCGCGCCGAATTCCTGCAGGGTGGCGTCGATCACGTGGTCGCAGAACTTCGCATCGGTCAAGTCGCCGGCGAGCGACAGGCACTTGCGGCCCTCGGCTTCGATCGCATCGCGCGTCACCTGCGCATCGTCGGCTTCGGCAGGCAGGTGGGTGAACGCCACGTCGGCACCCTCGCGCGCGTACAGCACGGCCACCGCGCGGCCGATGCCCGAATCCGCACCGGTAACCAAGGCAATTTTTCCCTGTAACTTTCCCGCCGCGCGATACAGGGGGGCGCGGAAATTGGGTTGCGGTTGCAGCGCGCTTTCGCGGCCCGGCTTGGGCTGGTGCTGTTCGCCGAAGGGCGGCTTGGGCTCGCGCTGTACGCCTTGCGGCGCGGGGGCGGGCTCCTGGATGGCGTGACGGCTGCGCGGCTGGTCTTCCATGATGTCTCCTTGCGCGGATTTGATGCGTAATCGCGCGCAGCAAGCGCCGCGCCGGGGCCGGCACCCCGCTTGCGTCTTTCATCGGGTGACAAATTCCAATCAGCAAGGACCCTCATCATGACGACCAACGCTTCGACCCTGTGGGATCTGATCAAGGACATCAAGTTCGCCATGTTCACCACGCATGGCGCCGACGGCCATCTGCATTCGCGCCCCCTCACCACGATCACGCGCGGCGAGACGCCGCAGGAAGAGGCCGGCGCCCTGTGGTTTTTCGTCTCGCGCACCAGCGACATGGCGCAGGACATCGCCCGCGATGCGCAGGTCAATCTCGCCTATGCGCACCCGGGGCACGACCGCTATGTCTCGGTGGCCGGCACCGCCGCGCTGGTGGAAGACCGCGCGCAAAAGCAGGCGCTGTGGAACAAGGGCGTGGAGGCCTGGTTCCCGGGCGGCGTGAACGACCCCGACCTGGCGCTGTTGCGCGTGGAGGTGAGCCACGCCCACTACTGGGACGTGAAGGAAAGCAAGCTCACGCAAGCCATCGAGATCATGCGCGCCGCCGCCACCCACCGGCGCCCGGAGATGGGGCGCGAAGGCGAAGTGCGCGGCCGGGCGCACTAGCCGCGCGCCGCGTCGAAGGGGCGTGCAAGTAGGCGGATTCCGACAAGAAAACCCGCCGTGCCCGGACGCGCGGGCTGCCCGCGATCCCCCAAAGTACGGCAAGCGCGCCCGGTCACACGGGCGCAACCGTTTCAACGCTCACAGGAATCCGCCTCATGACCATCGCTCCCAAGACCGTCGTCGCCCTGCCCTGGTTTCACCGCCAGGACTACGCCGCCCTGCGCGCTTCCATGCGCGATGCCGCTGAACTGCCTGAGCAGTTCGCCGACTGGGAGGCGACCGAAGCGGCGCTGGAAGAAGCCACGGTAGCCAACGGCACCGACGTGCAGCGCGTGATGCTGGAGCCCGCCGCCTTCGACGCCTGGTGCCGCGCCCATTCGCGCACCGCCGACGCGCAGGCGCGTCACGATTACGCGCACGAACTGGTGCGCACCAGCACGCTGGCGGCCTGAGGGCCCAAGCAGGCGCCGGAAGGCCGGTCACGGCCCCCTTCGCGCCTGCCTTGCCCAAGCCGCGCGTCGCCCGCGCGTTTCCGAAGCCGGCCTCGCGCGCCGGCTTTTGTATTTTCGAGCCGGGCTCGTGCGCTGGCTTTGCTTTTCAAGCCGGTCTCTGGAGGCCGGCTTTGTGTTTTTCGGCGCCGGCCCTGAGCATGCCGTTTTTACCAAAACGCAACGCAAGACGGCGGCGCGCAAACTAGCCCCGTTTCATGACAGCCACGCGACTATCCCGCAGGCGTAATCATCCAATCGGATCACGTATGCGGCACCGCAACTAATTTCACTGAATTATTGATCTCAGGGGCTGGCGCGCCAGCAGGCATGAGGTATTATGCCGGTCCCCTCAGGGGTGGTACGAGTTGAATGTCGCCACCCGGCGAATATAAGAAAATTCGAATCTGTGGGCGAATAAACCTTGGGGTATGAGGAGCAAGACCAGGGCGCAGCGCCGATCATGGCCGCGTCCGCGTTAACCGCCGTGCGACTCTTCCGCAGGCCCCAAGGCCCGGAAGCGGAACACGGCTTGCTTTGAAGCAGCAGTTGCGAACGAACGTCAGCAACCCGCTTTACCGAAAGGAGCATGCAATGTCCAACGTCTTACCCGCTCACGACCGCGAATCCCTGCACCACGAATTCCAGAAGGCCGATGCAAAGGTCGTCGAGGTCCTGATGAGCGACGCCAACCGTTTTGCCTCCTCCGCGCACATGCGCGACACCCTCAACGACGCGCGCGCCACTCGCGCCTGGGCAAGCAGCCAGCTGGCTACCCTGGAGCGTCCCGACATCCGCTAGGCTGGTGCCGGCGCGATGCGCCGCGGCCGTCCGGCCGCACAGCCGCCTTTGCATCAGCCTTGCCATCAGCAACCCCTGCTGCACCGCCCGGCCTCCAGCCGGCGCGGCCATGCATCGCTGCGGCATGCGCCGCCGATGCACAGCGCCGGTGCGCGCCCGCCTGGGAAAGGTGCGGCGCGCGGGCGCCATTCGCAGCAGCCGCCTGCCTGAGGTGCAGACGCGTGCCGCTGTAAGCATTTGTATTTCGCCTTGCGCCGCCGGGCACGCAGCTTTAAGCTGAAAGCTCCGCGGTATTGGCAAGCCCTGCCAGCAAAACCAGCCAGCCGCCCGCACGCCTGCGCGAGAGCGGCATCGAGTCCCTTCCCATGAAAATGCTGCTTGCCCTTGTCTTCCTGTTCGCCTGCACCGCCGCCGGCGCGCAGCCGGCCCACCCCAAGGAACCTCCGGCCGCGCAGGTCGGCGTGAACATTCTCTGGTACGGCATGGTGAACGGCGAGGGCGAACGCGACCCGACCGGCCGCCCGGAAAAGACCGACCAGGTGCCGGCGCGCAAGGGCGCCGAATTCGGCGTCGCCTTCACCCTGCGCGGCGTGCCCGACGGCACCAAGGTGAAACTCAGGCAGGTGGCGCGCTACCCCGCCCCCGGCCGCCACCCGCCCGGCGGCAAGCTGCAAAAGACCGATGAGGCCGACACCGAATGCGAAGCCGGCCAGACCTGCTTCACCAGCTACGCCGTCGAAGGCGCGGACGAAATCATCCCCGGCCAGTGGACCCTGGAGCTGTACTACCGCGGGCGCAAGCTGATGGAACAGCGCTTCATCATGCGCTATGAGGGAATGGTGTGACGGCAGCGGCGTGGCGCCTGCGCTCCACCCGCCCGATCGGCGTCGAGGGTGGCGGTCTTTACATGCACGCGTGTTGCAGCGGCGGTGATCGCGCCCCCAGGGCGCTGCCGCTTGCCGCACAATAAGCGGCACTGAACCGAACCGCCCACGCGCCATTCCAACCGCCATGCCCTATCTCGACACCGCCTGGAAACACAGCTTCCCCGAAGAGCCCGTGCGCATCGTCAGCGAGATCGATGCCGGGCGCTGGGAGACGCGCAAGCTGGAGTTCTATGCCGACGGCCGCGTCGGCTGGGCCGCCGGTGACGAGACCCATCTCGGCACCGAGCTGGCCGAGTCGCCGCTGCCCACGCTGGCGGAAATCAACGCCGACCCGCAGTTCGAAGCGGTGGCCATCGACGAGGCGGATTTCGAAGCGCTGTGGCGCGCGCATGCGGGCTGACTGGTGGCAAGCAGCCGGCGTGCGGGTGGCCGACGCCCCGCCAACCGCGTGACATAAGTCACACTCCCCGCGAAATTATCTGCGCGATTGCACATCGGCGGTGATTTTCCGGCCACACGCCGGCAGGCGCCGCGTATCATCATGCGCGCGTCACTTAAGGACTTCCGGGAGCCGGCAACAAAAGATACGGATTGTTACCACCGCCGCGCCTGGCGCTCCGGAACCATCGCGCCGCAGCATCGGCCCAACAAGAACCACAGCCCGATCCGTCCGACCCGACAACGACACCAACAAGGAGCATTCCTATGAAACGCCTCAAACCCAAACTGCTGTTGGCGGCCGCGCTTGCCGCCACCGGCCTGGCAGCATCGAGCGCGCAAGCCGCCGTCGCCGTTTCCATCGGCGAGCCCGGCTTCTTCGGCTCCATCGACATCGGCGGCGCGCCGCCGCCGGCATTGATCTACAACCAGGCCGTGGTCGCCGGCCCGCCGGTGGTGGTGCCGTACGGCGCACCGCCGCCCCCGCCGCTCTACCTGCGCGTGCCGGCCGGCTATGAGCGCCACTGGGGCCGCTACTGCGGCGCCTACCATGCGTGCGGCCGCCCGGTGTATTTCGTGCAGGACCGCTGGTATCGCGAGAGCTACGTACCGCATTGGCATCGCATGCACGGCGGCCCGCCGCGCGACCATTGGGACCATGGCCGCCACGACGACCGCCACGATCGCCACGACCACGACCACGACCACGATCATCATCACTGATCGTTACGCCGGGCTGTCGTGAGAAACAGGGCCGCGATTGCGGCCCTGTTTTTTTATCCGTCGCAGGCGGCGACGCTAGCCGCCCTGGCGTTTGTAGCTGTCGTAACTGGTGCCCGCGCTGTTCTCGCAGCGGGTGCGCGCGCCTTCGTCGGCCATGCGCCCGCATTGCCCGCGCCCGTAGGACTGGCCGGGGGTGTACCACCGCGGCCCGCCGCAACCGGCCAGCCCGCACAGCATGAAGAGACCAGCAGCGGCGCGCGCCGTGCGCCTCAAAGCGCGCGTTCCAGGCCGGCCAGGATCTTGCCCCAGCCTTCGGCGGTACGCTCGCGATATTCCGCCAGCACGCCCTGGTGCGTGAGCGTGATCTCGCAGCCGCCGGGCACGGCGGCGAAGTCCAGCGCGACGGTGGTCATCAGCGAGGAATACAGCGGCACGCCGAAAGTGAACACCAGGCGGCGGCCCGGCTCGATCTCGAGGAATTCGCCGATGTGCTCGACCTCGACGCCGTCGCGCCGCTCGGTGAAATTGAAATTGCCGCCGACGTGCGCGTCGAGTTCGCTATGCACCATCTGCCCACCCGGGGTGACGAACAGAAAACGCTCGGCGCGCTCGGGCGTGAGCCAGGCGTCGAACACGTGCTCCACCGGCGCGGCGTAGCGCCGGCTGACTTGCACGGTGACGGTGGCGGCGGGCGCGGTGCCGCCGGCTTGCGGCATGGAGGCGTTGCGCTGTTCGGTATGGGTAGCGGGCATGCGTCCCTCCATGGGCGGGGTATGGCAGGCCATCATCGGCTCGCTTAAGCGAATAGTCAAGCACGGCCATGATGAACAGACGCTAAGGCGCAAGCCGCGTGCCGGGGTGTAAGCTCGCAACGTCATCCCCCCTGTCACACATGCACTCCGCACCATGACCATCGATTTTCACCAGGCACAAAACCGCTATTCCTACGCCACCCGCCACGCCGACCCCGGCTGGGCCCAGGCGATGCAACAACGCCTCGCCCCCGGCGCCGACCTCGCCGCCTACCTCGCCGACAAATGCGTCGCCGACGTCGGCTGCGGCGGCGGCATCTACAGCCTGGCCTGGCGCGAACTCGGCGCGCAGGCAGTCGAAGGCGTCGACTTCTCCGCGCAGATGGTGCAAACCGCCGCCGAGCGGGCGGCCGGCGATGCGCAACTCCATTTCCGCCAGGGCGAGGCCGGCGCCACCGGCCTGGAGAGCGCGAGCGTGGACATCGTGTTCGAGCGCGCGCTGATCCACCACCTGAAAGACTATGGCCCCTGCTGCGCCGAAGCCCTGCGCGTGCTCAAGCCCGGCGGCGTGGTGATCCTGCAAGACCGCACGCCCGAAGACGTCGCCCTGCCCGGCGCGCCCACGCACTTGCGCGGCTACTTTTTCGAATGCTTCCCGCGCCTCAAGCAATTCGAAGGCGGCCGCCGCCCGCCGCGCGCGAAAGTGGAAGAGGCCTTGCGCGAAGCCGGCTTCACGCAGGTGGCCTCAAATACGCTGGAAGAAGTGCGCAAGCGCTACGCCGGCTTCGCCGAACTCGAAGCCGACCTCGCCGCGCGTACCGGGCGCTCCATCCTGCATGAACTCTCCGATGATGAATTGCGCGATCTGATCGCCTTCATCAAGGGCAAGTTGCCCGCCGGCCCCATCGTCGAGCAGGACCGCTGGACGATGTGGACGGGAGTCAAGCCGCGCTAGGCCGGCGCATGAAACCAGCCACGCGCCGCGCAATCACGCGGGCGGGCGATGGCACAGCGCCCCTAGTTGAACCTGCGCGGATTGGCGCGCCAGATGCTGAAGTTGAGCACCGCGGCGAACGACAGCCAGGCGAGGTAGGGGATGAACAGCATGCCGGCGAAGGGCATCACGTGCCAGAACGACACCATGGTGGCGGCCACGGCGATCCACAGCCCGCTCATGTCGAGCAGCGCCGCGCCGGGGCGGTGGCGGCTGAAAAAGAGCCACGGCCACACCGAGTTGAGCAGCAGCTGCACCACATACAGGCCAAGCGGCCCGGCGAAGCCTTCCCAGCCGGCTTCGCGCCACACCAGCCAGGCCGCCACCGCCATCAGGAAATACAGCAGCGACCAGATCAGGCCGAATACTGAATCCGGCGGGTTCCACGCCGGCTTGTCGAGGCTGCGGTACCAGGCGTCGGGCATGTAGCGCGCGCTGATCCACGCGGCGCCGTAGGTGAGCACCAGCCAGAAGATGGCGCCCATGGTGAGATTGATGATGTCGTCGTTCATTGCACTTGATTTCCTGCCGGCGCCGCCTGAAACAAGGCGGGCGCGGCGCTTACGAAGGCGGTAGTTTGGGCCGGCGCGCGGCGATTGCAAGCGCCAAAGATTGCAAAACGTAATCTTTGGCCGGGGCCGCCCGCGCACTGAAAAATCCGCCTCTTCAGAGGGGAAATTGCCTGGTTCCGCACCAGGACGGGGGTCTACGTACGCCACGCGCGCGACTTGCGGCTCACAAACTGTTGCAATTCGCACCGGCTTTGTTACGGCCACTGCCGCTGTCGCCGCGGCGTAGAATGATTTGAGGATGATTTACGCGGCGCGCTTGCCGATGGCCGCACTGCAAGGAGAAGACCCCATGCGACCCTTGAAGGTTTCATTGCCGGCCATCACAATTTCGTCGCGCCGCGCTTGCGCCTGGGCCTTGCTGGCGCTGCTATGCGCCTGCGCCGCGAAAAAGCCCGGCCCGCAGATGAGCGCCATGAACGCAATGAGTGCGCAAGCCGGCGCCACCCCGGTGAGCACCGTCGCCGCGCAGAACGCGCGGACGCGCGCGCTCACCGCGCTGTACAAACAGTCGCTGATCAGCGACAGCGGCTTGCGCCCGCTGTGGCAACGCATGCCGCTCAACCCGAACGAGGCCACGCCGGCGATGCTCGCCCTGCCCGAGCGCATCAGCGCCGCCGACCAGCCGCGCCTGCGCGAAGTCGCGCGTCGCCTGGCCGATTACCAGGCGCACATGGCGGACCTCCTGCGCAGCCACGGCGTGGCGCCGCCGCTGCTGGAGGAATGGCAAGCCGGCGCGCACGCCGCCGCCGCCCTGCGCGCGCGCCTGCACAACGGCGCGCTCACCTGGGGCGAATTCAATACGCGCCTGCGCGAGGTCAACACGGCGCAGCGCATGGCGCTGGCCGACATCGCCGATGCACTGCAGGCACACGACGAAGCGGCAGCCGCGCGCGCGGCGGGCGAGGCGCATGCGGTGTACGCGGCGGCCCTGGAGCCGGCCGTGCCGCCTACCGCAGATCACGATTGCGAGATGATCGGCGGCGAACCCTACTGCTCGTAGACGCCGCTCAAGGCCGGCGCGCCCGCGCGCCGCCCGGCGCCGCACCCTGCCGTCCACCCGCTTACGTCCGCCCCAGCTCCTGCCGTTCCAGCGCGGCGATCTTCTCGGCGCTGAACTTGCGCTTGTCGGCGTCCTGGCTGTCGGCAATCGTCTCGGGATGGGTGGCGGCCAGCCACACATGAAAGCGCGCCGCGGTGAAGGAAAAATCGCGGTGACCGGAAAGGCGCATGGAAGTCACCAGCATGTTCCACGCCCACACGCGCGGCTGCGTCTCCACCCGCGCCAGCAGGGTCTCGACGATGCGCGTGTAATCGCCCAGGGTCATGCAGTAATTGAGGTAGCCGGCCAGCGCGAAGTCGTCCAGCGCCAGGGTGGTGACGAAGTCTTCCTTGCTGCGCGCGGCGTCGCGGCGCATCGCCAGCAGCGCATCCTCGGGCTGGAACAGCGAGGTCGGCCCGGTCTTGGTCATCGGGTCGCCCACCGGCGCGGGGGTGTCGTCGCCCGGCAGCGCGAGGCGGGCCACACGGCTTGCGCGCGCGGGCCTGGGCGGCGGCACTTCTTCGGGGGGCACCGGCTGCAAGGTCGGCGGCCCGTCGGCCACCAGCGGCACGCCGCCCAGGTGTTCGCGGGCGCCGTCGGCCAGCGCCAGCAGCGGGCTTTTCGCCGGCAGCTTGTCGCGGATGCCCTCGATCTCGCGCGCCAGGCGCATCAGCACCTCGGCGGGAAAGCGGATGCGCGCGTGATTGCGCTCCACCGTGTTGATCAGCATCTGCAGCAGCGGCAGCGTACGCGCGCGCGCCGTGTCGCGCAGGATGTAGCGCAAATCGAGCAGGATGGCCGAACGCGTATCCGGCGTCAGGCTGTAGATGAACTCCGGGGCCTGGCCGCGTACCTGGTGGCCCATCAGGGTTTTGAGCTGCTCAAGCATCGCCGCCCCTCACGCCGGCACAGCCCGCCCCCGTTGCAATATAGAACACGTCCTTCTCTCCCCAAGACGAATGTAATAGTTGGCTCTGATCGTCCACCCGCCGGCTCGCCTTTCGCCTGCCCGCGCCTTCTCCTCGGCGCGTACCGCCCTGCAAGCAACAAGACTGCCAGCGTGGCTTCTTTTTTGCCCTTGCGCAACCCCCGTTGCGGGCATCACCACAAAGTGAAAATTCTACCCTGACCTGCGGGTATACGCACAAACGTAGCGTAAAACGAAATGGCGACGGCGGGATGACGCCGCCGCTGATCTCCCTGATTCGGCCGACGACCGGTGGCGGAAATCGCACGGTCGGAGGTGTTGACCGGCCGTCCATCAGCGCCTGCTCATGCAGTGGCGGCGGATTGCGTGGGATCGAGGCGGCAGTGGATGCCGCGCCATCGCCCTGGTCGCCCGCACCAAGCCCTGCCTGCACCGCCGCGCGGCGCCCAAGCCCCATCCACGGCCACCTGGCGCCGTGCTCCTCACCGCCTCCTCCGGCGGGTCACCCGCCGGCACGCCTCCTCGCATCCAAAACCTTTTGTTTTCGATAAAAACAAAAGCGTTGATAAATGCAATAACTTATGTTTTAATAGTTTCACCCGATTACCTCACCCCGCCCCCCTCCCGCCCGCCCGCCATGCCGACTCTCTCCGCCCCGCCGCCCGCCGCCTTCGCCCGCCTGCGCGCCGACATCGCCGCCGCCGCGCTTGGCGACGCCCTGATCGACGCCGAGGACGCCCACGCCGAGCTGCACGCCCGCTTCACCGACCTGCGCTCGATGAAGCCCGCCACCGCCGCCCTGCTGTTCGGCAGCGAGGAGGCGTGGAAGCAGGCGCTGGCGCGCGTCGGCGTGGCCGCCGGGCGCCAGCTTTCCGCCGTCGAAGCCCTGCGCCGGCGCCTGGGCGACAGCCCCGATTTCACCCTCGACAGCGTGGCCCGGCCGATCGCCGCCGGCACCCGCGTGCAATGGACCGGCGACTGACTGGAGCCCCGATGAAAACTTCCGTTATCACCCCCGCCGCGCCCTCGCTGCGCGTCTCCCACAGCGCCCGCCGCCAGGCCCTGCGGGAGCGCGACAGCACGCCGGTCAACGAGCGCGGCCGCTTCGACCCGCGCAAATACGAGGTCCGCCCCAAAACCCAGCGCCAGGCCGCCGCCCGCGCGCATGCCGCCGGCATCGACCCGCTGATCGCGAAGTTCAAGGCCGCCCTGGCGCACGCCGACCCGCCACGCGCAGCGCCCACCGTGGCCGCGCCGCGCATCACGCCGACGATCAACCCGCCGCCCCTGCGCCCCCTGGTGCTGGCGCGCCCGCAGGTGCGCGCAGGCGGCGAGGATTACCGGCAGCACCCCTCGCGCCACACCCCGCAGGTGCGCGAAGCCTACTGGGCCGCGCAAGATGCGCCGCCGGCCGCCAAGCTCCAAGCGCCGCGGCCCGCGCGCAGGCGCAAATAGCCAAGCAGGCGCACGCCGCGCCGAAGCGGCATAGCATCTCTTCTACCTTCACCGATATGCGCGCCCCCGTCATGCGCCATGCCCTGTCCCTCGCTCTCCTCCTCACGCTCAGTGTCGCCCCGGCGCTGGCCAAGGGAGGCCATGGCGGCCACGGCAGCAGCGGCGGGCATGGTTCGAGCGGCGCGGTCAGCGGCGGCCATGGCCACGGCCACGCCAGCGGCGCCGTGCGCGCGGTGAACAACAGCAACGCCGCGCGCGCCGCCGGCGCCCGCAACGGCACCGGCTGCATCACGCGCGACGAGCGCGGCAACTGCGCCGGCCGCGACACCGGCGGCGCCACGCGCGCCTACACGCCGCCGCGGTTCGAAGATGGTGGGGCGCCGTTCAGCGGACCTTGAAGTGCGCCAGGGCTGAGCTTAACCAGCGCCTCTAATTCTTCCACGTCAGCAGCAAGCCGCCGAACATCAGCGGCACGGTGAGGAAGGTCGCCGCAAACGCCCACCCGCGCTGCCCGGACCAGGCCAGTGCCGCGGTCGCGCCCCACACCAGCAACAGCAGCACCGCTTGCACCGCCAGCAGCTTGTAGACCACGCTGTTGCTGCTGTTGTTCGCCACGCCGGCCGCGGCGAAGATGACCAGCAGGCCGGCGAGAAAGCCGTTGCCGAGCAGGGAAAGGATGACGGCGAAAAGGGGCATCGAGAGGGAATTCGGCAGCGTTAGGGGATATCGCCAGGCCTGGCGGCCGGCGCTTGATGGGGTGCGGCGCGCGCTATTTGTCCGAGGTGCCCCAGAACACGCTGAAGATGGCCGCCATGCGGGTCGAGCCGAGCAGGAACCCGAGAATCACCGCGGCGCCGATGACCAGCTTGCACGCATTGAGCGTGATGAAGTCGCGAAACAGATAAAAACCCAGATGCGACGCGCGCCACGAATGCGACAGGAAGAAATAGCCCACCAGGGTGATCGCCGCGGCAATGCCGGAGATGATCGCGGTGGCGACGCGGTCGCCGAGGTCAACCGGATCCGAATCGTCCGGGCGAGGTTTCATCGTGATGAGCGCGATTTGGCAAGGGGGCTGGGCGCGAATATTTTTCCGCGGCTCTACCCTGAAGATTATATCGGGCCGGCCCCTTTTTCGTTCGCCGCGCCCCTGCCGCCCAGGCCCAGCCACAGCAACAGCGCGGTGCCGCCTCCCAGCCAGAGCAGCAGCCGCAGCCAGCGCACCGCGAGGGGCACCGGCACCGAGGTCAGGCAGCTCCACGGCGAAGGCGCCGGCTGAAAGAAGGTGCTGACGCGCGCGCCCGTGTCGATGTCGCGCAGCCGCGCCACCAGGCACAGTCTTTCATCCTCACGGAACGTATAGGCGCCCTTGCCCGGGAAGGCGATGCGCCTGCCCTGCCACACGGTGCCGGCCGGCGCGGCCCGCTCGACAAAAAAGCCGTCGCGTTCGCGGATGAGTTCGAAGGTCAGGAAGGCCACGGTGCCGACGAACCACGCCAGGGTCATGGCCAGGAAGAAGACACGGCTGGAAGAGGACATTGGGGTTTGCTCTATTCGTTATTGTTCGATTTGCCCGGCGCCTCGGCGTCTGGTTCAACGGTCGCCTTTTTCCCTCTTGCCCATGAGCGCCGCGGCAACCGATCCTAGCCCCCATAGATGTCATTCTTTTTTCAGCGCCCCCC
>DASYEQ010000046.1:0-46602 GCA_036498945.1 Burkholderiales bacterium | reverse complement strand
ACCGCCACCGGCGCCTTCATGCAGATCACCTCCACGCAGGACGCGCGCCTCATCGGCGCTTCCTCGCCTGCCGCCGCCAGCGTCGGCGTGCATGAAATGTCGATGCAGGGCAACGTGATGAAAATGCAGCCGGTCGCCGGCGGCCTGGCGCTACCGGCCGGCAAGCCGGTGACGCTCAAGCCCGGCAGCTACCACATCATGATGGAAGGCCTCAAAGGCCAGATCAAGGCCGGCGACACCGTGCCCATGACCCTGGTAGTGGAAGACAAGAACCACCAGCGCCAGAACGTCGAAGTGAAAATCACCGCGCAGCCGATCAGCGCCACCGGCCCGGCCGCAGGCGGCATGCAGGGCATGCCAGGCATGTCCGGCGACCACTCGATGCACCACTAAAGAGGGAAGCCATCATGTCCTGCTCCCTCGCCCGCACGGGCGCGGCCGTGCTTGCGCTCGCCTGCACGCTCGCCGCATCCTCCGCCCACTCCCACGCCGTTCTCGCCAACACCAGCGCCCCCGCCGGCAGCTTCTACAAGGCCGCGATCGGCATCGAGCACGGCTGCTCCGGCAGCGCCACCACCGAAGTCATCGTGCAGATTCCGCCCGGCGTGCACGGCGCCAAGCCGATGCCCAAGTCCGGCTGGAGCATTGCCATCGAGCGTGCCCCGCTCCCGCAGCCACACACGATGCACGGCCATACCGTCACCGACGAAGTCGCACGCATCCGTTTCTACGGCGGCAAACTGCCCAGCGATTACTACGACGAATTCACCGTCGTCGGCACCCTGCCGGAAGAAGCCGCGCCGCTCTACTGGAAGGTGAGCCAGGTGTGCGAACAAGGCCGCGCCGACTGGGACGAGATTCCCGCCGCCGGCCAGGCCGCCGCCGACCTCAAGCACCCGGCCCTGCGCCTGGAAGTCACGCCCGCCATGGGCGGCGGCCACCACCACTAGAGAGGCGCCCATGCACATCCGTCCCCACGCGCGCCTGCGCCCGCTGGCGGCGCTGATCGCGCTTTACGCCGGCGGCGCGCTGGCGCAAGCCGCGCCGGCCGCCGGCAGCGACGCTGCCACCGCACCGGGCAATACCCTGCCCGACGTCAAGGTCACCGGCACCAGCAACACGTCACCGGCCGCCAAAGCTCAGGTCCCGACTACCCGCGAAAGCCTGGACCGCGACCAGATCAACGACACGGTGAATGCCGCCAACACCGAAGATGCGGTCAAGTACCTGCCCAGCGTCTTCGTGCGCAAGCGCCACATCGGCGACACCCAGGCCACGCTCTCCACCCGCACCTCGGGCGTCGGCGCCTCCGCGCGCAGCCTGGTTTACGCCGACGGCGTGCTGCTCTCGCCGCTGATCGCCAACAACAACACCATCGGCGGCCCGCGCTGGAGCATGGTCTCGCCTTCCGAGATCGAGCGCATCGACGTACTCTACGGCCCGTTCTCCGCCGCCTACCCCGGCAACTCCATCGGCAGCACGGTCGAAATCACCACCCGCATGCCGCAGAAGTTCGAAGGCGAGGCCCGGGTGCAGCAAAGCTGGCAGAGCTTCAGTCTCTACGGCACCCACGGCACCTACAAGTCCACCGAGGAAAGCGCGCTGATCGGCAACAAGAGCGGCGACTTCTCCTGGTGGCTTTCCGCCAACCATCTCGACACCCACGGCCAGCCGCTTGCCTTCATCACCGCGCCGCACTCCAGCACCGCATCGGGCGCAGGCGCGCCGGTCACCGGCGCCTACGCCGACAATAACCGCACCGGCAACCCCATCTGGGTGGTCGGTGCCGGCGCCATCGAGCACCAGATCCAGGACAACTTCAAGTTCAAGCTGGCCTACGACTTCAGCCCGCAATGGCGCGCCACCTACACCATCGGCTTGTTTGAGAACAACACCAAGGCGACGGCGCAAAGCTACCTCACCAGCGCCGCCGGTACCCCGGTCTATAGCGGCAGCGTGAACATCGCCGGCACCAACGTGCCCGCTTCCAGCCTCGCCGCCTCCGCGTTCTCCAGCAACGTGTACAACTTCTACGAACAGCACGTGATGCAAAGCTTCGCGCTGAAGTCGAACACGCAAGGCAACTGGGACTGGGAAGCCGTGGTCAGCAACTACGACTACGGCCAGTCGGTGCGCCGCACGCCCGGCGCGGCATTGCCCGGCGCCTCGGGCGGCGGCACCGGCACCATCGAATACCTGAATGGTACCGGCTGGTCCACCGCCGATTTCACAGGCTATTGGCGCCCGCAAGGCAAGGAAGGCGCGCACCAGGCAAGCTTCGGCGCGCACTTCGACCGCTACATCCTCGAAGACCCGAAGTACAACACCAGCGACTGGATCGGCGGCGGCAACGGCAGCCTCGCCGCCGACTCGCGCGGCAAGACCCAGACCTCCGCCTTGTGGGCGCAGGACGCCTGGCGCTTCGCCCCCATGCTGAAAGCCACCATCGGCGGCCGCCTCGAATCCTGGCGCGCCTACGACGGTTACAACTTTTCGCAGGCGCCGGCACTGACGGTGAACCAGCCCGAACTCTCGGCCACGCGCTTTTCCCCCAAGGGCAGTCTGGCCTGGGAAATCAGCAGGCAATGGACGGCGACCGCATCGCTTGCCAAGGCTTACCGCTTCCCCACCGTCTCCGAGCTCTACCAATCGGTCACCACCGGCGCCACGCTATCGGTGCCCAACCCCAACCTGAAGCCGGAAAACGCGACCTCCAGCGAGATCGCCCTCGAACACAAGGACGACAACGGCCGCGTGCGCCTTTCGCTGTTCCAGGAAAATTTGCGCGACGCCCTGGTGTCGCAAAGCGCGCCCATCACACCCGGCTCGACCACGCTCGCCACCTTCGTGCAGAACATCGACCGCGTACGCTCGCGCGGCGTCGAAGTGGTGGCCGACCGCTACGACGTACTGATCAAGGGGCTGGAATTGACCGGCAGCATTACCTACGTCGATTCGCGCATCCTCGCGGATGCCGCCTTTCCCACGGCGGTAGGCAAGATCACGCCGCAACTGCCGACCTGGCGCGCCGCCCTGGTGGCGACCTACAAGCCCAGCGACAAGTGGACCGGCACCGTGGCCGCGCGCTACAGCGGCCGGCAATACGGGCAGATCGACAATTTCGACGGCAACGGCAACACCTGGCAAGGCTTCAGCCAGTTTTTCGTCGTCGATACGCGCGTGCGCTACGATGTCGACCGCCACTGGAGCGCCGCCGCCGGCGTGGACAACCTGAACAACAACAAGTACTGGGTGTTCCACCCCTTCCCGCAGCGCACCTTTTTCGCCGAGCTGCGCTACCGCTACTAGGCCGCGCGGCGGGGGCGGCGCGGCGGCAGCAGGTAGCCCGCCACCAGCCGCGTCGCCTCTTCCACCAGTGCCTGCGCGCCCGGATCCGCCAGGATTTCCGGGCGGTGCAGGGCCGCTGTATGCGTCAGCGCCTCGATGGTGGTCACGCACATATAGGCCGCGAGTTCCAGGTCGGTATCACGCAGATCAGGCCGCAGTTCGTCGCGGTGATGTTCCAGGTAGCCCTTGAACAGGCGATGGTTCTCGCGCGCGAACCCCTCGACGTGGGCCAGCCTTCCCGTGCGCGGAATCTGCTCCGCCAGCACGCGATGCAGGCGTGGATCGGAGCGATGCGCCTTGACCGCCACGGCGGCGATCATGCGTACGCCCTCCTCGAGCGGCGCTGCCATCAATTCAGCCAGCGCGCCGCGCACGATCCTCATCAGATCCTCCTGGTGGCGGTCGATGACCGCGGCCACCAGTGCCTCCTTGCTCGGGAAATACTGGTAGAGCGAGCCGATGGAGACGCCCGCCGCCTCGGCAATGCGGTTGGTGCTCGCCTTGTCGAAACCCTCCTTCACCAGAATGCGAGCGGTGGCCTCGACCAGGCAATCGACCGTGGCGCGGGATCGCTCCTGCCGGGCCTCCTTCCGCGGATGCGTGAGCGTCTTGCGTGCCATGTGCATGCCTTGAATGCGAGTACTAAATATGAGTTATCACTCGTATTATAAATCGACCGTGAAGGCAGGTTTACGCGAGAGGAGAAATGCCATGATTCATCCACCCATCAGCCTGGAAGAAAGTGTCGTCGCGTTCAGCGGCGACAGCCGCGCGACACCGCTGCCGCGTACGCGCGCCCGGCGCGCCGCCATGGAGGACGCCCGCATCCTTGGCACGCACGCGTTCAACCGCGACACCGAAGTGCACGCCGATTACTGGGAATGCCACCCCGCCGGCGATGAAGTATTGGTGGTGCTCGAGGGGTGCATCCACGCGGCCGTCGAGCTCGATGGCGGCATCGAGGAAGCCGTGATCGACGCCGGCCACGCCTTCATCGTGCCGCGCGCACGCTGGCACCGGCTGCGCGTGCTCAAGCCCGGCCGCCTGCTGTTTTTCTCGCCAACCGCCGGCAGCAGGTTGCGCCGGCATGACGGCGAGCAAACCGGCATTGAAGCGCACGAAGCGCTCACTATGGGCCGCAACGCCCATCAACATAAAGGAGAGTGGTGATGAACCAGGAACCCTATTTCCAGCTGGTCCGCTTCAAGCGCTGGGCCGATTCCGCCCTATATGAAGTGGTCGGCGCGCATTTCGACCGCCTGCCCGGGGAGGACGCGGCGATCATGCTGCGCATCCTCGACCACATCCACGTGGTCGACAAGATTTTCCAGCATCACCTGCAGGGCTTGCCGCATGACTTCAAGGCATCACGGTCCGAGACGCTGCCGGAATTCTCCGCACTTGCGCAAAGCGTGCGCGAGACCGACGGCTGGTACGCGTCCTACCCCGCCACCCTGTCGTCCGAGGATTTCCAGCAGCCCCTGGATTTCACTTTCGTCAACGGCACGCCGGCGCGCATGCGGCGCGGCGAGATACTGCTCCATGTCTGCCTGCACGGTACTTACCACCGGGGCAACGCCGGTCTCCTGCTGCACAAGAACGGCATCGCGCCCAACGACGACCGGGTCACGGACTTTCTGGAAGCTGCCTAAATGCCCGGTGACCTCGCGCACATGCGCTACATGGTTGGCATGTTTATTCCGCGATCCGTCGCGCACCCGGTCGCCTGTACCCGCGGCTCACGGTAGTTTCCCGTAGTTCTTCTCCGGCTCGGGCCCAGGGCATGGATGCGGCGCATAAGAACCGCGCGCCGCCGCCAGCGGTTATCTTCGGCGGGCTGCTTGCGGATCGCCGGGGACACGGCGGCCGGCTCATCCTGCCCAAGACCATGGAGACAAAATGAAACTCAAGCTTGCATTGACTGCCCTCCTGCTGTGCGCCGGCGCGCCCGCCTTCGCCCAGGCCGACTATCCCGCGCAGCCGGTACGCCTGGTGGTGCCTTCGGGCGCCGGTGGCATCACCGACGTGTTGGCGCGCATCCTGGCGGAGAAGCTCGGGTCCGTCCTCAAGCAGTCGGTGTTCGTGGAAAACAAGACCGGTGCCTCGGGCATCGTCGGCAGCGAATTCGTCGCCCACGCCAAGCCGGACGGCTATAACCTGCTGATGGTGTTTCCCTCGCACGTCGCCAACCCGTCGATCAACAAGCACCTGCCCTACGACACGGTGAAGGATTTCGCGCCCATCACCAAGGTGGGGTCGGTGGTGGAGATATTGCTGGTGGACAAGGGTTCGCCGATCACCAGCGTCAAGGGGTTGATCGAAGCGGCCAAGGCGGCACCGCATCCCTTCACCTACGGCACCGTGGGCGTCGGCAGCCTGGGCGACCTCGCCACGCTGATTTTCGAGAACAAGGCCAGGCTCAAGCTCACGCACGTGCCTTACAAGAGCGAACCGGAGATCGTCTCCGCGCTGATCCGCGGCGACCTGCAGTTCGCGTTTTCCTCGCCGCCGGGAGCCCTGCCGATGCTCAACGCCGGGCGCATCCGTGCGCTGGCCGTCTCTGACAGCACGCGCTCGCCGATCTTCCCCGACGTGCCGACCATCGCCGAATCCGGTCTGCCGGATTACAACGTCACCGGGTGGAACGCGATTTTCGCCCCGGCCGGCACGCCGCCGGCGATCATCGCCAAGCTGAATAAGGCGATCAATCAGGCGCTCGGCGACCCCGCGCTGGTCAAGCAATTCCTCGCGCAAGGCGTGCGCGCCGTCGGCTGTACGCCGGAAGAGTTGCAAAAGGCGGTGGTGACGGACATCGAGACCATCCGCAACACCCTGAACGCGGCGGGGATCAAGCCGCAGTGATTTTCGACCGGATCTGAACCATGCCCTATCTCGACCTCGCCCCCGATTTCAAGCCGTACTACGAAATCCACGACCACACCGACCCGTGGACCGAGCCGGACACGGTGCTGTTCGTGCACGGCTTCACCGAAAACCTGACCGCCTTCAACGCCTGGATTCCGGCGATGTCGCGCAAATACCGCCTGGTGCTGTTCGACATCCGCGGCTTCGGGCGCACGGCGGCGGTGGATGAGAATTTCCGCTTCTCCACCGAGTTATACGTAGACGACCTGGTACGCATCATTAATCACTTCAGCAAGAAGCCGGTGCACGTGATCGCAGGAAAAAGCGGCTGTATTTCCTCCATGCGTTTGGCCGCCACCCGTCCCGACCTGGTGAAGACCTTGATATTGGGCGCCCCGCCGCTCAAGGCACCAGGCAGCGCGGAGTGGCTGCCCTACATGGAGCAACACGGCATCGGCGGCTGGGCGCGCCATACGATGGGCCCGCGCCTGGGGCCGGTGGCGCCGCGCTGCGTGGACTGGTGGGTGGAGATGATGGGGGCCACCGCCATGTCCACTGCGAAGGCGTATCTGAAGTGGGTGGGCACGGTGGAACCGGCGAAGGACCTGCCGTCGATCAAGGCGCCGACGCTGGCCATCATGACCGAGTCGTCCAATATGGACAATGCCGCTGGCCAGGTGGACCACAACGTGATGCGCCAAGGCAAGCCGGACGCGGAATTGCTGCTGCTGAAGATGGACTGCTATCACCCGGCCGGAGCGCATCCGGACCTGTGCGCAGCCAAGGCGCTGGAGTTCATGGCGAAGCACGCGTAGGCCGCACCTACCACCCCGTCCTGAATATGATGTTGGTGTCGTATCGAAACTCGATCAAATCGGCCAACTCCATCCCCCGCTCCATGGAAAAGCGCGGATCGGTCGTCGGCTGAAAGGCATCGATGAAGTCCAGGCTACCCTTGGTCAACACGAAGGTGCCGATAAAAGGCTCGGAAACACAATATATCTTGGGCTTCAGCGCCGTCATCGACGTCACCGGCACGCCGATCAAGTGGGCTTCCAGGTCGCCGCTTTGCATCATGTCCTGCGGATAGAACCAAAGGGGGATGCTGATGAACAGGAAGGAATCTTGCCCCATGTTCCTGAGCAGGGTTTCCAGCAGAAGCTTGGCCGCTTCGGCCGGCAGGTGCTCGATCACGTCGAGCAGGCAGATGATCTTGTATTGCGCCAGCGTCTCGAGCGGAATTTCCTGCGCCAGGCCATGCCAGATATTCCTGTAGATCCCGCTTTTAAGCAGGATCGGATTGGCGCAATTCGCCTCGAAGCCGTCGACACCGTCCACCGACCAATGCCGCGTTCGCGCATCGCTCTTGATCAGCTCGCCCAGCCCGCCGGTACCAAAGCCGATATCGAGTATGCTGGCTTCCGCCGCATTGTCTTCGAGGATATACGCGATCACCCCCTTTGCGGCGCTTGAGGTCCCCTGCGGCACCACGCCTGAAGGCGTCAGGGTGGTGACCACCGAATAGTCTTTTACGATTTGTCGCAGCATTGCAAAATGAGGAGATTGTCGGCTGGACGGCGAGGGAGATCCGGAGCGGCGACGAGTTTACCATCGTGCTTTCTCCATGCGGAATTGCAATGGGTTTTCAGGCCTATTCCGCACTTTGCCGATGCAGCGGCACGGCTACGATGAACGGAACCGAAATTACGCCTGCGTCGCGGGCGCCCGGTTCTTTTCAGGAATAGCCGCATGCTCCCCCTCCTTTCACTTGCTACGACCATCGCCGGCGGCCTGTTCAAGGTCGGGCGCGAGATGTTCAAGGATTCGGACAAGAGCGATACGGATTCCTCGTCATCGTCTTCCTCGAAATCCAACGCCGTCACCAACGCGCAGGCGGCCTCGCTCACCGACGAGCAGCGCATGGCGGCATTGGCGATGCACGGTCACCAGGCCAGTTCCTTCGCGCTGCATTACCAGTCGCAGTTGGCCAAGCAGGTAGATACCAACAGCGACGGTGTGATTTCCAAAAGTGAATTGCAGCAGGCGGTGACTTCCGGCGGCGGCAGCAGCGCCCAGGCCGACACGCTCTACAAGGCGATGGACAAGAACGGCGACGGCACCGTCAGCACCGACGAATTCAAGAGCGGCATCCCGGTGCCGAAAAACGCGGCCGCGCAACAGATCATCGCCGCGATCCACGCGGCGCGCGAGGCCCAGGCAGCGAAGACAGCACAAGGCGCCACCGCACCCGGCGGCACGCCTGCCATCGGCGCGGCGGGTAGCGTCTCCGCCACGGGCAGCGCGGGGGCGGCAACCCCGAGCCACGCGGCCACCCCGCTGCGCCAGATCCAGCCGCTCAACGCCGGCAGCGTGCTGGCTTCCCTCGCCGCGCAACTGCCGGCGAAGGTGTAATTCCCTCCGAAGCAGCTTGCGTCCGGAGTCATTGGCTGACTCAGGAAAGCGACTACCGTAACGGCGCGGAAAGATGCCGCAATGCGGCTCCCTGACCCGGCGCCGAAATCTTGCGCCACCCACACAGAGGAAGACTGCACCGGTCTCCATCTATCGGGTTTTCGCGCAACCGCCTCAACTCCAGGCGGCCTTGCGCTTTTCGAGGAACGCGGAAAGGCCTTCGTGCCCCTCGGGGCTGGCGCGGCAGTCCGCGATCTGTTCCGCGATTTCCGCCATCAGGGCATCGTCGATATGCCGGCCGGCAATGTTTTCCGGGACGCGCTTGGCGATGGCCCGTGCGCCGGGCGCGGCCGGCTTCAATTGTTTCAACAGCTTCCCGATGCGCGCATCCAGCTCGCCCGGGGAAACCACTTCATGCAGCAGGCCGATCTGCCTGGCTTCGCCGGCATCGAACACCTCGGCGGTCTGGAAGTAACGCCGTGCGGCGCGCACGCCCATCGCGTGCAGCACGAACGGGCTGATCATGCCGGGCACGATGCCGAGCTTGACCTCGGACAGGCAGAAGGTTGCATCGGACGCGCCAATCGCAACGTCGCAAGCGCAGAGAAGACCGATGCCGCCGCCATAGACCGGGCCGTGGACACGAGCGATGGTCGTCTGCGGCATCCGGTCCAGCGCCCTTAGCATTCGCCCCAAAGGCAGGAGGTCGGCAACGTTCTCATCCCGGCTGTAGCTTGCTGCCTTGCGCATCCAGTTGATGTCCGCGCCGGCGCAAAGGCTCCTTCCTTCACCGGCGAGAATCACGACCGAGATGGCTCTGTCCATTGCGAGTATTTCGCAGGCCGAGCGCAGCGCTTCGATGAGATTTTCGTTCAGGGCATTGTTGAGTTCCGGGCGATTGAGCGTGATGCGGGCGACGCCTTCGTCGCGCTCAACCTTGACCAGAGAGGTCATGGCGACGCCCCGGTCACACGTTGCCGGAGGCCGCAGGCGCCAGCCGCTTCTGGGCAGCGCCGCGGAATTCCGCAGGCCAGGATACCGCCCGGCGCACCTTGCGGTCGAGGTGCACGGCGGTCATTTCGCAGGTCGCGGCGAGTTCACCGGTTTCCGCATTGCGCATCTCCTGCAGGAAGCGTACGGATTTGTCGCCGATCTCCAGCAGCCTGGTAGTGATCTCGATGATGTCACCGGCGAGCATCTCCCGCTTGTAGGAAATGTTCTGCTGCACGGCGGCCAGGCCGAATCCGGATTCGCGCACATAGGTCGGCGTGGCGCCGAGGCGCGCGAGGAAATTCCAGTTCGCCTCGTCGAACCTGCCGACGTACCACATGATGTTCAGGTGGCCGATATGGTCGCACTGCCATGGATACACAACACCGCGAAAATTCACCTCGCCGTCCATTCGTTCCGCTCCTGATCATCTTCTTCAAGAAGCCATTCAAGTTAGCACATCGGATTTCAAAAAGTCATACGACATTTTCAGAAGCGGAATTGGAAAATCTCCCATTCATTTCCGGCGCACCCTCGCGTAACTTCCGGCGCGAATGGAAATGGAATCGGGGAGTGAAAGCAGGATGGCGGGGCATCTATCGCCGCGGGGCCTCGCGCAGGCGTATGCCTGCTGAACGCAGGGGAACGAGGGACCGGCCGGAATCTTCCGCGCCAATCCGAGTTGCACGGAAGCCTTGGATAGATGATCTTAATGATATTTGGATGGATGCCGCGGCGCGGATGCGCGTGATCTCGCATGGGAAAGCCATTTGACTGGGATCTCATCAGGTGCTTCCTGGCGGTCGCCAGGGCGGGCAAGCTCACCGTTGGCGCGCGACACCTGCGCATCGACCACTCCACCCTGAGCCGGCGCATTGCCGCGCTTGAGCGGTCTCTGGGCGCCAGGCTCTTCGACCACAGTGTCACCGGCTATTCACTTACACCGCAGGGAAAGCAGCTTCTGCTGCGGGCGGAGTCGATCGAGAGTTCGGTGTTTTCGCTGGACGGGGATTTCGTCCAGGGTTCGCGCGTGTCTGGCGCAGTGCGGCTGGGGTCGCCGGACGGTTTCGGCACCACCATCCTGGCGCCGGCAATCGGCCGGCTGGCCGTGGCCCACCCTGATCTCGAGATCGATCTGGTCGCGACCCCGCGCGTCTTCAGTCTCTCCAACCGGGAGGCCGATATCGCGGTGGCCCTGGCCTGTCCGCAGCGCGGCCGCCTGCACCGGCGCAAGCTGACCGATTTCGAGTTCGGCGTCTATGCGGCCAAGTCCGAGCCGGCGCTTTGGACCGGCATCCAATCCCGCGACGACTTTGCCGGCCGCCCCTTCATCAGCTACATCGAAGACCTGATCTATACGCCGGAACTCGACTTCCTGGGCGAAGTGTCGGCGTGCATCGAACCGCGCATCCGCAGTTCGAGCCTGGTGGCGCAGTGGCAGGCCACCGCGGCAGGCGCCGGCCTGTGCGTGCTCCCGTGCTTCATGGCGGAGGCCGACGAACGCCTGGTGCGCGTCCTGCCGGATGAGGTGGTGGTGAGGCGCTCGCTATGGATGATCGTCCATTCCGACATGCGCGATCTGGCCCGCATCCAGGTGACCTGCGAATTCCTTGCCGAAGAGATCCAGCGGCTGCGCAGCCGCTTCCTGCCGGGCGCGGCGCCCGCCGGTACGCCCTACCTCAGCGCGCGAACCGCGAGGAAGGGGATCATCCCCAGGACGACGCTGACGAGCGCAAAGCCCAGCAGGGCATCGTAGCTTCCGGTGAGGTCATGGATCAGGCCGCCGCTCCAGGAGCCGAGCGCCGAGCCCAGGCCGCTACCGATAAAGATCGTGCCGTAGATGGTGCCGACGTGCTTGCCGCGAAAGAGCCGCATCGCGGTGGCGGTGAGCAGCGGGCCGCGCGACCCGATCATGCTGCCAAAGCAGATCACGAAGCCGGTAAGGAGCCAGGCATTGGGGTGGTACTTCAGCAGCCACAGCAGGCCGATGCCGGTAATCGAAACGGCATAACTGAGCAGCACCGAGCGGCGGCGCCCGATCTTGCCGTCGAGCCAGGTGACCGAGAGCATGCCGAAGAGCAATACGACACCGCTGAAGCCCCATGCCGTGGCGGCTTGTAGCGGCGCGAAGCCCGCATCGACCAGATAGGCGACGATCTGGGGCGTAATCGCAAACATCCCGATCGCGGTGAAAAAGAACGTGCAAAACAGCGCCCAGAACGCATGGTGCCGGATCGCCGTCTTCAGGGTCCACCCTTCATCCGCCTTGTCGGCCGCCACCGGCTTGACCACGTGCGGCGAACCCGCGGAGATCCGCTTCCAGGGCAGGGTCAGGAGCAGCGGTAGCACCAGGCAGAGGATGATCGCGCCATAAACGCGGTAAGCGCCCTGCCAGCCTAGGCGCTCGATCAGCAATTGCGAAAGCGGCAGCATCGCCAGCACCCCGGCGCCGGTGGCCGAATAGACGACTGACATGGCGGTGGGTAGCCGGGTGCTGAACCAGCGTCCGACAAGAATGGTGCCGGGCACCGTACCCGTGCAGGCGATGCCTACGCCGACGCACAGTCCAAGCGCAAACTGGAATTGCCACAGACTCGACGCGAAGCCGGCCGAGAGAAACGCGACGCCGAGCGCGATGACGCCGACCGCAAACACGGCGCGCGGGCCCTTGCGATCGAACAACCGGCCGACGAACGGCGAAACCATGCCGGAGAGCAGCGCCGAAAGTGAATAAATCGATACCACCTGGCTGCGGTCCCAGCCGAACGTCTGCGAGATCGGCAGCAGGAATACGGAGAAGCTCTCACCCAGCCCGCGGCCGAGCGCTGCCAGAGCGAAGGAAATGCCCAGTACGCCAAGCGCGACAGCGGTCGCATGGTCCGGCCTCGCCGAGTGAGGCCTGGTTGAATTGGATTGTTCCATGTGCGTCACGCGAGTATATGGCCGAATCACGCACGTGGGTTTGATGGAGCAAAGTCTCCGGCTGCGCGGGTGAATTGGGAAAGGGTGTGCCGAAGACTCGCCGAATGCTCGGGACCGGCGCCGGCATTCGCGATTTTGCGGACAAGCGCAACATTTTTCCTGATCGGCGTGCAAATTGAAATGCCCGGCTCCGCACCTCGATTTTGGAAAATTTCGCATACGAATTCAGCAGCGGTTCAAGTAGCATTTCTTGACCAATTCGCCGATTTATCCGCCTACGATGGAATGTTGCCGATGCCGCATGCGCAAGTGAAGCAAAAAGTCGGGGTGGTCACACCGGATGTGCTGGTAGCCGAGGAAGGGATCACTTTCCTGCGCGGAATGCTGGATGGCCGCCATCCCCGCGCGCCCTACTCCGAGACCATGGACATCGACCTGGCAGAAGCGGAAGAAGGAAAGGTGGTGTTCGTGGGCAAGCCGTCGGCGCGCTTCCTCAATCCGGTCGGCTCGATCCAGGGCGGGTGGGCGGCAACGATCCTGGATGGCGCCATGGCCCACTGCGTTCACACAACCCTGAAGGCGGGCGAGAACTACACCACCCTCGAAATGAAGATCAACTTCGTCCGCCCGGTATTGCCGTCGATCGAGCGCGTGCGCTGCGAGGCGCGGGTCATCCATCGCGGCAACCGGACCGCGACCAGCGAGGGTTATCTCTACGACGGGCGCGGAAAGCTGCTTGCCCATGGCAGCGAGACCTGCATCATCCTTCCCGCCAGCGGCAGCTGACGGGACCGTGCCTCAGCAGCGCTGTCGCATCCGCTTACCCAGAAAGCCGATGACCTCCATCGCGCAACAACTGTTGATCAGCGGTACCGTCCTCTTCCTGCTCAGCCTGCTGATCGGTTTCGCCTTCCCGCTCATGGCCAATCCGCGCATGGGCGTCTCGGTGCATGTCGCGGGCTTGCAGGGCGGCATGACCCTCTGGGCGCTGGGGCTGATGTGGCAGCGGATCGCGCTCTCCAGCGGGGCGCAGCTGGCAACCGCGCTTCTGGCGGCGCTGGGCCTGTTTGCCATCTTCGCCAGCCTGGCGCTCGCCGCGTTCTGGGGGACCAGCCGCGCCACGCCCATCGCCGGCGCGGGCCACGCGGCCAGCGCGATTCGCGAGGCCACCGTCGCGGTGCTGTTGATGGGCGGATCGCTGGCGACACTGGCCGCAACGGTGCTGGTGCTTTGGGGCCTGTGTACCTGGAAGCCCTGAGGCCGACGCCCGGTCTTGCCCATTCGCCCGTGAGTTCCAAGCCGCGGCCTGGGATTTGCGCATGCCCAACAGGCTTCATCTCGACTAGCAGCTATCCGGATTCCACCTCGATAGGCCTCGGCGGCGGCAATACGCGCTCGCGGCCCGGAAGCAGGAAAGCAATTCTGGCTATCCAAAAACCGGAAATACTGGTATTTTATACATATATCGACCGCATTGATCCACGGCGGCCGCGACCACACCTGACTGAGCCGCCCGTGACCGACCAAATCGACATCGATGCTTCCCCGCACCAGGACGCGCTCTGGCGCGATAACGGCTGGACCGCCCGCGTGATCAAGAACATCGATGACGACGGCTGGGCCGTTGAAATGACGCTGGACGGCGAGGCGGAGCCGGCGCTGGTGGGCCCCTGGACCATGGGGCGTGACAAGAAGAACCCGAAGCCGCTGGACGTCAACGCCTTCAACACCCTGGTCAAGACGGCAAGCGAGGTATTGATGCGCCATGAGCAGCATCAGCACGCGATGCTGCACAAGAGCGTGACGGTCACCGTGGGCGAGACCCGCGTCACCGTGAAGCTGGACATCGAAGCGGATGAAGACGAACCGTCGGCGACCCTCTCGGGTTTCGACGCGGACGGCGAACTGCTCGGGCAGGCGCGGGTGGCGCCGAATTTCGTGTTGAGCCGCGCCAGCGGCGAGAAGTGGGTAGCCGCCGGATTCAGGCCGCCGCGTTAGACGCTTCGAGAACCCGATGGGTACGTGCGGAAGCAAGCCACCGCGAGCATTCCTCGACCGCCCATGGTTTCGCTGTAGCATCACAGAAATATATTGATGCAGCCAAAGCCATAGCTCAACGCATATGCGCTGGAACCTCAGGCAGATTGAAGTCTTCGTCGCCGTTGTCGAAGAGGGCGGGTTCACCGCGGCCGGCGAACGGCTCCACATGGTGCAGCCGGCGGTTTCCATCGCCATCCGCAAGCTCGAGCAAAGCGTCGGCGTCCAGTTGCTGGATCGGTCGGGTGCGAGGGCGCTGCCCACCCGCGAAGGCGAGATTTTCCTGCGCCACGTGCAACGGATTCATTCGGAGTTCAGCAACCTCGAACGGCAATTACGGGAATTGCGTTCTCTCGACAGCGGCCAGGTCATCATCGGCGCGCCGCCCATTGTCACGAGCTTCCTGCTGCCGCCGCTGATCGGTAAATTCCTGAAGCGGCACCCTGGCGTGGAAGTGTCGGCCGTCACCGGCCCCTCCGAGGGTATCGTGCGGCGCCTGCGGGAGCACACCCTGGATATCGCCGTCATCGCCGGCGAGCACGATACCAGTGATCTTGAAGCAGTCCTGATCGATCAACAGCCTATCGTCGCATGCAGTGCGCGGGAATCACCGATCAGCAAGCTCAAGGAAATCTCCTGGGATCGCTTGCTGGACGAACCGCTGGTCAGCTTTTCAAAGGGATACAACCAGCGGACCATCGTGGACCGGATGGCCGGGAAGATCGGCAGAGAACCCCGGATCGCCGTGGAAAGCGAAAGCGCGCAGTTCATCTGCGCGATGGTGGCCGCCGGCCGTGGAGTATCGGTGGCGCTGGGCGCAGTGGTGCGCGAATTCCCCGACCTGGTGCTGATTCCCATTGCCGGGCGGCCGACGCTGCCGGTCTGGCTTTGCAGGCGCGCGGAAGGCGTCTCCGGGATTGCCGCGAACGCCCTTTTTGACAGCATCGCCGGCTCTGCCAAGCGGCGAAAGTCTACGAAAAAGTAGGCCTTTGCCGTTCCGGCGTCCGTCCCCGCCCAGGCAGGTCGGCCCCATAAACATTTGGATATGGGATTGGCAACATTTATATATTTCCAGTTCGGGCGCAGCCGCGCCATAGTTCGATGGCTGCGCAGCGCCCCGGCTTCGTCGGCAGGCGCGGATTCCGCTGTTACAAAGACTGGAGACGACGTTGAATCTTTTCGTGCTTTCCCGGAAGACGTGCCTGCATCTTTTGGCCTCCGTCCTGTTGCTGGCTCCTGCCATCGCCCTGGCGCAAGGCAAACAGGCCAAAATCGTCGTGGGGTTCCCGGCGGGCGGGCCCATCGACCTGGTCGCCCGCCTGCTTGGCGAGCAACTCGGCAAGGAGCTGGGAACCGTCGTCATCGTCGAGAACCGTGCCGGCGCCAACGCCGGCATTGCCGCGGAATACGTCGCCCGCTCCGCGCCCGATGGCCAGACGCTCTTTCTCACCAGCGCCGGCGCGATGGTCATCAGCCCGTCCCTCTACGCCAAGCTGCCCTACGACGCGATGCATGACCTCACCCCGGTCACGCTGGTGGCCAACACCGCGGAGGTGATGGTGGCGGGCGCCGCCGACCCCGCCGCCAATACGGCGGAATTCATTGCCCATGCGCGCAAGAAGAGCGATGGCGCCACGCTTGCCTCCTCGGGCGTGGGCAGCGTTCCCCACCTGGCGATGGAACTGCTCGCGGACGTGACAAAAACCAAACTGCGGCACGTCCCCTACAAAGGCGTCGCCCCGGCCATTACCGACGTGATTGCCGGCCACGTCGATGCGCTGTTCATCGATGTGCCGGTTGCGCTCGGACACATCAAGGCGGGCAAGCTCAAGGCATTGGGCATCGCCGCGCCGAAACGGCACCCGCTGCTGCCAGACACCAGGACTCTTGAAGAAATGGGCATCAAGGGGGTGGACTCGAACAACTGGTACGGCATCTACGGCCCGAAGGCAATGCCTGCCGCGGAACTGCAGCGCGTCAACGCGGCGCTGCGGCGCACGCTCGACGATGCGGGCGTGAAGGCCAAGCTGGCGGCCTCCGGCGTCGAGCCTGCGCCCACCACCCCCGAAGGGCTGGCGGCGCTGCAAAAGGCGGATACGGAAAAATGGGCGCGCATCATCAAGCTGAAGAACATCAAGGGTGAATGAACATGGGTAAGCGCACCACCAGCCTGCGCATCGGCGCGGGCGCCAGCTACGCGGGTGACCGCGTCGAACCGTCGACCGACCTGGCGGCGAACGGCAAGCTGGACTACATGGTCTACGAGACCCTGGCCGAGCGCACCATCGCGCTGGCCAACCTGCAGCGGATGAAGGACCCGAACACCGGCTTCAACGACCTGCTCGAAGAACGTTTCCGCGGCGCGCTGCCGCACTGCAAGCGCAACGGGACCCGCATCGTGACCAACATGGGCGCGGCCAACCCGCTTGGCGCCGTCGCCAAGACCGAAGAGGTCATCCGCGACCTGAAACTGGGCCCGATGAAGGTGGCGGCGGTCCTGGGCGATGATGTGCTGGACTACTGCAAGCAGAATGCGGACAAGCTTTCGATCATGGAATCGGGAAAGCCGCTGTCCAGCCTGCAGGGCGAGATCGTCTCGGCCAACGCCTACCTCGGCGCGGACAACATGGTCGAGGCCCTGCGCCAGGGCGCCGACATCGTCATCACCGGCCGCAGCGCGGATTGCTCCCTGTTCCTCGCCCCGATGATCCACGAATTCGGCTGGGCGCAGGACGACTGGAACCTGCTGGGGCAGGGGCAGGTTTGCGCCGACATGGTGGAATGCGGCGCCAACGTTTCCGGCGGTTTTTTCGCCGACCCGGGATACAAGGACGTGCCCGACCTCGGCAATCTCGGCTATCCCTACCTCGACGTGCAGCCGGACGGCGATTGCGTCGTCGGCAAGGTCGATGGCACCGGCGGCGTGATCAACCGCGCCATCTGCATCGAGCAGATGCTCTATGAAATTCATGACCCGTCCAGCTACATCACCCCGGACGTGGTGGTGGATTTCACCAAGGTCAAGCTGGAGGAAATCGGCCGCGACCAGGTGCGCATCAGCGGCGGGCGCGGCCGCGCGCGGCCGGAACAGCTCAAGGTCTCGGTCGGCATCCGCGAAGGCTGGATCGGGGAGGCGGAGATCACCTACGCGGGCCTCGGCTGCGTCAACCGTGCAAAGCTGGCGGAGCAGGTGGTGCGGGATCGCCTGCGCATCGGCGGGGTCCAGCTGGAGGAACTGCGGGTCGATTACATCGGCATCAACTCGCTGCATGGCGATGCGGCCCTGCCGCTGCAGCACGATCCCTACGAGGTGCGGCTGCGATTTGCCGGGCGCGCCAGGCAGAAGCGCGACGCGGCCAAGCTGGCCGGAGAGGTGGAAACGCTGGTCGGCAAGGGCCCATGCGCGTCTTCCCTTCCGCGCACCTATCTGCGCGAGGTGCTGGCCATCTATTCCGTGCTGATTCCGCGCAGCGCCATCGACCTGCGCATCGTCATGAAGGAAGTCGCGTGATGAAGACCTTCTATTTGCGCGAGATCGCGCACGCCCGCGCGGGCGACAAGGGGGATACCTGCAACATCGGCGTCGCCGTCTACCACCCCGACTTCTACCCGATCCTGCTCGAACAGGTCACCGTCGAGCGGGTGAAAGCGCATTTCCGCGGCCTGGTGAAAGGCGCGGTCACGCGCTACGAAATGCCCAATGTGGAGGCTATCAACCTGGTCCTGGAGAACGCCCTGGGCGGCGGCGTCACCCGTTCGCTTTCGCTTGATCCCCACGGCAAATCGTATTCGGCCCTGATCCTCACCATGCCGGTGAAGGTCGGTGACGAGCTTGCCCAACGTCTGGAGGCGCAAGGGCGCGTGGCGATCGCATGACGCAGCTCACCGGCGAACGCGTTACCCTGGACTGCGCGCAAGCCAAGGCGCTTGCGCTGCGCACGCTGGAGGCGATCGGGTATACCCCGCCGCAGGCGGAAATCATCGCCCTTCATCTGCTCGATGCGGCCTTGTGCGGGTATGAATACTCCGGTCTGCCGAAGATCCTGCAGATTGCGGCCAATCCAAAGGCGAAGAATCCGACGACGCCGATCCAGCCTCTCCATGAGACGCCGGTCTCCGCCTTGCTCGACGGCGGAAACCATTCCGGCATGCTGGCCATGCACGAGGCAACCGAACTGGCGATCGCGAAGGCGCAGGCCCATGGCTTCGCCCTGGTGGGCGTGACCAACAGCTGGATGAGCGGGCGCAGCGCGTATTACGTGGAGCGCATTGCCCGCGCCGATCTCATCGCCATCCATACCGTCGGCTCCGCCGGCCTGGTAGCGCCACCCGGGGCTGCGCGCCCCGCGTTTGGCACCAACCCGATCGCCTTCGGCTTTCCCACCCGGGACGAGCCGCTGGTGATCGACCTCAGTACCGCCGCATTCCCGGGTACCGAACTGGATTTCTATATCCTGCTGAACAAGGTACTTCCCGAAGGTGTCGCCCTGGATGCGCACGGGCAGCCGACCACCGACGCAAAGGCGGCGAAAGCCGGCGCCCTGCTGCCCTTCGCCGGGCATAAGGGTTTCGCACTGGCGCTGGCGATGCAGGCCTTGGGCGTGCTGGCGGGCTCGGGGCTCAACGCAGCCAAGGACTACGGTTACCTGCTGATCGTGATGCGCCCCGATCTCCTGCTGCCGCTGGAGGATTTCAAGCGGGACGTATCGGCCACCCTGGAGAGAATCAAGTCGACGCCGCGCCAGGCAGGCGTGGAGGAAATCCGCCTGCCGTCTGAACGCTCCTATCGTGAACGCCTCAGGAATCTGCGCGAAGGGATCGCCATTGACCGGAACATCTACGACGCGTTGATCGACCTGGCACGGTAGCCCGGCCAGGACGCACGCCGTCCTTGAATCCATGCCTGGCGCGGCTGAAACAACTGCGCCGGCCCGGTTCACCGAGCCCATCTCTGCGAGGAACTTCTGCGGCACCCGCGGGCGCTTTGCCATTCTTGGCCGCGGCCGTAGCCTCGCAGTCACCCCTGGTGTCAGGAGTCAACCAGTGACGGCCGCCGGCCGGCCCCAGGGCGCCCCACGGTAGCGGGACAGCCGCAGACGCCAAGCTCCCTGGCACAAGAGCAGAGCCAGCCGCAGCACGTTCGGTAGATCACCGCCGGCATAAAGCCATTGCCAAGCAACGGAACTTCGTTTACACTTTTCAGTAATTCTTGAAAATTCAAAATATTTAATACCCCGATACCGTCAACGAGGCCCGGCATGAACCTGACTCCCCTGATCCAGACCTTTGTATTGCACTTCGGCGAGATGGGCAGCCGCTGGGGCATCAACCGCACGGTGGGACAGATCTACGCCCTTCTATATGTTGCGCGCGAGCCGCTCAATGCCGACGAAATTGCCGAGGCATTGGGCTTTTCACGGTCGAATGTCAGCATGGGCCTGAAGGAACTGGAATCGTGGCGCCTGACGCGCGTGCAGCACAAGCCGGGCGACCGCCGCGAGTATTTTTCCGCTCCTGAAGACATCTGGGCGATCTTCCGTACGCTCGCCGAGGAACGGCGCAAGCGCGAGGTCGATCCCACGCTCTCGATGCTGCGCGAGGCGCTGATGCAAAGCGTGAGCGGCGCGGAAGACCAGCACGCGCAAAAGCGCATGCGCGAGATGCACGACCTGATCGAGCTGACCACCAGCTGGTTTGCCGACGTGCAGAAGATGGAGCCGAAGAACCTGGTGTCGCTGATGAAGCTGGGCGCGCGGGTGCAGAAGTTCCTCGAGATGAAGGACAAGCTGAAGCTGGTGGCGGGCGGCAAGGGGCCGTCCGCCTGAAAGAAAACCGGGAGAGAGTCCAACGCATCCAACCCCGGCCCGTGCGCGTGAGGCGCAGCGCGGGTCGGCCGAAAGAACATCATGTCCGCTGACCCGCTGATCCTGGCGCGCATACAGTTCGCCGCCAACATTACCTTCCACATCCTCTTCCCGGCGATCTCGATTTCGCTGGGTTGGTACCTGCTGTATTTCAAGCTGCGCTACACGCGCACCCGCGATGCAAAGTGGCTCGCCGCCTATGGCTTCTGGGTCAAGGTGTTTGCCCTTTCCTTCGCGCTCGGCGTGGTCTCGGGCGTCACCATGAGCTTCCAGTTCGGCACCAACTGGCCGGGCTACATGCAGAAGGTGGGCAACATCGCCGGGCCGCTCCTGGCCTATGAGGTGCTCACCGCGTTCTTTCTCGAAGCCACCTTCCTGTCGATCATGCTGTTCGGCACGCGCCGCGTCTCCGAGCGCGTGCACACCCTGGCGACTTTTCTCGTCGCCTTCGGCACCACGCTGTCGGCCTTCTGGATCCTCGCGCTCAATTCGTGGATGCAGACACCGGCGGGCTACGAGATGGTCGATGGCCGCGCGCACGTGACCAGCTGGCTGCAGGTGATCTTCAACCCCTCCTTCCCCTATCGCCTGACGCACATGCTGCTGGCCTCGGGGCTGGTGGTCTCCTTCCTCATCGCCGGCATCTCGGCCTACCGCCTGCTGCGCGGTGACAAGGGTGCGGCGGCGCCCGCTACTCTTAAAACGGCTGTGTACGTGGCGGCGGTGCTGATCCCGTTGCAGATCATGGCGGGCGACGCGCACGGCCTCAACACCCTGGAGCACCAGCCGGTGAAGGTGGCGGCGATGGAGGGCCTGTGGGCGACACAAAAGGACGTGCCGGCAGTATTGTTCGCCCTGCCCGACGAGAAGACGCGCAGCAACCGCTACGAAATCGCCATTCCGCACCTGGCTTCGGTCTACCTCACCCACAGCTGGAGTGGTGAGGTGAAGGGTTTTGCCGACTTTTCCTATCACCCGCCGATGGCGCCGGTGTTCTGGGCCTTTCGCGTAATGGTGGGCGTGGGCCTGCTGATGCTGGCCACCTCCTGGCTGGCGGCATGGCAACTGAAGCGCAAGGGCACGCTGCACACATGGCTGTTGCGCACGCTGGCGGCGATGACCTTCTCCGGCTGGCTCGCTCTGGTGGCGGGCTGGTACGTCACCGAGGTGGGCCGCCAGCCGTGGCTGGTGACGGGCGTGCTGACCACCGCGGAGGCCGCTTCCACCACCCCCGCGCCGATGATCGCGGCCTCCCTCGCCATGTACCTGCTGCTCTACGCCGGCCTGATCGTCGCCTACATTTCGGTGGTGTTCTACATGGCGCGCAAGGCCGCGCACCCGGAAGAAAAGCAGGAACAGGGCCCGGCGATCAAGAACGCCACGCCCGACCAACCCGCGCCAGAAGGAGTTTGAGATGGACACCTGGACCCAACCCTCTTTCTGGCTGCCCCTGGTGTTCCTGTTCCTGATGGGCGTGGCAATGCTGGCCTATGTGCTGCTCGACGGCTACGACCTCGGCGTCGGCATCCTGCTGCGCCGGGTCACCGACCCGGACCGCGACCGCATGATCGCCGCCATCGGCCCCTTCTGGGACGCCAACGAAACCTGGCTGGTGCTGGGCGTGGGTATCCTGCTCACCGCCTTTCCGATTGCCCACGGCGCCATCCTCGGCGCGCTCTACCTGCCGGTGGCGCTGATGCTCGCCGGCCTGATCCTGCGCGGCGTGGCCTTCGACTTCCGGGTGAAGGCGCATGCGCACCACAAGCCGTGGTGGGATCGCGCGTTCTATTTCGGCTCGGTGCTCGCCACCTTCGCACAGGGCGTGATGCTGGGCTCGCTGGTCACCGGCTTCACCCACGGCTGGCCCGAAACCCTGTTCTCGCTGTTCATCGGCCTGTGCCTGATCGCCGGCTACGCGCTGCTCGGCAGCTGCTGGCTGATCTACAAGACCGAGGGCGCGCTGCAACTGCGCGCGGTGCGCTGGGCGCATACCTGCCTGTGGCTCACCGGCGTGGGCATCGCCTCGGTGTCGATCGCCACCCCCTGGGTCAGCCAGCGCATCTACGACAAGTGGTTCACCCTGCCGAACTTCCTCTACCTGGCGCCGATTCCCCTGCTCTCCGCCGCGCTGTTCTTCACGCTTGAAACGCACTTGCGGCACCTGCCGCAGCGCCTGGCGGAACAGCGTCCCGGGCGCGACTGGGCGCCGTATGTAATGGCGGCAGGCCTGTTCTTCCTCGCCTTCCTGGGCCTGGCCTACAGCCTGTTCCCGTTCCTGATCGTCGACCGCCTGACCATCTGGCAGGCAGCCAGCGCGCCGGAATCCATGCTGGTGATTTTCTACGGCGCCTGCGTGGTGCTGCCGGCAATCGTCGGCTACACCATCTATGCGTATCGCGTGTTCAGCGGCAAGGCGACGGCGCTGAGCTACGATTAGGAAGCAGGCTTGACTGCGGACCGCCGGGCGCTGATGCGCCCGCGTCAGCAGGCGCTCAGCGCGCCGCCGCCTGCTGGAACGCCTTGAGCGAAAAACCGGCGACGTTCTTGTAGTTCTCCGATATCTGGCGCAGTTCGTCCTGGCTGATGACGTCGTCGATATGGCGGAACGGCTTGTTGCCGGTCAGCTCTTCCACCTTCATGATGATGTAGTCGGGCGGCGCGTCGCGGTTGGTCAGCACGACCTTCGCCGTGGTCTCCAGGCGCGCGACCTCGTAGGCGGCCAGCACCGCATGGGCGTTGCCTTCGCTTTGCGCGATCAGGTCGGCCAGGGTGCGCGCATCGACGATCGCCTGCGCCGAGCCATTGGAACCGCGCGGGTACATCGGGTGCGCGGCGTCGCCCATGAAGGTAATGCGGTCGAAAGTCCAGCGCGGCACCGGCGTCTTGTCGACCATCGGGTATTCGAGGATCAGCTGGGATTTTTCCAGCATCTGCGGAATGTCGAGCCAGTCGAACTTGCAGCCGGCGAAAATCGGCAGCAGCTCTTCCAGCTTGCCCGGCTTGTTCCAGTCGTTGCGGTATCGCGCATCCTGGCGCATTTCGGCAGTCCAGTTGATCAACTGGTTGCCCTCGCCATCGACGTCGTCGATGATCGGGTAGATCACCAGCTTGCCGGTGTTGATCGAGCCCACGCGCATGTAGGTGCGGCCATCGAAGATCGGCTTCATGCGGGTGACGCCGCGCCAGGTGTTGATGCCGCCGAAATACATCTCCTCGTCGGGGTAGAACTGGCGGCGCACGGTGGAATTGACGCCGTCGGCGGCGATCACCACCGAGCCTTTGACCGGCGGCAGCATCTTGCCGCTGGAGGTCTCCTTGAAATGCACGGTGACGCCCAGCTGATCCTGCTCGACCTTGACGCACTGGTGGTTGATTCTCACCTTCTCCGGCCCCAGCACCTTCAGCACGGCGTCGTAGAGCACGCGGTGCAGGCGGCCGCGGTGCATGCCGATTTCGGGATAGGGGTAGCCCGCGAGCGCGCCGCGCGGCTCTTTGTAGACGAACTGCCCCTGGTGGGTAAAGAAGGCGCTTTCGCGGTTTTCGATGCCGTTCTTGCGCAACTGGTCTTCCAGGCCAAGCGCGGAGAATTCGCGCACCGCATGCGGCAAGAGGGTGATGCCCACCCCCAACTCCTTCACCTCCGGCGCGGACTCGAAGACGCGGCAATCGTAGCCACGCTGCTTCAGGGAAAGGGCAAAGGTCAGGCCGGCGATGCCGCCGCCGATGACGATGATGCTCATGGGCTTGTCTCTTTATGAATCTGGTGAACAGCAGGAGGTACAGTTTATCAAACCGGCGCCTCAGGAAAGCGACACTCCCAGCGCCGCCCCCACGCCATAGGTGATGCCCGCCGCCACGCAGCCGATCACCACCTGGCGCACCGCCGAATACATGGGGCTGCGGCCGTTGAAGAGGGAGGTGATCACGCCGATGGCCGCCAGCGCGAACGCCGAAAGGCCAACCGAAGCCGCAATGCCATGCACCCCCTGCAGCCAGACGAAGGGCATGACGGGAAATAGCGCACCGATGGAAAACAGCAGGAAGGACGTGATGCCCGCGCTCCACGGGTTGCCGCCCAGGTCGTCCGGGTTGATGCCGAGTTCCTCGCGCGCCAGCGTGTCAAGCGCCGCCCCCTTGTCGCGCATCAGGCGTTTAGCGACCCGCTGCGCATCTTCCTTCGCCAGGCCCTTGGCCTGGTAGATCAGCGCCAGTTCCTTTTCCTCCGCCTCGGGCGTCTGCTCGATTTCCTCGGCCTCCTGCGCCATCTGCGTCTGCGCCAGCTCGCGCGAATTGGTCACCGAGAGCCACTCGCCCAGCGCCATCGAGCAGGCGCCCGCCGCCAGCCCGGCAAAGCCGGCGAGCAGGATTGCCTTGTTGTCGGTGCCGGCGCCGGCAATGCCCATGATCAGGCAGAAGTTCGACACCAGCCCGTCGTTCGCCCCCAGCACCGCCGCGCGCAGGTTGTTGCCGGAGGTGGTGCCCCGGTGCCAGTGTTCCGCCTTGGCAATGTTCTGGCCGACGTTATGGTCCGCCGTGTGTCCCGCACGATGCCCTGCCGCCGCCTGGATCACCTTGGCATGGCCGCGCTCTTCGGCCGATATGTCCTGCGCATCGGCCTGGCTCGCATACTTGTTGCGGTCGGCGAATTCCGCATTGGCCACTGCCGGCAGCACGAAGGCCACGCCGATGGTGCGCGCCAGCCAGCCCACCATGCGCACCTTGAACGGCAGCTTCACATCGGGCACCGCCACACCGGCTTCTTCCAGCTTCTTGCGCCACAGGCCGGCGTGATCGTTTTCCGCCTCGGCCAGCTGCTTGAACAGGTCCTGGCGTACCGGGTCTTTCTCGGCCTCGGCCAACACCGCGTACATCGCCGCACCGGCCACCTCGTCCTGGTAGTTGCGCAAATAGCGATGCGTACGTTCTTCCCTGCCCTCTTCGGCGCTCTTTTCCTTGCTGGTCACTGCGTTCCCCTCCCTCGATGCTCCCGTCCCGAGTTTACCTGCCGCCCGCTTTGCCGCACAATGCGGCGTGCCCTTCACCCTGCTTACCTGCAACATTCTCGCCGACAGCTATATCCGCCGCGAGTGGTATCCGCTCACCCCGGATGAATGGCTGAGGCCCGAAGTGCGTCACCCCGCACTCGCCGCGCATCTGGCGGCAAGCGGTGCCGACATCCTCTGCGTGCAGGAGGTCGAGGAGCCGGTATTTGATCTGCTGCAAGCGCATCTGGGCGCCGCCGGCTATCGCGGCACACGCGCGGCGAAGTCCTTGAACAAGCCTGACGGCTGCGCCACGTTCTGGCATGAGCGCTTCACGCTCGAAGCCGAGAAGCGCTTCCCCTATCCCGACGGCGAGCCCGGCCGCGCGGCCTCCGGCCATGTCGCGCAGATATTGACCTTGCGCGACGGTGCAAAACGGCTGGGCGTGGCCAACACCCACCTGAAATGGGATGCGCCGAAGACCCCGCTCGAGGAACAATACGGCCTTGGACAGATCCGCCAGCTCATCACCGCGCTCGCCGCGCGCAAGCCGCACGCCGACGGCTGGATCCTCTGCGGCGACTTCAACGTCACGCCCGACGCCCCGGTGATCGCCGCGCTCACCGAGGCCGGTTACCGCCACGCCCACGGCGCCTATCCGCAGGCCTGCACCGCCGCGCCCAACCACGCGCCGCGCGTGATCGACTACCTGTTCCACAGCAAAGGCCTCAACGCCGAGCCGGTGATACCGCCGCCCATCACCAGTGAAACGCCTCTGCCCGGGCCCGGCTTTCCCTCCGACCACCTGGCGCTGGCCGCTCGCTTCGACTGGCGGCACTGACCGCGCCTCGTCCGGCGCCCTGGTTTATCCGCGCTATTACCCGCGCAGCCGGGTGGTGCATGCGCATGCCCTGTTAGCATCGCCGCTTCCACAAACATATAACTTCGCTGGAGACAAATCCCATGGCCACCAAAAAATCCGCTGCCGCATCCTCGCAACCTGCCGTCGCCAAGCCCGTGGTCGGCGTGATCGGCCTGGGCAACATGGGCGGCGCGATGGCGATGAACCTGGCGAAAAACGGCTATGAGGTCATCGGCTACGACACCGTGCCCGCGCGCCGGGCCGCGCTCAAAGCCGCCGGCGGCAAGACCGTCACCTCGATCGCCGCACTGGCCAAGGCTGCGCCTTTCATCATCACCTCGCTTCCTACTGAAGGCGCGGTGCACGCCGTGATGGGCGAACTCGCCGCCAGCAAGGCGAAGGGCCGCATCGTCGCCGAGATGAGCACCATGACGCTGCCCACCAAGGAAGCCGCGCGCGCCACCCTCGCCAAGGCCGGCCTCGAACTGCTCGACTGCCCGGTCTCGGGCACCGGCAAGCAGGCCAAGGCACAGGACCTGGTGGTGCTCGCCAGCGGCCCGGCGAAAGCGGTGAAGGCCTTCGAAGCCGTGTTCCCCGGCATGTCGCGCTCGCACTATTACGTCGGCGCCTTCGGCAACGGCTCGAAAATGAAATTCGTCGCCAACCTGTTGGTGGCGATCCACAACACCTCCGCCGCGGAAGCCTTCGTGCTCGGCAAGAAGGCGGGCCTGGACCCGGCGATGATCTACAAGGTGATTGGCGATGGCGCCGGTTCCTCGCGCATCTTCCAGGTGCGCGGGCCGATGATGGTCAAGGGCGACTATCACGTCAATCCCTCGGTCAGCAACTACATCCAGCAAAAGGACATGCGCATCATCACCGACTTCGCGCGCGACCTCGACGTGCCCACGCCGGTGTTCAACGCCGCCACGCCCTACTACGCCGCCGCGATTGCGCTGGGCCATGGCGACTCCGATACCGCCGCGGTGTGCGCGGTGGCCGAGGAGTGGGCCGGAATTGGGAAAGGGGCCAGGAAGGCTAGCGCAAAGAAGCCCGCCGCGAAGAAGGCGAAGAAGTAGGCTCGCCCCTTTCCCGATCAGCCCTGCGCCGTGCGCAGGGCGCGCATTTCCGCCGCGTGTTCCTCGCGGGTGATGTAGGTCTGCGGCGCCATTCCGGGCTGTGGCCAGTTGGCGAAGGCTTCCGCGTAATGATGCGAAAACAGTTCGATCACGTTGCCGAACGGGTCCTCGCAATAGACCAGCTTGTAGGGGCGCCCCGGGATAAACTCGTAGACCGGGATGCGCTGCTTGCCGCCAGAGGCGGCGATGCGCGCCGCCAGGCCCTCGATGTCCGGATCGGTGAAGCACAGGTGCCAATAGCCCCGCCGCCAGTATTCGAGATTGTCGGCGGGTTCCTCCACCTTCGGCTCGACGAACTGGAACAACTCCAGCCCCACGCCATTGGCCGTCAGCAGATGCGCCTGGTAAGCCTTCTTGAATCTCGGCCCAAAAAGGCTGGGCGTCTCGTGCGTCGCGGCGGAAGTCGCCTGCAACACGCGCGGGCCCATGATGTGGGAGAAGCCGAAGATTTCGCAATACCAGTCGATGGCGGCGAAAATATCCGGCACGGTGATGCCGACGTGGTTGAACGCGCGCGGCGGGGTCGAAGCGGACATGCTGATTCCCGGGGTGAGTATGCGCGTGCATCATAGTCCCTTCATGCGCGCAGGAGAAACCGCTTGAATGCGCAAGGCGGCATGCTCGCGGGCGGCATGGACTACGCCCTCGGCGCCATGGTCTGCTATGGCCTGGCCGACCTGATCTACAAGCGCGCCGTCGCGCGCGGCATTCCCGCGCACAAGCTGGTGTGCGTGCAGGCCTGGCAGTTTGGCCCGCTGGTGCTGCTCTATGGTTTCGCCTCGCATGGGCTGGTCCTCAATCCCGCTTCGATCTGGGGCGTGGTTGCGGGCATCTTCGCCTACCTCGCCTTCTACTTCTTCGCCTTGAGTCTCAAGGGCGGCTCGATCAGCATCAACGCGCCGATCTTCCGGCTTTCGTTCACGCTTACCGCCGCGCTCGCCGTACTGTTGCTGCGCGAGCCCCTGGGCCCCTGGAAGATCGCTGGCCTCGCCTGTGCGCTGCTGGCCGTCTGGCTGCTCCTCGGCGGCAACGCGCCGCGGGGCGCCGGCGCGCCTGCCGGGGCAGCGCTGCGCAACTCGCTGATCCAGGTGGGCATTGCCACGGTCGCTATCGGCATCGCCAACCTGATCTACAAGGTCGGGCTCACCGCCGGCGCCACGCCGGCAACGCTGCTGGTCGGCCAGGCGCTGATGGTCAACCTGCTCTCCACCGTCAACCTGTGGCGCATCGAGCATTCGCTACGCGCCGACCGCCTCACCTGGGCGCACGCCGGCTTCGCCGCTGTCGTGCTCGCCAGCGCCTTCCTGTTCCTGTTCCAGGGTCTGGCGCGCGGCGAAGCCAGCCGCCTGGTGCCGGTGGCGCAGATGGGCTTCGTCGTTACCGCCAGCATCGGCTTCCTGTTCCTGGGCGAAGCCTTCACCGCGCGCAAGGGCGTGGGCCTGGCCTTCGCCATCGCCGCGCTCGCCGCTCTGGCACAATCCTGAGATGACCCTCGGCTCCGATGACCTGCGCGACATCAGCGCGCGCACCCTCGCTTATTACGAAGGGAGCGCGGACACCTTTCGCCAGCGCACCGCGGACCACGACGTACGCCAGAACATCGACGCCCTGCTGCGCCATATCGAAGTGCAGTCTCCCTTCGTGGTGCTCGACTTCGGCTGCGGCCCCGGCCGTGACCTCAAGACCCTCGCCGACATGGGCCACACCGCCATTGGCCTGGACGGCGCGGCCGCTTTCGCCGCCATGGCGCACGAGGCAAGCGGCTGCGAAGTGTGGCACCAGGACTTCCTGAAGCTGCAATTGCCCGCCGCGCATTTCGACGGCATCTATGCCAACGCCACGCTGTTCCATGTGCCGGCGCAGGAGTTGCCCCGCGTGCTGCGCGAACTGCACGCGACACTCAAACCGGGCGGCGTACTGTTTGCCTCCAACCCGCGCGGCGACAATTCCGAGGGCTGGAACCGCGAACGCTACGGCAGCTACCACGACCTCGACGCCTGGCGCAGCTACCTCACCGCCGCCGGCTTCACCGAACTCGAGCACTACTATCGCCCACCCGGCCTGCCGCGCGAGCAGCAGCCCTGGCTCGCCAGCGTCTGGCGCAAGAGCGCCTAGGCGAAACATCATCGGGCGTGCTTGCAATCACGCCCTTTGGTCCGCCCCCTCCAATCCTGCGCTTTAGCCGCGCCTTTTACTCGCGGCCTTAATCGATCTCCTGGCGGTAGTTGTCCACCCGATCCTTGAGATTGCGCTGGTACTTGCCGGGAAAGCGCGCGCCGCATTTGCCGTTGGTCACGACCAAGGCATCGCGGCCGGTGAACCGCACCCGGGCTTCGCAGTTTTCGCGGTCCGCCTCGCCCAGCGCACCCATGCCCATCCTGCTGACGATCTCTTCCGGCAGGTTAAGCGTCACTGCGCCCGGCGTGACGCGGTCGCCTTTCGGCGTCTGCTCTTTCAGGGTGGAGCGGATGGTGCTGTCGGCGCGATAAAACAGGAGCACGTCGACCGCGCCGTCGGCGCGCGGGCGGATCAGCAGCTTGGCGATCTTGTTCTCGAACACGCCGCCGGCCGCGTACGCGGTATTTTCCAGCACACCGATACGCTCGCTCATCATACGGCGGACGCAGGCGGCATAGGCCTTGGCGCAATCCATCTGGTCTTCGGTCTCGCCCTCGTGCGCGCTGCGCAGTTCCTTGACGAATTCGCGCTGGTCGTAGCGCACGTATTCCACCTTGTCGCCGGCCGCCGCCAACTGCTTCTTGTAGGCCTCGGCCATGCGCTCATCCAGGCGCGACAGTTCGGCATCGCCGCAGATGGCCTTTTCCACTTTCGCGCTGGCCTTGGCGCAGTCGAAACTAGCCGCCTGCACACCAGCCACGCCGGCCAGCAGCAGCGCTGCGCCGGTGATCCATTTGAGTTGCGATAGACGGCGTTGTTTTTGTTGCATCGCTGCTCCCGTTTTTTTGAGTTATTGAAGCGGCCAGAGACCGCGGCGACCACGTTTGTGGTCGCCTCCTGCCCAAACCCTGAGAAAACCTGATGTTTTTTTGGAATTCTGGCGAGAAATTACTACAAACGTTGTTCCAGGGCCCCACAGATCGCCTTCAAAACCTCGATTCGCGCATATTGCTTGTCGTTGGCCGGGATCAGGTGCCAGGGCGCGACCTCGGTGCCGGTGCGCTCGACCATGTCGCAAACCGCCTGCTCGTAGTCGCCCCACTTCTTGCGGTTGCGCCAGTCGTCTTCCGTGATCTTGAAGCGCTTGAACTCCACCTTCTCGCGCGCCTTGAAGCGCTTCAATTGCTCTTCCTTGGTAATCGCCAGCCAGAACTTGAGCACGATGGCGCCGGCATCCGACAACTGCGCCTCGAACTGGTTGATCTCGTGGTACGCGCGCATCCAGTCGGGCACGGCGGCGAATTTTTCCACCCGTTCCACCAGCACGCGGCCATACCAGGAACGGTCGAAAATCGCCGTGCGGCCATGCGCGGGCACGTTGCGCCAGAAGCGCCAAAGGTAAGGCTGGGCGCGTTCTTCCTCGGTAGGCGCGGCAATCGGCACCACACTATAGGAACGCGAATCCATTGCCGCCGTCACGCGGCGGATCGCCCCGCCCTTGCCCGCCGCGTCCGAGCCTTCAAAAGCCAGCACCAGCGAACGCTCCTTGAAGCGCTTCTTGCGCAGCAGCACCGCCAGGCGTCCCTGCAACTCGGCCAGGCGCTCGTCGTATTCCTTGTCGCCGACGCTCGCTTCGTAGTCCAGGCTGGTGATGACGTTGCGCGCGCCCTTGGTGGCAAGCGGGCGCTGCAGGGGTGCCGGCGCCTCGGTGGGCGGCGGCGCCGGATTCTTCAGGCGGCCGTTCAGCGCCTCCAACAAGGTGTTGCCCACGGCCAGGCTGCGATAGCGCGCGTCGGTGCCGTCGACAATCGTCCAGGGCGCCTCGCCGGTGGAAGTTTCGCGCAGCATCACCTCGGCGGCATCGCGAAAGCGGTCGTATGTCTTCAGGTGCGCGAGGTCGCGCGGCGTCACCTTCCAGCGCGTCAGCGGGTCGTCCTGCAATTCGGCGGTGCGCTTTTTTTGCGCCTTTTTCGACAAGTGGAACCAGAACTTGAGGATCAGCGCGCCCTCGGCCACCAGCATGCGCTCGAAGTGGCGGATCTCCTCGATCTCGCGCAAAAACGCCTTGCTGCCGAGACCGTGATCGACGCGGGAGGCGATCGGCTCGGTATACCAGGAGCCGAACAGCATGCCGATATGCCCCTTGCCGGGCAGGGCGCGCCAGAAGCGCCACATCGGCGGGCGCTGGCGCTCTTCTTCAGTCGGCTCGCCAAAGGCCGCGGTACGGATGTGACGCGGGTCCATCCACTCGTGCAGCTTGTTGACGGTCTCGCCCTTGCCGCCGCCGTCCATCCCGCCCACCAGCACGATCACCGGGAAATCGGGCTTGTTCAGGAGCGCGTACTGCGCCTTCAACAGCGCCTGGCGCAGCACCGGCTCGCGCTTTGCGTATTCTTCCTTGGAGACTTCCTGGCCCAGCTCGGCGGCTTCGAACATGTTTTCGGCTTAACGTTGGCGGCAAAAACAAGGCGCTCCGAAGAGCGCCTTACCTTGATACTGGACCGGTCACCGAGCGGCCAAGTTCCGGCCGCGGCAAACAAACGCGCCTCTACGCCGCGCGCGGAATCTCTTCCGGCGCCGGCGCGCTGCGCGCGCTTTCGCTGGTCTTTTTGGTTCCGGAAGCCGCTTCGGCCTTGGCCAGCAGATCCTCCAAAGCATTGGAGGCGCCTTTGGACGGCGCCGGTTCGACCGGCTTGGGCTCGACCGGGTGCGGCACGTTGGCGGCGACCGGCACTTCCTGCTGTTTCACCTGCGCGTTCGCCGCGGCGGCAGCCCCTTTGGCGGCTGACTTGCGCTTGCGGCGCAATGGCTTGCAGGAACGCACCATGCCCTTGGGAATCTGGAAACGGCCGTTGACCCAGCTGCCGTCGGTGGTCGAGGCAATCACCAGGTAGTGTTCCGATTCATTGACCAGGAAGCCGACGGTCTTCACCAGCTGCGGCTGCGGCTTTTCGTCATTCGGGTCCACCCAGCCGTGTTCGAGGCTGGAAGCGTCGTCCCAGGTGACTTCGACCAAGTCAAATCTGATGTTCAGGATACTCATGTGCGGCGCCTCGTGTCCGGCCCGACCGAACGATCGATGCGGTGAAAAGACGAAAAACCCGAAGGATTACTGTATGAAAAGACTGTATAACGGTTCCCAGCATATGCCCGCGCCAAGCGGGCGGCAAGCCCAAAAGGCGGCTTTTTGGCCGGAATGGCTTAATTCAACCAAAAAGAACGAAGCAAGCTGCAAAAGCGGGCACTCACTAATGCATATTGAACCGTGATTGCCCCATTTCTGCGGGAAAAATCAATGGCTTACAGCCTAGCACAAAGTATTTGGGGGCATCGGCCGAGGCTGCAAGCGTGGATTCGCGCGGTCGCGGCACAACGCGGGCGCACAAAAACAAACAGCGCCGCTTGCTGCGGCGCCGTTGTTCGATGACCTCGCGTGCTTAGTTCGTGCTTTGCAGGCGGTCGTCGAAAAACGCCAGCAGTTCACCCCAGGCGGCGCGCGCGGCACGCGGGCGGTAGCGCTCGGCGGCGATGAAATTCTCGAACGCGTGGCCGGCATCGCGGTAGCTGTGGAACTCGTGCCATTTGTTCTGGCGCGTCAATTCCTCGGAAATCTTGGCCACGTCCGCCGGCGAGGGGTTGGTGTCTTCGCCGCCGAACAACCCGATGATCGGGCACTCGATGCCGGCGGTGAGCTCGAACGGCGCTTTGCCGCCCTCGCCCCAGGGCTTCATGATGTTGCCGCCGTAGAACACGGCGGCCGCCTTCAACCCCTTGATGCTGGTGGCGGCGAGATACGCCACCCGCCCGCCCATGCAAAAACCGGCGATGCCGACCGCGCCGGTGCTGCGCCCGGACTTCATGTGCGCGATGGTGGCTTCCAGGTCTTCGAGGATTTCCTTGTCTTTCAACAGGCCGATGCGGGCGATGCCGTCGTAGCCGGTAGGCGGCTGGCGGTGAAACAGTTCGGGAGCGGCCACGATGTAGCCCTCGCGGTGCAGGCGATGCACGGTGTCCTGCATTTGCGCGTCCACCCCGCCGGCGTGCTGGGCGATGACCACGCAGGGGTAGGTACCCGGCTTGTCGGGCACTCCCATGTAGACGCGCATTTCATGAGTGCCGACCTTGACCGTTTCCCAGCGTACCGTCATTTATTTCACCTGCCGAATTCAGTTTGCCCGAAGCGGGCCGGATGGCCGCGCCCGCGGCCGACCGGACCGCGAGCGCGGATTTTCGCCGATGTGCCCGGCCGGCTCAAGAACAACCGGCCGATAAGCGGCGGCGCTGTGCTCAGCGCAGGGCAGCGACCCCTGCCTTGCAGCTGACTTCATCCTGCGAACCAGTGCCGCCGGAGCAGCCGATGGCGCCGATCATGCGGCCGTTTTCCACCAGCGGGATGCCGCCGCGCGAGCCGATCACGCCGTCCAGGGTGATCAGATAGTGGGCGCCGTTCTGGATACCGGTTTCCAGCGCCTTGGTCTCGCGGCGGAAGGTGAGCGCGGTCTTGGCCTTGTGCTCGGAGATCTGGATCGAGGCCAGTTGCGCGCCATCCATGCGCTTGAAGGCGACCAGGTTGCCGCCGGAATCGACCACGGTGACGTTCATCTTCCAGTCGTGGCGCTTCGCTTCGGCCACCGCGGCGTTGATCAGCACGTCGGCCCTTTCCAGCGAAATCGGCGCGCCGTAGGGCACATCAAAGGGCATCTTGTCGGGCACCACGTCCATCGGGTTGGGTTGCTGCGCCAGCGCGCTGCCAAAGGCGGCGCAGGCGGAAAGAGCGGCGAGTGTGGCAAGGCGGAACTTGATTTTCATTTAGGTCTCCTCACATTTCTTATGTGGCCGGACGTATCGGCCGCCCGCCGAGGCGATGCGCCGGCGCGGGATGTGTGGTTCTAGGCTACGGGCGGCGCGCTAGTCTCCCCCATTTGCAACGGCGGCGCAACGAGGCGCGCGAAGTTAAGGCCTTGCTGATGAAGGCGGGCGTAAACAGGCGGCGCGGCGCATTATTCCGCACCACCCCGCAAGAGCCGCGCGCTGCCGTGGAATGTGTAACAAAGCGCTGTCGGTCACGCTCGCATGCGGGTAACGGCGCTACCATCGTCGGCCCGAACATGATGGTGGTGACGATGCGCAAGCCGGTCGCGGGCGCGCAGCAATCCGCAGTGTTTTGCCAGGAGCGCGCAGGCGCCCGGGCGCGGCGGCGCCTTTGCCTGTGGCTGCTGGCGGCGCTGCCGGCGGCGCTCGTCGGCGAGCAGGCGCGCGCCGCCGAGGATTTTTCGATCGAGGCCGAGCACCAGGGCGAGGCGGTGGCGCTGCACGTGCAGGCGCGCATCCATGCGCGCGCGGCAGTGATCTGGGGCACGCTTACCGACTATGAGCACCTGCCGCAGTTCGTGCCCGACATGACCTCCAGCCGGGTGCTCGAGCGCCACGGCCAGGCGGCGGTGGTGGAGCAAAAGGGCTCGGCGCGGGTGCTGTTTTTTTCCTATCCGATCGAGGTCACGGTGGAATCGACGGAGAGCCCGCCGGACCGGCTTTCGGTGCGGATGCTCAAGGGCAATTTGCGCCAGCTCGAAGGCGGCTATCGCCTGAAGCCGGTGCCGGGCAGCGAGGGCGACTACGTGCTTTCCTGGCGCGGGGTGATCGAGCCGGCTTTCAGCGTGCCTTCCTTCATCACCGTGCCGCTGCTGCGTTCCACCTTCAAGGAGCAGTTCCTGGCGATGGTGGGCGAGATCGAGCGCCGCGAGGCGCTGGCGGCCGCGCCCGCGTCGGCCCCGGCCATCGCGCCGGCGCCAGCGCCGCCGCCGGCCGAGCGCGGCGGCGGCTGAACATCCCGCGGCGGCAGCTTGGAAATCGGCCCTGTGGCCGCATCTATAGCGCATGAAATACAAGGACTATTACGAGATCCTGGGCGTGCCGCGCGACGCCGATGAGGCGGCCGTCAAGCAGGCGTACCGCAAGCTGGCGCGCAAGTATCACCCCGACGTTTCCAAGGCAAAGGATGCCGAAGAGCGGTTCAAGGAGATCGCCGAGGCTTACAGCACGCTGAAGGACGCGGAAAAGCGCGCGGCCTACGACAATCTCGGCCGCCACCAGGCGGGCGCGGACTTTTCGCCGCCGCCCGACTGGCAGGGCTTTGCCGGCACGAGCGGCATGGACCAGGGCGGCGGGATGCATTTCGAGGATTTCGCCGACCTCTCCGAGCTGTTCGAGCAGATGGGTCTCGGCGGCCGGCGCGGCGCGCGCCACGGTGGCGCCGGCGCGCGGGCGAATTTCGCCATGCCGGGCGCGGATTACGAGGCGGTGGCGCGCATCACCCTGGAAGACGCGGCGCGCGGTGTCGAACTGTCGATCAACCTGCCGGATGCCGACGGCGTGCCGCGGCCGGTGACCGTGCGCGTGCCCAGGGGTGCGGCCGGCGGTGAGCGCCTGCGGGTGCGCGGCAAGGGCGGCCCCGGGATCGGCGGCGGGCCGGCGGGCGACTTGTATCTGCAGATCGAGCTGGCGCCGCACGCGCTGTACCGCGTCGAGGGCCGCGACCTGTATGTGGACCTGCCGCTCACGCCTTCCGAGGCGGTGCTGGGCGCGCCGGTGGAATTGCCGACGCTGGACGGCAAAGTGCAGTTGAAGGTCCAGCCGGGCGCAAGCTCGGGCAAGAAGCTGCGCCTGGCGGGCAAGGGCCTGCCGGGCGCGGGCGCCGGCCGGGCGGGCGACTTGTACGCGGTGGTGCAGATCGTGGTGCCGGCCTCGCTTGGCGAGCGTGAAAAGGCGCTGTACCAGGAGCTGGCGCAGGCGAGCCACGAGGACCCGCGCGCGCATTTCGCGCATTGACGGTAGCGGGCGGCCTGTGAAGCTTGTGTAAAATTCGGGCCTTCCCGATGTCATGGCCGCCCTGATGGGGTTAAGCTTGCGACCGGTCCGGCGCCATGGCGCCGCCGGTTTATGGCTGGGCGTGTGCACGGTGCGCCACGCCTCCTTTGCAAGAAAGCCCGCAAGACATGAAATTCACGCTGCCGCACGCCGCCCTTGCCCTTTTCCTGTGTGCCGCCGGTGTGGCGCAGGCTCAGTCTTCGCCGGCGCCGGCGCCCGCGCCTGCCCTGAAACTGGATACCAGCTGGTACGTCGGCCTGGGTGTGGGCCATACCACGGCGCGGGCGGACACCGGCGACTACGCCGACGCGCGTACCGGCGCGACCACGCAGGTCGGCACCGCCGACAACCTGGCGTGGAAGGTCTATGGCGGCTGGCGCTTCTCGCGCTATTGGGCGGTGGAAACGGCCTACGCGCAAATGGGCCGCTACACCGTCAACTACGGCTTCGGCACGGGTGGGGGTAACGGCGTCAACAAGCTCTCGGCCTGGAGCGTGGCGCTGCTGGGCATCTGGCCGATGACCGACTCCCTTTCGGTGTATGCGCTGGCAGGCGCGGCGGTGGTCCACAGCGACTACCACTTCACCGGCGACGGCGTGATCTACCCGGCGACCGCCGGCGGCAGCAACAACACGGTGAACCCGACCCTGGGCCTGGGGGCGAGCTACGCGTTCGCGCGCAACTTCGCCGTGCGCTTCGACTACCAGAGCTATGGCCGGTCCGGCTCCGAATCCCGCAACTTCACCAACCTGGGCGCCACCGGCCAGTCGCATCCGGGCCTGGCGACACTGGGGCTGGAAGCGCACTTCTAGCCAATTGCCAGGACCCGCCCGGCGAATTCGGTGATGCACCGCGATTCCTCCTCCCCGGCCACGAGCGCCGGGATCGCGCAATGGCAAGTGGGCGAGGTCAGCCTCACCGGCGTGGTGGAGTCCGAAGGGCCGCTGCTCGACCCGTTCGAGCTGTATCCACAGGCCACGCCTGAATTGCTGCAATCCCATCTCGACTGGCTGGCGCCGCGCTTTTACGACGTGGCCGCCAAGCGCTTCATCATCGCCATCCAGGGCTTCGTGCTCAGGAGCGCGGGCAAGGTGATCGTGGTCGATACTTGCGTCGGCGATTGCAAGGCGCGGGTACGCGGCGACTTCGATCAGGCCGGCTGGGGCTGGCTCGCGCGCTTGGGCGCGGCGGGTATTGCGCCGGAACAGGTGGACTACGTGGTGTGCACCCATTTCCACGTCGACCACGTCGGCTGGAACACGCGCCTCTCCAACGGCAAGTGGGTGCCAACCTTCCCCAACGCGCGCTATCTCTTCACCCGCGAGGAGTGGGATTACTGGTGGAGCGAGCGCGGCGACTGGGGCCGCTCGCGCACCGGCGACTACATGGACGATAGCGTGCTGCCGGTGATGGAAGCCGGCTTGTGCGATTTCGTGCCGATGGATCACCGGCTGGACGCGGCGATCGCTTTCGAGCCGGCGCCGGGGCACACGCCGGGGCTGGTGGCGCTCGGCATTGCTTCCGGCAACGCGCGCGCGGTGCTGGCGAGCGACCTGCTGCATACGCCGCTGCAATGCGCCTGCCCGCAACTCTCCACGCGCTTTTGCGCCGACCCGGAACTGTCGCGCGCCACCCGCCTGGCGTTTCTGGAACGCGAGGCTGCGAGCGGGCGCCTGGTGATCCCGGCGCATTTCCCGGCGCCCTCCGCCGGGTACATCGAGCGCGCGGGCGAGACCTTCCGCTTTCGCTACGCCTGACACCAGCGCGCGCGGCATGCGCGTAAAGCGCCGCGCGCGATGTTAAACCGTGTCAATTGCGCGGCGGCAAGCGCTTTGTCACATGGTTGTCATCAAAAAAGCGCCTCCTACATGGTTGCGTCGCGGGCGTTTGCCCGGCGCCGGCGGCCCGGCCCGCTGCGAAAAAGACCATCCACTCGACTTCCATTGTGAACATCTCGTCCTCCACCGAGCTGACCAGCACCGACAGCCAGCGCATCCTGGAGGCCGACTTCGCCGCGCAACTGCACGCGGTGTTCCAGCCGATCCTGCGCGCTTCCTCCGGCAGCATCGAGGGCTACGAGGCGCTGATCCGCGGCCCCGTAGGCACGCCGCTGGCGGAACCTGCCGGCCTGTTCGCCCATGCGCGCGCCAACGGTACCCAGGCGCGCCTGGAACTGGCGGCGCTGATGACGGCGGCGCGCGCCTTCGGCGAGCTCGGCCTGCCCGGGCGCCTGTTCCTCAATGCCTCGCCGGCGCTGGCGACGCGCCACACCGACGCCTTTCTCGGCTTCGCCCGCCGCACCCAGCGCTATGGCCTGCCGGCCGAGCGCATCGTGATCGAATTCACCGAGGGCGACAAGATCCACGACCATGAGCGCATGCGCCAGGTGGCCGGCGAATTGCGCGCGCTCGGCATGTCGATCGCCCTCGATGATCTGGGCGAAGGCTTTTCCAGCCTGCGCCTGTGGAAGGAGCTGGCGCCGGAGATCGTGAAGATCGACAAGCATTTCATCAGCGGCATCGACAGCGACCCGCTGAAGCGCCAGTTCCTGCGCGCGATCCAGGACATCGCGCTGGCGGCGCAATCGCAACTGGTGGCCGAGGGCATCGAGACCGAGGGCGAATTGCGGGTGATCCGCGACCTCAAGGTGACCTACGCGCAGGGCTATTTCCTGGCGCGCCCCTCGCGCAACCCGGAGCGCGAGCCCGGCGCGCACCTGGCCTGGACCGGGCGGCGCGCGCGCCTTTACCCCGAGGCGGTGAGCGACATGGGGGTGACGGCCTTCCAGCTGGCGGCGCGCATCGAGGCGGTGACGCCGCGCCAGACCGGGCAGCAGGTATACGAGCGCTTCGCGCGCGACACCGCCGCGCATGCGCTGCCGGTGGTGGAAAACGGCAAGCCGGTGGGCCTGATCTCCCGCTTTTCGCTGATCGACCGCTTCGCGCGGCCGTATCGCCGCGAGCTGTATGGCAACAAGTCATGCACGGGGTTGATGAATCCGAACCCGTTGCTGGTGGAACATACCGCGGGCATCCAGGAGATCGGCTGGCGCCTGGCCGAGGGCGCCGGGCACGATCTTTCGGAGGGCTTCATCGTCACCCAGGACGGCTTGTACGTCGGCATCTGCTCGGGCCAGACGCTGCTGCGCGAACTCTCGGAGTTGCAGGTGAAGGCGGCGCGCTATGCCAATCCGCTGACGCTGCTGCCCGGCAACGTGCCGATCACCGAGCACATCGAGCGCCTGCTCGACAGCGAGCTGGGCTTTTGCGTGTGCCACGCCGATCTCGACAATTTCAAGCCGTTCAACGATCTCTACGGTTACCGGCGCGGCGACGACATGATCCAGTTGGTGGCGCGCCTGCTCGCCGCTGTGGCCGATCCGCAGGCCGACCTGGTGGGGCACGTCGGTGGCGACGACCTCATCGTCGTCTTTCAAAGCGAAGACTGGAACGAACGCGTGACGGCGGCGCTGGAGCGTTTCGAAGCGGAGCGCATGGCACTGTTCAGCGCCGACGACATCGCCCGCAACGGATTTTCCTCGACCGACCGCAGCGGCGCGCCGCAGTTCTTTCCGCTCACCACGCTTTCCATCGGCGCGGTACAGGTGCCGGCGGGGGTGCGCACCAGTTCGCACCAGATCGCCGCGCGCGCGGTGGAAGCCAAGACGCAGGCGAAAAAGATTCCCGGCAACGCGCTGTTCCCCGACCGCCGCACCTGGGCGCCGCTGCCCAGTTCACGCCAGGCGCCGCTGCCCGGGGCGGCGGTGCTGGAAAACCAGTTCGCGGAGTACGCCACGCGCTGATGCGCGCGGTACGTGGGCGATGCGTCGTGACGCGTGCGGCATGCGGGCTCTGTCCGCAGATGGGAGGCGGCCGTGAGTACGCCACGCCGTCGCCGCGCTCCGCGCGGCTGGCCTTATCGAAAATACGGGTTATCGCGGCTGCCGCGCGCCTGCCGGGGCACCCAGCGGCGCGGCGCGCCACCCACCCCGCCGCGCCATCTCGTCGGCGCGCCCGCGGCTAGGCGAACACTGCGCGCACCAGCGCCGGTATCGCGGCCATGCTGCCGGCCAGGTGCAGCGCCCCGTGGCGGGTCAGCTCCTCGTGCCCGCCATAGCCCCAGGTGGCGCCGATGGCGCTGACGCCACAGGCGGTGGCGGCAAGCACGTCGTGCTCGCGGTCGCCGATCATCACGGCGTCGTTGGGGTCGAGCGCATGGGTCTCAAGCACGTGGGCAATGAGGTCGGCCTTGTCGCCGCGCGTGCCGTCGAGTTCGCTGCCGTAGACAATCTCGATCGGGCCCATCAGGCCGAAGTGCTCGACGATGCGCCGCGCGTAGACGTGCGGCTTGGCGGTGACGACGAACTGGCGATAGCCTTCGCCTTGCAATGCCCGCAGGGTTTCGGCCACTTGCGGATAGAGCGCGTTTTCGAACAGGCCGACGGTGGAAAAGCGTTCGCGATAGTGCTCGACGGCGCGCTCCAGCAACTGCTCATCGCTGTTGCCGGTGAGGCGCGCGAAACTGGCCTTGAGCGGCGGGCCGACGCACCACTCGAGTTCGTCGGCATGTGGCGCGGCGTGCCCCAGGCGCTCCAGCGCATGCTGGATGCAGCGGGTGATGCCGGGCTTGGAATCGGTGAGGGTACCGTCGAGGTCGAAAAACAGCGTGGGCATGCGCGGGCGTGGCGTGGAGAGGCGCGCGTAGTGTAGTGGATTTTGCCTCGCCCGCGAGGGCGGCCCGCGCCGCGGGCGACTAGCAGCTATGCCGATTGCGCATCGCGCGCGCGGCCTGATCCGCCCCATTCGCGTCCGCTGTGGAGCGTAGCCCTCCCTCAAAACCAATGGCATGCGCCCGCCCACCCCCGTGGTCGGCGTGCGCGTCTATCGCAAAATCTTATGGCCCGTGTGCAAATCCACTTCAGCCAGCCGGGCCAAAAGTCGCTAGCATTACGTTCCCCTTACTCTTTCCCGAAGCCGGACCTCGAGGTGACAAATGATCATTGACATCCACGGCCACTACACCACCGCGCCCAAGGCGCTGGAAGACTGGCGCAACAAGCAGATCGAAGGCATCAAGAACCCCTCGGCGATGCCGAAGGCCTCGGACCTGAAGATCAGCGACGACGAGTTGCGCGAATCCATCGAGGTCAACCAGCTGGCGAAGATGAAGGAGCGCGACATCGATCTCACGATCTTCTCGCCGCGCGCTTCCTTCATGGCGCACCACATCGGCGACTTCAAGGTCAGCAGCACCTGGGCTTCGATCTGCAACGAGCTGTGCTACCGCATTTCGCAGCTGTTTCCGCAGAACTTCGTCGCCGCGGCGATGCTGCCGCAGTCGCCCGGGGTGGATACGGCAACCTGCATCCCGGAGCTGGAGCGCTGCGTCAAGGAATACGGCAACGTGGCGATCAACCTGAACCCGGACCCTTCGGGCGGGCACTGGACTTCGCCGCCGCTTTCCGACCGCTACTGGTACCCGATCTACGAAAAGATGGTCGAGTACGACATCCCGGCGATGGTGCACGTGAGCACCAGCTGCAACGCGTGCTTCCACACCACCGGCTCGCATTACCTGAACGCGGACACCACCGCGGTGATGCAGTTCATCACCTCGGATCTGTTCAAGGACTTTCCGAAGCTGAAATTCATCGTCCCGCACGGCGGCGGCGCGGCGCCTTACCACTGGGGCCGGTTCCGCGGCCTGGCGCAGGAGATGAAAAAGCCGCCCCTCAGCGAGCATCTGCTGAACAACATCTACTTCGACACCTGCGTGTACCACCAGCCGGGCATCGACCTGCTGACAAAAGTGATCCCGCTGAAGAACGTGCTGTTCGCCTCCGAGATGATCGGCGCGGTGCGCGGCATCGACCCGGAAACCGGCTTCTACTACGACGACACGCGCCGCTACATCGCCGCCGCGAGCCTGACTGACGCCGATCGCAAGCAGATTTTCGAAGGCAATGCGCGCCGCGTGTATACGCGCCTGGATGCGCTGCTGAAGAAGCAGGGACGCTAAGGACATTGCGATGAGAATGGATCAACAAGGCGTGGTGGTGCGCAACATCCCGCGCGTCGCCCCGGAAATCGCGCAAGGCCTGGCCGAATGCGGCGTGGCCACGGTGCATGAGGCGCAGGGGCGCATCGGCCTCCTGGCGGCCTACATGTGGCCGATCTACGCCGGCGCCGCGGTAGCCGGCTCGGCGGTGACGATCTCGGCGCCGCCGGCGGACAACTGGATGCTGCACGTGGCGGTGGAGCAGGTGCAAAAGGGCGATATCGTGGTGCTGGCGCCGACTTCCGACTCGGATTCCGGCTACTTCGGCGACCTGCTTGCCACTTCGATGAAGGCGCGCGGCTGCGCGGGCCTGGTGATCGAAGCCGGTGTGCGCGACCTGAAGGTGCTTACCGAGATGCAGTTCCCGGTGTGGTCGAAGGCGGTGTTCGCCCAGGGTACGGTGAAGGAGACGCTGGGTTCGGTGAACATCCCGGTGGTGTGCGCCGGCGCGCTGGTCAACCCGGGTGACGTCATCGTGGCGGACGACGACGGCGTGTGCGTCGTGCGTTACGACGAAGCCGCCAAGGTGCTGGAAAAGGCGCGTGCCCGCGTGGCAAACGAAGAGGCCAAGCGCGCGCGCCTGGCCGCGGGCGAGCTCGGGCTTGACATCTACAACATGCGCGAGCCGCTGGCGAAAAAGGGTTTGCGCTACATCTGACCCAGGGCCGTTGGGCCTCACGGCCGGGCGCTCCCGCCCGGCCGCTCTGCAGCTAGGAGTATCGACATGGCACGGATCATCGGCGGCGTCGCGGTCTCGCATACGCCCACCATCGGCTTCGCCTACGACACCAACAAGCAGAACGACCCGGCGTGGGCGCCGATCTTCGAAAGCTTCGCGCCGATCCAGCAGTGGTTCAAGGAAAAGAAACCGGATGCACTGGTCTACATTTTCAACGACCACGTCACCTCCTTCTTTTTCGACCACTACTCGGTGTTCACGCTCGGCATCGATGACGAATACCGGGTGGCCGACGAAGGCGGCGGCGCGCGCGCATTGCCGGCGGTGGCGGGGCATCCGCAACTGGCGCAGCACATCGGCCACAGCCTGGTGCACGATGAGTTCGACATGTCGTTCTTCCAGGACAAGCCGCTGGACCACGGCTTTTTCTCCCCCATGTCGGTGCTGCTGGAGCGCGACGGCGAGAAGTGGCCCACCGCCATCGTGCCGCTGCAGGTGGGCGTGCTGCAATACCCGATTCCCAGCGCGGCGCGCTGCTTCAAGCTGGGCCAGGCGCTGCGCCGCGCGATCGAAAGCTACCCGGAAGACCTGAAGGTGGCGGTAGTCGCCACCGGCGGCCTGTCGCACCAGGTGCACGGCGAGCGCGCCGGCTTCAACAACACCGAGTGGGACGCGCAGTTCATGGAAGCGCTGACCCATGACCCGGCGCGCCTGGCCGGGATGACCCACGCCGAATACGCAACCCTCGGCGGCTGGGAAGGCGGCGAGATCATCATGTGGCTGATCATGCGCGGCGCGTTGTCCAGCAGCGTGAAGAAAGTCCATACCTCCTACTACCTGCCGTCGATGACGGGCATCGGCACCCTGGTGCTGGAAGACGAGTCGGTGGACCTGCCGAACCAGTCGAACGCGCGCCATCTGCAGGCGATGCAGGCGCAACTGGTAGGCGCGGAAAAGCTCACCGGCACCTACCCCTTCACGCATGCGAAGAGCCTCAAGTCCTATCGCATCAACAAGTTCCTGCACGCGATGATAGAGCCGGCGCACCGCGAGGCCTTTCTCGCCGATCCGGAAGCGGCCTTCACCAAGGCGGAACTGGCCGAAGAGGAAAAGGACCTGATCCGCCGCCGCGACTGGCGCGGCATGATCCATTACGGCGTGATCTTTTTCATGCTGGAAAAGTTGGGCGCGGTGGTCGGCGTCTCCAACCTGCACCTCTACGCAGCGATGCGCGGCGAAACCCTGGAAGACTTCCTCAAGACCCGCAATACCAAGGTGATCTACTCGGTCGCCGGCAAGCACGACAAGAAGTAAGCCTCAGATCTCCGAATAGTGCTTGGCGGCGGCGCGCAAAGCAGCGAGCAGCGCGCGCTGCGTCGCCGTCGGCTTCCAGCCGCGACGCAAGGTAAGGCCGATGTCGCGCTGGGTATTGCCGAGGTCGCACGGCAGCGCGCGAAACAGGCCGGTTTCGATCTCGGCATGCAACTGGTGGCTGGAGATCAGCGTGAGGCGATCGCTGTCGGTGAGCATGGCGCGGATCAACTGCACCGAAAGCGATTCGACCAGCCCCTCGGGCAGCGGCAGCCCCGCCCGCTTGAACATGGCGTCGAAGCGCTCGCGCGTCGGCGTGCCCATCGGCGGCACCACCCAGGCATAGCCGCCGAGGTCGCGCATCGACAGCTTTTGTCGCTTCGCCAGCGGGTGGTCGCGCCTCGCAATCACCTTGAGCGAGGCGCGGAACAGCTTTTCCTGCGCCACGTCTTCCACCGGCACCGGGTTGCGCAGCGCGCCGATCACCGCGTCCACCTCGCCATAGCGCAGCCCGTGCAGCAACTCGTTGTACGGCGCTTCGATCACCTTGACGTTGACCGCCGGATATTCGGCGGCAAAGGCGATGATGGCGCCGGGGATGATGAAATGCCGCGACAGCGGCATGCTGCCGATGGTAATCGTGCCGCTTTGCACACCCTTGCTGTCGTCCAGCTCCATGCGCGCCTGCACCAGTTCGGCGAAGGCCAGCTTGGCCTGCTGGAACAGCGCCTGCCCGGCGCGGGTGAGCGCGATGCCGCGCGTGGTGCGCTCGAAGAGATCAATGCCGAGCAGCTCTTCCAGTTCGCGGGTGGAGCGGTGCAGGGCCGATTGCGAAGCGCCGGATTCGCGCGCCGCCAGGCTGAAATTCTCCGCCGTGCCCACCGCCACGAAGGCGCGCAGCTGGGTAGCGGTGAGCGACAGCGGCAGGTCGCGCGAGGTGCGCGGCGCGCGCTCGCCGCCGGCGCGCTGCGCCTCCTGGATGCCGGCGCCCAGCATGGCGAAGGCGCGCTGGGCACGCTCGGCCAGGCGCAGCGCGGCGTCGTTCGGATGCATGCCGGCGCGCGAGCGCTCGAACAGGCGCAGGTCGTACACCTGCTCCAGCTTGGCGATCGCCTGCGTGATGGCCGGCTGCGACAGGAACACCTGGCGCGCCGCCATGCTCACACTGCCTTGCGCCACCACGGCGCAAAAGGCGCGCAGGTGGCGCAGGTTGATGTTGCTTGCTTGCATCGCTCCTCTTGTACCAATGCCACGCCGCGTCATGCGGGTGGCGCATAGCAGCTAGTCGCCACCGCCTCTAGACCTAATCGAGCCTGCACTCCAGAATCACGCAGCCCCATCGCGCAGTGGCGGTCACGCGCGATTGTAGAGGGATGCCGCGGCGCATGGGCCGGGGCACCCCAAGTAAAATCCGCGGCAGGCAAATCACGCCGCGCAATCGCAGGAACAGCAGACAATGGAACAGACTCTCATCGGCATCTCCTCCAAGGCCACCGGGCCGCTTCTGGCCGAACTGGCGCGCACCTATGAAACGGCGCACGGACGCGCGGTGAAAATGGAATCGGTCGGCGGTGTCGATGCCGCCAGGCGCGTGGCCGAGGGCGAGGCATTCGACGTCGTCGTGCTGGAAGGGGCGCAGATCGCCAAGCAGGTCGCGGCCGGGCGCGTGGTCGCCGGTTCCGAGCGTGCGATGGTGCATTCGCGCGCGATGGTGGCGGTGCGCGCCGGCGCGGCACGGCCGCCGGTGGGCACGCTCAAGGAATTCCAGGACGCCTTGCTGGCCGCGCGGGCGGTCGGCTATTCGACCGGGCCTTCCGGCGTCATCCTGCTGAAGATGATCGAGGACTGGGGCCTGAAGGACAAGCTGGGGGCGCGCATGGTGCAGGCGCCGCCCGGCAAGCCGGTCGGGGCGCTCCTGGCCGAAGGCGCGGTGGATGTCGGCATCCAGCAGTACAGTGAACTGATGAACCTGCCCGGCGTCGACATTCTCGGCCCCCTGCCGCCCGGCGCGGAGATCAACAGCGTGTTCACCGCCAGCGTGTGCGCCGCCTCGAAGCAGCCGGAAGAAGCGCGCCGCCTGGTCGAATACCTCGCCTCGCCCGCAATCGCCGAGACCAAGCGCCGCCAGGGCTTCGAGCCCGCCTGAGTT
>DASYEQ010000045.1:0-3076 GCA_036498945.1 Burkholderiales bacterium | reverse complement strand
CGCCGCGCCGCGAGCGCCGCCGCCGCACGCTCGGCGGGTTGCTGCTCGCGCTGACCATCGGCACGCTGTTGCCGGTGCTGCTGTTCGCGGCGGTGGTGTCGTGGCTGTCGGCCTCGCGCGAGCGCGGGGTGTTCGAGGCGGGGGCGCGGGCGCGCACGCGGACGATCGTGACGGCGGTGGAGGCGGAAATCCGCGGCTCGACCACCACGCTGGATGCCATCGCCACTTCGAAGGCGCTGGAGACGGGCGACCTGGTGGCGTTTCGCGCCGAGGCGCTGCGCGCGCTGAAAAGCCAGCCGGAGTGGATCTCGGTCAATCTGGCCGACGCGGCTTCCGGCCAGCAGTTGGTGAACACGCACCGGCCGGCGGGCGCCACGCTGCCGAAAGTGGTGGAGTGGTTCAGCTTCGGCGAGGCCGGCCGCGGCAACGGCATGGCGGGCGGGCTGACCAAAAGCGGGGTGGTGAACGAATTCAACGTGCCGATCCGCGTGCCGGTGCGCGTCGGCGGGCAGGTGCGCTATGTGCTGACGGCGGCGGTGTCGCCGCGTGCGTTCCAGGTGTTGCTGCAAAAGCAGGGCATTCCGGACAACTGGATCGGCGGCATCCTCGACCGCGATTTCCATTTCATCGCGCGCACCGCGGATTCCCGGAAGATGCTGGGCGCGCAGGCCGGCGGCCCGGAGTTCCTGGCGGCGGCGCGCGCCAGCAACGATGGGGTCTACCACGGCCGTAACCTGGGCGGGCAGGAGGTCTACACGCCCTTCGTGCGTTCGCGCGCCTATGGCTGGATCGTCGCCATCGGCATTCCCGCGGCGACGGTGGAAGAGGCGCCGCGGCGCGCCGCCGCCACCATTGCCGTCGGCACCCTGGTGGCGCTGGCGCTGGCCTTCGTGTTCGCCGAAGTGCTGGCGCGGCGCATCGCCGGGCCGATCGGCGACCTGGCGGGCGCGGCGCGCGGCCTGGCCGGCGGCGAGGCGCTGGTGGTGCCGCAGCTGCCGGAGGTACGCGAGTTCATCGACCTGGGGCGCGCCTTTCGCCAGGCGGGCGAGGCGCTGTCGGCGCGCGACGAGGCGCGCGCCGAACTGCTGCAGGCGCAGACGCGCGCGCGCCGCGACGCCGAGGAGGCGAACCAGGCGAAGGACGAGTTCCTCGCCATGCTGGGCCACGAATTGCGCAACCCGCTCTCCGCCATCAGCAATGCCTCCAGCCTGCTCACGGCGGCGGGGGCCGGCGCGCCGCGCGTGCACAGCGCCGCGCAGGTGATCGGCCGCCAGGTGACGCACATGACGCACCTGGTCGACGACCTGCTGGATGTGGCGCGCGTCACCACCGGCAAGATCGCGCTTGCCATGGCGCCGGTCGACCTGGCCGAGGTGGTGGACGGCGCGGTGGAGACCCTCGCCGGCGCCGGGCGCACGGCCGAACGGCGTCTCGACCTGCAACTGGAGCACGCCTGGGTCGAAGGCGACCGCACGCGCCTGGAGCAGGTGGTGATCAATCTCGTCGGCAACGCCTTGCGCTATACGATGCCGGGCGGCGCCATCGCCGTCACCCTGGCCATCGAGGGCGGCAACGCCGTGCTGACGGTGGTGGACGACGGCATCGGCATTGCGCCGGCGGCGCTGCCGCGCGTCTTCGACCTGTTTTTCCAGGCCGAGCGCAGCATCGACCGCAAGCAGGGCGGCCTGGGCATCGGCCTCACGCTGGTGCGCCGCCTGATCGAGCTGCACGGCGGCGGCGTGACGGCGCGCAGCGCCGGCCCCGGCCGCGGCAGCACCTTCACCGTCACCCTGCCTTGCCTGCCGCCGCCGGCGCCCGCGAGCGCAGCCGATGCGCGCGCCGGCGCGGAGCTGGGCAGCCGGCGCATCCTGCTGGTGGAAGACAATACCGATGCGCGCGAAAGCCTGGCGGAGCTGTTGCGCGGCTGCGGCCACGAAGTCGCCGAAGCCGAGGACGGCCCGCGCGGCCTGGCGGCGGCGCGCGAAGGCAGCCATAACGTCGCCCTGATCGACATCGGCCTGCCGGGCTTGAGCGGCTACGAGGTGGCCGCCGGCCTGCGCGCCGACCCCGCCACTTCCGGCATGCGCCTGATCGCGCTCACCGGCTACGGCCAGCCGGAAGACGCCCAGCGCGCGCTCGCCGCCGGCTTCGACCTGCACCTGACCAAGCCGGTGGATCTGGCGCGCCTGCTGGCAGCCCTGGCGCCCGCTTGAGGCGGCGTTTTTTCATGGCTGTGTAAATTCGGCCCGTCACTCTGGGTGGGCAGGGAACCGGCGCGGCCGATTGCGCTCGAAATACCAGGCGCGGTGCGGCGGCACGATCCATGCTCGCGTGCCCGCATCCACCCGCAAGGAGTTTCGATGAAAAGCGACAAAGACCCGGCCAAGGAAGGCGCGCCCGCCGCGCGCAAGGAAAGCGCCGCCCCGGCCGTGCGCAAGGCGGCGGTGAAAAAGGCGGTAGCCAGGGCGCCGGCGAAGGAAGCGGCCGGCGAAGTGCCGGCGAAAAAGGCCGCGATCAAGGCGCCCTCCAAGGCTGCCGCGAAGCCGGCCAGGGCCGCGGCCGATGCGCCGCGCGCGCAACCCGCCGCCCTCCCGGTGCCGGCGGCGTCCGTGCGCAAGCGCGCCTTAGCCACTGCGGCGCCGAAGCGGGCCGCCACCCCCGTGCCCGCCGGCCTCGACCCCGCCACCCCGATCGGCCCCGGCCCCGGCGAAGAAGCCGCCCTGGTCAATCAGGACGCGCCCAGCCCGATGATGGAATCGGCCATGGCGACCGCCGCCGCGCTGCTGGCGCAGACCGAGGCGGTGTCGGCGCCGGACGAAAACCTGCGCCGCGCGCGCATCGCGGTGGAGGCTTACCTGATCGCCGAATCGCGCGGTTTCCCGCCCGGCTGTGAAGAGGCGCACTGGCTGGAGGCGGAGATCCGGCTGTTCGGCGCTGGCTAGGTGTCGAGTTGCAATAGGTTATTCCCGGAAATACGGGAAGCTGGAGGGCGGTAGTTAAGAGCGGAGTGAGGCCGACGGATGTTGTAGTAGGCCAGGAAAGCAGGAAGCCAAGAGGTGCGTTCAGCGCTATTGGC
>DASYEQ010000044.1:0-40148 GCA_036498945.1 Burkholderiales bacterium | reverse complement strand
ACGCGCAGGAATTTCTTCAGGCGCCGCTTGACGGTTTCCATGTCGATGGAAAAATTCTTCTTGTCGGCGCGGATGTAATAGGAGGTTTCGGTGTTGGCGTTGCCGATCATCAGCGGCACGTGGGCGGACCATGCCGGGGCTTCGGGGTAGAACGGGTCGCGCTTGAAGCTGCGGCCGTCGACCACCGGGCGGAACGGGTCCGCGATTTTCTTTTGCGCGGCAACCAGTGTTTGCATCGGCACGTTTTGCAGCGCCTCGCCGGTGAGGCGCTCGACACCCAGGAGCTTGGCCAGGTCGTGCCCTTGCACGGTGGCTTCTTCCTGGCTGGCGATGCGCATGCCGCCGGAGCAGCTCTCGACGATGGCTTTGTGGAACAGGCCTTTGGCGGCGGGCAGGCCCATCAGGGCGATCACCTTGGCGGCGCCGCCGGACTGGCCGAAGATGGTGACGTTGTGCGGGTCGCCGCCGAACCGGGCGATGTTGTCGCGCACCCACTTGAGGCTGGCGACCATGTCGAGCACGCCGGCGTTGCCGGAATCGGCGAAGCGGGCGGCGTGGTCGTCGAGCTGCACGTAGCCGAACACATTCAGGCGGTGGTTGACGGTGACCACCACCACGTCTTCATTGCGCGCGAGGCTGGTGCCGTTGAAGCCGGGCGCGCTGCCGGCGCAGCTGCCCCAGGCGCCACCGTGGTACCAGACCATCACCGGGCGCTTCTTGTGGTCGCTTAAGGCCCGGGTGAAGACGTTGACGAACAGGCAGTCTTCGCTTTGCGGCTGCACCTGGGTGTACCAGGCGTAGAAGGGCTCCTGGGTTTGCGCGTCCTGCGGGGCGGAACGGGGCCACTCGGTGGCATCCAACACGCCGGCCCATTTTTTCGCCGGCGGGGTCGGGCGAAAGCGGTTTGCCCCGCCGGTGTCGCCGCCGTAGCGCACGCCCTTGAAGACGTGCACGCCGTCGTCGGTGCTGCCGCGTATCTTGCCGAGGGTGGTTTCGACTACCGGCTCGGCGGCGCGGGCGGCGCGCGGCAACAGGGCGGAGGCGAAGCCGGCGCCGGCGAGCAGGGCGGAGCTTTTGAGCAGGTGGCGCCGGGTAAGCGACGTGCGGCTGGGACTGGCCGTCATGGAAGGACTCCTCCGTTTTATTGTGGCGCGCGGGGCGCGACGCCCGGATACCCAAAAAGCGTAGGACGGGCGCGGAGGAATGTCAACGCGGCGGCGCTAATGCGCCGGGCGCTTTTACGGAAGATGCGGGATTCGCATGGGGTGGCCTTCGCAGAACGAAGGCCGGATTGACGCTGGTGCGCGGTCTGGTTGCTGTAAATATTTGCGCTGAGCCCGGTGGCTCACGCCACGGCTGCGCTGCCAAACCCCACGTACTTCGACTTGCCGACGTTTTCCGCCATGCGCTTGAGCTCGGCGTCGTTGGCCTTGAGCATGCCGGGGAAGCGCGAGAGCGAGCGGATTTCGAAGCGGTGGCTGTGGATCACGTCGCGCGCCTTGGCGCGCAGCGGCTCGAGGTGATGGGCGTTGGTGCGTTCGGCGACGTCCATCCAGCCGCGTTCGCCGAAGCGTTCGAAGATCAGGGCCATCAGGGCGCTGGTGGGCAGGCAGCAGACCAGGTAACAGCCGACCAGGGGGGAGACTTCGAAGATTTCGATGGTGACCTTGCCGCTGGCCATCAGGCGGTTGGCGGCATTCTTCTCGCTGACGTCGCGGTAGACGATGCGCACGATGTTGAGCAGCTTGGCGATGTTGGCGGCGAGACCAATGGCGGTGTTGGAGGCGGTGCCGCCGTCGATCGCCAAGCCCGCGATCTTGCCGCCGAGTTCGGCGACGGAGACGCTGGCGCTGTAGATGTCGGCGTTGCGCTCGCGCTCGAGGATGCGGACCAGGGCGTTGATGGCGTGCCTGGCTTCGACGCCGGCTAAGCTGCGGTCGCGGTGCATGCGGGTTTGCACCACGCCGTATTGTTTGTGCAGGGCGGTGCCGGTGTTCCACAGCGTGCCGGCGGCGGCGGTGAGGATGCCGGCCAGCGGCATGACGGCGGCGGCGAACTGGGCATGGAAGGTGGGCACCAGGATTCTCACCGCGTTGAGCACTTCGACCTGCGCGCCCGGGGGCACCACCTGGCCGACCAGCTTGGTGATGAGCGAGCCGGTGGCGCCGCCGCCGGCGTTGCCGCCGGTGCGCAGGCTGTTGATGGTACTGGAGGCGATGGCGACGCCGCCGGTGTTGAGCGCGATGCCGACCTTGTTGTTCGCGCCCGAGGTGACGTACTGCTTGACGGCGAGGGCGGGGGCGGAGTCGCCGTTGAGCGGCTTCTTGGTGCTGAGGTGGAAGGGCTTGACGAGGTTCCAGTTGAGCTTGCCGCGGAATTCGTTTTTCCAGGTGATCTGCGCGCCACGGAAAATCAGCAGCATTACTTGATGCGCTTCGTCCTTCATCGCCTGCAGGCCGGCCGAGTCGGCGGCGGCGCCGGGCGCCAGGCCGGTGACCTGGCGATAGAGCGTGTCGACGGCGTTCTTGCCGTTGCGGATGCTGTTTTTCCAGTCGCTGCCCTTTTCGCTCATCCAGGCGACCAGGGCTTTACGCAAGGCCTCCATCTGCACCGGGTTGGGCGCCTTTTCGTAGGCGGCCAGCGCCGCGTCCAGGCGCTTGAGGGCGCCGCTACGGATGGAGGTGCGGCCGCCATAGGTGAGCTTCATCCACTCCGCACTGCTCATTACATCGGCCATCGTCACGTTCCCGGTTCATCGCGGCGCAAGACACAATTTTTTGCAATCGCCGCGTCATTCGCAACATTCGATAGTACCCAAATTCAGGCGAATGTCCGCGGTGAAATTGCGCGAAAGGTGACGGAGTCGATCTATTCCCGCGGCGCGCTTGCGCGGAGGGATGCGCGCCGGCGTGGATTGCGCCTGGCTACGCGGCGGCGCCGATGCGCCGCCGGTTCACAGCACGCGCGCGCCGGCGGTGCGGCGCAGCTTGTGCGCGAAGCGGAAGTTGCCGCCTTCGATGCTGATGATCAGGGTCTCGGCGGGGAAGGCGACTTGCTGCTGCATCGCCTGCATGGCGGCTTCGCTGCGCGCCTTGCCTGGCCATTGCCACCAGGCGGCGGTGCGGTAGCCGAAGACGTAGCAGGGGCGCTCGGGGAAGTGCCTGAGTTCCTTGCGCACGAGGTAGGCGCTGCGTAGCATGGGGAGGGCCGCGAGCTGGGCCTGGAACTCGGCGAGTTGTTCGTCACTCAGCTCGTGGGGAGCGAAGCGGTCGGCGAGGTGGACTTCGCTGCGTTCGCGGGCGGCGGCCTGCAGCGGGCGGGCGATGTCGAGCAGGTGCTGGTGCCAGCCGTCGGCCTCGGTCTTGCGGCCGTGGCGCCAGTTGTAGTCGCGCATGGCTTCGCAGACCTGCATGGCGAGGTGGTCCGGGTTTTTCAGCGCGCCTTTGATGATGGCGATGCCGTCGTCGTCGTCGCGCTTGAGCATGCGCAGGCCCAGCGCCAGGCAGAGGATGGGCTCGTCGGGGTCGCCCACGTAGAGGCGGCGCAGTTGCTCGAAGGCGGACCCGGCGTCGTCCTGGATCGATTCGGTGAGGAGCGCGCGGTCGTAGGCTTCCTGCGGGCTGAGTTCCTCGCCGGCGGCGAGGCGCGCTTCGAGATCGGCGAATTCGCGGCGCTCCTGCTGCACTTTCTCGTGGCGTGCCTGCCAGTCGGGCAGGATGGCGTCATGCCAGTGGCGGTCGAAGCGCCGCGCGACTTCGACCGCCAGGGGGCCGAGCAGGGTATCGGCGGCGGCGCCGGCGGCGGGGGGCGCCAGTTGCGGAGCGGCGGCGATGGCCTTTAAGCGGTCGGCCAGGCTGGGGTGGGTGTTGCGCGAGGTGGTCTTGTCGCAGGTGGCGCGCGCCAGCCAGTCGTGCGCGGCGGCGGCGTCGATCTCGGCGGCGAGGTGTTCGCCCATGTTGAGGAAGGGCGTGGCGGCGGGGGCGGGGAGGTCGGCGGCCTGGGCGTGGATGCGCGGCCAGTAGCGCTCTTCCAGGTAGGCGCCGATGACGCTGGTGCCGGTGAGCGCCTCGGCCACCGCTTCGCGCGAGGTCAGGCGCACCGAGGCGGCGTCGGCCTCGTATTCGTTGGCGCGGGCGAGCGGGAAGGAGTAGGCGCTGAAGTAGGCGGTGAACCAGTTGAAAAAGGGCTTGAACAGGAAGTCGCCGTGGCTGGGCTGGTGTTCGAGGTTTTCCAGCAGTTGGGTCCAGCGGCGGCGCTGGCAGTAGATGCGGTTGCCGAAGGCACCGTGGCCGCGGGCAAGGTGGCCGAATTCGTGGGCCAGCACGGCGCGCAGCTGCCCGGCCGTGAGGGTCTTGAGCATCGGCAGGCCGATCAGCAGGTAGTTGCGATGCCAGCCGAACAGCCCCAGGCGCGGCACCTGAATGACACCGGCATTGTAATCAGTGGTGATCAGCACGCGGTGAAAGCGCGGGGCGGCCAGGCGCTGGCGCAGCTCGGCGATCATGGCAAACAGCGGTGGCGCCTCGGCGGGCTTCACCTCCACGCCCTCCGGCGGTTCGGACTTCACCCATAGCGCCTTGAGCACGCGCCAGATGAAAAACACCCCCAGGAGCAGGATTTTCACGCCGTAGCCCTGAAGGAAAAAGACCGCGGCGGCGATCAGGCCGGCCAAGCCGGAGAGGGCGGCGAAAATGTAAGTATTACCGGCGGCGGCCAGGAGCAGGAGCTTGGCGCGGTATAGCCGCGGATGCAGGCGTGCTTCGCCATCGAGCCGGTCGACGAGGGCATCGAATTTGTCGCGGGTCATGGCCGGGTCCCGGGGCGGCCCGCGCGCGGTGGGGGACGAGTGGTGCGCTTCATTGTTGTGGATTTTTGTGCCTTACCTTTGATGTGGATTCTGCCACTACTGGAGCGCGCTTGTTATCCGGCCCGTTACCAGGCTGTAACAACGTTCACGAAGCTTTACATTCCTGACGAGCACAAGTGCGCGGCGCGGGCATAGCATGTTGACAGGGACGAGTCGATCCCGCCAACCGAAATCCCAGGAGAGAGAAATGAAAAATATCGTCAGCGCGGCTGCGGTTGCCGGCCTGTTCCTCGCAGTCTCGACCTCGGCAACGGCCGAGACGCAGTGGCAGAAGGACCATCCGCGCCGCGCGGAAGTGAACAGCCGCATCGGCAACGAACGCGCCAAGACCAACAACGCAGCAGCCAACGGCAAGCTCACCGGCGCGCAGGCGCACCAGCTGAACAAGGAAGACCACCAGATCCGCAAGGAGGAGCGCAGCATGGCGGCGCAAAACGGCGGCCACCTCACCAAGCAGGAACAGCACAAGCTCAACCGGCAGGAGAATGCGGTGAACGCGCAGCGTCGCGCGGACATCCGCTCCAACCAGTAGGTCGCCGGCGGCCGGCCCACCAGGCCTGCAACGGCGCGTCCCGCGGGGCGCGCCGTTTGTTTTTTGCGGTGCGGTGATGGCCGCAGCATGGCACCCGTCAAGTGCCGCAACCTGCCCGGCGCACGGGCGGCGTACACTCCTGCACTGACGGTGCTGGGATAAGCGCCGCACAACAACAATAGGAGGATTCAAAAAATGTCCCGCAAAGAGCAAGCGGCTGCCCGCGAACGCGAAACGGCACGCCGGCAATTCCTCAGGTGGGTGGCGGCGAGCCCGCTGCTGGCGCTGCCCGAGGCGGGCGGAGTGTTCGCGCAAGATGCGGTCAAGCGCGCCGACCCGATGATCTGGGCCACCACGCCCGATACCGAGTTGATCAAGAGCCCGAAAGACGCGATCAACGTATTCGATTTCGAGGCGGTGGCGCGGCAGAAGGTGCCGCCGGCGCACTTCGGCTACATGGCTTCAGGCATCGACGACGAGGTGACGCTGCGCGCCAACCGCGAAGCCTTCAAGCACTGGCAACTGCGGCCACGGCGCATGCGTGACGTCAGCCGCGTCGACATGTCGGTGACGCTCTTCGGCACGAAGTGGAATACGCCGATCATCATCGCGCCCACCGGCGGCAACAAGGCTTACGATCCGGAAGGCGAGGTGGCGGTGGCGCGTGCCTGCAAGACGGGCGGTCACCTGAACATTCTCTCGGCCGCCGGCGCGTCGCCGATCGAAGAGGTGATCAAGGCGCGCGAAGGCGAGGTGTGGTTCCAGCTCTATGCCACCTCCAGCTTCGAGGTCGCCTCGCAAGTGGCGCGGCGCATGGAAAAGGCTGGCGTGCCGGTGATGGAAATCACCGTGGACCGCAACGGCGGGCGCAACCAGGAGACCTTCGCCCGCCTACGCCGCCTGGACACGCGTGCCTGCGCCACTTGCCACACGGCCGGCATCGGCGCGGCGCGCGAGCGGCCGAACTACGACGGCATCAACATCGCGGGCGTGAACATGCAGTCGGCCAACATGACCTGGGACTTCGTGAAAAAGATGCGCGACGTCACCAAGATGAAGCTGGTGTTGAAGGGCATCGTCACCGAGGAAGACGCCGAACTCTGCCTGAAGTACGGGGTGGATGGGGTGCACGTTTCCAACCACGGCGGCCGTGCGGAAGACAGCGGGCGCGGGGCGATCGACGCGCTGCCCGAGGTGGTGAAGGTGTGCCGCGGCAAGATTCCGATCCTGTTCGACAGCGGCGTGCGCCGCGGCAGCGATATCTTCAAGGCGATGGCGCTGGGGGCGAGTGCGATCTGCATCGGCCGGCCTTACCTGTGGGGCCTGGGCGCCTTTGGTCAGCCGGGGGTGGAGCGGGTGCTGCAGATCCTGCGCGATGAATATGCGGGCATGATGCAGCAAATGGGCGCGCCGAATACGGCGGCGATCGTGCCGGCGATGATCAAGCACGCCTAGCGTGCCAGTTGCGGGCGGGCATAAGCGGGCGCTGCGGCGCCCGCTGTTGTTTACACTGCCTCGGCGCTACGCGGCTTTGGCGTATTGCGCGTGCTGCTGCACGAAATCGTGCAGCGCATCGGTCGCATCCTGCAGGCGCAGGCTGGCGGCGCGATGGGCGTCGATCTCGTTGCACAGCGGGCGCGGGCGGCGGCGGCCTTCGACCACCTGGTGCGCGCGCTTGAGCAATTCTTCATGCAACTGCAGGTATTCGCGGTGCGCGGAAACGTGGGCGGAGGAGAGCTTCTCCAGCGTGGCGGCGAGGGTCTTTTCCATCATGGGTGTTGCTCCGCAATATCTTTGATGGAAGGTTAGCCGGTGCCCAACAGGGCGGGTATCGTCGTTTGTCCTACACGGGCGTGGGAATGCGCCGGGGGCGGCGGCCCCCTGGACGCGGGGCTCCCGCGCACGCGAAGGAAATCAGGCCGCCGCGCCTTCGAGAAAAGCGCCGGCGAGATGGGTGGAGAGTTCCTGCACCAGATCGGCGTCGCCCTCGGTGATTTCATCGTAGGGCCAGGTGACGATCACCATCAGCGGGCGCTCTTCGAGATTGCGCAGGCTGTCGAACGGTTCCGGGCCGGGGCTGAGCGTCTGCACCAGCTTCACCCGGCGCAGCGACTCGATGAACATGCCGACCAGTTCGGCCTCGGCTTCCTCGTTTTCGCCGCGCGCCAGCAACACCGAGGCGGCGGGCGTGCCACGCACCTTGAAGGTGACCAGCGCGACGCCGGCCGCCATGGTCACGCGGGCGGAAATGTGCGCGAGTTCGCCTTGCCAGGCGGCGTCGAAGGAAGCCGGGCGGTTGCGCAGGAAATCGCGGCAGGCCAGCAGCCAGCGCCCGGACAGCTCGGTGAATTCGCGAAAGACGACGCCCTTGCCGGAGCCGTCCGCGGTATAGGCGGCGACATAAAAACCCGGTTCCTGCTCTTCCATGCGTACCTCAGAGTCGGGTGATTTTGGCGTGCAACACCGCGCTGCGGCCGCCCTTGACCTCGGCCATGCAGCGGGCGACGGCTTCGGCAGTCTGCTCCGGATCGCTGAGCACTTCGCCGTAGGCGCCAGCGGCTTCGGCCAGCTTGGCGAAATTCATGTCGGGGGCGAGATGGGCGGCGAACTGGTCTTGCGCCTTGGCCGCGCCTTCGGGGTACATGCGCAGGGTCGCTTCCTTGACCGCGCTCCAGCCGTTGTTGTCGAGCACCACGGTAAACACCGGCAGCTTGTACTGGCGCGAGACGGCGAGCACGGAAGCGGGGGTGGAGAAATAGAAGCCGCCGTCGCCGACGAATTGCACCACCTGACTGTTCGGCTTCGCCAGCTTGGCGCCGAGCGCCACGCCGCCGGAAAAGCCGAGGCCGCCGCCGGCCAGGCCGATGGAAGTGCCGGCGCGGGTGCGGCTGATCTGGTTGAAGACGACGAAGGTGTTGCGGATCGCTTCGTTGATCAGGATGTCGTCGGGCGCCATCAGGCGGTTGATCTCGGCGCACAGGTATTGCGGGTTGATGGCGCCGGGCTTGCCCTTGTCCGTCGCCGCGTGGGCAATCTGCAGGCTGCGGGTGGCTGCTTCGTCGACCAGCGCGCCCATGCGAGCCTTCACCCGGGCGGCGAAGGCGGCATCGGCCTTGCGCTTCACCGCGTCGATCAGTTGCGCCAGCACGCAGGTGCTGTCGGCTTCGGCGCGCAGGTCGGCGGCGAAGCCCCACATGGGGATGTCGCGCTTGATGACGTCCACGTCCACCTGCGCCCAGAAGCTGCGCTCGCGCGGCTGGGTGTACTTGGGAATCCACGGTACATCCACGTCCAGCAGCAGGCCGAAGTCGGCGGCCTCCACGTGCGGGCTGGACATGTGGCCGGCGAAGCAGGGCGAGTCGTGCGGGATGCAGAGATACAGCGGGTTGAACTCGACCACGCGCGTGGCGGTGAGCCGCGCCAGTTCGTCGAGCAGCGCGGGCGCGGCGGCATTGCGGCCGGCGTAGGCGGTGATGATCAGCGGGGACTGCGCGGCCATGAATTTATCGGCCAGCGCCTCGATGAATCCGGGGTCGACCCCGCGGGCTTTCGCCGGGCCGTATTGCGCGGCGGGGTAGGACTTGATCTGCGCTTCTTCCCAGGGCGCGGCCAGCACCTCGCGCGGCAGCGTCATGTAGGTGGGCCCCTGCGGGTCGCTCATCATCATGCTGTGGGCGCGGCGCAGCGCTTCCTTGGCGACCACGCCGGAGGGCAGGTTGTATTCCCACTTCACATAGGGGCGCACCACGCTGGCCTGATCGTAGGGCTCCTGCACGAAGTGCACGTAATTGTCGCGCGTGCCGGGCAACTCGCCATGGATGGAGAAAGGGGCCTTGCCGGCCATCAGCAGCACCGGGGTGCGCGAGCGGAACAGGTTGTGCATGCCCATGGCGGCATTCGCGGTGCCGGCATCGACGTGCACCAGCACGCCCTGGCCGCGGCCGCTCATGGCGGCGTAGCCGCCGGCCATGTGGATGGCGACGTTTTCATGCGGGCACAGCAGGACTTCGGGGCACTTCAAGCCGTCGCGGCGCCAGCGCGCCATTTCCTCGATCAGCGGCGCGTGGTCGGTGCCGAGATTGCAAAACAGGTAGTCGAGGCCGATGTCATTCAGGCCTTCGAGGAAATAGTGGGCGGTGGAATGCGCGGCCAAGGGAAGTCTCCGGTATTTTGCTTTGATGGCGCGATTATCCGCCTTCGCGCCGGTGCTTGTTGGTGCTAGCGCGTTTGCAATTCGAATTCTTTGGCGATCAATTCGTAAGATTTCAGGCGCGCCTTGTACGAGGCGGCCACGCCCAGCACCACCACTTCGTCGGCGCCGAATTCGGCCTGCACGCGGCGGATGTGTTCGGCCACCTTGTCGGGCGTGCCGATGACGGCGCGCGGGCGCTCGCGCTCGATGATGGCGCGGTCGCGCTCGTTGAAATGGGCGGCGCGGGTTTTCGCTTCTTCCACCGTGGCGATCGGCGCATTGATACCATAGGCCATTTGCACGCGGCGCACTTCCACCGACATGGCGAGCTCGTCGGCCTGGGCCTGGGTGTCGGCGGCGATGGCGAAGACCGCTACCGCGCTATAAGGCACGGGCGTCACCGCGCCATGCGTTTCGGCGGCGTGCGGCGAGGCGCGGAAGTCGCCGCGATAGGCTTGCGCCACCGGCGCGCCGCTGTAGGCGTTGATGAAGTGGGCAAAGGCGAAGCGCAGGCCGAGGTGCGCGGCCATGGCGCCGCCGTAATCGGAAGAGCCGAGCACCCAGATTTGCGGGGCGCCGTTTTTATCGTCAGCGGAGCATTGCGGCTGCAATACCACCTGTGCGTGCGGATGGTCGGGCGCGAGCACGCCGTCGAGGTGGGCGATCAGCTCCATCACTTGCTGCGGGAAGTATTCGGCGGCGTTGTAGCTGCCGCCGGTGGTCGAGCCCATCACGGCTTGCGCGGTGCGCATGTCGCCGCCAGGGGCGCGGCCGATGCCGAGATCGAGGCGGCCGGGAAACAGGGCTTCGAGCATGCGGAACTGCTCGGCGACCTTGAAGGGCGAGTAATAGGGCAGGAGGATGCCGCCGGTGCCGATGCGGATATGTTTGGTCAGGCTGCCGATGCGCGCCAGCAGGATTTCGGGGCAAGGGTCGGCCAGGGCGTTGAGGCCGTGATGCTCGGCGAGCCAGTAGCGTTCGTAGCCGAGGTGATCGGCGAGTTGCGCGAGTTCGAGCGTGGCGGCGATGGCCTCGGTCGGCTTGTGGCCGCTGATGATGGGGGACTGGTCGAGGATGGAGAGTTTGGTCATGGGAGCGTTCTCTGGCGAGAGATATGACTTCGCAAGACGCAATTGGGGTCAGAACACTTTTTCGATAGGGCTGAAAAAGTGATCCGACCCCAATTGCTGCGTTTCCGTCTATTTGACCCTTGCGGCGATGTGTGCGATCAGCTGGCGCGCGAGGTCGGCCTTGGTGCCGCGCGGCAGGGGATGGCGGCCGGCGTCGTCGATCAGGGTGATTTCGTTTTCGTCCTGGCCGAAGGCGTCTTGCGCCTTGTTGGCAACCAGCAGCGGAATGTTCTTGCGCTTGCGCTTGGCTTCGGCGTTCACCAGAACGTCGTGGCTTTCGGCGGCGAAGCCCACGCTGAACAGGCCCTTTTGCTGCGCGGCCCAGGCGAGGATGTCGGGGTTTTGTTCCAGCTCCAGCGTCAGGCCGGGGTGGCGCTCGTCTTTCTTGATCTTGCGCTCGCTGTAGTTGGCGACGTGGTAATCCGCCACGGCGGCCACGGCGATGAACACGTCGGCGCCTGTCACGGCCTGCTTGACGGCTTCGAACATGTCTTTCGCGGTCTTTACGCTCACCTTGGTGACACCGGCGGGCGTATCGAGATGCGTGGGGCCGGAGATCAGCGTTACTTGCGCGCCGGCAGCGGCCGCGGCGGCGGCCACCGAGTAGCCCATCTTGCCACTCGACGTATTGGTGATCACGCGCACCGGGTCGATCGGCTCTTCGGTCGGGCCGGCGGTGATGACGAAGCGCTTGCCCTGGAGCACCTTGGGGACGAACAGGGCTTCGATGTAGCCGAAGATCTGCGTGGGTTCGAGCATGCGGCCATCGCCCACCTCACCGCAGGCTTGCGCGCCGCTGCCGGGGCCCATGACGGTGATGCCGTCTTCGCGCAGTTGCGCGACGTTGCGCTGGGTGGGCGTCTGCAGCCACATCTCGACGTTCATCGCCGGGGCCACCAGCAGCGGGCTGCCGGGCTGGCGCGCCAGGCAGAGCGTGGAGAGCAGGTCGTCGGCGATGCCGTGCACCAGCTTGGCCATGAAGTTGGCGGAAGCGGGAACGATGACGATGCCGGCGGCGCGGCGCGACAGCTCGATGTGCGCCATGCTCTTGGGCTCGCGCGCATCCCAGGGTGAAGTCCACACCGGGCGGTTCGACAGCGCCTGGAAGGTGGTGGGGGTGACGAAGTGGGTGGCGGCTTCGGTCATCACCACGTCGACCTCGATGCCGGCTTTCACGCACAGGCGCGTGAGTTCGCAGGCCTTGTAGGCGGCGACGCCGCCGGTGATGCCCAGTACGATGCGTTTGTCCATGAGGCAGGGCCCCTTGTTTTTGGCTAGCGCCGAGTGTAAATCAGGCAGCCGGCGCGGTCTTGCGCGGGCGGAAACTATCGAGAATAAGCAGGGCGGCGCCGACAGTGATGGCCGAGTCGGCGATGTTGAAGGCCCAGAAGTGCCAGTTGCCGAAAACGAAATCCAGAAAGTCGATCACGTGGCCCAGGCGGATGCGGTCGATCAGGTTGCCGACCGCGCCGCCGAGGATCAGCGTGAGGCCCCAGCAGAACAACTGGTTGTCGCGATGGGTCTTGATCATCCACATGATGAGGGCCACCGCGGCCACGGTGATGCCGATGAACAGCCAGCGCTGCCAGCCGGATTCGCCGGAGAGAAAGCTGAAGGCGGCGCCGGTGTTGTAGACCAGCACCAGGTTGAAAAAATCGGCGACCACCGGCACCGATTCGCCGTAGGAAAGATGCGAGGTGATCGCGGCTTTCGACCATTGGTCCAGGGCAATGATCACCAGCACGGTGATGAACGCGGGGAGGACGCGCATCAGGCGTGGGTCCTCGGTTCGCCGGCGCCGAACAGGTTGGCGACGCAGCGGCCGCAAAGCGTCGGGTGTTCCTTGTTGGCGCCGACGTCGCTGCGGTAGTGCCAGCAGCGCTCGCACTTGGTGTCGCCGCTGGCGCGGGCGGAGATGCTTTCGTCTTCCGCCTTCGCGACGTGCGTGACGGTGGCTTGCGAGGTGATCAGCACGAAGCGCAGGTCGTTGCCCAGGGATTGCAGGGCGGCCAGCTTGTCGCCGCCGGCGCGCACTTCCACCTCGGCTTGCAGTGAGGAACCGATTTCCTTGGCCGTGCGCATGTCTTCGAGCTTTTTCAGCACTTCGGCGCGTACGCCGCGCAGCACCTGCCACTTCTGCGCCAGCTCCGGGCCGTCCTCGGGCTGCGGGAAGGCGTAGTAGGTGTGCACAAAGATGGTTTCGTCGCCGGGGTTGAACTCGGCCCAGGCTTCTTCGGCGGTGAACGACAGGATAGGCGCCATCAGGCGCAGCAGCGACTGCGTCAGGTGCCACAGCGCGTTTTGCGCCGAGCGGCGGGCGTGGCTGCCTTTGGCCGTGGTGTAGAGGCGGTCCTTCAGGATGTCGAGGTAAAAACCGCCCAGGTCCTCGGAGCAGAACAGCTGGATCTTCGGCGCGGCGGTATGGAACTCGTACTTCTGGTAATCCTGCAGCACGTTGTGCTGCAGGTCGGCGGCCAGGCTCAGCGCATAGCGGTCGATCTCCAGCCATTCCTTCACCGGCAGGGCGTCGGTCTTTGGGTCGAAGTCACTGGTGTTGGCGAGCATGAAGCGCAAGGTGTTGCGGATGCGGCGATAGGCTTCCACCACGCGTTTCAGGATTTCGTCCGAGATCGACAGTTCGCCGGAGTAGTCGGTCGAGGCCACCCACAGGCGCAGCACTTCGGCGCCCAGGGTGTCGCTGACCTTTTGCGGCGCGACCACGTTGCCCTTGGACTTGGACATCTTTTCGCCCTTGCCATCCACGACAAAGCCGTGGGTCAGCAGGGCATCATAGGGCGCGCGGCCGTTGAGCATGCACGAGACCAGGAGCGACGAGTGGAACCAGCCGCGGTGCTGGTCGCTGCCCTCCAGGTACATGTCGGCGGGGTAGCGCAGTTGCGGGCCGTGCGAGCCCATGCCGTTGGTTTCGCCGCCGGGGCCGCCCATCACGGTCTGGAAGGTCGAGCCGGAGTCGAACCAGACATCCAGTGTGTCCTTGATCTTTTCGAAGTACTGCGTGCTGGTGGCGCCGATGGCGCCGATCAGGTCTTCGGCCTTCGCGGTCTGCCAGGCTTCGATGCCGCCGGCTTCGACCAGCCTGGCCACCTGCTCGAGGATTTCCGGAGTCTGCGGATGCAGCTCGCCGGTTTCCTTGTGCACGAAGAAGGGCATCGGCACGCCCCACTGGCGCTGGCGCGACAGCGTCCAGTCCGGGCGGTTGGCGATCATGTTGTGCAGGCGCTGCTTGCCCCAGCCGGGGAAGAATTGGGTGGCGTCCACCGCCTTCAGCGCGAGTTCGCGCAGCGACTCCTTCGGCTTGTTGCCGCGGAAGCCCGGAGGCGTATCCATCGCGGCGAACCATTGGGTGGAAGCGCGGTAGATGATGGGCGTCTTGTGGCGCCAGCAGTGCATATAGCTGTGCACGTACTTGTTGACGTGCATCAGGTTGCCGGATTCCTTCAGCTTTTCGACGATGTTCGGGTTGGCCTTCCAGATCATCTGGCCGCCGAAGAAAGGCAGGGTTTCGGCGTAGACGCCGTTGCCCATCACCGGGGTGAGGATGTCGCCATCCTTCATGCCGTGCTGCTTGCAGGAGTTGAAGTCTTCCACGCCGTAGGCGGGGGCGGAATGGACGATGCCGGTGCCGGTGTCCAGCGTGACGTATTCGCCGAGGTAGACGGGCGAGAGGCGGTCGTAGCCGGCGTCCATCTTCGAGAGCGGATGATGGAACTTCACCAGGGAAAGCTTTTCACCCTTGGTGGTGGCGAGCGTCTGGCCGGTGAGCTTCCACTTGTCGAGGTTCGCCTGCACCAGGTCGGTGGCGAGGATCAGCAGGCCGCGCTCGGTATCGACCAGGCTGTAGCTGAATTCCGGATGGATGTTCAGCGCCTGGTTGGAGGGGATGGTCCAGGGGGTGGTGGTCCAGATCACCACCGCGCCGTCCTTTTCCAGCTTGGGCAGGCCGAAGGCGGCGGCCACCTTTTCCGGTTCGGCGAAGGGGAAGGCGACGTCGATCGCCAGGTCTTCCTTGTCGGCGTACTCCACCTCAGCCTCAGCGAGAGCCGAGGCGCAGTCGAAGCACCAGTTCACCGGCTTGAGGCCGCGATAGACGTAGCCCTTTTCCAGGATTCTGCCGAGGACGCGGATTTCGTCGGCCTCGGTCTTGTACGCCATCGTCTTGTACGGGTCGTCCCATTCGCCGAGGACGCCCAAGCGGATGAAGTCGGCCTTCTGGCGCTCGATCTGCTCGCCGGCGTAGGCGCGGGCGAGCGACTGCGTCTTTTCAGTCGGCAGGTTCTTGCCGTGTTTTTTCTCGATCTCGCGCTCGATCGGCATGCCGTGGCAGTCCCAGCCGGGCACGTATTGCGCGTCGTAGCCGGCCATGTTGCGCGACTTGACGATGATGTCCTTCAGGATCTTGTTGACCGCGTGGCCGATGTGGATGTCGCCGTTCGCATAGGGCGGGCCGTCGTGCAGGATGAATTTCGGCCGATTCCTGGAAGCGGCGCGGATCGCCTGGTAGATCTTTTTTTCCTGCCATTGCTTGACCCAGCCCGGTTCACGCTTGGCTAAGTCGCCGCGCATCGGGAAGGGAGTGTCGGGCAGGTTGAGGGAGTCTTTGTAGTCGGCCATGAGACTTTAGATGCTGCTTTGTTTCAGGGTTGCAAGAAGGCGCGGGCGTCGTCCGCGTCGCGGGCGATCTGGGCTTTGAGGGCGTCGAGGCTGGAGAACTTTTCCTCGTCGCGGATTTTTTGCAAAAAGTCGATGCGGATGTGGCGCCCGTAAATCTCTTGATCGAAATCGAAAATATAGACTTCGAGCTTCACCTGCCCGCTGTTGGTGACGGTGGGGCGCACGCCCAGGGAAGCCACGCCGTCGAGCAGCATGCTTTTGCCGTCCTCGCCGAGTCCCTCGACGCGTACTGCATAGATGCCGGTGAGCGGCGGACGATTGTGCTTCATCAGCACGTTGGCGGTGGGCCAGCCGAGCTGGCGGCCGAGCTTGTCGCCATGCACCACGCGGCCGCTGATGCTGTAGGGGCGGCCCAGCAGGCGCGCGGCGCGGCGCACGTCGCCGGCGGAGAGCAGCTCGCGCACGGCGGAGGAGGAGACGCGCATCGCCTTGTCGCCTTCGCCGGCTTTCACCGTGGGCATGGCGTGGACTTCGAAGCCGAGTTGTTCGCCGGCGCGCTTCAGGTGATCGAAGTCGCCGCTGCGCTTGGCGCCGAAGCAGAAGTCGTCGCCGATCATCACCCACTTGGCGTTGAGACCCTTGACCAGCACGCGATCGATGAATTCGTCGGCGGAGAGGGCGGCGAAAGGGCGCGTAAAACGCAGCACCTGCACGCGGTCCATGCCGTTTTCCAGCAGCAGCTCGCACTTTTCGCGCAGCGACGACAGGCGCGTGGGCGCGGAAAGCGGGGAGAACAGCTCGCGCGGATGCGGCTCGAAAGTCACCGCGCAGGATCTGAGGTTCAGGCCCCTGGCTGCTTCCTTCACATGGCCCAGGATCGCCTGGTGCCCGAGATGCACACCGTCGAAGTTGCCGATGGTGACGGCGTGTGCCACAGGCTTACCCCCGGGGCCGGCCGGCTGGCAGGTGAAGTCGCGGCGCACGAGCATGATGACGGGGGCGGAAGCCGGTAAAAGGGGCTAAGCTAAAACCTTGAATTATAGCGTTTTGTGCGGCGCAACCCCGGGATGGCGGGGGTAAAAGCGGTCGATATGCGGGTAAAATCGCCCCCCATGAAAAGAGTCGTCATTTTGATTTCCGGGCGTGGCAGCAACATGGAAGCCCTGGTGCGTGCCCGCGAAGCGGGCGGGTTGCCGGTGGAGATAGTCGCCGTGATCAGCAACCAGGCCGATGCCGGCGGGCTGGCGACAGCCGAGGCGCACGGCATTGCGGCCGTCGTGGTGGCGCACAAGGCGTTCGCCACGCGCGAGGCCTTCGATGCGGCCTTGCAGGCGAAGATCGACGAGTACCGGCCTGACCTGGTGGTGCTGGCGGGCTTCCTGCGCGTACTCACCACCGCCTTCGTCGAGCACTATGCCGGGCGCATGATCAATATCCATCCTTCGCTGCTGCCGGCTTTTCCGGGGCTGCATACGCACGAGCGGGCGATCGAAGCCGGCTGCAAGCTGCATGGGGCGACCGTGCATTTCGTCACGCCGGAACTGGACCACGGGCCGATCATCATCCAGGCGGCGGTACCGGTGTTGCCGGCGGATACGCCGGATCAACTGGCGGCGCGGGTGCTGGCGCAGGAGCATGTGATTTATGCGCGCGCGGTGCGCTGGTTTGCGGCCGATCAGTTGCGGGTGGAGCGCGGCGTGGTGCGCGTCGACCAGGCGGACGCGCAGCAACTGGTGGTGGCGCAATGAGCGCGCCGGTGAAGTCCGCGGGCAGCGGCCAGGCCCCCAAGCTTACTGTTTTTGTTTTCGAGCACGCGGTGCGCGCGCTTTCCGGCGTGCTGCCGCGCGAGGCGGCGGCGGACAAGGGGCTGTCGGAATACTTTCGCGAGAATCCCAAGCTGGGGCATGCGGATCGTGGCGTGGTGGCGGAGACCGTCTACGCGGTGTTGCGCCACAGGCGCAGCTTGGGCGCGGCCGCGGGCAGCGAATATCCGCGCGAACTGGCATTCGCCGCGTTGGCGCGCATTCGCGGCATGAACATGAAGCAGCTCGAACACCTGCTGCGGCCGAAGGAGGCCGAACTGGTGCAGAAGATCAAGGGCTGGAAACCGGAGGACGCGCCGCCGGCGGTGCGCAACGATTTGCCGGACTGGCTGTGGGACAGCCTGGTGGCGGCGCGCGGTGAGGAAGAGACGCAGGCACTGGCGCGCGCGTTGAAACAGGGTGCGCCGCTGGACTTGCGCGTCAACCTGCTGAAAGGCACGCGCGAGGAAGTGCTGGCGCGCCTCAGGGACAACGCCATCGAGGGCGAAGCGACGCGCTATTCGCCGCACGGCATTCGCCTGGGCGGCAAGCCGGTATTGCAGCGCCTGAAGCTGTTTCTCGAAGGCAGCATCGAGGTGCAGGACGAGGGCAGCCAGTTGCTGGCCGAACTGATGGCGCCCAAGCGCGGCGAACTGGTGGTGGATTTTTGCGCCGGCGCCGGCGGCAAGACCCTGGCGCTGGGGGCGCTGATGCGCTCTACCGGGCGGCTGTATGCGCTGGATGTGGCGGCGGGGCGTCTCGCCAAGCTGAAGCCGCGCCTGGCCAGGAGCGGGCTGTCGAACGTGCATCCGGTGCGCATCGAGTCGGAGAACGACATCAAGGTCAAGCGCATGGCCGGCAAGGCGGACCGCGTGCTGGTGGATGCGCCGTGCAGCGGGCTGGGAACGGTGAGGCGTAATCCCGATCTGAAGTGGCGCCATGAACCTTCGGACATCGCTGAACTGGCGGTGAAGCAGGGCGCCATCCTCGTCGCGGCGGCGCGCCTGGTGAAGCCGGGCGGGCGGCTGGTGTATGCCACCTGTTCGCTGTTGCGCGAGGAAAACCGCGCGGTGGTCGATGCGTTTCTGGCAGCCCACCCGGAATTCGCCGAAATCGATGCGGTGGAAGTGCTGGCCAAGCGCGGCATCAGCGTCGAATCGAAGGCGGCGCCGGCGCTGGAATTGCTGCCGCAGGTACATGGCACGGACGGCTTTTTCGCCTGCGTGATGGAGCGGCGCGCGGCATAGGCGCGGCGTTGCCGCCGGTTTGCGCCGGGTGTGCAAGAATCGCGCAGCGACACGAAAACGCGGCACGAACAAGCAGCACGAAAGCGGCATAAAAAAACCACCCATCCATGTCCTTTTCCCTCCAGTACCTGACGCTGTTCCTGCGCGAGGACCTGCACAATCCGGTGATGCTGTGGCAGGCGGGGACGCTGGCCGTCTGCCTGCTGCTGGCGGCGTATGGCGCGCGCCTGTTGCGCCGGGGCATCCGCCTGCGCATGGAACGCGAGGCGCAGGCGCAAGCGGCCGGAGGGGTGCCGGCATCGGTGTTGCGCGAGCGTTCATTGCGGGTCGGGCGCGAGGGGGTGATGCGCTTGGCGTTTCCGCTGCTGGCGCTGGCCTTTCTGCTGGTTGGGCGCGGCTTGCTGGAACATTATCCGCATCTGAACGCCACCCATCTGCACCTGGTGCACCTGGCGGTGCCGCTGCTTTACGCGATGGCCGGCATCCGCGCCATCGTCTACCTGCTGCGCCACGTATTCCACGAAAGCGCGGCGCTGAAGGCGGGAGAGCGCTGGATCGCGTTTGCGGTCTGGCTGGCGGTGGCGATCGACCTGGTGGGGCTGACGCCGGACATCGTCGCGCTGCTGGAGAGCATCAGCTTTCACCTCGGCAAGCAGAGCATCAACCTGTGGCTGATCGGCCAGGCGGTGTTTTCGGTGGCGCTTACGCTGCTGGTGTCGCTGTGGGCCTCGGCGCTGCTGGAACAGCGCCTGATGGCGGCCGAGACGCTGGACATGAGTTTCCGCGTCGCCGTCGGCCGCTTCGCCCGCGCGCTTTTCGTGACGGTGGCGGTGCTGGTGAGCATGAGCCTGGTGGGCATCGACCTCACGGTGCTGTCGGTATTCGGCGGCGCCCTGGGCGTGGGCCTGGGGCTGGGGCTGCAGCGCATCGCCAGCAACTACATGTCGGGCTTCATCATCCTGCTGGATCATTCGATCCGCATCGGCGACGTGGTGACGGTGGACAAGTTCAGCGGCGCGGTGACCCACATCAACACGCGCTACACCGTGCTCAAGGGGCTGGACGGCACCGAGTCGATCCTGCCCAACGAGATGCTGGTGAGCACGCCGGTGGTGAACCAGTCCTACACCAGCCGCAAGGTGGCGCTCTCGGTTCAGTTGTCGGTGGCCTACGATAGCGACCTCGACATGGTGGGCAAACTGCTGGAGACGACGGCGGCGGCGCATCCGCGGGTGCTGGCCGATCCGCCGCCGCGAATGCAATTGTCCGGTTTCGGCGCCGATGGCCTGGAACTGAGCCTGGGTTTCTGGATCGAAGATCCCGAACGCGGCAACAATAACGTCCGCTCGGAGATCAACCTGGCGATCTGGCGCGAATTCAAGGCACGTGGGGTGGAGATTCCCTATCCGCAGCGCGAGGTGCGGGTGCTCAACCTGGGCGATGTTGCGTCACAGCAGCAAGGCACGGCAAGTGCTAATGACATCGGTAAGTCGCCCACCAGAGATGAAAACGGCGTCAAAGGTTAAGTTTTGTTTCGGCACAGCAACAATCCGGCGTGTCGTAACTAAATTTGACGCTGATGGGCCTTGTTTTTCCCGTACAATTGATCATATTCAGCGTATAAAATCCAGCTCGGTTCCATGTAGGACAGGGCGACGCCGGAGACCGCAGGAAAAGTCGGCCGGCACTTGTTTCCAGACTGCCTTTTTTAGTCTTTTTTCGCCGCTCGCTCGGCAAAGGCCAAATTGATGACTTTTCTTACTTCCGGTGTGTTCGACCTGAGCTTCTGGCAATTGGTGGCGGTCACCCTGGTGCTGACCCACATCACCATCGCCGGGGTCACCATCTACTTGCACCGCCATCAGGCGCACCGGGCACTGGACCTGCATCCGATTCCCAGCCACTTCTTCCGCTTCTGGCTGTGGATGACCACGGGCATGGTCACCAAGGAATGGGCGGCGATCCACCGCAAGCACCACGCCAAGTGCGAGACCATCGAAGATCCGCACAGCCCGCAGATCCACGGCATCAGCAAGGTGCTGTGGACCGGTGTGGTGCTGTACGTCAAGGAATCGCGTGTCAAGGAAACCATGGAGCGCTACGGCCATGGCACGCCGGACGACTGGATGGAGCGCAATGTCTATTCCGCCCACGGCAAGCTGGGCGTGACCATCATGGCGCTGATCGACATCGTGTTGTTCGGTGTCGGTCCCGGCATGCTGGTGTGGACCGTGCAGATGCTGTGGATCCCGTTCTGGGCCGCCGGTGTGATCAACGGTTGGGGCCACTGGTTCGGCTACCGCAACTTCAAGGTCGCGGACGCCAGCGTCAACATGATCCCCTGGGGCATCCTGATCGGCGGTGAGGAATTGCACAACAACCACCACGCCTACGGCACCTCGGCCAAGCTGTCGAACCGCTGGTATGAGTTCGACATCGGCTGGATGTACATCCGCATGATGGAAATGATCGGCTGGGCCAAGGTGAAGAAGATCGCCCCCAAGCCCAAGTTCGTGGCTGCCAAGTCGGTGTGCGACATGGACACCCTGCACGCCGTCATCGCCAACCGCTACGACGTGATGCAGCGCTACGGCAAGTCGCTCAAGCGTGCCTGGCGTTCCGAAGTGGCGATGCTCAAGGACAAGGTTTCGTCCCACGCCGAGATCAAGACGGCGCGCCGCGCCCTGCATCAGCCGGCTGACGCACTGCATGCCGCCGACAAGGCCACCCTGGAGCGCGTGCTGGGCGAGTCCGCCGTCGTTGCCAAGGTGTACACCATGCGCGAAGAGCTCTCCCGCCTGTGGGAGCGTTCCACCGCCTCCAGCGAGCAACTGCTGAAAGACCTGCAGGACTGGTGCTCCCGCGCCGAGGCTTCCGGCATCCACGCGCTGGAAGAGTTTTCCCTGCGCCTGCGCAGCTACGCGCCCGTGGCGGTGAAGGCGGCGTAAAATCGCGCCGGCGGTTCCGCGGCATGCGCAAATGGGCCCGAAAGGGCCCATTTGCATTTGGCGACAACAAATGGAGACAGGCAATGAAGGTCGATGGCAGCTGTTATTGCGGCAACATCAAGTTCGAGGGCGAGGTCGATCCGAACGGGGTCAACATCTGCCACTGCACCGATTGCCAGACCCTCACCGGTTCGCCGTTTCGCGCTTCCATCCTCACCCCGGCGGAGCACTTCAAGCTCAGCGGCACGCCCAAGACGTTCATCAAGACAGCGGAAAGCGGCACCCAGCGTGTCCATGCCTTCTGCCCGGATTGCGGCACGCCCGTCTACGCCACCGCCACCAGCAACCCGGCCACCTATACGCTGCGCCTGGGTGCTCTCAGGCAGCGCGCGCAATTGAAGCCGGGCAAGCAGATCTGGGTGCGCTCGGCGCTGCAGTGGTTCAAGGACCTGTCGGGCGTGCCGCAGCACGAAAAGGGCAGTCCCTGAAAGAGAGGCACTGAAAAACAAAAAGCCCCGCATTGCGGGGCTTTTTGTTCGTGGCTTTTATCTCGAAAAACCGGCCGGCTTCGCCGGCGATTTTTTGCAAGCCAGTCCGCACAAAAGTAGGTTTGTACTTTTGTGCGGATTCCTTACTTGATCTTGGTTTCCTTATAGATCACGTGCTTGCGCGCCTTGGGATCGTACTTCTTGATCTCCATTTTTTCCGGCATGGTGCGCTTGTTTTTGTTGGTGGTGTAGAAGTGGCCGGTACCGGCGGTGGATTCCAGCTTGATCTTGTCGCGAGGCATGTCAGGGCTCCTTAGATTTCGCCGCGGGCGCGCAGGTCGACGAGCACCGCATCAATACCGTTCTTGTCGATGATGCGCAGGCCGGCGGAAGAGACACGCAGGCGCACCCAGCGGTTTTCGCTCTCGACGAAAAAGCGGCGGTATTGCAGATTGGGGAGAAAACGACGCTTGGTCTTGTTGTTGGCGTGGGAGACGTTGTTCCCCACCATCGGGCCCTTGCCCGTGACTTGGCACACTTTGGCCATGAGATGCTCCTGTAAGTTGAAAATCGCGGCCAAGGGACCTACCAGGACTGCACGCTCGTCCGGAATTTACCCGCCGGAGGAGGGCGCAAACGCTTGGCCGCTGCTGCTTTTCGCCAAACCCATGGCGGATTTGGCAAAGACCGCAATTATAACAGGAATTTACGAGGCTTTTCAAGCACTTCGGCGTTTTTCCCGGAAACCCACCCGGGGTGGCGGCGCGCCGCCTAGACCTAGAGCAGGCCGCGCTCGGCGAAGGAAAGCACCTTGCGCCCGCCGACAACGAAGTGGTCCAGCACTCGCACATCCACCGTGCCGAGGGCGTCTTTAAGGGTATCGGTGAGCAGGCGGTCGGCGTCGCTGGGCTCGGTGGTGCCGGAGGGGTGATTGTGGGCGAAGATGACGCCGGCGGCGTTGTGCGCCAGGGCGCGCTTGACGATTTCGCGCGGGTAGACGCTGGTTTGCGTCAAGCTGCCGCGGAACATCTCCTCGGCGGCCAAGAGGCAGTTTTGCGCATCGACGAACAACACCGTAAAGCATTCATGCGGCAGGTGGCCGAGGGAAAGCGCCAGATAATCGCGCACGGCGCCCGGGGAGTTCAGGGCGACGCCGTGGGTCAGTTCCTCGCGCAAGGCGCGGCGCGCCATTTCGATCACCGCCTGCAATTGGGTGTATTTGGCGTCGCCCATGCCGACAATGGCGTTGAATTCCTCGCGCCTGGCGGCAAATAGGCGGGTGAGGCTGCCGAAATGCGTGAGCAGGGTGCGCGCGAGATCGACGGCGCTTTTGCCGGTGACGCCGACGCGCAGGAAGATCGCCAGCAATTCGGCATCCGAGAGCGCCGCGGCGCCGTGCTCCAGCAGTTTTTCTCGCGGCCGCTCCCCCGAGGGCCATTCCTTGATGGTCATTTGTTGTTACCGGATGCAAGCGGGCCGAAGGTCCTCCCGGGCCATCGCTTACAATGTAGGCTGTAGAGAAATTTTAGTAGCAACGAACTTTCAATATTACGCGATGCAAGTAACTCCCGATACCGTCAAACGCGTAGAGCCGGACAGTTACCTGACGCTGCGCTACCGCGTGGTGCTGCCGGATGGCAGCGAGGCGGTGAGCACCTTCGGCATGAACCCGGCGACCTTGTCGCTGGGTGCCGGGCAATTGGCCGAAACGCTGGAGCATTGCCTGATCGGCATGCTCGCGGGCGAACGCCAGGCCTTCACGCTGGAGCCGGAAGCGGCCTTCGGCCTGCGCAATCCGGAACTGATCCGCCGCGTGGCGCTGGACCAGTTGCCGCGCGAACTGGAAGAAGACCCCGGCAGCCGCATTGCCTTCACCGACGCCTCCGGGGCAGAATTCGCCGGCACCCTGCTGGAAAAAACGCCGGAGGATGCCTTGTTCGACTTCAATCATCCCCTGGCCGGAATCACCATCGTTTTCGAGGCGGAAATCCTGGCGGTGATGTAACCGCCGGCACCGCGAGACCTTCATGAGCGCATCCACCGCCGCCCCCACCGATTCTTCCAACACCGAGATGGAAATCCTGCTGGCGCAGCCGCGCGGCTTTTGCGCGGGAGTCGAGCGTGCCATCGGCATCGTCGAGCGCGCGCTTGAGTTGCACGGCGCGCCGATCTACGTGCGCCACGAGATCGTCCACAACAAGTATGTGGTCGAGGACCTGCGCGCCAAGGGCGCGATCTTCATCGAGGACTTGGCCGAGGTGCCGGTCGGCGCCACCCTGATCTTCTCCGCCCACGGCGTTTCCCAGGCGGTGCGCCGCGAGGCGGACGCGCGCGGCTTCAAGGTGTTCGACGCCACCTGCCCGCTGGTGACCAAGGTGCACGTCGAAGTCGCCAAGATGCGCAAGGAGGGATTTGACATTGTCATGATCGGCCACAAGGGGCACCCCGAGGCCGAGGGCACCATGGGGCAGTCGGAGGCGGGCATGCACCTGGTGGAGACCATCGACGATGTGACAAATCTCACGGTGCGCAACCCCGAGGCGCTTGCCTACGTAACCCAGACCACGCTGTCGGTGGACGATGCCGCGCGCATTGTCGCCGCCCTAAAAGAGAAGTATCCCGCGATCCGCGGGCCGAAGAAGGACGACATCTGCTACGCCACGCAAAACCGCCAGGACGCCGTCAAGTTCATGGCGCCCAAATGCGATGTGGTGATCGTCGTCGGCTCGCCCAACAGCTCCAATTCGAACCGCCTGCGCGAGGTGGCGCACACCATGGGCATCGACGCCTACATGGTGGACAAGGCGGACCAGCTCGACCCGGCCTGGGTGGCGGGCAAGCTGCGCGTCGGTGTCACCGCCGGCGCTTCGGCGCCGGAAATCCTGGTGCAGGACGTGATCGAGAGATTGCGCAAGATGGGCGCGAAGACGGTGAAAAAGCTGCCCGGCACCGAGGAGATGGTGCGCTTTCCGATGCCGCGCGGCCTGGCGTAAAGCCGGCACCGGGGAGCGCTGCGCGGGCGCGTCCGCCTGGCCCCAATCGCGCTTATCGGGTTTTGACCGCTCATCGGGGCCCCTTGTGCGTCCGTCGCAGGTTGCTGCCTTGGGCGCGCCGCTTGGCCTACCATTCCGGCAAGTGGAAATGGGGGCCGTCGTCATGATGTCAATATTCCTTAAGCAGCAGCCGGGGCCGGCCGGCATGGCGGTCAGCCGCTCGCGCCGCGGCTTTACCGTCATCGAATTGATGCTCGCGCTGGTGGTGCTGGCGATCATCGTCGCACTGGGGGCGCCGGGGCTGATGGGCTTCGTCGTGCAGTCCCGCATGACCAGCCAGATCAACGAACTCCTGGCCGACGTCTCGTACGCGCGCAGCGAGGCGGCTACCCGCGGGGTGCGCGTCGCCATCTGCGCCAGCAACAACGCCACCTCCGCCTCGGCGATCTGCAGCACTTCGGTCGCCGACTGGGCCAATGGCCACATCGTGTTTGTCGATGTCGACGGCAGCGGCCAGCGCGATACCGGCGCCAGTTCCGCCGAAATGCTGCTCAAGGTCGCGCCGGGCCTGACTGGCGGCAGCACCTTGACGGTGACCGTCAATACCGGCGGGACCAGCGGTTCCGGTCCGGCGATGATCCAGTTCCGGCCATACGGCGGCATGGCGACCAACGGCAGCCTCAACGGCCTGGGCGGCAGCACCACGCTGCTTTCCAGCGCGGTATTCACGCTGTGCCCGTCGACGGCCGGCGCGCAGGGTCGCGTCATGGCAATTGCCATGACCGGGCGGCCGGCGATTTCCAAGCAGGGGTGCTAAATGCGCAATATCGTTCGAATTCCGCGGCGCCCGGGCGCCAAGCCGCAGCAGCGCGGCTCGACCATGATCGAGGTCCTGATCGCCATCGTGGTGCTGGCCCTGGGCATGATGGGCATGCTCGGCATGTTCCTCAACAGCCTGAAGATCGCCAGCGGCTCGATTTACCGCAACACGGCGACCCAGCACGCTTACATGATGGGTGACTTCGTGCGCTCCAACCGGGTCAATATCCAGAACTACTTCACCCCGACGGCCACCCTGAGCACCGCCTGCTTCGGCGCTGCCGGCGGCGCCTGCGACTCGGTGAGGGCCATGACGACCAACACGGCGATGCCGAACACCGAATACAAGGTGTGGGAGACGCAACTTGCCAACCTGCTGCCGGCCGGGCAGGGCAAGGTCTGCCGCGACAGTATCGCTTCGAGCACCACGCGCAGCAGCCCAGGCACCATGGCGGCCTTTCTTACCTGCGACAACGGCGGCCCGGTGGTGGTGAAGGTCTGCTGGGATGAATCGCGCATCCAGAAGGGCAACCTCAACGTCAGCAATACGGATCAAACGCAGTTCAGAGCTGGAGGCGCCCAATGCATCTACACCGTGCTTTGACCATGCATCGCCAGGCCTTGCCGCGCCGCCCCCAGGCCGGCTTCTCGATGGTCGAACTGATGGTCGCGCTGGCCATCGGGCTGATCGTCTCGATGGCGGTGATGATGGGCTATCTTGGCGCCGCGCAATCGCAGCGCGGCCAGAGCGATCTCTCGCGCATGCAGGAGACCTCGCGCTTCGCTTTCGACCTGTTCGGCCGCGAGACCCGCAATGCCGCTTACCGGGACAACACGCAGACCAAGACGTCACCACGCTTATGCTTCGGTCCCGGCATAGCGGGGCAGGCATGCCAAACCTCCGTTCCCTACCTTTACGCGTTCAACGACGCCACCTCTCCGACCCTGTCGGATGGCACCACGCCTACCATCCTCAACCACGGTGACGTCGTGACGTTCCGCTATTACGGCATGGACAGCGTGAACCTGAGCACCGGGGTCAAAACGGGTAACGCCGACGGCAGCATCCTCAACTGCACCGGCACCGGCGTGGCCTACGCGATGCTCAACGAGGATTCGATCTATATCGCCCGCGACACCACCAACACCACCAACGATCCTGCCGGTGAGCCGACGCTTTACTGTTCTTCGCGCCAGCAGGTTGCCGGCGTCTGGAGTTCGCCCACCGTGGTGCCGCTGATCCCCGGGGTCGAAAGCCTGCAAATCCTTTACGGCGAGGATATCCCCATTACGAGCAACAACAATTCGCCGGACGGCGTGGTCGATCATTACGTCATTCCGGCGAATCTCAAGAGCGCGGACCTGACGCTGGTGAAGTCGCTGATGGTCTCTGTCGTGGTGCGCTCGCCCAGCACGTCGGGCAATACCGCATCCGCGTCGCTGGCGTCATTCAATATCTTCAACCATTTCGGCCGGGATTATGCGCCGGCCGACGCGGCGCCTTCGGGTGACGCCGGCAGCGTATTCAGCGCGCCCGGCGACGGCCGCCTGCGGCGCGTCTACAACACCCTGTTCGCGGTGCGCAACGCTTTATAAGGGCGATCATGAACCATAATCATCTGGCTGGTCTCCTGGCATGCCGGCGCGAGCGCGGCGTCACGCTGGTCATAGCGTTGATATTCATGGTGGCCCTGACCTTGCTCGGCGTCGGCATGGTCCGCAGCACGACGGCTGACGAGCGCATGGGCGCCAATACACGCGATTACGATGTTGCTTTCGCCGCTGCCGAGGCGGCCATGCGTGACGCCGAAATCCGTATCGACGGTACCTATCTGGCGCCGAAGGCGCTGCTCGGGGTCCAGAACTACCCGACCTCGACAATGAGCTGCGGCAATGCCACCTCCGGCACCACCGGCCAGATCGGTATCTGCCTGAGCGACACCAACAACACGCCGCTGGTCAAGCCCCTGGGCACCGCGTACGACCTGGAAGACACCACGCACGCCGCGGTGATCGGCACCCTGACCGGCACTGCCACCCTTCCGGGCGTGGCAGCCCAGCCGCGCTACTACATAGAATCCATCCAGGTCGCCACCTCCACTGGCTCTACCCCCACTGGTTACCGGATCACTTCCAAGGGTTACGGCGCGCGTTCGAGCACGCAGGTGATCCTCCAGGAAGTCTACCTTCAGCAACAATAGATGCGCGCGCGGATGCGTGGCCTAAGCCGTATAACCGAGGTAAACATGATGAGAAAACTCGCACGATACCTGTCGATGGGCGCACTGGCGCTGTGTGCATGCTCCGCGGCGCAGGCGCAGACGCAGTTCAATCTGGCCTCGCAGCCGCTCAACGTCGCCAACAACATCGCGCCCAACGTGCTATTCGCGCTGTCGGTGGAATTCCCGACCGCGATCACGCCGGCATATAACTGGTCCACGTCGACAACCACCACCTCCGGGCCGTACCTGGCGGGCAATGCCTACCTGGGCTATTTCGACTCGGGCAAGTGCTACGACTATAACCAGTCCAGTACTTCGGGCGCGGCCGGCACCTACACCGCCGCGAATGCCGCCGCCCGATATTTCGTGCCCGTCAGCACGACGAGCGACCACACCTGTGGTGGTAACCACTGGAGCGGGAATTTCATGAACTGGGTGGCGATGGCCGGCCTCGACGAGTTTCGATTCGCGATGACCGGTGGCAATCGGATCGTCGACACCGCGAGTCTCACGGTCTTGCAGCGTACCTGGCAGACCAACCAAGGCAGCAACTTTGCCGAAAAGCAGTTGACCGGGTCAGCCCTGATCAAGGGAGCCACCCCGTTGACCACGTCGGGCACCTGGTATTTCTACAGCTCCGGCAAAGACGTGCAGATGAATTTCGGCAAAACCCAGAATTCGCCGGACAACAGCGTCTATGTGCAGGTCCAGGTTTGCAATTCCACGATTCAAGTGGAGTCGAACTGCACGGCATACACCGACAACGCCAGCGGCGTCGTTACCTACAAGCCGACCGGCGCGGTCCAGAACAACTCGGACACGATGCGTTTCGGCGTGCTTTCGTATTTCAACTCCAACTCCACCGAGAACGCGGTGTTGCGCGCGAAGATGAAATTCACCGGACAGTATAAGTACGATGCATCCGGTGTGCAGACCGCGAACACCTTCAAGGAGTGGAGTCCCACAACCGGTATTTTCACCTCCAATCCGGATTCCGGGGATGGCGCGATTACCACCGCTGTTGCCGGCGCGAATTCGGGGGTGGTGAATTACGTCAACCAGTTCGGCATGGTCAGCCAGTCCTACAAGACGTTCGATAACGTCGGCAAGCTGTACTACGAGGCATTGGCCTATTTGCGCAAGCGGACGCTGGACTCGAATTTCTACACCCAGGCGGCCACCAGCAACGCCGACGGCTTTCCGGTGATATCGGCGTATACCGAAGATCCGATACAGGCGTATTGCCAGAAGAACTTCATTTTCGTCATGGGGGATACGCACACCCATTGCGACCGGCGGTTGCCCGGTGGCGCCTATCCCGCGTCGCCGGTCAGCGGCATTCCCGCGCAATGCCGGGGCAAGAACACCTCCGGCACCAGCAACAGTGCAAACCCCAACTATGATGACACCGGCTCGCTCAGCAACGGCGACACCATCAACGTGGACAACTTGACCGGCCTGATCGGCAGCTCGCTGAAAGCGCCGACGGGAACGGGTTCCGGCGGTGCGGCCAGCTTCTACATGGCGGGCCTGGCTTTCTGGGCGCACACCAACGACATCCGTCCCGACCTCAATACCGGTGCGAGCACCAACAAGACCACGGTCACGACTTACATCGTCGATGTGCAGGAAGCCCAGGACCAAGGGGTCAACAGCCAATACTGGTATGCGGCGAAATACGGCGGCTTCGACACCAGCACCGGTGCCACCACGCCCAGCAGCGCCGCGGGAACCACGTCGAACTGGTCCGCCTACGATGCGACGTATGACGGTAACTGCACCAAGGTCAACGGTGGCGGCTGCAGCGGTCCTGCGTCGAACGACGGCAGCTCGTCCGCCACCCACGGCGTGCGCCCGAAGAGCTACCTGCCGGCCGGCAATCCGCTGGCGATGATTACGGCGGTGAATTCGGCGTTCTCGCAGATCAGCGCGGCCACCAAGAGCGATGCCGCGGTGACCAGTTCCAGCGGCAACCTGAGCCTGACCGGCAGTGTCTATCAGTACCAGTCTGCCTTCACCTCGGTTTCCTGGGTCGGCGATCTTTCGGCGTTCCTCGTCACCGCCGTGACCTCGGGGATTACGGTGTCCAACGGTTCCGACTGGAAGGCTTCGGACAAGCTCAATGCCGGCAACCCGAGTGCCACCGCCCGCGTCGTGCTGAGCTATAACGACGGCGTGGCAGGCACCTATGCCTCCAGCGCGACCAGCACCCAGACCAATGGGCTGTCGCGCAAGGGCATTGCCTTTTCCGCGCTGGCCGACCTTTCGGCCGCGCAGCAGGCGGCCCTCGGCGTCAGCACCGCCGGTGTGGCCGACAGCCTGGGCAGCAACCGTATCAACTACATCCGCGGCTCACGCGCCGATGAACTTCCCGCTTCCAGCGGTTGCACCGGCGGCGGCGGCGGCAGCGGCGGTTTCCGCTGTCGTTCGGCCGGCATGCTGGGTGATATCGTGCATTCCCAGCCGGCGGTGGTGTCCGATCCGCTGGACACCGATTTCAGCATCTCCGATCCGCTGCCGACCAACCCCTTGTTCCAGACCGGCTACGTGTCTTTCGCCACCAGTACATCCAGCCGGACGCCGGCGGTCTATGTCGGCGCCAACGATGGCATGCTGCATGGCTTCAACGCCGACTCCACCGATGCGACCAACAAGGGCAAGGAAATCCTGGCGTACGTGCCGTCGCCGGTGGTGCGCAACCTGAACAAGCTGACTTCGCCGTCTTACGCCCACGCCTACTATGTCGATGCCTCGCCGCGCGTGGCCAGCGCCTGCCCCGCGACCGCCGGCTGTACCGGCAGCAGTTCCTGGAAGTCGGTCCTGGTTTCCGGCCTGGGCGCGGGAGGGCAGGGTATTTTCGCCCTCGACGTGACCAATCCGAGCTTTAGCCAGCCCGGCGCGGGCACGCCCAGCAGCACCGTGATGTGGGAATTTACCGACCGCAACGATGCCGACATGGGGTATTTCCTCGGCAAGCCGCTGATCGCCAAGATGAATAACGGCAAGTGGGCGGCGATCTTCGGCAACGGCTACAACAACACCGCCAGCGATGGCGCCGCCAGCACGACCGGGCGTGGCTACCTGTACATCGTCTTCCTCAGCGGGCCGCCCACCGCCGGCAGCAACTGGACGGTCGGTACCGACTACATCAAGCTGTTGGCCGGCACCGGCACTGCCAGCACCACCCCTGGCAGCACAGCGGTTCCCAACGGCCTGGGCTCGCCGGTGGCCATCGATGCCGACCTTGACGGCGCCATCGACTATATCTATGCCGGCGATGTCTATGGCAACGTGTGGAAGTTCAACGTCAAGGACGCCACGCCGGGGACCTGGGCGACTGCCTTCGGCGGCGCGCCCCTGTTCAGCGCGCGCGATGCCACCGGCAACGTACAGCCGATCACCGCGGGCCTGGCGATCTCGTTCAGCCCGGCGGGGGGCTTCCTGCTCAACTTCGGCACCGGGCAGTACCTGTCGACCGCCGACCCCAACACTACCAGCCAGCAGTCCTATTACGGCGTGCTGGACGTCAACGACAACTCCACCAAGCCCCCGGTGACGGCCATCACCAGCCCGGTCACGGCGCCAGGATTCCGCAGCAGCGGTACGCTCAATTCGCTGCAGAAGCAGCAGGTGATTCTCGCCGGCTATTTCACCGGCTCGGCCGCCCTGCAAAATACCAGCGGGATCACCCAGAATGCGACCAATAACTGCGCAGGCATTCCGACCGGGGCGACCTGTGTGACGGTGCAATCCGACTGCCGTGTGAATTTCCCCGGGCTGAACCTGACCACCACCCTCAACACGGATGCGACGAGCTGCCCGGCGGCGGTCACCAATCCGCCGGTGCAACTGGGCTGGTATTTCGATTTCCCCAACTCGGCCGAACGCGAAGTGGAGGATCGGCCGATCGCCCTGGGCAGCGTCATCGAGTTCACTTCGCTGGTGCCCAGCGGCGCGGCCTGCTCGGGCGGCCTGACCGGGTATCCGTACATTCTGGATTCGAATACCGGCGGGCGTCCGGGCGCCACGGTGTTCGACATCACCGGCAGCGGGATCGCGAACGCCGCGCAGATGTTCCCGGTAGGAGGCGTCAACTACGTGATCTCGGGCATCAGCCTGCCCGCCGGCGCTACGGTGAATACACCGGCAATCTATCAGTTGCCGGAGCGCGGGATCAACGGCGGCGCGGGTAGTTCTTCCGGCACGAAATTTAGCAGCGGTACCTCCGCGCCTGTCGATACGGCCACCACCCCGCTCTCGAAGAGGGGCTGCAGCACCGACGCTACCTTCATCCCGGGCTGGGGTTGCGTCGGTGTGCCGGAGTCATCCAGCACGGCTGCCGCGCTCGGTTCCGGGAGTGCCTCCGTGGGCTTGTTCCTGCCGGGCCAGACCAATCGTCTATATTGGCGCCAATTGTTTACCCAATGACCCATCTTGCAAGGGAGCAGAACATGGTGAAGCGTGTGCACAGGGGCTTTACCCTGATTGAACTGATGATCGTGGTGGTGGTGATATCGGTCTTGGCCGGTATCGCCATCCCTTCCTACAGCGCCTACGTCAAGCGCGGCAAGCGGGCTGCCGCGCGCACGGCGGTGCAGAATACGGCGCAGATGCAGGAGCGCTATTTCAGCCAGAACAACGGCTATCTGGCGGTGGCCGCCGGCGGTACCCCGCCGGCGGGCTGGGTGAACTATGTCGGTGATACCTATGCCAACCGCTACTACGATCTCACGGTGACCGTTGGCGCGGGCACGCCCACTACCGCGGCCAACTTCACCATCTCGGCCGTACCGGCCAATGGCTTTACCGATACCCCGTGCGGTACCCTGAGCCTCACCAGCGCCGGCCTGCAATCGCCGACCACGCCGGCGGAGTGCTGGCAGCGCTGATCAGCCGGTTTTGCAGGTGGACGCGCGAATCGGCATGCTGGTTCGCGCGTTTGCGTTTCTGGACTTGATACAGGGCATGCTGGAGTGAGCGACTGACATGCCCATGCGCTTTTCGCAATTGGCGGGGCCGCTGGCCTTTTCGGCGATGCTGCACGTAGCGGTACTGAATTTCGGCTGGTCGATGTTCGCCGCCAGCAACCAGGCAGCCGCGCCGTGGCGCAAACCGGCCGAGTTACGGGTCAGCCTGGCGCCTTTGCCGCGCGCCGTGACGCCGGCACCGGAACCGGTGCAACTGACCGCACCCAAGGCGCCTGCGATGCCCGCACCGCCTGCACCATCAGCGCCGCCTGCACCATCCGCACCTCCTGAGCCATCTGTGCCGCCTGAGGTATCCGCGGTGCCCGCACTGTCGCCACCGCCTGCCCCGGTCGTGCCGCCACCGGAAGAGCCGACGGCGTCAGCGCCTTCCGCATCAGCCGCGGCCAGGCCTGAAGCGGACACGCCGGCGAGCACTGCCGAACCTGCGACGCCGGCACCGGCTCCCGAACCCGCCGCGCCGACGGAGCCGGCACCTACGCAAGCCGAGCCGGCGCCCGCGCTGGCGGCACCGACGCCTCCTGACGATAGCTCTTTTGTCGACGCCGGCGGCGTGGATGAATTGCCGCGGCCCTTGCGGGAGCCGAATCTCCTGCTGCCGAAACTGGATAAATCACGCGCGGGTAACTGGCGTTTCCATTTCGACTTGCTGATCGACGCGCAAGGCAAGGTGGTGAGGGTAGAGAACATCAGCGGCGGAGCGCCGCGCGAAGTGATCGGCGCGGTGCTGCTGGCGTTCTACCAGGTGCCTTACATGCCGGCCAAGCTCGCCGGCCAGTCGGTGGCGGCGCGCTGGCGCATCGAGTGGTGCGGTCTTACGGAGTGTCCGCGCGAGGTACGGTAGCCGACCCCAGTTCGGCCAGGCGCGCCAGCATACGCAGGAATTGCGGCGCGTCCTCTTCGCCCAGGCACTGCTTGATGCGCGCTTCGTGCGCGGCAATGCACGGGGTGATGCCGGCGAGCAGTTCTTCGCCCGCTGGCGTCAACTGCAATATGTTGGCGCGCTTGTCAGAGGGCGAGGCCTGACGGCGCACCAGCTGGCGCGCTTCCAGGCGGTCAAGGCTATTGACCAGGGTGGAGCGGTCGATGCCGATGGCCTGCGCCAGGCGGCTTTGCGTGAGCCCGGGATTGTGCTTGATCAGGGTGAGCAGCCCGGCCCAGCCGGGCGAGATGTCGAAACCGCGCGTGGTTTCGGCGAAGTCGCGGAATACGCTGATCTGCGCCAGGCGCAGGTGATAGCCGACCAGGTGCGTGAGGCCGGTGAGGTCCAGGGGCTCGCGGCCGTCCGCGGGGGCTTCCGCGGACAGGCGGAGTGGGGCAACGGGCTTGGCGGGCATGAGGGCGGGGAATCCGGGGCGGTGTGCCGGATTATAAGGACCTGCCCATATTGTTTGACATCAAACAATATGGGCGGTATAGTTTGCATTCGGATGGGTGCCGCGCCGGCGTGTATTCGTCCTATGGTTGCGTTGCGCTCTTTTTCCTGCCATGCCGATCGCCATCCGCCTTGCCGATTCCGATGCCGTTGTACCTGCCGAGGAAGGCGACCTGATCCTCGACGCCCTGCTCGCGGCCGGCGTGCCGATGGCCTACTCCTGCCGGCAGGGCAATTGCGGCACCTGCAAGTGCGAACTGGTCGAGGGCGAGATCATGGAGCTCGACTATTCCGAGTATGCGCTGACACCTGAGGAGCGGGCGAAAAGCCTGATTCTCGCCTGCCGCACCCAGGCCTGGGGCGACGTCACCGTGCGCAAGCTGGATGAGGAAGAGCTGATCGTCCACCCGGAGCGTTTCATGCGCTGCAAGGTCGCAAAGGTCGAGGCGCTGACGCATGACATCAAGCGCGTGGTGCTGGAGATCGAGACCGGCGGCCCGTACACCTTCTCGGCGGGGCAATACGCGAAGATCGAATTCCTGCCGCTGGTGAGCCGCGATTACTCGATGGCCAACGTGCCGGCGAACCAGGGCACCGAGGATGCGAAGCGCATCGAGCTCCACATCCGCGCAGTCGCGGGCGGCGCGGCCAGCAGCTTCGTGCACGACCGGCTTGCGCCCGGGCACGCGGTGCGGGTGAACGGACCTTATGGCTCCTCCTATTTGCGCGAGAATCATCAAGGCACGCTGCTGGCGATCGCCGGCGGCTCCGGGCTGGCGCCGATCGAATCCATCATCGGGCGCGCGCTGGCCGCCGGCAGCGCGCAGGCCATCCATCTCTACTTCGGCGTGCGCGCCCGGCGCGACGTGTATCACGAAGAACTGTTCGCACAGTGGGCGCGGCAGCATCCCAGCTTCCGCTATACCATCGTGTTGTCAAACGAGGAAGCGCCGGGTTATGCGCATGGCCTGGTGACCGGCGTGGTGGCGCGCGACATCGCGGGCATGGACATTGAAGGCATGAAGGCTTATCTCGCCGGGCCGCCGGTGATGGTGGAAGCGGCGACACAACTGCTGGCCGGTCTCGGCCTGGCGTCGCGTGACATCCATGCCGACGCGTTCTATACGGAGGCGGACCGGCAGGCCAGGGCTGCCTGATTGCGGGGAAATATGGGAAGAGGCAAATGAGTGCACAGGATCTGAAGGGCCGGGTGGCGATCGTCAGCGGCGGGGCGCGCGGTATCGGCATGGCAATCTGCGAAGAGTTGATCGCGCGCGGCGCATCGGTGGTGGTGGCCGACAGCGGCGTGGCGATCAACGGCGATGCGCCGGATGCGGGCGTGGCACGGGCGGCGGCGCAAAAGCTTGGCGCAAACGCCGCGGCGTTCAGCGCCGATGTCGGCGCCGAGGAGGCCGGTGCGGCGGCGGTGAAGCTGGCACAGGAGAAGTTCGGCGGTGTCGACATCGTGGTCAACAACGCCGCGATTCTCAAGGACGGCTTCATTTTCAAGGGCAATGCCCAAGTGTACGCACAGGTGCTGCGCAACAATCTGATCGGCGCCTACGCGCTCACCGCCGCCGCCTGCGCGGCGATGCGCGAGCAGCAAAAGGCCGGGCGCGTATTCGACGGCCTGGCGGGCGCGGTGATCAACATCGTCTCGTCTGCAGGCATCTACGGCAATTTCGGTCAGAGCGCCTATGCCTCGTCCAAGGGCGGGCTGATGGCGCTCACGCGCATCACCGCGATGGACATGGCGCGCAGCGGTGTCACGGCCAACGCGATCGCCCCTTTTGCCGCGACACGCGTGACCGACAGCATCATTCCCGCCAACGACGCGCAGGCCGCCTACAAGGAGCGTGCGCTCAAGGTGCCGGCAAAACACGTGGCGTGCTTTGCCGCCTATCTCGCGACGCCCGCGGCCAAGGGCGTGAGCGGGCAGTTGTTCGGCGTGCGCGGGCGTGAAGTGATGCTCTTTTCACAGCCGCGCCCGGTGGCCACGCTGGTCGAGCCGGCGGGCGGCTGGGGTGACTTGGCGGCGCAGGTGCAAAGCGAATTCGCCTCCCGATTCACCGATCTGAAAACCGACCTGGAATCGTTCAATACCGATCCACTGGTCTGACAGGCTGTTAAAAAGGGGAGGGCTTTATAACCCCCTCAAGTTCGAGGCTGTTTTCAACAGCCTGCCTAACGTTTACCGGAGACAGACATGAGCTACCCCGAAGTCAAGACCGTGGAGGAATTCAGGCAACAGCCCGAGGAGTACCAGACCGCGGTGAAGAAGATCGTGCGCAGCCACTCGGTGAATGAGCTGTACGGCGCGCGCGTGTTCGACGAGCCGGCGATTGCCTTTGCGCCCACGCCTTACGCCAAGTGGCTGACCTGCCGCGTGGCGATGGAGGAATATCACCATCACGTGCGCTTCAAGAAGCTGGCCGATGAGATCGGCGTCCCGGAAGACCAGACCGTGCCGGGCGCGAGCAAGAAGCCGCTGTCGATTTTCGAATACCCGCTCAAGAGCTGGGAAGAGTTCTGCGCCATCAAGCTGGTGGCCGACTACGCCGAGATCCTGCAGGTGGAAGACCTGCTGCATTGCACCTTCCATCCCCTGCGCAACATCGCGCGCCTGACGATGCCGGAAGAGAAGTTTCACGCGCAATTCGGCAAGGACTTCTGCACCGAGCTGTTGCAGACGGCCGAAGGCAAGATGCGTGTGCAGGAAGCGCTGAACCAGTACTTTCCCTACCTGCCTTCCTTCTTTGGCGCGGCCAACTCGAAGAACAACGAGGTCTACCGCAAGTACGGCCTGAAGCAGCGCAGCAACGAGGAAATGCGCGCCGACTACATCGAGCGCGTCAGCACGCTGGTCGGCGGCCTGGGCCTGACCCTGCCGGAAGTGCGCCAGGCGGCGTGAGGGGCGCGTGGTGAACGTGGTTCCGCTGCGGCGCGGCGTGCTGCCGGCAGACGAGGCGCCGCCGGCATGGTTCGCCGTGCTCGGCATCGCGCTGACGCGCGTCGAGGAGGAGGATCTTGCGGCCTATGTCGCCGGCCTGCAATTGCCGCCGCAGACCGGTGTCGAACCGGCGCAGGACTGGTCTCGTGCCCGCGAATTGACGCGCGCGCCCGGCGGCGACATGACCTGGTGGGATCGCGAGGAAGCCGAGCGCAGGCGCCTGACCGCACGCATCGGCGATGCCGACGCCGTGCTGCGCCAATTGACGCACGCCACCGACGAGATCGCCGAAGCCGTGCATGGCGCGGCGGCGGTGGCGGCGGCGCGCCAGGGTTGCGGTGATCCCTACATCATCCGCGTGGCGGCGGGCGCGGCGATGCAGGCGGCGCACCAGCGCGCGCTGGCATGGATGGCGGGCGAGCCGGAACATTTTTTCGCGTGTAAATACCAGTTGTTTGCCGCCGGCCACTGGCCGCTCGGCGTCTATGGCGGCCGCTTCCATATTTTCTGATTGCGTGCGAAGGCGTTACACTGCGCGCGCGTCCGCGCAGTGCGGCGCAGGACTGGAGATGCGATGGGCTACAAGACCGTACACAAGGTGCGTATCGAATGGGGCGACACCGACCCCGCGCGCATCGTGTTCTACCCGAATTACTTCCGCTGGTTCGACGCCGCCTGCCACCAGCTGTTCGACGAGATCGGCTTCAACAAGAACAAGCTGCTCGATGCCGGCATGTCCGGCATGCCGATCGTGGAAGCGCATGCCGAGTTCAAGCGCCCCGGCCTGTATTCGGACCGCATCGAGGTGCAAGTCCACGCCGCCGACGTCAAGGACAAGACGGTGCGCTTCGAATACACCGTGACGCGCGAGGGCGAACTGCTGCTCACCGGCCACGAGATGCGCATCATGACCCGGCCGCATCCGGACGATCCCAAGCGCCTGCAGGTAATCCCGATTCCCGCGGACCTGCGCGCGAAGCTTGAAGGCAACTAAAACGACAGCGAGACGATCATGAAGCTCTATACCTATTTCCGCTCCTCCGCCGCCTACCGCGTGCGTATCGCCGCGAATCTCAAGGGCATCAGCTACGAGCCCGAGTTCATTCACCTGGCGAAGGGCAAGCATAATGAGCCGGCCTACAAGGCAGTCAACCCGGTGGGGCTGGTGCCCTGCGTCATCGAAAACGGCCAGTTGCTGACGCAGTCGCTCGCCATCATCGAATACCTGGACGAAATCCATCCGGCGGTGCCGCTTTTGCCCCGTGACCCCTGGGAAAAGGCGCGGGTGCGTTCGCTTTCCATGCTGATCGCCTGCGAAATCCACCCGATCAACAACCTGCGCGTGCTCAAGTACCTGACCGGGACGATGAAGCACACCAACGAGGAGCGCGACGCCTGGTATCGCCACTGGGTGGAGGACGGCCTGGCCAAGCTCGAAGCCATGCTGGCCGACGGCAAGACCGGCAGGTTCTGCCACGGCGACTCGCCCACGATGGCCGATACCTGCCTGGTGCCGCAGGTGGCCAACGGCAAGCGCTTCGATTGCGATTTCAGCCAGGTGCCCAACGTGATGCGCATCTTCGAGGAATGCAACCAGCTCGACGCCTTCAAGAAAGCGGCCCCGCCGAACCAGCCGGACGCCGAATAGCGTTTTTGCGCAGCGTCTTGCGGCGGCACGCCGGCGCAATCGGGGATACATCCCAGGACGCCGGGTTGCCCGGCGAATCAACCCTGGCAGAGTAAAATGGCGGCCCTCGGTCTTGCGCGGGCCGTTTTTATTTCCGTCACGGAATTGAAATACATGAGTACGTCCCAGATCAACGAAACCCACGACATCAGATTAAAAAGCTGGGTGGATGCCGCCAACGACGGCAAATCCGACTTTCCGATCCAGAACCTGCCCTATGGCGTATTCCGCCGCGCCGGCAAGAACGACGATTTCCATGGCGGCGTGGCTATCGGCGACCAGATCCTGGACCTCGCCGCCGCCAGCAAGGCGGGCCTGTTTTCCGGGGATGCCGCCGAAGCCGCGCAACTGGCCTCCGGCCGCACGCTGAACGCCTTCATGGATGCCGATCCGGCGCTGGCTTCCGCCTTGCGCCTGGCGCTGTCGCGACTGCTGCGCGAAGACAGCGCGCTGGAAGGCCGGGCGCGCGCCTGCCTTCTGCCGATGAAGGACGCCGAGATGGGCATGCCGGCGATCATCGGCGACTACACCGATTTTTTTGCTTCGGTATTCCACGCCACCAACACCGGCAGCATGTTCCGCCCCGACAATCCGCTGCTGCCGAACTACAAGCACGTGCCGATCGCCTATCACGGCCGCGCTTCCAGCATCCGTATCGGCTCAAGCAGCGCGCTGCATCAGTTCCCGCGGCCGCTCGGGCAGATGAAGCCGGCGGATGCGCCGGCGCCGTTGTTCGGCCCGTCCAGGCGCATGGATTACGAACTCGAAGTCGGCATCTGGATCGGCCAGGGCAATGCACTGGGCAGCCGCATTCCGGTCGGCGCCGCCGAAGCCCATGTGTTCGGCCTGTGCCTGCTCAACGACTGGTCGGCGCGCGATCTGCAGGCCTGGGAGTACCAGCCGCTCGGCCCGTTCCTGGGCAAGTCCTTCGCCACGTCCATCTCGGCCTGGGTGGTTCCGCTGGCGGCGCTCGAAGCGGCCCGGGTCGAGGCTCCGGCCCAGGATCCGCCGGTCCAGCCGTACCTGGTCGAGGCCGACCGGTACTGCTACGACCTCACCCTTGCGATCCGCCTCAACGGCATGCCGATCAGCCGGCCGCCGCTGCGCGCGCTCTACTGGACCCCGGCCCAGCAGTTGGCCCACCTGACCGTCAACGGGGCCAGCCTGCGCACCGGCGACCTGTATGCCACCGGTACCGTCTCCGGCCCCGACCCGGGCCAGTGGGGAAGCCTGCTCGAGCTGAGCTGGGGCGGGTCCCGGCCGATCGTCCTGGATGACG
>DASYEQ010000043.1:0-6108 GCA_036498945.1 Burkholderiales bacterium | reverse complement strand
CCGTTCAATTGCGATGCAGGGTGATGACCCGCAAGCGGCCGACGGCATCCAGGGCGCGCAGGGTTGTCGCGTCGCCGAATTCCGACTGCTCGACGGCCTTCATCAATTCGTCGTGGGTGAGGTGTCCGTGGACGAAAAGCGCGGTGTCGGGGCTGGGCGCTTCGTCGTCATCGCGCCGCACGTAGAGAAATTCGTCGCCGTCCCATTCTTCCTCCGGCGTGATCATCAGTGCGTCATCGGTCTCCAGCGGAAGCCGGGCGCCGTGCAGGGGGCCGCCAATCAGGATCGCTTGCATCACTTGTCCACCTCCGTTTTCAACCGGAATACACTGTAGCGGTGAGGCCGGAAGGGGGTAATCGGCAAATCGCCGACATTTTTGTAGGAAGATTTCTTAGATTCAATTGAAGAGGGGCGGCTGGATATTTCCGCTATTCCGCTTTGGGAAAAATATCCAAGCCGGGCATCTTCAAAAGTGCTGTTTTCACGCTGTCACCTTTTTGTCTTACATTCTCCGTTTCGACATTTTGGTACGGGGAGAAAATTCATGAGCCTATTCGACAGCGTTGTCGCTTTTGCCGGCAATGCGCTGGCCAATTCGAGCGATCCGCGCGCGGCGATGCTGCAAAGCGTGCTGGGCGCGATGCAGCATCACGAAGGCGGCCTGGGCGGCCTGCTGGAGCAATTGCAGCAAGGCGGCCTGGGTGATGCGGTGGCTTCGTGGGTCGGCAGCGGGCAAAACCAGCCTGTCTCGGCTGACGCGCTGCAAAACGCGCTCGGCAGCGACAAGCTGGCGGCCATCGCGGCGAAGCTTGGCATGTCGCCGGATACGTTGAGCGCGCACTTGAGCGAGATGCTGCCGCAGGTGGTCAATCACCTCACCCCCGGCGGCCAGGTGGAAGAGGGGGGCTTCAACCTGGGCAGGCTTGGCAGCTTGCTGCAATAAAACGGAAGTCCCTTAGGATGACAAGCAGGAGGGGCCGAGGCGCCTCCTGCAGGCAGGCTTAGCGCCAGTTCATGCGTTGCGCCACGCCGTCGCGGTCGATGAAGCGGTGCACCAGCACGGCGGCGAAGTGGCCGGCGATGAGCAGGCCGATGACGGTGACGAGGAAGACGTGCAGCTTGTCGGCGAAGATGCGCAGGGCGTCGTCGGGGGTGATGAGCACGGGCCACTCGAACAGGCCGAAGAAGGCGATGGGGTGGTTGCCGGCCATGCGGTGCATCATGCCGACGACGGGGGCGGCGAAGAGCAGGGCGTAGAGCAGGCCGTGGACCACGTGCGAGGCGCGCACTTTCCAGCGGGCCATGTGGGTGGGTAGCGCGGGCGGGCGGTGGGTGGCGCGCCAGGCGAGGCGGGCGATCATCAGCAGCAGCATGAGGGCGCCGACGGAGCCGTGCCAGAAGAGGGCATTGTTCCATTGCACCGAGGTGTGCTTGAAGCCGGGGAAGTGCTCCATGTAGAGGCCGATGCCGAGCGCGGTGAGCACGAGGGCGGCGACCAGCCAGTGCAGCAGCACGGCGGGGCGGGTGTAGCGCGCGGGGGCGGCGTCGAGCAGAGCGGTGTGCGGGCGGCGCGCGCTATCGGCGGCCGGCCACGCGGCGGGCAGGGGGCGGGCTTGGGGCATGGTCCATCCAGTCAGGACCGGGGGTTGGCCTGGGCGCACGATTGGCCACAGTGGAATTGTCCGGTCTCACCAAGCACTACCGGGGCGGGGGCGGGGTTATTCGCGCTTGGGGAGAGGTTTGACAGTCTTTCACAAACCGGGGGTGTGGCGGGGCGCTGGACCGGGTGAAGGGCCGGGGAGGGCTTGAAGAGGGACTGGACGAGGGTCTGGATTCCCGCTTTCGCGGGAATGCCAGGTGCTCTCACGCTGCCGCGTCGAACGCATCCGGCCGCGTGTAGACGATGAGGCAGGCGAAGATCAGGCCGAAGCCGAGTAGGGGAACCCAGTTGGCGATGATGGCGGCGGCGGCAAAAACGCCGAGGCTGATGAGGGAGCGGATGCGCATCATGCGGCGTGCGCGGGGCGAGATTTTTTCGGTGGCGTGCTTGAAGATGGCTTCGAAGCACAGTGCGATGTAGGTGAGGTTGACCAGCACGAAGACGGCGGCGTAGACCGAGACCGGCACGCTTTCCATGCGCGATTCGGCCATCCAGGAGGTGGAGAAGGGCACCAGCGAGACGCTGAAGAGGTGGGCGAAGTTGCTCCAGATGAGCCGGGTGGAGGCGTCTTCGGTGAAGCGCATCAGGTGGTGGTGATTGACCCAGACGATGGCGACGAAGAGGTAGCTGGCGGCGTAGCTGACGGCGGTGGGCCAGAGGTGAAGGAAGTCGCTCCAGGCATGGCCGTGCGGTGGGCGCAGGTCGAGGGCCAGGATGGTGATGATGACGGCGAAGACGCCGTCGGAGAAGAACGTCAGGCGTTCGGCGGTGGCGGGTTTGAGCATGACGGTGGCTGGTTGGTCGTTGCGGCGCGGCGGCGACGGGCCTTATGTTGGCGGTGCTGGTGGGGGCGCCCTTGGTGGGATGATAGCGCGCCGGCGCTTGCCGCCGGCTTGCGCGCGTCAGCCTATTCCTACGCGCGGAGCGGAAAACGGCCGATGTTGCGCTTCGGCGCCGCAACCGATGATCGAGCCGTCCCCAAGAAGGAATAAATCATGAGCGGCGTTCCCCAGGCTTGCATCGAAGGCATCGTGGCCAAGCGTGAAATCCGGCATGGCTGGTGGTATTTCGAACTGGTGGCCGGCGGCCACGCGTTTCATTGCGTGGATACGGCGGGCTGTGTCGACGCGTTTTCGATCTACCCCGGGCGCGCGGTGCGTTTCTACGGCCGGCAGTCGGACGAGATCCGCAATTACTTCGTGGTGCAGCGGGCGGAGTATCTGGGCGGGCGCGTGCTGCAGGGCGCGGCGCCGGCGGTGGACCGGCGCGTCTCCGGCCTGTAGCGCACGCGGCGCCTGCGCCGCTCAAGGTGCGGCGCCTGTGCCGCAAGGTGTGGCGCCTGTGTCGTTCAGGGCGCGGCGTCGCCCAGCGAAAACGAGAACCGCGCGCCTTTGCCTGCCTCGGCCTGTGCATCCACCGTGCCGCGGTGGCGGGTGACGACTTTCGCCACCGTGGCCAATCCAATGCCGAAGCCTTCGGGAAAGCGCCCGGGCTCCAGGCGGGTGAACACTTCGAACAGGCGGGCGGCGTGGCGCATGTCGAAGCCGACGCCGTTGTCGCGCACGAAGTAGCGGCCCTCGGCGTGGCCGATTTCGATTTCCGGGGCGGCGGCTTCGCGCGAGTACTTGAAGGCGTTGCCGATCAGGTTTTCCCACACTACGCGGATCAGTTCGGGGTCGGCGGCGGCTTGCGGCAGCGGGCCGATGGTGACGCTGGCGGCGGGGTAGGCGGGCTTGAGCTCGGCCGCCACCTTGCGCGCCATCTCTTCCATGTCGATGGGCACGGGCTTGATCGACTGGCGCGACTGGCGCGCGAATTCGAGCATCTTGTCGATCATCTGGCCCATGCGTTCGGAGGCCTGGCGCTGGCGCTGGAGGAAGGAGCGCGCTTCCTCGGTGAGGTGGTTGTCGGGCTCGGTGGCGATCAGCCCGGCGAAGCCGTTGATCGCCCGCAGGGGGGCGCGCAGGTCGTGGGCGACGGTATAGGTGAAGGCTTCGAGTTCCTTGTTGATGCCTTCGAGTTCCTCGACGTGGCGGTTGCGCGCGCGCTCCCAGGCGGCGGCGTGGCGCCGCTGGTGCAGCAGCACCACCGCGGCCAGCAGGTAGGAGATCAGCAGCAGGGCGAAGAAGTAGATCGATTCGTTCCACCAGATCTTCCACACGTTGGCGGCGGGGTTGACCATGAACAGGGTGAGCGGGAAGTGGCGCAGGCGCACGTAGGCGTAGAAGCTGTCGTCGCCGGAGAAATAGTTGGCGCCGCGCACCCAGCCGGCGGGCGAGTCGCGGTGGGTTTCGAGATGGCGGGCCAGCGCCCCGCGCGGCGGCGTGCCGTAGATCTGCTCTTCCGAGCGGCTTACCGGCAGCGGGTAGCGGCTCAGCAGGTAGCCGTCGTCGCGGCTGATGCCCAGGCCCGCTCCGTCGGGCAGGCGCGCCTGGTTCCAGTAGATCTGCGTGTGGGTGAGCGGCAGGCCGGCGCCGACGGTGAAGAGGATGCGCCCGCTGGAATCGCGCACCGCGTGGCGGATGGCGATCAGCCACACATGGGTGACCACGCCCTGGAAGGGGCGCGAGAGGTGCACGTCCGCCCCGGCCTGCAATTCGCGCATTGCCTCCTGGAAGTTGGCCAGCTTGCCGATGGAAGGCAGCGGCGCGGCGCTTTTTTCGCTGGTGGCGAGAATCTGCCCGTCCGGCCGGGTGATGTTGACGGGGTTGACGCCGGGGTTGGCGGCGCGCATGCGCGCAAGCAGGGGCGCGGCGCGGCTCCAGTCGCGGTCGGCGCCGGCGGCGATGAGGTCGGCGCCGAGCAGGTCGAGCTGGTGCGCCAGCTCACCCAGGCGGCTGTCCACCGAGGTGGCGCTGATCTCGGTGACGGTCTGCATCATGTCGCGGGTACGCTCCTGCGCCGATTGCAGGGAGAGCCAGATGTAGGCGGCCGAGAACAGCGCGGCGAGCAGGAGGAAGGCGAAAATGCCCGAGGCGGGCATCGCCGGGCGCGGGCCGCGCGCTTCTTCGGTTTTTTTGCCGGCGCTGTCGTTGGGCCTGTCGTTCGACTTCGTGGTGCTCACCTGGCGTCCCGTTCCTGTCGCAATGTCGTGCCGCGCCCATTATGGACCCGCCGTGCGGGCCCGGCGCGGATCACGAGGATTTTCGCCCAATAAGCGAAAAATCCATCAAAAACAGAAGGTTAAATGATGTGACAAAGTGCCTTCGGTGCGGTCCGGCCCGCCCTGTAAAATAGAGCCCGTGAACCAGTTATTCCCCGCGCTGCTTATTTGCCTGGGGGCGGGCGCCTTGTTGCCGGCGCCGGCCCGGGCCGACCTGTACGCCTTCGTCGATGACGGCGGGCAGGTGCATTTCGCCCACGAGATGATGGACGACCGTTACGGCGTCTTCCTCAAGTGCGAGGAGCCGCCGGCGCGGCAGCTGTCGACCGAACTGAAATACCTGGCGCCCGGCACCGGCCGGCTGGAGGACCACATCCTCTACAAGCGGGTGCAGAAGTCGCCGAACGTGAAAAAGTACGAGGCGATGATCGTCGCCGAGGCCAGGCGCGAGCAGCTCGACCCGGCGCTGGTGAAGGCGGTGATCGCGGTGGAATCGGCGTACGACCCGGGCGCGGTGTCGTCCAAGGGCGCGATCGGGCTGATGCAGCTGATTCCCGGCACCGCCGAGCGCTATGGGGTGAAAAAGATCGCCGACCCGCAGAGCAACATCGGCGGCGGCACGCATTACCTCAAGGACCTGCTGGCCATGTTCAACGGCAACCTGCCGCTGGCGCTGGCGGCGTACAACGCGGGCGAGGGTGCGGTGAAGCAGTACAGCAACGCCGTGCCGCCGTACCCGGAGACGCAGCAGTACGTCAGCCTGGTGATGCAGTTCTATGATTATTTCGGCGGGCGCGGAGTCAATACCGTGCGCCGGATTGCCGGCGGGCGCATCCGCGTGACCTTGCGGCCGCGCACCGATGCGCAGGCGATCACCGAGCAGTTGTGCGCGGCGCAGCTGGAGCGCGACCCGCGCGTGCGCGCGATGACCGAGCCGAATCTGGTGAAGGCGCCGGAATTGAGGGCGCCGGCGGCGGCGCAGCCCGCGCCGGTGCCGCCTCCCGAGGCGGCGGTGTCGCCCTCCGCGCCGGCGATGCCTGCCGCACCGGAACCCAACGTGCCCACCGCGGCGCCCGCACCGGCGGCGCCGGCGCCTGAAACCGCGATGGGCGGGGCGGCGGCCGATGCGGCAGCGGAGGCGCTGCCGTGACTGCGCCGCGGGCGAAGACCAAGGCAGCGGCGAAAACGGCAGTGAAAAAACGGGCGGCCGCGCGGCAGTCGCAACCGGATTTGTTCGCATCAAACCAAGAAGAGAACGAGTTGGAAAATACGCAAGTGATCGATGAAGACGTTCCGCCCGGCGACGAAGAGACGCCGGCGGAGATGAGTGACGGGCTGGTCGCCG
>DASYEQ010000042.1:0-3564 GCA_036498945.1 Burkholderiales bacterium | reverse complement strand
CCCTCTCCCTTGACCGCCTACATCATCGTCCTCACCCTCGGCCTTGCGGCCGGGGTGCTTTCCGGCATCGTCGGCTTCGGCAGCAGCATCATGCTGATGCCGGCGCTGATCATTTCCTTCGGGCCGCGCGAGGCGGTGCCGATCATGGCGGTGGCGGCGATCATCGGCAACGTTTCGCGGGTGATGGTGTGGTGGCGCGAGATCGACTGGCGGGTGGTGGGCGCTTATGCGGTCACGGGCGCGCCGGCTTCGGCGCTGGGGGCGCGCACGCTGCTGGTGCTGCCGCCGCACCTGGTGGAAGGTTCGCTGGCGGTGTTTTTCATCGCGATGATCCCGCTGCGCCATTACCTCGCGAAGCATGAGCTGAAGATGAAGCTGTGGCACTTGTCGGTGGCCGCGGCGGTGATCGGCTTTCTGACCGGCATCGTGGTTTCCACCGGGCCGATCAACGTGCCGTTCTTCCTCGCCTATGGGCTGGTGAAGGGCGCCTTCATCGGCACCGAGGCGATGAGCTCGCTCTCGCTGTTCATCACCAAGGCGGTGGTGTTCCGCAACTTCGGCTACCTGCCGCTTTCCACCATCGGGCAGGGGCTGATCGTCGGCGCTTCGCTGATGGCGGGCGCGTATATCGCCAAGGGCTTCCTGCTGAAGCTGGATGCGGCGAAGTTCCGCCACCTGATGGATGCGCTGCTGCTGATCTCGGGCATCACCATGCTGTGGACGGCGTTTTCCTGAGCCGCCTAGATCTTGTCGTAGCGGCGGATGCTTTCGAGCCGGTTGAGGGCGGGAAAGATCTTCAGGCCGAAAGCGGCGATCAATAGGGTGATGGCGCCGCCGGCCACCACTGCCGGCACCGCGCCGATGAAGCTGGCGGCGATACCCGATTCGACCGCGCCCAGCTCGTTGGAAGAGCTGATGAAGACGCGGTTGACGGCCGAGACGCGCCCGCGCAATTCATCCGGCGTGTGCAATTGCACCGAGGTCTGGCGGATCACCGCGCCGTAGTTGTCGGAGGCGCCGATGACGACCAGTGCCAGCAGCGAGATCCAGTAGTTGGTGGAGAGGCCGAACACCACGGTGGCGAGGCCGAAGATGCCGACTGCCCAGAGGAAGCTGCGCCCGGCGTGGTATTCCTTTTTCGCATGGCCGATGGAGACGGCCATCAGCACCGCGCCCAGCGCCGGCCCGGCCGAGAGCCAGCCCAGGCCGCCGGCGCCGACGTGCAGGATGTCCTTGGCGTACAGCGGCAACAGCGCGGTGGCTCCGCCCAGCAGCACGGCGAACAGGTCGATGGTCATCGGCGCGAACACCACCTTGGTCTTCCACACGTGCTCCAGGCCGCCGAACATTTCGCGCCAGGAGGTGGCGCGCTTCGGGCCGGTGGGCGGCCGCGCGACGATGGAAAATGCCACCACGGTGGCGACGAATATGCACACCACGTCCATCGCGTAGACGGTGAAGGCGGAGCCGCCGAGGGCGATCAGGGCGCCGGCGAGCGTGGGCCCGGCGACCGAGGCGATCTGGAAAATGGTGGCGTTCCAGGTGACGGCGCGCGCCAGGATGTCGGGCGGCGCGATCTGCGGCAGCAGGGCGTCGCGCGCGGCGCGGTTGAGCACATTGGACAAGCCGGTGAAGGCGACCGAAACGTAGATCCAGCCCACCGGGGTGTGCAGCCTGGCGCTTGCCGCCAGCACGGCCGCGCCGATCAGCCACACCACCAGCGAGAGGCCGCAGATCAGGCGCCGGTCGTGGCGGTCGGCGATCTGCCCGGCGGGCAGGAAGAACGCCAGCACCGGGATGAACTGCACCAGGCCGGTCCAGCCCAGGGCCAGCGCGGAGTGGGTGCGGTCGTAGATGTCCCAGCCGATGGCCACCGCCTGCGCCTGCTGGGCGATGGAGGACATCATGACCATGATGACGTAGAGCCGGAAGTCGCGCAGGCGGAAGGGCGCGTAGGGGCTGGGGTCGCCCGGCGGCGGCAAGTCCGCTTCCGGCGGCAGGGTCTCGGGCACGGCCGTTTCCGGGATCACGGCTTCGGGCGGCAGGGTTTCGACAGGCGCAGGCGTGGCAGCCGCCGCGCCCGGGGGGCGGGATGAGGAGTTCGGAATCATACGCAAGGGACAGCGCGCCCGCGGCTCGGCCGGCGCGGTGCGCAATGCGCCATCATACCGGGAGTGGCCGCGCTGCGTTCCCTTGGCTAGAATAGCCCCGCGGCCGGCGAGAGCCGCAGGCAGGCCCGAAAAATCCACGGCCCATGGCCTGAGAACAATTCAACAATCAGAGAGGTCTTTGCAATGATGAAGGAAGAAGCGCGAGAAGAGATGCGGGAAGAAGTCCGCGACGTGGTCGGCATGTTCGGCCGCAGCGGCGAATTGCAAAGCGGCACGGGCAAGATTTCCGGCGTGATCGCGCTGTCCTTGGGCGTGCTGTGCGTATTGGCGGTGCTGGCCTTCCGCTTTCCGCAATACCTCACCATGCCCGAGCTGCGCGCCGGCTACGAGCCGCACCTGAACCTGATGCGCCACCTGCTGTTCGCCTGCATGCTGGTCGCCGGCGGCCTCTCGCTGACCAACCTGATGCTCGGGCGCATGCGCGTGCTCAACTTCGTCCCCCTGGTGCTGGTGATCGCGGCACAGGCGCTGGGCGGCCCGGCGGTGCAGTCGGGCCCGCTTTCCGCCGCGCACACCGCCTACATCGGCCTGGACTGGTTCGTCCTCGACCTGCTCGGCTCCACCGTGGTGTTCGTGCTGATCGAGAAGATGTTTCCGCTGTACAAGAACCAGCCGGTGTTCCGCTTCGACTGGCAGACCGACTTCACCCACTTCGTGGTCAACCATTTCATCGTCGGCCTGATCCTGCTGGTGGTGAACTTCCTGATCCACCGCCTGTTCAACTGGGCGGTGTACCCGCCGCTGCAAAAGGCCATCCAGGGCCTGCCGTTTTTCCTCGAGCTGGCGCTGATCATCCTGGTGGCCGACATGGTGCAGTACTGGACCCACCGCGCCTATCACGAGGTGCCCTTCCTCTGGCGCTTCCACGCCGTGCACCACAGCACCAAGGTGATGGACTGGATGGCCGGCTCGCGCCAGCACATGCTGGAGCTGGTCGTCACCCGCGTGGGCGTGCTGGGCGCGCTCTACGTGCTGGGCTTTTCCCAGGGCGCGATGGACGTGTACATCGTCATCGTCGGTTTCCAGGCGGTGTTCAACCACGCCAACGTCAGCCTGCCGTGGGGGCCGCTGAAATACATCATCGTCACCCCCGACTTCCACCACTGGCACCACAGTTCCGACCGCGAGGCGCTGGACCGCAACTACGCCGCCCATTACGCCTTCCTCGACTACCTGTTCGGCACCGCGGTGAAGTCCGAGCGCAAGTTTCCCGATGAATACGGCGTGCTGGGCGACTACATGCCGCACGGCTTCGTGCGCCAGCAGATGTTCCCCTTCGTGTTCCGCGAGAAAAAGGAATAAGCTGGGCATCCGGCGGCGGCATGCCCGTCGCCGCTCCCCAGGAGACCGCCCATGAGCGACCCGAAGAAATCCCCGCCCCCGCCGCCCGCCG
>DASYEQ010000041.1:0-2102 GCA_036498945.1 Burkholderiales bacterium | reverse complement strand
GGGGTGATCGCGCGGGCCAAGGTGCTGGCCGACCTCGACGTCGCCTCCACCCGCGCCCCGCAGGACGGCCGCGCCACCCTGGCGCTGCGCGGCCGCCCGACCGACCTGCGCATCTCCACCACGCCCACGGTCGACGGCGAGTCGGCGGTCTTGCGCATCCTCACTCGCCAAGGCGTGGACTTCACCCTCGCCAGCCTCGGCTTCGACGCCGGCGTGATGGCCGAGTTCGAGGCGCAGCTGCGCCGCCCGTTCGGCCTGATCCTGGTCACCGGCCCCACCGGCAGCGGCAAGACCACCACCTTGTACGCGGCAATTTCGGAAGTCAACGTCGGCCGCGACAACTTCCTCACCATCGAGGACCCGGTCGAATACGAATTGAATGACGTCGAGCAGATTCCGGTCAACGAAAAGCAGGGCCTGACCTTCGCGCGCGGCCTGCGTTCCATCCTGCGCCACGACCCGGACAAGATCATGGTGGGCGAAATCCGCGACCGCGAAACCGCCGAGATGGCGATCCAGGCGGCGCTCACCGGCCACACCGTCTACTCCACCCTGCACGCCAACAACTCCTTCGACGTCTTCAGCCGCCTGGCCTACATGGACATCGATCCCTATTCGCTGACCTCCGCCCTGAACGGCATCTGGGCGCAGCGCCTGCTGCGCACCAACTGCCCGCATTGCGCCGAGGCCTATACGCCGGACGCCACCGAATTCGCCCTCGTCGGCCTCGGCGCGCAGGCGGCCGCGGGCTTCGTATTTCGCCGCGGCCGCGGCTGCGGCGACTGCCGCGGCACCGGCTTCAAGGGCCGCAAGGCGATCGCCGAGATCATGGCTTTGACCGATCGCCTGCGCGAGATGATCGCCGAAAAAGCCTCGATCGTCGTCATCAAGGAAGAGGCGCGCAAGGGCGGCACGCGTTTCCTGCGCGACGTCGCCCTCGACATGGCGCGCGCGGGCCAGACCACGCTGGCGGAGGTGGCGCGTGTCACTCTGGCGTCCTGAAGCCGTCCGCATCGGCCTGGCGCCGGGGCGCGCGACGCTGCTGCGCGCGGCCGGCCGCAAGCACACGGTGGCGGCGGCACAGGCGGTTCCGCTCGACCTCGACACGGGCGAGCCCGGCCTGCAAGCGCTGGCGGCCGAGTTGGCGAAGCCGGAATACAAAGGCCGCCACGTCGACGTCGTGCTGTCGGATGCGCTGGTGCGCTATTTCGTGGTGCGCGCACCCGCCGGCTTGCGCCACCGCACGGAGCTGCTCGAAGCCATCGCCGCGCGCTTCGAAGAGCAGTTCGGGCTGCCCGCCGCGGATTGGGTGCTTTGCCCGGACTTGGAGCCGGGCGGTAGCGCTTACCTCACTTGCGCGATGCCGCGCCGGCTGCTGGAAGAAATCCGCCGCGCGTGCGCGCCGGTGCGCCTGCGCAGCCTGCGCCCATTCGCCATCAGCGAATTGAACGGTTTTCGCCGCCGCCTGCCGCGCCAGGGCTTCTGGTTTGCCGCTGTCGAGGGAGACAGCGTCACGCTGGCATGCCGCGGCAAGCGCGAATGGCTGTGGGCGCGCAGCCAGGTGGTCAGGCAAGACTTTCGCGATGCAGTCGCGACGATCGCCGCGCGCGAGGCCTTGCGCGAAGGCCTGCCCGAACCCGTTGCCATCCAGTGCGCCGGCGCAGTGGGCCATCCGGTGGAACTGGCCGCGCCGGCGCCGCTGGCGCTCCTGGGCAATGGGCTGTGGGCCGGCACCAGCCCCGAGTGGTCCGGCACCTACCGGCTCGCGCTTTCGGGGCTGTGGCAATGAAGGCGGCGCAAATCGACTTCACCGGCCGCCGGCCCGCGGCCCCCTGGTGGGCCGCCTTGCTGTTCGCGCTGGGCGCGGCGGCCTGCATCAGCGCGGCCTGGCGGGTCAGCGCATTCAATCTCCAGCAGGCCCGGGTGGTGGCCGATGTTGCACGCGCGCGCGGCGCGATCCAGGCCAAGCGGCCTCCTCCCGCGCCCACCGTGTCGATTGCGGAGGCGCGGGTAAAGGCGATCAACGCCGCCATCGTCCAGTTGAACCTGCCCTGGCAGTCGCTGTTCGGCTCGCTGGAGGAAATCCGGCCGAAGAACATCGC
>DASYEQ010000040.1:0-5965 GCA_036498945.1 Burkholderiales bacterium | reverse complement strand
AAATCGTGGCGACCGAGGCGCGCCGCGCCGGCGTCCCCTTCGTCGACACGCGCTGGCTCGGCGGCATGCTGACCAACTTCAAGACCGTCAAGACCTCCATCAAGCGTCTGAAGGAAATGAAGGTCCAGCAGGAAGCCGGCCTGGACGCGATGAGCAAGAAAGAGCAGCTGATGTTCGCCCGCGAACTGGAAAAGCTGGAAAAAGATATCGGCGGCATCCAGGACATGGGTGCCCTGCCTGACGCCATCTTCGTGATCGACGTCGGTTACCACAAGATCGCCATTGCCGAAGCGCAAAAGCTGGGCATTCCGCTGATCGGCGTGGTCGACTCCAACCACTCACCGGTGGGCATTGACTATGTCATCCCCGGCAACGACGACTCCTCCAAGGCCGTCACGCTGTATGCCCGCGGCATCGCCGACGCCATCCTGGAAGGCCGCGCCAACGCGGTGGACGACGTCGTGAAGGCGGTTGCCGCCGAGAGCGACGATGAATTTGTGGAAGTGAACGAAGCCTCGGCTTGAGCTTCGCCCCGCACCCAAGAAAGGGGCTTGTGTGCCCCTTTTTTTTAATCCCTGATTTGAAACATTGACCTGAATACGGAGAGAAAAATGGCTGCAATTACCGCGAGCATGGTTGCCGAACTGCGTGGCAAGACCGACGCCCCCATGATGGAATGCAAGAAGGCCCTGACCGAAGCCGAAGGCGACCTGAACAAGGCCGAGGAAATCCTGCGCGTCAAGCTCGGCAACAAGGCGAGCAAGGCCGCCGGCCGCGTGGCTGCCGAAGGCGTGGTCGCGACCTATATCTCCGGCGACGGCAAGCTCGGCGCCATCCTCGAGGTCAACTCCGAGACCGACTTCGTCGCCAAGAACGACGACTTCCTCGCGCTGGGCAAGGGCGCCGCCGAGCTGGTGGCGACCAAGAACCCGGCCGATGTCGAAGCCCTGGCCGGCCTGCCCCTGCAGGGGGCGACGGTGGAAGAGGTGCGCAAGGCGCTGGTCGGCAAGATCGGCGAGAACATGTCGTTCCGCCGCTTCGCGCGCTTCGAAGCCAAGGGCAAGCTGACCCAGTACATCCACGGCGGCTCGAAAGTCGGCGTGATCATCGACGTCACCGGCGGCGACGAGCAACTGGCGAAAGACCTGGCGATGCACATCGCCGCCTCCAAGCCGGTGTCGCTGTCCAGGGATGAAGTGCCGGCCGAGCTGATCGAAAAAGAGCGCTCGATCGCCGCGCAAAAGGCCGCCGAATCCGGCAAGCCCGCCGACATCGTCGCCAAGATGGTCGAAGGCACGGTTGCCAAGTACCTGAAGGAAGTCACCCTGCTGGGCCAGCCTTTCGTCAAGGACGACAAGCAGACCATCGAGCAACTGCTGAAGAGCAAGGGCGCGACGGTAAACCGCTTCGTGCTCTACATCGTCGGCGAAGGCATCGAGAAAAAGGCCACCGACTTCGCCGCCGAAGTGGCGGCGCAGGCGGCCGCGGCCAAGGGCGCCGCGGCTTAAAGCCACGGGGCTGCAGGACGGGCGGGGCGGCCGCGTGGCTGCCTGCCCAGGCAGTTAGTAGTACCATGCCGGGCGCGGCAGGCCGCCACCGGCGCCGGTTTGCACCTATCCGGTGCGGCCGCCGGCAGCAAGCGCGGGGCGATGCGCCCCCGCGGCAACAGATCAAGCAGCGATTTCACCGGAAAGACCCATGCCAGAGTCGCCCAAATACAAGCGCGTTTTGTTGAAACTTTCCGGCGAAGCGCTGATGGGCGAAGACCCCTTCGGCATCAATCGCGCCACCATCGAGCGGATCGTCGGCGAGGTGGCCGCGGTGGCCAAGATGGAGATCGAGCTCTCGGTGGTGATCGGCGGCGGCAACATCTTCCGCGGCGTCGCCCCCGGCGCGCAAGGGATGGACCGCGCCACTGCCGATTACATGGGCATGCTCGCCACCATCATGAACGCGCTGGCGCTGCAGGATTCGATGAAGCAGCACGACATCACCGCGCGCGTGCAATCGGCGCTCTCGGTGGACCAGGTGGTCGAGCCCTACATCCGCGGCAAGGCCCTGCGCTATCTCGAAGAGGGCAAGGTGGTGATTTTCGCCGCCGGCACCGGCAATCCGTTTTTCACCACCGATACCGCGGCCGCCCTGCGCGCCTCCGAGATGGGCGCCGAGATCGTGCTCAAGGGAACCAAGGTCGATGGCGTCTACACCGCCGACCCGAAAAAAGACCCCAGCGCGACCCGCTACGAGAGCATCACTTTCCGCGATGCCATGCTAAAAGACCTGAAGGTGATGGATGCCACCGCCTTCGCCCTGTGCCGCGACCAGAAGCTGCCGATCAACGTGTTCTCCATCTTCAAGGAAGGGGCGCTCAAGCGCGTGGTGATGGGCGAAGACGAAGGTACACTGGTTCACGTATGAGAAACCCAAGAGGGGACGAGGGAGAATTCGCATGACCATCGCCGACATCAAGAAAACGACCGAGCAGAAGATGCAGAAGTCGATCGAAGCATTCAAGAACGACCTGGGCAAGATCCGCACCGGCCGCGTCCACGTCGGCCTGCTGGACCACGTGCAGGTCGAGTACTACGGCAGCATGATGGCGATCAACCAGACCGCCAACGTGACCCTGCTGGACGCGCGCACCATCGGCGTGCAGCCGTTTGAAAAGAAAATGGTGCAGGTGATCGAAAAGGCGATCCGCGAATCCGACCTGGGCCTGAACCCGGCGGTGCAGGGCGACCTGATCCGCGTGCCGATGCCCGCGCTTACCGAGCAGCGCCGCAAGGAACTGGTGAAAGTCACCAAGGCCGAAGGCGAAGACGCCCGCGTGGCCATCCGCAACCAGCGTCGTGACGCCAACGACGCCCTGAAGAAGCTGCTCAAGGACAAGGCAGTCTCGGAGGACGACGAGCGCCGCGCCCAGGACGAGGTGCAAAAGCTCACCGACAAGTTCGTGTCCGAAATCGAAAAAATGCTGGCGGCCAAAGAGGCCGAGATCATGGCGGTCTGAAATCCGCGCCCCCGATAACCGGAGCCCCGCGCCCTTGAGCCACGCGTCCCTGTCCTCCAGTTCGACCCTGACCATTCCCAATACCGGCACGGTGCCGCGCCACGTCGCCATCATCATGGACGGCAACGGCCGCTGGGCCACCCGGCGCTTCCTGCCGCGCGTCGCCGGCCACAAGCGCGGCGTCGAATCGGTGCGCGAAGCAGTGCGCGCCTGCGGCGAACGCGGGATCGAATACCTCACCCTGTTCGCCTTTTCCTCCGAGAACTGGCGCCGCCCCGAGGAAGAAGTCTCGGTGCTGATGCAGTTGTTCGTCATGGTGCTGGAGCAGGAGGTGGTGAAGCTGGACTCCGCCGGCGTGCGCCTGAAGGTGGTGGGCGACCTGGCGCGTTTCGACGCCAAGCTGATCGAGCTGATCCGCCGCGGCGAGGCACGCACCGCGCACAACACCAAGCTCACGCTCACCATCTGCGCCAACTACGGCGGCCGCTGGGACATCATGCAGGCGACCCACGCCATGCTGGCCGAGAACCCGGCGCTGGCGACCAGCTTCACCGAAAGCGATCTCGCGCCCTATCTCTCGATGGCCTACGCGCCCGAGCCCGATTTGTTCATCCGCACCGGCGGCGAGCAGCGCATCAGCAACTTCCTCGTCTGGCAGCTCGCCTATACCGAGCTGTACTTCACTGACACCTTCTGGCCCGACTTCGACGGCCGTACGCTGGACGAGGCGATCGCCTCCTACCGCAAGCGCGAGCGGCGCTTCGGCCAGACCAGCGAGCAGGTGCGCGAACGCGGGCGCGTCGTCACGCCGGTGCCGGACTCCGCTGCGCCGGCCCCGCGCGTCGATGCCTGAGACGCTGGCGCAACCGGCTCCCGCGCAGGTTTCAATGCTCAAGGCCCGCGTCATCACTGGGCTGTCCCTGCTGGCGGTGCTGGTGCCCGCGCTGTTGCTCCTGCCGCCGCGCGGCTGGGCGCTGCTGATGCTGGCGGTGATTGCCCTCGCCGGCTGGGAGTGGGGCCGTCTGTGCGGGTTCAAGCCGGCCGGCGCCGTGTTGCTGGGCATGTTCATCGCCGCCAGCGCCGCCATCCTGCTGCTGCTGTCCCCGCCGGCTTCCGCCGGCCGCTCGCCGGTGGAAGAGGCCGGCGAAACGCTGGTCTACATCGCCAGTGGGGTCTGGTTCCTGCTGATTCCGCTGTGGTTCCGCTGGCGCGAGCATGTACCCAAGGGCATCGTCCTGGCGGCGCTCGGCTGGCTGCTGCTCCTGGCTTGCTGGTACGCGGTGTGGAAATTCCGCGAAGCCGGCCCGTTGTACCTGTTTTTCCTCATGGGCACGGTGTGGATCGCCGACATCGCCGCCTACGTCGCCGGGCGCAATTTCGGGCGCCACAAGCTGGCCCCGGCGATCTCCCCCGGCAAGACCTGGGAAGGCGTGGCGGGCGCGGTAATCGGCGTGCAGGTATACGCCTTTCTCCTGCTGGCGCTCGAAGCGCTGGCACCTTCCTGGTTCGCCAATTATTTCGGCACCCTGTCCGCGCGCTTGGGCGTCGCCGGCACCCTGCTGGCCGCGCTGCTCCTGACCGCCGTGTCGATTGTCGGCGACCTGTTCGAATCCCTGCTCAAGCGCCGCGTCGGCCTGAAAGACAGCAGTGGCCTGTTGCCCGGCCACGGCGGCGTGCTCGACCGCATCGATGCCCTGATCTCCACGTTGCCGGTGGCCTTTGCGCTGGTGGCCCTGATCGCGCTGGCCGTGCACTGAAACCCGGCTGAACCTCATGCACACCCTGACCCTGCTCGGTTCCACCGGCTCCATCGGCGAATCCACCCTCGACGTGGTGGCGCGCCATCCCGACCGTTTTCGCGTTTTCGCCCTGGTCGCCAAAAGCCAGGCCGACAAGCTCTACGAACAATGCGTGGCGCACCACCCGCGTTATGCCGTTCTGATGGACAGTGCGGCTGCCGCCCGCCTGCGCGAGCGCCTCAAAAGCGCGGGCCTGGCCACCGAAGTGCTCGAAGGCGAGCGCGCCGCGGTGGAAGCGGCCGAAGCGCCCGAGGCCGATACCGTGGTGGCGGCCATCGTCGGCGCCGCCGGCCTGCCTGCTGCCCTGGGCGCGGCGCGGCGCGGCAAGCGCATCCTCCTGGCCAACAAGGAAGCCCTGGTGATGACCGGGCCGATCTTCCTGGAGGCCGCGCACAAGGGCGGCGCCACCCTGCTGCCGGTGGACAGCGAGCACAACGCCATTTTCCAGTCGCTGCCGGCGGGCTTCAACCGCGGCCTTGCGGCCGAGGGCGTGCGGCGCATCCTGCTCACCGCCTCCGGCGGCCCGTTTCGCTCGCGCGACCCGGCCACCCTGCACGCGGTCACCGTGGAAGAGGCGGTGGCGCATCCCAACTGGGTGATGGGGCGTAAAATCTCGGTTGATTCCGCCACCATGATGAACAAGGGGCTGGAAGTGATCGAGGCGCGCTGGCTCTTCGACGTCGAGCCGGCGCGGATCGAAGTCCTCATCCATCCGCAGAGCATCGTGCACTCGCTCGTCGAGTACCTCGACGGATCGGTGATCGCGCAGCTTTCCAATCCGGACATGCGCGTGCCGATCGCCCACGCGCTCGCGCACCCCGAGCGCATCGAGTCCGGTGCGCGGTCCCTTGATCTGGCCGCGATGAAGAGCCTCGCCTTTGAAAAGCCCGACGAGGCGCGCTTTCCCTGCCTGCGGCTCGCCTACGCGGCGCTGCAGGCTGGCGGGGCCGCCCCCGCGGTATTGAACGCGGCCAACGAAGTCGCGGTCCAAGCCTTCCTGGAGCGCCGCCTGCCGTTCGTCGCCATCCCGCGGGTGATCGAAGGAACGCTGGACGCGGTCGAAGCAGCGCGCGCCGATACGCTGGATGCAGTGCTCGCCGCCGATGGCGAGGCGCGCCGCGTCGCCGCCATGCACCTGGAGAAAATAGCCGCATGA
>DASYEQ010000039.1:0-26357 GCA_036498945.1 Burkholderiales bacterium | reverse complement strand
GTTCGAAAGTACTTTATCTCGGATAAAGAGTTCCCAAATAATCAGTAAAACGCCGATTGCAGCACCGAAGAGAAGATTAAAGAGCGCCATCACAACCAAGCCCGTTAAGCCTCGAAAGCTGTCCGGAACGGTCGATTCTCGCCGAGCCATGCTTGTCGCGAGCACAGACTTACTGCGTCCGCAATAGAGATTGATCATTCCGCAGGCGACTAGAAGTACTGCAATGGGAAATATCGAAAGCATCAAAAAGAACACTCCGGATAACCCCTGCAGCACCCCCAATATCACCCATAGGACGCCGATTACACGCTCGGACTCGCTAAGCCGGCGAATTAGATTACGTTGAGCATCATCTAAAGAGCGTTGCGCGCCATGCGTGATGGAAGTGTGGGGTGCTTGTGGTGGTTCGCTGGCGTTCAGATTAGCGCCGCAATTCTGGCAAAAGCTTGCGTCGTCGGAAGCTTTAGTGCCGCATGCTGTACAGAACATATTGTGATTCGCTCCCGGTCCAGCGCACGGGCAGGTGCGCCGGCTTCGTTGCGCAACTTTTCCATAAACGTTGGCATCTGTACGAAAGGAAGTGCGGCGTGGGCTTTTTCTTCTTCAGTTTTGATGGATTTGGGAGCAACTTGTCCAAGTTGTCCTTCCAACTGGCCGGATTGATACCGTCCCGAAAAGGATGGCCCAACACGCGAGCGGAGCCCAGCACATCTTCGATGCGCTGACGAACTCGAGTGGCGGTTTCGGTTTTCTTGATCCAGATCTCTTTAAGCAATTCGAAAATTACGGCGGTGTCGATTTCGCGAACCGGAATGGCGCCGATCTTCGGAAACGCATATTTTTCGAGGGTGCTGATCCATTGAGCAGCATGTTTGGGGTTATCGAATTTGCCGACGAGTACTTCGTAGCGCTCACGGGCGCATTGTTCAAAGGATTTTTGATTCTTTCCCTCCAGCAACGCGGCTTTGCGCCTTTCATTTCTCACCACCATGGGATCTTGACCGAGCTCATGGAGGGCGTAGTACAAGTCGTGGGCTTTTTTGCGCGCCTCGTTAAGAGGCACAACTGTGTAAGAGCCTAGGCCCATCTCATGGGCTTTACCGCCGAACATATACCGAAACAACCAAGATTTCGCGCAGGATTTGCTGACCTGCAAATACAAATTCCCCCCGTCCGAATAGCAACCGGCATCTTTAATTTGCCTAACTTTCAGATCGGTCAATTTCCCTATAAAAAACTCTCCGCCAAGGTTTTCTACCCACAATCTACCCACAAATGAGTCCTGGATTTGATTGTATCGCGTTGGACGTCGTTGGAGCGTTAAATAAATATAACATATTGATTAATATACATTTATTTGACCTATTTGGACTGCACTGGACGCCGTTGGACAACCTCTAACTTTGGCTCCGTCTCCGCCAGAATATGAAAGCCCAGCTTCCGCGAGGAACCTGGGCTTTTTGTTTGCATCCGGCATTGTCAGGTGCGCTCCCAAGGCCCGTCACCCCCGCGGATGGAGCGGCGCACGGCGGCGGCACGCGTTTGTACGGCAGTGTGTCCGCCCCGGTCTTTCGTACACGTTATTGCAAATTCGCCTTTCGCGGATACAAGCGCGATACAGCGCTCCTGCATCCTTCGCTTCGCTGGCTCACCTGTTCACGGAAGGGCCGCGCACGACATCCCGACACTCGAAAGGAATTTGCAATGACGCGCATCGAAAAAGTCCTCTACACCGGCAAGACCCGCACCACCGGCGGCCGCGACGGCGCCGCGTTCAGCTCGGATGGCCGGCTGGACATCAGGCTGTCTTCTCCCGGTTCGACCGGCCCCGGCACCAACCCCGAGCAATTGTTCGCCGCCGGCTGGTCCGCCTGCTTCATCGGTGCGATGGGGCTGGCGGCCAAGGGCTTCAACACGCCCCTGCCGAGCGACACCGCGGTTGACGCCGAAGTCGATCTCGGCACCGCTGGAGGCGGCTATTTCCTGCAGGCGCGTCTGCACGTCAGGCTGCCCGGCCTGCCGCGCGATGCCGCGCAGGCAATTGTCGACGCGGCCCATCAAACCTGCCCCTATTCGAAGGCCACGCGCGGCAACATCGACGTGACTATCCACCTCGTCGAATAAGGCTCGGGTACCCCGGGATTTTGCCCCCGGGGCGCGCCGCATCGCCTGCGAAGCAGGGCGGCGCTTGGGACCTTACATCTCGTTCAGCAACTGGGTGCGGCGGTTGGCGCACTCGTCCGCGCTGAACACGCCTTGCGCGCACATCTGGGCCAGGCGCTGCGCCTTTTGCTCGGGCGTGAGGGGCTGCGCTGGCGCGGCAGGGGGCACGGTGCCGGGCGCGGCTTCGACGTAGGTCTCTGGCGGCAGCACGGGCACCGGTGCCGGCGGCGGGAAGTCGTAGAACGGGCTGTAGAAGGGATCGAAAAACGGATCGTAGCCCGGGCCGATCACCACGCCGCCATGCCAGCGGCCATGCCAATGGCCGCCGGGATGCCCATGCCCACCGGACCAGTGGCCGCCGCCATGACCGCCATGCCCGTGGGCGGCGAACGCCGCCGGGGCGCCCAGGGCGCAGGCGGCGAGCAGCACGCCGGCACAGGCGGCGCGCAGTGTGGAACGGGAAGCGATGTTGCGAAAACTGGAGGACACGATAGGCTCCTGCTAAAGCGGTAATACCTGGTAGATGAGGACGGCGCGGCGATTTGCGCGAACCATCCTGTAATCGAATGTAACGATTTTTCCCACCGGCTGTCCGTAGGTATCCGCTGACGCGCTCCCCCGTATGTAAAAAGGCCGGGCAATGCCCGGCCTTTTTGCGCTCAAGCCGCCAGGGCTACTTGCGCTTTGCCTCGCCGTCGTGCGCGTCGTGCGAATTCACCGCCACCACCGCCGGTTCGCCCGAACGATTGGCCCAGGCATGGTTGCCGCCGCGCAGGATCACCACGTCGGTGGGTTTCAGCTTCACCTCGGCGGTGTCCAGCACCAGCGTCGGCTCGCCGTGGACCACCACGCAGAAATCCAGCGTGCCGGTGTTCTGCATGTAGGGGTGCGGCGCCCCCTTGGCGTAGCGCGAGGCCTGCGGCGCGCCCATCGCCGCGAAATAGGCCTTCACCTCGGCCTCGCCCGCCTTGCCTTGCCACTTCGAATCCGGCGGCAGGGTGTAGACGCGGCATACCGTGCCGCTTTTCGGCGGCAACAGGTTGTGCGGCAGGTGCAGGGTCTCGGCGACGATCTGCGCGGGATGGCTGTCCGTCACCCAGAGGCGGGTCGCCGCGAACCCCGGGCGCGCGGGGTCGTAACGCATGTCCGGCGAAGGCCCATCGCTGACCAGGCAGGACTTGCCGGGTTCGCGGTCAGCCACCACGATGCGCCGCGTCGGCTTCACGCCGTCCGGCAGCTTCATGTTCTTGTCGCCCACCATCGGCTGGTGGTTGCCCTGGATCAGCCCCTGCGGCCCATCGACGAACTTGGCGCTGATCATGTCGAACACCACGATGCCGTGCTCGCGCGGGCTGCCCCACTGGTGCCAGGCGGCGACATCGATCACCACGTCGCCCGGGCGCCAGATCACTTCGCCGTCATCCAGCCCCAGCACGCGCTCGCCCTCGATCAGGATGGCGTAATCCACCGTCTCGGTCTTGTGGTGGTCACCGATGTAGCTGTTGCGCCCGCCGCGGTCCCAGCGCCGCCCGGTACTCACCATGGTCGGCGCATGCGGAGCGACGTTGATCGGGTCATTCGCCTCGTTGTACGCGGGGTCCGTGGAGCGTGAACGCGACTGCACCGCGCGCAGGTGGCCACCCTCGACGGGGCCGGGGAAATCGTAGGGAAAATTCCCGGCATCGTCGCCGCGCAGGGGCGGCGGCGTCTCTTCCCACACCCAGAAATCGGTGTGGCCGCGGGTGGCGCCGGTGGGGTAATCCTTGAACTTCGGTGCCGGGCTGTCCCAGTTGACGCAGGAGCGGCCCTGGGCGTCGACGCCGGTGACGACGCGGCGGATGCGCTTGATCGGGGTATCGGCCATGCTTGCCTCTTCTAAAGGAAATCAGGGATGCAGGTCGAGCGCCACCAGAAAGCGCGAGACCATGTTGTAGCAGGCGATCACCGCGGTGAGTTCGATCACCGCCTGCGTGCTGCCCACGGCTTGGGCGGCAGCGGTGAAGGTCGCCTCGCTCACCTTGATGCGGCGAGTCATCTCGATCGCCAGTTGCAGCGCCGCGCGCTCGCGCTCGTCGAAAAGCTGGGCATCGATACGCTCTTCGCCCACCGCGCGCAGGGCGTCGCACTGCGCCTGGGTGACGCCGGTTTTCATCAGGTAGGGCAGGTGGGTGGTGAACTCGTACTCGGCGCCATTCAACATCGCCACCGCGCAAATCGTCAGCTCGCGCAGCTTGGGATCGACCGACAGGCCGGTGCGCACCTGCTTGAGATAACCGTTCCAGCCTTCCGCCAGATTGGGGCTGTGCAGCAGCAGGCGGTCCAGCTCCAGCAGGGTGCCGCCACGGCGCGCGCGCACGGCATCGACGATCGCCCTGGGCTCGGCCAGGTCGAGGGGAACAAAAGGGACTCTTGCCACGAAAACTCCTTGAATGCGCGGTCGCGCGGAAATCAGCCGGCGATGCGCCTCACTCCATCACCAGTCCGATCGACTTGATCAGCGGCGCCCACTTGTTGATCTCGGCGCGCTCCATCTTGTCCAGCTCCTCGGAGGTGGAAGAGCGCGCCTCGAAGCCCAGAACCTCGAGCTTTTTCCCGTATTCGGGCGAGGCCACCATCTTGCGCGTGGCCGCCGACAGCACCTCGATCACCGCCTTGGGCGTGCCGCCCGCGGCCCACAGGCCATAGACGTTTTCCACGTCGAAGTCCTTCAGCCCGTCTTCCAGCATGGTCGGCACGTCAGGCAATTGCGCCGAACGCTTCATCCCGGTGGTGGCGATGCCCTTCAGGCGCCCCTGCTGCACCATCGGCACCGCCGCCGGCGTGCCGACGAAGGCCATCTGCACGAAGCCGCCCAGCAGGTCGTTCATCGCCGGCGCCGCGCCCTTGTAGGGCACGTGGTTGAGCTTGATGCCGGCGTCCTTGTTCAACAGTTCCAGGCTCAGGTGCATCACCGTGCCGTTGCCCGCCGAGCCGACGTTGACGTGCTTGCCGCTCTTGGCGTATTCGATCAGCTCCTTCAGCGACTTCACCGGCAGCGAAGGGTGCGCCACCAGCGTCAGCGAGGAGGCGGCCAGCAGGCCCACCGGCGCCAGGTCGGTGAGCATGTGATAGTGGATCTTCGGGAACAGCGTCTGGTCGATCGCCATGCTGCCGACGATGGTCACCACCACGTTGTAGCCGTCCGGCGGCGACTTCGCCACCAGTTCGGTGCCGAGCTGGCCGCCCGCGCCGGGCCGGTTGTCGACCACGAAGGACTGGCCGAGAATGTCAGTCAGGTTTTTCGCCACCAGGCGCCCGAGGGTGTCCGAAGGGCCGCCGGCCGATTGCGGCACCACCACGCGCACCGAGTGACTGGGATAATTCTGCGCCTGCGCCGGAAGGGCGGAGAGCGCCAGCAGTGCCAGCGAAGTTCCGCGGGCCAGTCCAAGAGCCGCCCGCGCCAGGGAAGCGGGTAATCTGCCTCGCATGCCTTGTCTCCTTCGGTCTTGAGGAATATCGATAAGCGGGCCACGCCCCCTTAACAACCCCCGATTCCAGAGGCAGCCGCGCTACCGGCGTCCCCGTCCCGGGTACTCAATCAGCGGTTCCCTTTGGTATGCTTAACCGCCGCGACGCATGTTATTTGTTTGAACAATTAATCGCCAATAGAATTTGTCAATGAAAAAAGGACTTGCGAAAGCTCATGCGGCCCCTTCCATCGACGCTGCCTTGCCGCAGCGTTACTGGGAATATGCCGACACCCTGCGCAACCAGATCACCGCCGGCGAGTTCGCCGTCGGCGACAAGCTGCCCACGGAGGAGGAACTGTGCGCGCGCTTCGGCTGCACCCGCTACACCATCCGCGAAGCGCTGAAGGTGCTGACCGAGGAAGGCCTGATCGCGCGGCGCCCGCGCGCCGGCTCCGTGGTGATCGCAACAGAGGCCGCCAGCCACTTCACCCAGAGCGTGGGCTCGGTGGCGCAGCTGCTCAACTACACCGACGTCACCATCCGCCACACGCTCGCCGCCGACTACATCAAGGCCGACCACGAATTGGCCGCGCTGCTGCAATGCGCCCCCGGCGCCACCTGGTTCCGCATCCAGGCGCTGCGCTTCATGAAGGGCGCCACCACGCCGTTCTGCCACACCACCATCTACTTCCTGCCCGAATTCGCCGGCGTGATGAAGCACAAGCGCCACCTGCAGATCCCGGTGGCCGAGCAGATCGCCGAGATGTTCGGCGTGCATCCCGACGACACCCAGATCGACATCTCCGCCAGCGAAATCCCTGATACGCTCGCCGGCCTGCTGAAAGTGAAAAAAGGCTCGCCCGCGCTTTCGCTGGTGCGGCGCTACGCGGACGCGGCCGGGCGCGTCTACGAGGTCGCCATCGGCCTGCACGCCGCGCAGCGCTATACCTACAGCTTCCACCTGAAGCGCAAGCCGGTGAAAGGCGAGACGGCGGCGGTGAAAAAGCGCCGCGGCAGCCCGCCCGCATGAGCTGTCCAATTTGTTCAAACAAATAAACCGGGGCGCCGCGAAGTGGCGCGCGCCCCCAATACCAAAGTAGGTATCGCGCCAATGCGGCGCGGGACCATAATGACGCGAGTCCCCGAATGAACCCTTCTGCGGGAAGGTCTGACTTCATGATCGTCGATGAAGCGATCGCGCGCGAACAGGCGATGCTGGTCCACGGCAATCTCCCCACCGGGGTGATCGGCGGCTTCCTCGTGGCCTGCCTGCTGATGAGCGCCTTCTGGGACGCCGCCGCGCACGAATGGCTGCTGCTGTGGATCGGCGCCGGCGCCGTGGTGGGGGTCTTCCGCCTGTATTACCACGGCGCCTACGACCCGGCCACCGCCTCACCCGAGGCCAGCCGCCGCTGGCTCAGGCGCGCCGTCATCGGCGCCCTGTTCTCCGGCTCGCTGTGGGGAATCGGCGCGCCGCTGTTTTTCGGCCCGCCCGAATTCCTCTACCATCTGCTGTTCGTGTTTGCCGTGGCGATGATGGGCATCACCGCCATGTTCAGCTTTTCTTCGCACGTGCCGACCTTCCTGGCATTCTTCCTGCCCTCCAGCGGCGCGGCGGTGATCGGCGTCGCCTCGCGCGGCACCCTGCTGCATTTCTACATCGCCCTCGGCATGGCGATCTACATGGCGGTGACACTGCGCTTTTACGTCAGCTTCAACCGCATTTTCATCCGCTCGGTGAAGCTTGGCTTCGAGAACGTCGACCTGGTCGGCCAGCTCACGGTGCAAAAGGAAGCGGCGGAATCGGCCAACCTGGCGAAGTCGCGCTTTCTCGCCGCCGCCAGCCACGACCTGCGCCAGCCGATGCATGCGCTGACCATGTACCTGGGCGCGATGGAAGGGCAGGGCCTGGAAGGCCCGGCGCGCTCCAACCTCGCCAACGCGCGCCAGTGCGCGCAGACCATGGACGAGATGTTCCGCGCGCTGCTCGACATCTCGCGCCTGGACGCCGGCGCCGTGCGCGTCGAGCCGCGCCGCCTCGCCCTGCAGCCGCTGTTCGAGCGCCTGGCCGTCGAATTCCACCCGCAGGCCGAAGAGCGCGGCCTGCTCTTCAAGGTGATGCCCACCATCCACGTCATCGACAGCGACCCCGACGCGGTCGAGCGCATCCTGCGCAACTTCATCACCAATGCCATCCACTACACCGAGCGCGGGCGCATCCTGGTGGGCGCGCGCCTGCACGGCCGGCACCTGCGCATCGCCGTCTACGATACCGGCATCGGCATCGAGCCCGCGGAGCGCGGCAGGATCTTCGAAGAGTTCTACCAGGTAGGCAATCCCGAGCGCGACCGCAGCAAGGGTATCGGCCTGGGCCTGGCGATCGTCGAGCGCCTGGCGCGCCTGCTGGAGGCCCCACTGACGGTGCAGTCGCAGCCAGGGCGCGGCTCCATGTTCGCCGTCGACCTGCCGCTGGCCGCCGGCCCCGCGCAGCCCGCGCCGGCGCCGGCCGAGGCGCCGCAAGGCGACCTCACCGGCCTGATGGTGGTGGTGGTCGACGACGAGGAAGAGATACTGGAGGCGACACGCGCGGTGCTCACGCAATGGGGCTGCGAGGTGATCGTCGCCACCTCCGGCGCGGCTGCCCTGGCGGCGCTGGTCGACAGCCCGCGCGCGCCCGACGTGCTGATCTGCGACTTCCGCCTGCGCGACCAGGAAACCGGCATCGACGTCATCGAAGCCCTGCGCAACGAATTCAACACCGACATCCCGGCGCTGCTCGCCAGCGGCGATTCGGCCCCCGTGCGCATGCGCGAAGCCGAGGCCAACGGCGTGCCGGTGCTGCACAAGCCCTTCAACGAGCAATCGCTGCGCACCGTGCTGCTGCAGGTGCTGGCCGCCAGCCGCGCCCAATCGGCGGTGTAGCGGTGGGCGCCGCCTTCGCGGGGCGGCGGCAGTCACCGGCAGGGTGCCGGCGCTCTCAGTTCTCGGCGTAAAGCCCGAGGCGCCGCGCCGCCAGGATCACCTGGGTGCGGCTGGCCACCTGCAAGGCGCGGAAGATCGAGGAGACGTGCATCTTCACCGTCGTCTCCGCCAGGTTCAGGCGCAGGCCGATTTCCTTGTTCGAATGCCCCTGGCACAAAAGCGTCAGCACCTCGCGCTGGCGCGGCGGCAGGCCCGGCAGCACTTCGCCTTCGAGCGCGTGGTCGCCATCCGGCATGATCCAGCGCGCCGACTGCACGCGGCCGGCAAGCGCATCGGTCACCACATCGCGCAGCACTTCCACCGGCACCGCCTTGGAAACGAATACCAGCGCGCCCGCGCGCAGCGCCGCGGTCACCTCGCGGCGGTCATCGGATGCCGAAACGGCAATCACCAGCGCCCCCGGGCAGGCGCGGTAGAAGGCGCTGACCGCCTCCACCCCGTTCATGCGCGGCAGGCCGGGATCGATCAGGATCACCCGCAGGTTCGTCATCGTGGGGGCAAGGCGCAAGCCTTCCTCGGCGGAACTGGCCGCCTTGATCTCGCTTTCCCCGAACAGCGGCGCCAGCAGGCTCATCAGCGCGTCGCGGTATAGCGGGTGATCCTCCACCACCAGGGCGCTTCCATTCATGAGATCAGTTCCCGATTTTTGCGCATCATAGCGGAAACCGGGCAGTCTCATGCGCCTGGCATGGGTGTGTCGCCCTGGACGCGCCCTCAGGCGCCGGCCAGCGCGCGCACGTGCCGCGCGATCATCCTGTCTTCCTCGGCCGGCATCACCCGCACCGCCGGCGCCGCCCCGGCGAGGCTGACCACGCCGTCCGGCTGGCCATGGGCGGCATTGCGCGCCATATGCAGCGCCACCCCCATCCAGCCCAGGTGCGCGCAGATTTCCGCGCGCGCCTCGCCATCATGCTCGCCGATGCCGCCGGTGAACACCAGCAAGTCCAGCCCGCCCAGCACCGCCGCCTGCGCCGCCACCGTCTTCGCTACCGACAGCGCAAACATGCGGATCGCCAGCCCCGCATCCGCGTTGCCAGTGCCCGCTGCCTCGCGCAGGCGGCGCATGTCACCGCCAATGCCGGAAATGCCCGCCAGGCCCGAGTGGCGCATCACCAGGTCTTCCAGCTGGTCCGGCGTGTCGCGATGCGCGCGCGCCAGCCACACCATCACGCCGGGGTCGATGTCGCCGCTGCGCGTGCTCATCAGGATGCCGCCCGCCGGTGTCAGCCCCATGCTGGTATCGACCGAACGCCCGTCGCGCACCGCCGTGAGACTGGCACCGCTGCCCAGGTGCGCAATGACCAGCCGCGCCGGCGCCGGGTGCAGGCGCGCCAGCACCGATTCGCACGACAGCCCGTGAAAGCCATAGCGCCGCAAACCCTCGGCGCGCAATTCGCGCGCCAGCGGCAGCACCTGCGCCTCTTCCGGCATCTGCGCATGAAAGGCCGTATCCAGGCAGGCCACCTGCGGCAGGGCAGGGTAGAGCGCGCGGCTCGCCGCGACGATTTCCAGCGCCGGCGGCACGTGCAGGGGGGCGAACGACGCCGCCGCGCGCAACCGCCGCAGCACTTCGTCGCCGATCAGCGCATGCCGCAAGAGTCCCGGCCCGCCATGCACCAGGCGGTGGCCGACCGCTTCCGGCTGCGCACCGGCATGGCGCTCGATCAGCGCCGCCACCGCGCGCACCGCCGCGTTGGCATCGGAGAAATCAACGTCCTGCGCATGCACTTCGCGGCCCTGCGCGTCCCGCACGCGCAAGCGCCCCGGCTTGCCGATGGCCTCCGCATCCGCCTCGCACAGCACACGTGCTTCCCGCGCGTCCACCTCCAGCAAGCCACACTTGAGCGAAGACGACCCGGCGTTGAACACCAGCACCCGCACGGCTATGCGCTCCACTTCCAGTCGCGCACTTCCGGCATGTCCTCGCCGTGTTCGCTGACATACGCCCGATGGCGCGCGATGGTCTCCTCATAGCGCTTTTGCGCTGCTTCCCTCTGCGGCGCCAGGCGCGGCACGCGCTTGAACACGTCGCAGGCAAGCTGGAAGCGGTCGAGGTTGTTCAGCACCACCATGTCGAAGGGCGTGGTGGTCGTCCCTTCTTCCTTGTAGCCGCGCACGTGCAGGTTGTCGTGGTTGTGGCGGCGATAAGTGAGCTTGTGCACGATGCCGGGGTAGCCGTGGAAGGCGAACACTACCGGCACCTCGGGTGGGAACAAGGCGTCGTAGTCCTCATCGGAAAGCCCATGCGGATGCTCGGAAGGCGATTGCAGCGCCATCAAATCCACCGCGTTGACCACGCGCACGCGCAAGTCCGGCGCGTAGTCGCGCAACAGCGTCACCGCCGCCAGTGCCTCCAGGGTCGGCACGTCGCCGCAGCAGCCGATCACCACTTCCGGCTTGCCTTTATCGTTGCTCGCCCATTCCCAGATGCTCGCCCCTTTCTTGCAATGCGCGATCGCCGCCTCCATCGGCAGCCACTGCCAGGCGGGCTGCTTGCCGGCGACGATCAGGTTGACGTAATTGCGGCTGCGCAGGCAATGGTCGGCCACCGAGAGCAGACAGTTGGCGTCCGGCGGCAGGTAGATGCGCACCACGTCGGCCTTCTTGTTGGCGACGTGGTCGATGAAGCCGGGGTCCTGGTGCGAAAAGCCGTTGTGGTCCTGGCGCCAGACGTGAGAGGAGAGCAGGTAGTTGAGCGAAGCCACCGGCTTGCGCCACGGAATGTCGCGCGTGATCTTCAGCCACTTGGCGTGCTGGTTGAACATCGAGTCGATGATATGGATGAAGCCCTCGTAGCAATTGAACAGGCCATGGCGCCCGGTCAGCAGGTAGCCTTCGAGCCAGCCTTCGCACAAGTGTTCGGAGAGCACTTCCATCACCCGGCCGGAAGCATCGAGGTCGGTGTCGTCTTCGACCGTTTGCGCCATCCATTCCTTGCCGCTGACTTCGAAAATCCGCTCCAGGCGGTTCGAGGCCGTCTCGTCCGGCCCGAATACGCGGAAATTGGCGCTCGGGAGATTCTGCTTCATCACATCGCGCAAGAAGCCGCCGAGGATGCGCGTCGCTTCCTTCAGCTCCGCGCCGGGCTTGGACATCTTCACCGCGTAGTCGCGGAAATCCGGCATTTCCAGCGGCACCAGCAGCTCGCCACCATTGGCATGCGGGTTGACGCCCATGCGGCGCTGGCCCGCCGGCGCCAGCGCGGCGATTTCGGGCTTGAGCGCGCCGCCCTCGTCGAATAGCTCTTCAGGCTTGTAGCCGCGCATCCAGTCTTCCAGCAGATGCAGGTGCTCCGGCTTGTCGAACCCGGCGAACGGCACCTGGTGCGCCCGCCAGGTGCCTTCCACCGGCAGGCCGTCCACCATCTTCGGCCCGGTCCAGCCCTTGGGGCTTGCCAGCACGATCATCGGCCAGCGCGGGCGCTCCTGCGCGTGCGCCTCGGCATCGCGCGCGGCGCCCTGGATGCGCGCAATCGAATCCAGGCAGCCGTCCAGCGCGGCGGCAAACGCCCGGTGCATCGCCATCGGCTCATTGCCCTCGACGAATATCGGTTCATAGCCATAGCCGCGCAGCAGGTGCGCCAGGTCCTCGCGGCCGATGCGCGCCAATACCGTGGGGTTGGCGATCTTGTAGCCGTTCAGGTGCAGGATGGGCAGCACCGCGCCGTCGCGCGCCGGATTCAAGAACTTGTTCGAATGCCAGCTCGCCGCCAGGGGACCCGTCTCGGCTTCGCCGTCGCCGATCACGCAGGCCACCACCAGGTCCGGGTTGTCGAACGCCGCCCCATACGCGTGGGTCAGCGAATAGCCGAGTTCGCCGCCCTCGTGGATTGAGCCGGGCACCTGCGGCGCGACGTGACTGGGAATGCCGTAGGGCCAGGAGAACTGCTTGAACAGCTTCTTCAGGCCGGGGGTGTCGCGGGTGACGTCCGGGTAGCGCTCGGTATAGCTGCCCTCAAGGTAGGTGTTGGCCACCAGCCCGGGGCCGCCGTGACCCGGGCCGGTGATGTAGATCACGTTCAGGTCGCGCTCGCAAATCGCGCGGTTCAGGTGCACATAGATGAAGTTCAGGCCCGGCGTGGTGCCCCAGTGTCCCAGCAGGCGCGGCTTGATGTGCTCGCGGCGTAGCGGTTCGCGCAACAGCGGGTTGTCGCGCAGGTAAATCTGGCCGACCGATAGGTAATTGGCGGCGCGCCACCAGGCGTGCATCTTGTCCAGCTGGTCCTGCGGCAGGGGCTTGGTCATGGCTATTTCCTCCTGTGGGGCGGTGTGTGTTGGAACACGCAAGCACCACAAGGTTGCAGGAAAAGCCGCGCGCCGCATTTGTTCTGGATCAAATGCGGCGGCTGTCACGCCGCCGTCACGCGCCGGTCACTGGTCGGGCTTGATTCCCAATTCCTTCACCACCCGCGCCATCAGCGCGACCTGCGAATTGACAAAGGCCACCGCCTCGGCGCGGTTGCCGGTGAAGGGCTCGGCGGTGAGGTCTTCGATGCTTTTTCTCACCTCGGGCTTTTTCAGCGTCTGCTGCAAGGCGTTGGCGACGCGGTCGACCACCGGCGCCGGGGTGCCGGCCGGCATGTAGAGCCCGTTCCACTCCATCATCTCGATGCCGGGCACGCCCGCTTCCTTCAGCGTCGGCACATCGGGCAGCGCCTTGGAACGCGTCGCGGTGGTGACGGCGAGCGCGCGTACGCGGCCCGACTTGACGTAGGGCAGGGCTTGCACGGCGTTGCAGAAATACACCTTCACCTGGCCGGCCAGCACGTCGGTCATCGCCTGGCCGCCGCCCTTGTAGGGAATGTGCGTCATCTGCAGCTTGTTGTCGCGGGCGAACAGCGAGGTGGTGAGGTGCATCAGCGAGCCGTTGCCGGAGGAGGCGTAGAACACCTCGCCCGGCTTGCTGCGCGCGTAGGCGATCAGGTCCTGCATGCTTTTCACCGGCAGGGAAGGGTGCACCAGCACCACCAGCGGCAGGGTGGCGATCACGCCCACCGTCTCGAAGGAGGCTTGCGTATACGGCAGCTTGGGATAGAGCGCCAGGTTGATGGCGAAGGAAGCGGCATCGACAAAGGCCACCGAGCCGTTGGGCGTGCTGTGGGCGACGTAGGCGGCGCCGATCTGCCCGGCGGTGCCCGGCTTGTTGTCGACGATCACGTTGTCGCCGAGGATGGGCCCCATGTGCACGGCGATCAGGCGCGCCATGATGTCGGCGCCCCCACCCGGGGCGTAACCGGTGATGAGGGTCATCGGGCGGCCTTGCGCGCGCAGCGGGGCGGCGGCTAAGGCGGTGGCGGCGGCGGCGCCGAGCAAGCGGCGGCGGTGGTGATCATGCATGGAACATCTCCTCCCATTTTGTTGGTGCCGATTCTAGGCGGCTTTTGCGCCGGTGAAAATCAGCTTCACATGGTTGCGGAGAATCAGTATGCTTGGGCTATACAGAAATGCCGAAGTGTGGCAGCGGTTCTTTCACAAGCCGGAAGCGTTGGGCCAGACCCTCCCCGGCGCGCGGCGCGGCGCAACACAAGTGTGTTGCAGTCGCGGCGAAGTCGCGAAAACCACCGTGATTTTCCGTGGCCGGCAACCGGGGGCGGGAAAAATTCCGCGAAATTTCTCAGGGAAATGCTGAACAAGTATCGAATTCGGAATGTGAGAGGGTGCACTCCCCTCTGATTTCGGGGTTGTTAAGGGGGCTTAGCCCACTTAATCAGTTATTCCTCAGGTTTTCTCAGGGTACGGTGACCGCAACCGTGTTTTCACCACGGTTGTGTTAACGCCGCGCGGTGACCCCGGAAGCCCCCAGCCGGTAGCCGCCATCGCCCGACTTCGCCGCCCGCGTGCCCTCGACCGGGTCGTCCGGCGCGCGGCCGGCGCGCGCCGCCGGGCTGTCGGGCTTGAGGTCGAGGTCGACGTGGCCGGAATCGCCGGGGGCGACGAATTTCGGGTCGGCGCTGATGCTCTTCTCATCCATGTGGGTGGCGCCCTGCCAGGCGCGCAGGTCGGTATAGCTGTTGCCCGAGGTGAGGTGGATCGGCGCGTTGGGGCGGTAGATGTTGTTGTAGTCGCTATGGTTGCCGGTAATCGAGGTGCCGTTGTCGGGGGCGATGATCAGGTCGTAGCGGCTGTCGCCGTTGCTGATGATGTTGTTGTAGACGCGGTTGCCGGTGAGGGTGGCGCCCTGGCGCGGCATGCCCCCGAGTTCGATGCCGGCGTAGCTTTTGGTGCCGTAGATGGTGTTGTTGTAGGCGTGGACGTTGTCGGAGCCGGAGATGTAGATGCCGCGGCGCGAATTGTTGGCGATCACGTTGTTGTAGACGCGGGCGTTGTTGCTCACCTCCAGCATGATGGCGGCGTCCACCGGGCCGTTGTCGTGCACGAAGTTGTCGCGGATTACCAAGGGCTGGCCGCCATTGGAATAGTCGAACCAGATGCCGGAGCCGGTATTGCCCGCCACCTCGTTGTGCTCGACCGTGCCGTAGGCCTTGGTGGTGGCCTTGATGCCGCCGGCGTGCCACAGCGGGTTGAAGTTGCGGTAGTTGTTGCCGGTGATGGTGTTGCCGGCGATGCGAAAGGCGAAGCTGCCGGGCGCGTTGATGCCGGAGTCGCCGTTGTGGCTGATGTTGGAATCGGTCACCTGTACGCCGGTGGTGTTCAGGCCGAGGTTGACGCCGGCGAAGTCGGTCCATTGCACGTCGCAATGGTCGAGCACGGAACTGGAAGAGAGCAGGACGGCGCCGCCTTGCTGGGAAACGGCGGAGACGTTGCTGTGGCGAAAGGCGATGCCCTGCACGCGCACGTAAGGGGCAGCCAGGCGCAGCAGGCTGGCGCGCGTGCTGGCTTCGATGGTGTGGCGGTTGGGATCGGCGTTGTCGACCAAGCGGATGTAGAGGGTGCTGGCGCCGGGATCGTAAAAGAAGCTGCCAGGCATCAGGTCTGGCAGGCCCTGGCCGGTGGGCTTGGGATATTCGAAGGCATGATAGAAGCGGCTGGGCATGCCGATCTGCGTCAGCGGCGGCCCGGGGTGCTGGTCGAAATCAACGAACACCTGCTGGCTGTTGACGCTCCAGCCGGTTTTTTTCCAGGTGTTGGCGTCGGCCTTTTCCCAGTCCTTCACGACGTCCGAGCCCTTGATCACCGGCATCTCCCTGCCGTACCCGCGGATCACCAGCGGCCGGCCGGCGGCGCCGCCGTTTTTCACCTCGACGGACTCGCGGTAGGTGCCGGCGCGGATCTGGATTTCGTCACCCGGCTGGGCGCGGCCGACGGCGTTCTGGATCGTCTTGAACGCGCTGCCGGCGGAGGTGCCGGAGGCGGAGTCGCTACCGCCGGGGGCGACGTAGTAGGTGGCGGCTTGTGCGGCAGCGCCTATGGCGCAGAGGAGCAGGGCGGCCAGGTGCGCCGTGGCGGTCCGCAATGGGCGGATGAACATAAGGGACCTCGTTTCATCTAGCGCACCACCTTGAGCCGGCTGTTGCTGGCATTGTCGGAATAGGCGACGAGGGTGGGCGGATTGACCGGGAGCGGCGGGGTGGCGAGCCCGCCGTAGGGAGCGGGCGAGGGCGCGGCCGTGATGACGGGCGCCGCCACCGGCAGCTTCCACTCGTGATACTTGGCCAGCACCGCCTTGACGTAATCACGCGTCTCGCGGTACGGCGGAATGCGGTTGGCGTGGCCGACCACCGCGCCTTCGCCGGCGTTGTAGGCGGCCAGCGCCAGCTCCAGGTTGTCGTCGAACTGGTCCATCAGCGCGCGCAGGTAGCGCGTGCCGGCCTTGAGGTTCTGATCGGCGTGGGTGAGGTTGCGGATGCCGTAGCGCGCGGCGGTGCCGGGCAGCACCTGCATCAAGCCCACCGCGCCCTTCACCGAAACCGCCTTGGCGTGATGGCGCGATTCGACGTAGACGACGGCGTGCACCAGCGCCGGGTCGAGGTTGGCCGCCTCGGCGGCACGCTCGATCTGGCGCGCGTAGGGCTTGGCTTCCATCTCCGCGTGGGCCTGTTCAGCGAGGGCGGCGCTCACCGGGTTGGCCTCGGATGCAGGCGCGGGCTCGGGCCGGCGCCAGGGCTTGGCCAGGCGGTATTCCTCGCGGTCGGGTGTCTGCAGGCGGAAGGATTGCGGGTCGGCGACGTGCAGGCGGTAGGGCGAGGCGGCGGGCGCCGGCGCGGCGCCCGCCAGCTGCGCATGGCAGGAGAGGGTGATGGCGGAAAGGGCGAACAGGGAGGTTTTAGTAGGCATGGCGATCGTTGAACACCACTGCAACGGTTTTGAAAATGATGTACAGGTCCAGTCGCAGCGACCAGTTGCGCAGGTAGGCCAGGTCGTAGGCGATGCGCATTTCCATCTTGTCGAGAGTCTCCGTCTCGCCGCGCCAGCCGTTGATCTGCGCCCAGCCTGTAATTCCGGGTTTCACTTTATGGCGCACCATGTAGCCCTTGATCAGCTTGCGGTAATCCTCGTTCTGCGACACCGAATGGGGACGCGGGCCGACGATGCTCATGCGGCCCACCAGCACGTCCCAGAACTGCGGCAGTTCATCCAGCGAAGTGCGGCGCAGGAAGGCGCCGACGCGGGTGATGCGCGGGTCGTCGCGCGTGGCCTGCACGATGGCGGCGCGGCCGTCGTCGGTGGCGGTCATGGATCGGAACTTGGAAACCAGGATCTCCTCGCCCGCCAGGCCATAGCGCTGCTGGCGGTAGATCACCGGGCCGGGCGAGCTGCGCTTGACCGCGATCGCGATCACCGCGAGCACGGGCGAGATCATCAGCAGGATGAGCGCGGCGATCACCATGTCGCTGACGCGCTTGACCAGGGCGTTCAGGCCATTGAACGGCGTTTCGCATACCGAGACCACCGGCAGCTCGCCCACCGCGTCCATGCGGCCCTGCATCAGGTCGGTGACGAAGACGTCGGGAATGAAATAGATGGAGACGGTGGAGTCGCACAAGGCGTCGAGCAGGCGCACGATGCGCGGCTGGGTGGCCATCGGCAGGGCGAGGTAGATCACCTCGATGCGGTTGTCGCGCGCGTAGCGCGGCAGGTCTTCGAGGGTGCCGAGCAGCGGGTAGGGGCCGGTCTCGGCGCTGCGCTCCTGGGCGCGGTCGTCGAAAAAGCCCAGCATGCGCGTGTCGATGTAGGCGTCGCGCACCAGTTCATCGGCCAGCGCCAGGCCGTGCGGGTTGGCGCCGGCGATCACCGCGCGCTTGGCGCCGCCTTGCAGGCGCAGCACGTAGGGGGCAAGCGCGCGCAGCAGGCTATGTGCCGCCAGCACGCCGGCGGGGGCGGCCACCAGCCAGAGCAGGATGGTGCCGCGCTCGAAGCGCCAGATGTAGCCGGTGGCGTAGCCGAACAGCGACAAAAGCGCGGCCAGGGCGGTCCAGCCCAGCACGATGTGGCGCACCAGCGTGAAGCCGCGCATCTCCAGGCGCACGGTGCCCGGGAAGGTGAGCGAGAACACCACCAGCGAGAGCGTCAGGTAGGGCGCTTCCACGTGGCCTTCGGTAAGCCAGGCTACGCCCCACAGCGAGAGCGCGAACACGGTGGGGTCGATCAGGCCGAGCAGCCAGCGCAGGACGTTGTTCCAGCCGAGCGACCAGTTGGGGGTGCGGCGAAAGGGGATGGGGGCGGTGCGTTGATTCATCGGAGAGGGATGAGCGGAGCCATGGCCCCGGTGTTGCCTGCGTGCGGACAATTTATGCGTCGCCGCATGAGGCTTCTGTGCGCCATGCAACCTTGCGACGATTGGTTACATTTGCTGCGCGTTTTCGGTGCCGGCTGTGTGCGTCATCGAACTGATGCGCGGCAGGCGCGTCACCATAATGAAATCCACTCGGTGCCGGGCCGCGGGCCGCCTCTTTTTCTCCAGGCGTGACCGTTTCGCGGCCGTGATTGCTGCCGCGCCTTTGCGCGAACGGCGGTCACGCGACCACGATTGAGCAGCCGGGACATTCGCCATCATGCAACCCAAATTCGCCTTTCCCCAGATCCCGCGTCCGCCCCGCGCAAACCGCTATGACCGGTATGCGGCGCCGGGCCGCCTGGTGATGACCGACCTGATGCTGGTGGCAGCGCTATTCATGGCCGCCTTCTGGGTGCTTGACCCGGTGCAGGTGGGCTTCGACCGGCTCACCGGCATCAAGCATCTGCCGCTATTGGCCATCTGCGGTACGCTGGTGCTGGCGGTGATCGGGCAGACGCTGTTTCCGGTGGCCGGCGCGCAGGCACAGCAGCCGCTGGCCGCGCCGCTCCCGTGGATCGCCGCCTACCTCTGGCCGTGGACGCTGTTTGCGCTCGCCGTCATCGTTGCCAGCCTTTACGGGCGCTTTTTCAACGGCGTCGAGAACAGCTTTCTCAACCTTGGCCTCTTCATGCTGGTGGCGCCGATCATCGCCTGGTTCGCGCTCACCACCGCCGAGCCGGCGCGCCTGGGGCGCAGCTTTTTCAATGGCCTGGTATTCGTGGCCGGCTGCGACGGCCTGCTGCAACTGGCGCACTTCGGCGGCGAGACTTATTTCCACGGCGTCGAGTTCGCGGTGATTCCGCTGGCGGTCTACTGCTGGTTTGCCTACAAGTCGTGGCTGATGCGCATCCTCGGCACCGGTTTTTTCCTGCTGCTGGCGCCGGCCGAGCACAAGAACACCGGCTTCATGCTGGCGCTGGTGGTGGTGGCCTATTGCGGTTATTGGGACGTGCGCGCGCGCTACCGCGCCGCGCGCGACGGCATGGCGCGCGAGCGCCAGGTCGGCTGGGGCGTGTTCATGGCGAGCGGCCTCATGATGATGGGCTTGGCGATCTACGCGCTGCGCAAGCTTCTGCTGCCGGACGGCAATCCGCAATACCGTCTCTACACCTACGAGAAGGCATGGGAGAAATTCCTCTCTTCGCCCCTGATCGGCGACGCTTTCTCCGGTCCCGCCACCGAGCGCTTCACCCTGTTTACGGTTGGCGGCTCGGCCTCCAACGTGCTGCCCACCCACAGCGACCCGCTGGACATTTTCGCCAATGGCGGCGTGGTCTATGGCTTCGTATTTTTCTACGGTGTCTGGCGCGTGTTGCGCCTGATGCTCTCCCAGCTCAGCCGGGCCGACAACGGCGTGATGCCCGAATGCGTGCCGGTGCTGCACGGCTGCCTGGCGATCTTTCTTTCCGGCATCGTGGTCTATTGCTTCAACCCTGTGCTGACGCAGCCCAACGGTGCGCTGGTCTACTGGGCTGCCACGGGCTTTGGCGTCGGGCTGGCGCTGCGCATGCGCGCGGCGGCTCCCGCGCCCGAACCGGCGCGGCGCGGCGGCCTCCATGAAATCCGTCGCGAAGGCCAGCCGGCCGGCGGGCGCGCCGCCTACCCCGAGGCGGCGGTGCGGCCTTTGCCTGGGATACGCCGATAGTGGGAGTTCTGCGCCTGCTGCTTGCGCTGCTGGTGGTGTATGCCCATTGCGTCTATCCTTTCGGGCGCATCGGCGTCTCCGCCGATAACGCGGTGGAGATCTTCTACATGATCTCCGGTTTCTACATGACCCTGGTGCTGCGCGACAAGTACGCCGTGCCGGGCGGCGAGGGCTTGCGCGCTTTCTACATCAACCGCGCCTTGCGCCTGTTCCCCGCGTACCTGCTGGTGGCGGGGGTCACGCTGTTGCTGTGCCTGTTCGGCGCGCGCCTGTTCGGCTGGGCGCCGCAGCCGGCGCACTATGTGGCGCAATGGCATGCCGAGGGGGTGCTGGACGCGCCCAAGCTGGTCTGGCTGGGCTTGACGCAGATCTCCATGCTCGGGCTGGAAAGTTTCAACTTCTTCAACCTGACGCGGCATGGCGACCTGACGCTGATTACCGGCACGGGCCCGAGCATGTTCCAGTCGTGGCGCCTGCTGCTGGTGCCGCAGGCGTGGTCGCTGTCGGTCGAGCTGTATTTCTACATGGTGGCGCCATTCCTGGTGACGCGCGGGCTGAAATGGATCATCACCGTGGCGCTGGCAAGCTTCATTGTGCGCGTGGCGGTATGGCAACTGGCCGGGCTCAACGAAGACCCGTGGTCGTACCGCTTTTTCCCCTCCGAACTGATGTTCTTCCTGCTGGGGGCGGTGGCCTGCAGGATTTATGCGCTGCGCCGCGAAAATGAGGCCAAGGCGCCGCCCTGGTACATCGCGCTGCTTTTGGCCGGCTTTGCCGCCATCGCCGTGGTGATCGGCCGCATTGGCACCGGCTTTCATCCCGGCAACCTGATCGCCCCGCTGGTGACCGCGGCCGCCTTCCTGGCGCTGCCGCGCCTGTTTGCCCAGACCAAATCCAACCGTGTCGACCGTGCGCTGGGCGAGCTTTCCTATCCGGTCTACGTCAGCCATGTGCTGGTGATCTGGATCGTGGGCCAAGGCAGCTTCGACGTCAGCGGCGGCGGCTTTCTCCTGGCGGCGGCGCTGGTGCTGGTTGTCGCCACCCTGGTCTACCAACTGGTGGACCTGCCGATTGATCGCTGGCGCCACGCCTGGGCCGCGCGGCGCGGCAGCCACGCGGGCGCCCGGGCACCGGCCACCCGGCAGGTACACACTTGATGCCCGTTACCAAACTGTCATAAAATCCGCCCGTCCCCAGAGCGTCGGCTTTTGACCCTAAAACGCGCCCGACAGCGCAAAAACCAGTAAAGGGCCGTGGAATTGACAGCTTCCCGTCGTCGCAAAGGTTCCCGTATCGGAGTGGCAGGCGCGGTTTTCAGCGCGGCGGCCTGCCTGTTCAGTACCCTGGCCTATGCGGCGGATAGCACCGCCGTAGCGCAAAACGCGGCCAGCCCGCAGAACCCGAACCAGGCGCCGCCGGCCAACGGCGAGCCGCTGCCGCCTTCGTCGCAAAGCGTGGCGCCCGTGCCCGCCGGCGCGCAGCCGACCGACACTGACTTTTTCAACGGCATCGTCGGTGCCGCCATCACTTACGATGACAACTTGTTCCGCCTCGGCTCCGGCACCGATGCGCAGCCGCTGATCGGGCATTCGCGCAAGGGCGACATGCTCTATTCCGTCGATGCCGGCGTCAAGGTCGACAAACCTTACGGCCTGCAGCGTTTCCAGCTCGATGCGCTCGTCACCGACCATCGCTACCAGGAAAACGGTTACCTCAACTGGACCGGTCTGGACTATCGCGGCGCCTGGCTGTGGCAGATCACCCCGCACCTGGGCGGCGAACTGTCGGCCTCGCAGACGCAGTCGCTGGCGGATTATTCCGACTACCGCGTCTACAACGTGCGCAACATCCAGACGGTGCAGACCCAGAAGGGCAACTTCGACTGGTGGATCGATGGCGGCTGGCACCTCCTGGGCGGGGTGATCGGCACCGAATCGCGCAACACCGCCGTGTTCACTGCGGTCGGCTCCTTCGACCAGCAGACCGCCGAGGCCGCGGTGCGCTACGTCACGCGCGACGGCAGCTCGCTCACCTTCACCGGCCGCGAGTCGCAGGGCCAGTACCAGGATCGTCCGCTCGACCCGGTGGCGGTGTTCGACAACCATTTCAAGCAGCACGAAGCCGAAATGCGCGGCATCTGGTTGATCGACGCGCAATCGACCCTGGACGCGCGCCTGGGCTATCTCGCGCGCCGCCACGAGCATTTCTCGCAGCGCGATTTCAGCGGCCCGGTCGGCCGCATCGACTACATCTGGACACCGACGGTAAAGGTGATTGTCGACGTGTCCGCCGCGCGCAGCCTCTATAGTTTCCAGGAATTCACCAACAGCTACTATGTTGCCGATTCCCTCTCCCTGCAGCCGAAATGGCTGATCACGGAGAAGACCTCGCTACACGCCAAGGCCGACCTCACCACGCGCGACTTCCGCGGCGCCGTCGCCGCCACGCCGACCATGCGCTACGAGAAGATCTATACCTTGTCCGTCGGTGCCGAGTGGAAGGCCACGCGCAAGATCAAGGTCAATGCCGACATCTCGCACCAGCAGCGCAACTCCAATTTCGCCGGCTTCAGCTACGTCGACAACATGATCGGCCTCAACGCCCAGTTCATGTTTTGATACGGCGACGGCCGCGCGGCGCGGCCGCGTCACCGGGAGGTGACGAAAAGCGCCCTTAGTGTTCGTTAACGAACAGATTCCCGCGCCCTCGCGCGCCAGAATGCGATCCATGTCATCAGGTTTCCCAAGGATCGCTGGCGCATGGCCGAGCACCGACCCCGTCGCTTTGTTTCCCCTTTCCGATCTCTTCAAGAGGGCCGGCGTGTTGCCGGCCAACTGCCGGCGGCGGTCGGCGCGCTGACCTTCCTGCTGTTGGCCGGTTGCAGCAAGGCCGACCCGAGTCCCGGACAGGTCGCGGCCCAGGTGAACGCAGACCAGATTTCCATGACCCAGGTGGCAAGCGCCGTGTCGCGCCTGCCGGACGTGGCGCCGGAGCGCCTGCAAAAGGCCCGCCTCGACACGCTGGGTCTGCTGGTCGATCAGCAATTGGCGGCGCAGATGGCAATGAAGCAGGGCCTGGAACGTGACCCTGAGGTGGTGAGCCGGCTGGATGCCGCGCGGCGCGAAATTCTTGCGCGTAGCTACCTGAGCCGCGTGGTGGCGCAGTTGCCGCCGCCGAGCGACGCGGAAGTGGAGCGCTATTACGACGCCCATCCGCTGCTCTATGCGCAGCGCCGCTATTACGTACTGCGCGAGATCGCGCTGCCGGCCAGGGCGGTGCCGCTGGAGCAGTTGCGCGCGATGGCCGCGCGGGTGTCGGTCGAGCAGGTGGCTGCGTGGCTGCGCGTGCAGGGTGTGGCCTATTCGGTAAGCGCCGCGCAACGCCCGGCCGAGGATATTCCGCCCGAGGTGCTGGCAGCGGTAAGCCGCCTGCACCGCGGCGCCACCACGGTGGTGGTCACCGATGACGGCGCCTTTGTCGTGCACCTGCTGGATACGCGCCAGGCGCCGCTGACGCTGGGCGTTGCGGCGCCGCGCATTCGCCATCAGCTGGCCGATGCGGGTGCGCGTGCCGCGGTAATGCGCGACATCGCACAGATCAAGGGGCGTTCGCGCATCGAGTATCGCAATGAATTCGCCGCCGCCGGTCCGCCGGCGGCGGACCCGGCGGAGGGCGCGCTGGCTGCCGGCGCGCGCAGCCGCACCCTGCTGGTGGACGACGCTCCGCCTGCGCACTGATCCTTGCCCTCGAACCGGCAGCCAACCGAGATTTGAACCGCACTACGGAGACCAACATGAACACGAAACGGCATCTGCTCTCTCCCTGGCTCGCGCGCGCGGCCGCGCTTGCTCTTGCCCTGTGCTGCGGCGCTGTCGCCGCGCAGGAAAAGGCGGCCGACTATCGCCTGGCCTCGGGCGACGCCATCCACATCCAGGTGTTCCAGAATCCCGACCTGTCGCTCGATACGCGGGTGCCGGAGACCGGCTCGATCAGCTACCCGCTGGTGGGGGCGGTAGCCATCGGCGGCCTGACCATCACCCAGGCCGAGCAAAAGATTGCCGGGGCGCTGCGTGCCGGCGGCTATGTCGAACGGCCACAGGTCAACATCGTTCTGCAGCAGGTGCGCGGCAACCAGGTCTCCGTGCTGGGCCAGGTGAATCACCCCGGCCGCTTCCCGCTTGAAACCTTCAACGTGCGCGCCACCGAGGCGCTGGCGCTGGCCGGCGGTATCGCCGACGGCGGCGCCTCCAGTGTGGTGCTGATCGGCACGCGCAAAGGTCAGCCGTATCGCCAGGAAATCGACATGGATACGCTGTTTTCCGGTGCCGGCCATGGCGATGACCCGCTGTTGCAGGCGGGTGACTCGCTGTACGTCAAGCGCGCCCCGGTCTATTACATCTACGGCGAAGTGCAAAAGCCCGGCTCCTATCGCATCGAGCGAGGCATGACGGTGCAGCAGGCGCTGGCCCAGGGCGGCGGCCTGACCCCGCGCGGCACCGAGCGCCGCCTGCGCCTGGAGCGCAAGGAGTCCGACGGCCAGACCGTCTCCATGACGCCGCGCCCGGTTGACCTGGTGCAGGCCAACGACGTGCTCTACGTGCGCGAGAGCCTGTTCTAGGAGTATCCATGAGCTTCCAACAATTCCTGCTGATCCTGCACGCCCGCCGGCGCCTGGTGATCCGCACGCTGCTGCTGGTGGTGATCGCCACGGTGGCGGCGAGCCTGATCCTGCCCAAGCGCTACACCGCGACCGCCAGCGTGGTGGTCGATACCAATGCGCCCGACCCGGTGCAATCGAGCAACAACACACTGGTCACCGGGCCGCAGCCGAGCTACATGCCGACGCAACTCGACATTGCCGGCAGCGACCGCGTGGCGCAGCGCGTGGTCGGTGCACTCAAGCTGCAAAACGACCCCGAGTGGCATGAGAGGTGGATGAAAGCCACCGAGGGCGAGGGCTCGGAAGTGGTGTGGATGGGCGAGCAGTTGTTGAGAAAGCTCAAGGTCAAACTGGGCAAGGACAGCGACGTCATCGCGATCTCCTTCAAGTCGCCCGACCCGCAGTTTTCCGCAGCCGTGGCCAATGCCTTCGCCCGCGCCTACATCGCCACCAACATCGAGCTTCGTACCGGCCCGGCCAAGCAGTCGGTCGAATGGTTCGAGGAGCAGGGCAAGGTCTTGCGCGCGCAGCTCGAAAATGCACAGGCGCGCATCTCGAAATACCAGCAGGAGCACGGCATCGTCGCCACCGACGAGAAGCTCGACAGCGAAACTGCGCGCCTGGCCGACCTCACTTCCCAGATGACCCTGGCGCAGGGGCAGACTGCCGAATCGCGCAGCCGCATACGCGCCGGCGAGTCGGCCGCGACCCTGCCTGAGGTGATGCAGAACCCGATGATCCAGCAGATGAAAGCGACCATCGCCGCCCAGGAAGGCAAGATCAAGGACGCCTCCGGCAACTGGGGACCGAATTACCCGGCCCTGAAGCGCATGATCGCGGAAAACAATGCGATGAAGGCGCAGCTGGCCAACGAGACGCGCAAGATCGCCGACAGCCTTGCCAACGCCAGCGGCTCCAGCCAGGCCAAGGAAGCGGAGCTGCGTGGCGAGGTCGCGGACCAGAAAACCAAGCTACTGGAGATGCGCCGCCAGCGTGACGAGCTCGCCGTGCTGATGCGCGACGGCGACGCCGCGCAAAAGGCTTACGACGAGATCGCCCAGAAGGTGACGCAGAACAATCTCGAAGGCCAGGTCACGCAAAGCAACGTCGCGGTGCTCACACCCGCGGTCAAGCCGCTCAAGCCTTCCTCGCCGTTGCTCGCGCTCAACACCCTGATCGCGATCTTCCTCGGTGGCCTGCTCGGCATCGCCGCCGCCTTCGCCCAGGAAATGCGCGACCGCCGCGTGCGCTCGCTGTCCGACCTCGAAGTCATCCTCGACCTGCCGGTGCTGGCTGAAGTGCGCCGCCCCAGCCGTTACCTGACGGCGCGCCGGCCCGCCCTGGGAGCCCCTGCATGATCTATCCGACCTTTTTGAAAGATCGCGCCGACAGCAAGCGCGCCAATACCGCGGCGATGATGGCGGCGGAAGCGGCGGCGGCACGGCCGATCGGCGCCATCCTGATCGAATCGGGGCGCCTGGCCTTCAAGGATGCCGAGCGCGTGCTGCAATTGCAGAAGGCGCAGCACGCCAGCGGCCTGCGCTTCGGCGAAGCTGCGATCCGCCTCGGGCTGGTGACACCGGACGACGTCAAGTTCGCACTCGCGCGACAGTATGGCTACCCCTACCTGGTGAAGGGCGACGGCAAGGTCTCCGAAGAACTGGTGGCGGCCTACCAGCCCTTCGGCCCGCAGGTGGAGTCGCTGCGCGCCTTGCGCAGCCAG
>DASYEQ010000038.1:0-20307 GCA_036498945.1 Burkholderiales bacterium | reverse complement strand
ACGCTGGCGCAGGCCGGCCTGCAGCTCGACAAGGATGCCGACAAGTGGCGCTTGCAGGTGCGGTGACCGCGCCGGCGACCCGCTGGCGCTTCTGGCTCGGCGTCGCCGCCGGCTTTCTCCTGCTGTTGTGGCTGCTGAACGACATCCTGCTGCCCTTCGTTGTCGGTGCGGTGGTGGCCTATTTCTTCGATCCCGTCGTGACGCGCCTGCAGCGCGCGGGCCTTGGCCGCACCTCGGCGACGACGATGGTGACCATTGTCGCCGTGCTGATTGCGGCCGGCGCTGCGATGGCGGTCGTGCCGCCGCTGTTCACCCAGGTCCAGGCGCTGATCGGCCAGGCCCCGGAATACATCGTCAAGGCGGTCCAGCGCGTGCAGCCGATGATCGAGCCGGTGCGCGAGAAGCTCGGCCTGCCGATGCTCAGCCTGCAGGATCTCCAGGCCGAGGCGACGCAACGGGCGGGAGAGGCACTCGCTCTGCTGGGCAACGTGGCCGAGCGCGTGGCGCAGCGCGGCGTCGCCGTCATCAACCTGCTGGGCCTGCTTTTCATCACGCCGGTGGTGACTTTCTACCTGCTGCGCGACTGGCCCAAGGTGCTGGCGGCGATCGACGGCGCGCTGCCGCTCGACCACGCGCCGACCGTCCGCTCCCTCGCGCATGAGGCCAATGCCGCGGTTGCCGGCTACCTGCGCGGCCAGGCGCTGGTCTGCCTTTGCCTCGCGACCCTTTACAGTGTCGGCCTGTCGTTGGTCGGGCTGCAGTTCGGCTTCGTGATCGGCCTGATCGCGGGCCTGATCTCGTTCGTGCCCTTTGTCGGCACCCTGTTCGGCGCAACCCTGTCGATCGGCATGGCGCTGGCGCAATTTCCACCGGAGTGGTTCGGCGTCGCCAAGGTTGCGGCGGTATTCCTGGCCGGGCATCTGCTCGAAGGCAACGTACTGTCGCCGAAGCTGGTCGGCGACCGGGTCGGCCTGCACCCGGTCTGGATCATGTTCGCCCTGCTGGCCGGCGGCTCGTTGTTCGGCTTCGTCGGCGTGCTGATCGCCGTGCCGGTCGCGGCGGTGATCGGCGTGGTGGTCCGGCACCTGCTGGGGCGCTATCACGCCAGCAGCTTCTATCGCGGCAGCGTTTCCGGCTGATATCGAATGGGCCGGCAGCTTACGCTCGATCTGGCGCTGCCGCCGCCGACCTATGCGCGCACCGATTTCGTGCTGTCGGACGGCAATCGCGAGGCGCTCGCCTGGATCGACCGCTGGCCCGACTGGCCCGCACCGGCGCTGGCGCTGAGCGGCCCTCCGGGCAGCGGCAAGACCCATCTTGGACGAATCTGGGCAACGCGTGCACAGGCATCCCTGCTCGACGGCACCGATCTTGACGGCAAGGATGTCGCGGGCCTCACCGCGTTCAGCGAGGCGAATGCCGCATTGCTGATCGACCGCGCCGAGCAGGCGCCCGAACGCGCGCTGTTCCATCTCTACAACCTCATGCGCGAGCGACGCGGCCATCTGCTGCTGCTGTCCGAGGCGCCGCCGGCGCACTGGCGTATCGCGCTGCCCGATCTCGCCTCGCGGCTGCGTGCGGCGCCGGCGGTGGCCGTCGCGCCGCCCGACGACGAGTTGCTGGGCTCGATCATCCTGAAACAGCTTGCCGACCGGCAATTGCATGCCGGCCCCGGCGTCGTGCAGTATCTGGTATCGCGCATGGAGCGCTCCGCTGAAGTCGCGCGACGGCTGGTCGCCGCGCTCGACCGGCGCGCGCTCGCCGAACGACGCGAGATCGACCGCCGGCTGGCGGCCGATGTCCTGGCGGAACTTTCGGGGGAAGGGGTATGAGACGATGGATGACGGTGGCGGTGCTCGCGCTGTTCGCCGTCCCTGTCTCCGCGCAGCAGCCAGGCCTGATGGGCATGTGGCTCACGACCACGGGCGTAGCGCAGGTCAGGATCGCGCCCTGTCCCGACACCGCGAGCGGGCCATTGTGCGGCATCGTCGTCGCGCTGATCAATCCCAAGGGACCGGACGGCAAGGTCGTGGCGCCGGAGGCGGCGATCGACTATCGCAATGAGAATCCGGCGCTGCGCAGCCGCAAGATCATCGGCATGCCGCTGTTCTGGGGGTTCAAGGCGACGACGGATCCGAACGCTTTCGAGGGCGGCCAGATCTACAATGCCGAGAACGGCAAGACATATGGTGCGAACATCAGCCTGCAGCCGGACGGAAAGCTCCGCCTGCGCGGCTATGTAGGTTCGCCGATTCTCGGCGAGACCCGGCTTTGGACAAGAGTCAACCAGTAGGGAGAGACGCAATGGATATGGGCATCAAAGGCCGCAAGGCGATCGTCTGTGCGGCGAGCAAGGGCTTGGGCAAGGGCTGCGCAACCGCGCTGGCCGGCGAGGGAGTCGATCTCGTCATCAACGCGCGCACCAAGTCCGAGCTCGAGGCGACGGCGGAGGAAATCCGCAAGAAATATGGCGTGAAGGTCACCGCGGTCGCGGTCGACGTCACGACGGAAGACGGCCGCAAGCAGGTGCTGGCGGCTTGTCCAGAACCCGACATCATCGTCAACAATGCCGGCGGTCCGCCGCCGGGCAACTTCCGCGACTGGAATCGCGACGACTGGATCAAGGCGCTCGACGCCAACATGCTGACGCCGATCGAACTGATCAAGGCGACGGTCGACGGCATGATGGCGCGCAAGTTCGGCCGCATCGTCAATATCACCTCCGCCGCGGTGAAGGCGCCGATCGAGGTGCTCGGCCTGTCCAACGGCGCGCGCTCGGGACTGACCGGCTTCGTCGCCGGCCTGGCGCGCAAGACCGTGGCGCACAACGTCACCATCAACGGCCTGCTGCCGGGCAATGTGGACACCGACCGCCTCGTCACCACGCTCGCCGCCGCGGCGAAGAACGCCGGCGTCACGCCCGAGGAACTGCGCGCCAAGCGCCAGAAGGAAAACCCCGCCGGGCGCTTCGGCACCACCGAGGAATTCGGCGCTGCCTGCGCCTTCCTGTGCAGCGTGCAGGCCGGCTACTTCACCGGGCAGAACTGGCTGATGGATGGCGGGGCGTACCCCGGCACCTTCTAGCCGAGAAAAGTACAAACCTACTTTTCTCGGGTTTCAAACTGCAAAAAATCGCCGGCAGAGCCGGTCGATTTTTTGAGGAAGCTGTATACGAAAAATCGGGGGTCGGCGTGGCTGGCCCCCTTTTAAGGAGACGATCTCAAATGAAAATTCAATTACTCAAGCGGCGTGCGGCGCTGGGCGTGGCAGTGGCTTGCGCGCTGGCGGCGGGCGGGGTGCAGGCGCAGGCGTTTCCGGACAAGCCGGTGCATATCGTCGTACCGCTGGCAGCGGGCGGGGCGGTGGATGCGGTGGCGCGCATCCTCGGGCAGAAGCTGAGCGCGCAGATCGGCCAGCCGGTGATCGTCGACAACAAGCCGGGGGCGAGCGGCAACATCGGCGCGGAATTCGTTGCGCACGCGGCGCCGGACGGCTATACCGTGCTGATGGCGATTCCGGCGGTGACCACCAACCAGTCGCTCTACGCCAAGCTGCCCTACGATACCTTCAAGGACTTCGTGCCGGTCGCACGCCTGGGCGGCGCGCCGCTGATCCTGGTGGTGGGCGCGAATTCGCCTTACAAGACCTTCCCCGAACTGCTGGCGGCGCTGAAAGCCAACCCGGGCAAGTTCAACTACGGCTCGTCGGGTAACGGTTCTTCGCAGCACCTGGCCGGCGAGCTCTTCAAGGCTTCCGCCAAGGTCGATGCGCAGCACGTGCCCTACAAGGGCGGCGCCCCGGCGGTGACCGACCTGATCGGCGGCCAGCTCACTTTCATGCTGACCAACCCGCTGGAAATCCAGGGGCAGATCAAGTCCGGGCGCCTGCGCGCACTGGCCATCGGCGGCCCGAAGCGGGTCGACTGGCTGCCGGGCGTGGCCACGCTGTCCGAATCCGGCCTGCCCGGCTACGAGGCGCTGACCTGGTGGGGTACGCTGGCTCCGGCGGCGACGCCCAAGGATGCAGTTGCCAAGCTCAGCCATGAAATCATCAGCGCGATGAATTCGGCGGAAGTGAAGGACAAGCTGAAGGCGCTGGGCGCGGAAGTGGCGACGCAAGACCAGGCCCAGTTCGGCACCTTCCTGCACACCGAAACCGAGAAGTGGGCCCGCATCATCAAGGCCGCCAACATCAAGGTTGACTAGCATGCCCGGCGCACGCGAGACTTCCGACCTGCTGGTGAAGTACGGGGTGATCCCGGTGATCCGCTATGACAACGCGGACGACGGGGCGCTGGCGATCGACAGCGCCCTCAAGGCCGGCTTTCCGACCGTCGAAGTCACCCTCACCATGCCGGACGCGGCGGAGCTGATCCGCTCGTTCCAGCGCAAGCTGGAGCGGCACCAGTTCCTGGGCGCCGGCACGGTGTGGACCGAACAGGACGGTGAAGCGGTGCTGAAGGCCGGCGCCGCCTACATCGTCTCGCCCGGCCTGGCACCGGGACTGGGCGCGCTGGTGCACGCGTCGAGCGCCGCCTACCTGCCGGGCGCGCTCACGCCCACCGAGATTGCGGCCTGCCTGCGCGACGGCGCCGACATCGTGAAGCTCTTCCCCGCCTGCACTGTCGGCCCGGCGCATCTAAAGGCGATAGCGGCGGTGTTTCCCGACACGCGTTTTTGCCCCACCGGCGGGGTCGGTGCGAACAACATGGAGCAATGGTTCGCCGCCGGCGCCAAGTGCGTAGGCATCGGCAGCAGCTTGTTCTCCGCCGCAGCGATCCGCGCGCGCGAGCAAAAAGTGCTGGTCGAGGAAGCGCGCCTGGTACTCGACCAGTTGCGCCTGATCGCGCGCCAGTAGCGATGCAAGCCGGCGTGCCCGCCATCCTCGCCCTGGGCGAGGCGATGCTCGAATTCAACCAGACACGCCCGGGCGAACCGAACTACCTGCAAGGCTACGGCGGCGACACCTCGAATGCCATCATCGCCTGCGCGCGCCAGGGTGCGCCCTGCGGCTACATCACGCGCGTGGGCAGCGATGAATTCGGCCGCATGCTGCTGGACCTGTGGCGTGCGGAAGGTGTCGATACCGCCGGCGTCGCGGTGGACGGCGAGGCGCACACCGCCGTCTATTTCGTTACCCACGATGCGCGTGGCCACGTCTTTTCCTACCTGCGCAAGGATTCGGCTGCCAGCCGCATGCGCGCGGATGACCTGCCGGCGGAGCTGATCCGCAGCGCTCGCTATCTGCACGTTTCCGGCATCAGCCAGGCCATCTCCGCATCCGCGTGCGATGCCACCTTCGGTGCCATGGAGCGGGCGCGCGCAGCCGGCGTCAAGATCAGCTACGACACCAACCTGCGCCTGAAGCTCTGGCCGCTGGAACGCGCGCGAGAAGTGATCGGGCGCGCCATCGCGCTTTCCGACTACCTGTTGCCCAGCCTGGAAGACCTGCAGGCGCTCACGGACGTGGAAGGTGCCGACGCCCTGCTCGACTGGTGCTTCGATCACGGCGCGCGCAGCGTCGTGCTCAAGCGTGGCCGCGAAGGCTGCATCGCCGCCACCCGTGAGGCGCGCACGCCGATTGCCGGACGCATGGTGAACACGGTAGATGCCACCGGCGCGGGCGACTGCTTCGACGGCGCCTTCCTGGCGCGCCTGCATGCCGGCGACGACCTCGTCACTGCCGCGCGCTACGCCAATGCCGCCGCCGCGCTCACCACCACGGGCTTCGGCGCCGTCGCGCCCTTGCCGCGGCGCGACGCCGTGCTCGCGTTCCTGAGCCAGGCATGAGCGCGCGCCTGATCGGCCTCGACTGGGGCACTTCCAGCCTGCGCGCCTACCTGCTTGGAGCACAAGGCGAGATTCTTGAGCGCCGCGATAGCCCGCTTGGCATCATGCGTGTGCAAGGCGGTGATTTCGCCGCCGCGCTGGAACAATGCTGCGGCGACTGGCTACGCACGCATGATGCGGTGCCTCTACTCCTCTCCGGCATGATCGGCAGCAAGCAGGGCTGGCTCGAAGCACCCTACTGTGCCTGCCCGGCGGACGCGGCGACGATCGCCGGCGCCCTCGCCCCGCTCGCCCTGCCTGGGCGCCGCGCGCATATCGCCCCCGGGCTTTCTTTCGTCAACGCCGCCGGCGTGCCGGATGTGATGCGTGGCGAGGAAACGCAAATCATCGGGGCCATTGCCGCCGACGGCAGGCATCTCGCGGTGCTGCCCGGCACGCACAGCAAATGGGCCTGGGTGGAAGAAGGCGCGGTGCGCGGCTTTTCCAGCTTCATGACCGGCGAGATCTACGCCGCGCTCACCGGCCATACCATCCTCGGGCGCCTGATGCGCCTGGACGCACCGCATGACGCCGATGCGTTCGCACGCGGTGTGCGCTATGGGCTGGAGGCGCCGCAGGCGCTGCTCAGCCGCGTGTTTTCCGCCCGCACCCTGGGTCTGTTCGGCCAGCTGGACGAGGCCGCCCTGCCCTCTTACCTTTCGGGCCTGTTGATCGGCGGTGAAATCGGCGGCGCGCTTGGGTTGGCGCCGCAAGCCCGCAGCGCCACCCTGCTGGGCAGTGCCGCGCTCCTCCAGCGTTACATCGAGGCATTTGCCATTGCCGGCATTGCCACGCAGGCCGGTGACCCGGATTGCGCTGCGGCGGGTTTGTGGCGCATCGCGCAGGCCGCGGACCTGCCGCGCTGAAACCTACTTCGGCGCGTTGGTGAAGCGCACGTAAGCCTCGCGCTCCAGTTGCCCGAGCAGGTTTACTTCCCAGGTGAGGTATTGCTGCATCGCCTGCTCGACGCCGCTGTTGCGGTCGTAGGGGCGATACCAGATGTCTTCGGTGGCGGTGAGGAATTTCGGGTCGTCGTCGCCGCTGGCAGCTTCCATCGGCAGCTTGGCGTGGCGCCAGTCGGCGGTGCCGCCTTCGAGATAAGCGGCCTCGAAGCCCATCGCCTTGGCGTCCTCGGCCGCGTAGCGCGCCAGCACGCCGTTGGAGGAGGTGAACACCAGGTGCGCGCCGGGCGCGAAGCGCGACAGGCAATCCCCAAAGCGCGAGCGCAGCGCATACCAGCTGCCGGGGATGCGGCTCTTGCGGTATTTGATGCTGGAATCGACGTCGATCACTTCGACGCCGCCCGCCAGCATTCTTGCTTCCAGTTGCGCCGCGCCGATGGCGGGCGCGGTCAGCGATTCCAGGCCTAGCGGCGCTGATCGAATGAGGCCACTCACCAGCGGCCCGGCGAGCCCATCCTTGAGCACGAACACCTCGCTCCAGCCCATCTGCTTGAGCCAGTGCGCGGTCATCACCGCCTGCACACCGTCGTGATCCACCAGCACGATGCGGGCATTGCGCACCGCGCAAAACGTATCGGTGGCCTGCACCAGCTGGCCGCCGGGCGCGTTGCGGCTGTCCTCCCGATGCCCGGCATTGAAGTCTTCCGGCAGGCGCACGTCGTAAATGTAGGTGGTGCGCTCGTCGTCCAGGCGGAAGCCGTCGAGTTCGTCCTCGTCGATGAAGGTCACGCCGTAACGCCGCGCCACCTCCACCGCCAGCGTCTGCGCGATCACCAGGCCCTCGGGTTCCGGGCGTGGCGCCAGGTTGGTCTTGCCGCGCGCCACTTCGAAGCCGGCCAGGTGCCAGCCCATGGTGCCGTTTTTCAGCGCTACCACCGGGTTGGCGATGCCGGCATTGCGCAGCGACTGCGCGCCGATGATGGAACGCGTACGGCCGGCGCAATTGACCACCACGGTGGTGGTTTCCGATTTGAGCAGGCCGGGCACGCGATACACCAGTTCGGCCCCGGGGCAATCCATCGCGCCGGGGATGCTCATCATCTTGTATTCGTCCTGCGGGCGCGCATCGACGATCAGCAGGTCGCGGCCCTCGTCCTGCCAGGCCCTGAGGGTCTGTGGCTCGATGCGCGGGGTGTCGTCGGCATGCTCGACGTATTCGCCGAACGCCTTGGATGGCACGAAGGTACCGGAGAACACCTCGAAACCGGCGGCCGCCCAGGCAGCCGTGCCGCCCTTGAGGATGGCGAGGTCGCCGTAGCCATGACGCGCCAGCAGCGCCTGGGCGCGCTCGGCCAGGTCGCCATCGTCGCCGATCAGCACGATGCGCACGTCGCGGCGCGGCAGCAATTCGGGTGCGCGCAGTTCCAGCACGGAAAGCGCGATATTGCTGGCGGTCAGCAGGTGCGATTGGGCGAATACGCCGCCCTCGCGCACGTCCAGCAGCGCGAGTTCGCCGCCGTCGCCCAGGAGGGCGCGCAGTTGCGCGGGTTCGATATGATGCTGACTGCCTGCCGGCACAAAATCAGCCATCGTTCCCCGCCGGCGGGGCCACGCGCATCACTTCATCCAGCGTCGACTGGCCGGAGGCCACCTTCAGGGCGCCGGAGACGCGCAAGGGGCGCATGCCTTCGCGGTAGGCGATCTCGCGCACCCTGGCAATGTCGGTCGATTCGGTGATGTTGCGCTTGATGTCGGAAGACAGCAGCATCACTTCGTAGATTCCCACGCGCCCCTTGTAGCCGGTGTTGCGGCATTCGATGCAGCCCACCGGCTTGTACACCTGCTTGGGCGGCGCCGCCTTGAACGGGGCGACCAGCTCGTTCCACAAGGTCTCGTGGTGCAGCTCGGAGACCGCCTTGCAATGCGGGCACAGGGTGCGGATCAGGCGCTGCGCCATGATGCCCAGCACGGTGGCGTTGAGCAGGTAATACGGCACACCCAGGTCCAGCAGGCGGGTGATGGCCGACGGCGCGTCGTTGGTGTGCAGGGTGGAAAGCACCAGGTGGCCGGTAAGCGCGGCCTGGATCGCCATTTCGGCCGTCTCAAGATCGCGGATCTCGCCCACCATGATGATGTCCGGGTCCTGGCGCATCAGGGAGCGCAGGCCTTCGGCGAAATTCAGGTCGATGGCGCCCTGCACCTGCATCTGGTTGAAGCTGCCCTCGACCATTTCGATCGGGTCTTCGATGGTGCAGACGTTGACTTCCGGCGTCGCCAGCTGCTTGAGCGTCGAATACAGCGTCACCGTCTTGCCCGAGCCGGTCGGGCCGGTGACCAGGATGATGCCGTGCGGGCGGCCGGTCATGCCGTTCCAGCGGTTCAAGTCTTCTTCGGAGAAACCGAGTTCGCTGAAATTGCGCACCAGCACGTCGGGGTCGAAAATCCGCATCACCACCTTCTCGCCGAAGGCGGTCGGCAGGGTCGACAGGCGCAGTTCGACTTCGTCGCCGTTGGCGGCGCGGGTCTTGATGCGTCCGTCCTGCGGGCGGCGCTTCTCCGCCACGTCCATGCGGCCGAGGATCTTGATGCGCGACGTCATTGCCGCGAACACCGGCGGCGGCACCTGGTAGACCTGCTGCAGCACGCCGTCGATGCGAAAGCGCACGACGCCCTGGTCGCGCCGCGGTTCCAGGTGGATGTCGGAAGCGCGCTGCGAGTAGGCGTACTGAAACAGCCAGTCCACCACCCGCACCACGTGCGCCTCGTTGGCGTCGATCGCGCGGCCGGTGTTGCCGAGTTCGACCAGCTGCTCGAAGTTGCCGACGCCCGAGTCGACCACGCCGTCCTTGTCCTTGGAGGCGCCCTTGACCGACTTGGCCAGGGTGAAGAACTCGGTGATGAAGCGGGTGATATCCGCCGGGTTGGAAACCACGCGGCGGATGGTCACGCGCAGTATCTGCTCCAGCTCCTTCACCCATTCGGAGAGGAAGGGCTCGCTGGTTGCAATCGTCACCACGTTCTGCTTGCGCTCGATCGGCAGGATGGAAAAGCGCGTCGCGTAGTTGATCGACATCAGCTCGCCAACGCGAGTGAAGTCAATTTTCAGCGGGTCGACGTGGACGTAGTCCATTCCCGCCTTTTTCGCCAGCCATTCGCCCAGGAACTCGATGTTGAGCGGCTTGCCGGTCACCTTCGACTTCCAGGTCTGCGACGCCACTTGTACCAGCGGGTGGTCGGTCGTCTTGCGCATGCGCGCTTCCAGCTTCAGCTTGTCGCCTTGTTCGCGCTCGATCAGGCCTTCCGCCAGCAGCGATTCCAGCACCTCGTTGAGCGCGATGCGGCGCTCATATTTCGGCCAGGCGGCGGAATCCGTTGCGGTAGGGGGCGTGACGACGGCGTTCATGGTGGCATGCGCGGCGGGTTAGTTGCTGCAGTTCTGATTGTATTCCGCTTCGCGCTGCGCGATGCGCGCAGTACGCTGGTCGTCATTGAGATATTGGCGCTCGCCGTTTGGGCCGGTATCGACGATGCGGTTGGCATCGCGCAGGTTCTGCAGGTTGACGCGGGCCGCCTGGCACCTGGCCACCTGCACCTCTTTTTTCTGGCGGTCATATTCGGCCTTGGCCGCTGCATTCTGGCGGTCGGCTTGGCGCTGCTTGAAGGCGCGCTCCTTTTCCTGCCAGCCGGCGTCGCCGCTTGAGCCCGCGTCGCCGGACGAGGTGCTGGTATCGTGCAGCCGCACTTCCCTGGATTTGCTGTCTTCGGGCGGCTTCTGGTCGTAATGCGTCACACCTTTGCTGTCCACCCACTTGTAGACCTGGGCCTGGGCGCCGGCGCACAACAGCGCCGCCAGGCAGCCCGCGATGATCTTATGCATTGTTGTAAGTCCCTTCGGGCGCAGACAGCGCGCACAGGACACCAGCATATCAGATTGCCTCCGGGATCAAAGGGCTTACCTGGCGCGAAATTGCGGGTCGCGCTTGGCGAGAAAGGCGGCCACGCCCTCCCTGTAATCGGCAGTGTCGAAGCAGGCGAAACCCTCGGCCCATTCAGGGGCGGAGATCTGTGCCTGGTATTGCAGCTTGCGGATGAATTTCTTGTGCCAGCGCGCCACCAGCGGCGCGCCTTCGGCGATGCGCCGCGCCGCTTCCAGGGCTTCGCTTTCGACCAGTTCGTCCGGCACCACGCGGTTGACCAGCCCCTTGGCCAGCGCCTCATCGGCCTTGAACACCCGGCCTTCGAGCAGGATTTCCAGCGCCGTCGCCGGCCCGACCACGGAAAGCAGGCCCATCAGTTCGCCATAGGCCATGGTGAGGCCGAGTTTCTTGATCGGGATGCCGAAGCGCGAGGAGGCGCCGCAGATACGCATGTCACACATCGCCGCCACTTCCAGGCCGCCGCCGACGCAGGCGCCGTGGATCATGGCGATGGTCGGATGCGGGCATTCGCGCACTGCCTGCATGGTGTGATGGATGGCTTCGCCGTAGCCCGCCGCCTGCTTCGCATCGGCGCGCTCGGTGGCGAATTCGGCGATGTCGGCGCCCGCAGCAAAAGCGCGGGTACCGGCGCCGCGCAGGACGATGCAGCGCAGATCATCGTCGGCCGCCATTTCGCGCATCAGCACGCCGAGGCGCTCCCACATGCCGCGGTCCAGCGCATTCATGCGCTCGGGCTTGTTGAAGGTGATGGTGGCGATCGCGCCTTCGCGCGCGAGCAGGACGGAATCGGACATCGGCGGGACTCGCGAAAAAAGGGAGGGAAAAGCATACGCCGGGCCGCGGTACGCGCGGCCCGGGTTTGAGGCAACTGCGGATTACAAAGTACGCTTCAAGCGGCAGCCTTGAGCGCGGCCGGCGCCTTGGCGCAGGATGCGAGGTAGTCGATTGCCGCTTGCGCCCCGCCCTTTTTATGCGGCACGCCGGCCACTTCCAGCCCCATCTCGACGCCGGAGAGCGTACCCATCAGCATCAGGTCATTGAAGTCGCCGAGATGGCCGATGCGGAACACCTTGCCGGAAATCTTGCCCAGTCCCTGGCCCAAGGACATGTCGAACTTCTCAAGGATCACCTTGCGCAGCGCGTCGGCGTTGTGGCCCTCGGGCATGAGGATGGTGGTGAGCGCGCCGGAATATTCCTCCGGCAGCTGGCAGAAAACCTCCAGGCCCCAGGCGCGCACGGCGCGGCGCGCGGCTTCGGCATGGCGGTTGTGGCGCGCGAAGACGTTCGAGAGGCCCTCTTCGTTCAGCATGTCGATGGCTTCGTGCAGGCCATAGAGCAGGTTGGTGTTCGGCGTGTAGGGGAAATAGCCGTTCTTGTTGGCGGCGAGCATTTCTTCCCAGCCCCAGAACGACTTCAGCGACTTCGAGTTCTTCGCCGCGGCCAATGCCTTGTCGGAGAGCGCGTTGAAGGAAATGCCAGGCGGCAGCATCAGGCCCTTTTGCGAGCCGCCGACGCTGACGTCCACACCCCACTCATCGTGGCGATAGTCGATCGAGCCCAGCGAGGAAATGGTGTCGACCAACAGCAGCGCCGGGTGGCCGGCGCGGTCGATCGCCTTGCGGATTTCCGGGATGCGCGCGGTGCAGCCGGTCGAGGTTTCGTTATGCACCACGCACACGGCCTTGATGGCGTGCGCCCCGCCCTTGCTCAAATCTTCCTTCAGGCGCGCTTCAATCGCGGCGGGGTCGGCGGCGCGGCGCCAGTCACCTTCGATGAATTCGGGCTTGAGGCCGATTTTCACCGCCATGTTTTTCCACAAGGTGGCGAACTGGCCGCTTTCGTACATCAGCACCGCATCGCCGGGCGACAGCACGTTGATCAGCGCCGCTTCCCAGGCGCCGGTGCCGGAAGCCGGGTAGATCACCACCGGCGACCTGGTCTGGAAGATGCCCTTCATGCCTTCCAGCACCTTCTTGCCCAGCACACCAAACTCGGGGCCGCGATGATCGATGGTCGGCCGATCAATCGCGCGCAGGATGCGGTCCGGCACATTGCTGGGCCCGGGAATCTGCAGGAAGTGGCGGCCCGACTTGGCGAAACTGTATTGCAGCATGGTGACTCCTCGGTGGCGGACGTACGCGGCGCAATAAGGTTGATCAGGATGCGCCGGCGGCTGGATCAATGCAACGGCAATTTTGTATACATTTTATTCAACTGCCGGTCACCTGTCAAATCCCCGATTTTCCTCATGTGTCGTAGCAAGAATTGACCAGGACTTATTTTTTGTATACATTTACGGCGTCACCATGAATGCTCCCATTCCCCTCGACCGCGCCACCCTGGCCCACACGGCCACCACGCGCCTGCGCGACATGATCATCGAGGGCCGCATCGCACCGGGCGCGCGCCTGAACGAGCGCGTGCTGACCGAGGAATTGCAGGTCTCGCGCACGCCCCTGCGCGAGGCCTTCAAGACTCTCGCCGGCGAAGGCCTGGTGGAACTGCTGCCGCAGCGCGGCGCCGTGGTCGCCACCCTTGATGCGGCAATGATCGCCGCCACCTATGAGCTGATGGCCGATCTCGAAGGCTTGTCGGGCGAACTGGCGGCGCAGCGCATCACCGACGGGGAACTGGCCGAAATCCGCGCCCTGCAGTTCGACATGCTGGCCAGCCACGCGCGCCGCGACCTGCCGGGCTACTTTCGCGCCAACATGCAGATCCATAACAAGATCAACGCCGCCGCGCGCAACCCGGTGCTGACCGAGACCTTCCAGCGCCTGAACCTGCGCCTGTACAGCACGCGCTACCGCTCCAACCTGACCACCGAACGCTGGGACCAGGCGATTGCCGAGCACGGCGAGATATTGAAACTGCTGGAAGCGCGCGATGGCCCCGCCCTGCGCGCCCTGCTCACCCGGCACCTTTTGAACAAGCGCGATACCATTCTCTCTTCCCTCAAGGTGCAGGCCGCCGCGGCAGCCGCCTGACCGTATTTCCGAATCGCACGCAAGGAATCCATCATGTCCGAACCCCTTACCATCGACGTCATTTCCGATGTGGTCTGCCCCTGGTGTTTCATCGGCAAGCGCCGCCTCGAGGCCGCGCTCAAGCTCTACGCCGAGAAGCATCCCGACGCGCCCGCGCCCCAGGTCACCTGGCATCCGTTCCAGCTGAACCCCGGCCTGCCGCCCGAGGGCATGTCGCGCCAGGATTACGTGACACAGAAATTCGGCCCCGGCGGCGCGCAGAAATACGAGCGCGTGAAGGAAGTGGGCAAGTCCGTCGGCCTCGACCTGCAATTCGACAAGATCGTGCGCCAGCCCAACACCCTGGCCGCGCATAGCCTGATCGGCATGGCGACGCCCGGCCCGGCGCAGGATCAGGTCAAGGAAACCTTGCTCAACGCCTATTTCATCGACACCCTCGACCTCACCGACGAAAAAGTGCTGCTCGACCTCGCCGAGAAGGCGGGCCTGGACCGCGCCGCCGCCGAGCAGAACCTGCACGACCCGCGCGTGCGCGAGCAGATAAGTGGCGAAGACGAGCAGGCGCGCCGCATGGGCGTCGAAGGCGTGCCGTTCTTCATTTTCAACAAGCGCCTGGGGCTTTCGGGCGCGCACGAGCCCGAGACCATCCTCGACGCCATCGAGCAAGCCGCGACTGCCGAGGCATGAACGCGCCGGTCGCTGCAAGCGCGCTGCGCCCCGTGCAGTCCGGGGCCATGCTGGCGCGCGGCCGCCTGGCGGGCTTGCTGCGCCGGCATACGCAAGGCGAGGTGCTGTTCGACGCTGCCTCGCGCGGGCGCTACTCCACCGACGCCTCGATCTACCAGGTCGAGCCGATCGGTGTGTTCGTGCCGAAAAGCGAGGACGACGTGCGCATGGCCTTTGCCATCGCGCGCGACCTCAAGACACCGATCCTGGCGCGCGGCGCCGGCACCAGCCAGTGCGGCCAGACCGTCGGCGAATGTCTCGTCATCGACAACACCAAGTACCTGAACCAGGTCATCGCCTTCGACAAGGAGGCGGCCACCGTCACCGTGCAGCCGGGCATCGTGCTCGACCACCTGAACGCGTGGCTCAAGCCCCACGGCCTGTGGTTCCCGGTGGACGTTTCCACCAGCGCGCAGGCGACCATCGGCGGCATGGCGGGCAACAATTCATGCGGCAGCCGCTCGATCGCCTACGGCAACATGGTGCACAACGTGGTGGCCATCGATAGCCTGCTGGCCGATGGCACCGAGATCCAGTTCGGCCCGTTCGAAAAGCCGCTGGTGGGCAACCGCGAGCGGCAGATCGTCACGACCCTGTTTGCCCTGGCCCAGCGCGAGAACGACGAGATCGAGCGCGCCTGGCCGCACGTGATGCGCCGTGTCGCCGGCTACAACCTCGACATCTTCAACTGCCAGAGCGTGCGCCCGTACACGGACGACGACAGCGTCAACCTGGCGCACATGCTGGTGGGCAGCGAAGGCAGCCTGGCCTACTCGCGCCGCCTGATGCTCAAGCTCTCGCCGCTGCCGAAACACAAGACGCTGGGGGTGGTGAACTTCACCAGTTTCCACAAGGCGATGGAATCGGCGCAGCACATTGTCAAGCTGAACCCGGTCGCGGTCGAACTGGTCGATCGCACCATGATCGACCTGGCGCGCTCCAACCCGGCTTTCCGCCCGGTCGTCGATGCCGCGCTGATCGGCGAGCCGCAGGCCATCCTGCTGGTGGAATTCGCCGGCGAGGACAAGGAAATCCAGGTCAGGCGCCTGAAGGATCTCGTGGCCCTGATGGGCGATCACGGCATGCCCGGCAGCGTGGTCGAGATGAGCGATGCCAACGCGCAAAAGGAATTGTGGGAAGTGCGCAAGGCGGGCCTCAACATCATGATGAGCATGAAGGGCGACGGCAAGCCGGTTTCCTTCATCGAGGACTGCGCGGTGCCCCTTGAGCACTTGGCCGAGTACACCGACAGCCTCACCGAAGTGTTCGCCAGGAACGGCACGCGCGGCACCTGGTATGCGCATGCCTCGGTCGGCACCCTGCACGTGCGCCCGGTGCTGGACATGCGGCGCGACGGCGCGACAAAAATGCGCGCGATTGCCGAAGAGGCTGGCGCCCTGGTACGCAAGTTCAAGGGCGCATTTTCCGGCGAGCACGGCGACGGCATCGTGCGTGGCGAGTGGGTGCAGTGGCAGTACGGGCAGCGGATCAACGAGGTGTTCAAGGAGATCAAGTACGTCTTCGATCCCGACAACCTGATGAACCCCGGCAAGATCGTCAATACGCCGAAGATGGACGACAAGCCGCTGTTCCGCCTGAAGCCCGGCTACGCCATGGGCGCCACCACCACCGCGCTCGACTGGAGCGGCTGGAACGTGCATGCCGATGCCGTCACCGAAGAGATCAGCGCGCCCGGCACCGGCGGTGACCCGGCGCTGGGCCTGGGCAAGGCGCTGGAAATGTGCAACAACAACGGCCATTGCCGCAAGTTCGACGCCGGCACCATGTGCCCCTCCTATCGCGTCACGCGCGACGAAAAGCACCTGACGCGCGGCCGCGCCAACACCTTGCGCCTGGCGCTTTCGGGCCAGTTGTCCGGCATCGCCGCCACCGAGGCATTGGCCTCCGACGAGGTGCACGACGCGCTCGACCTGTGCGTCTCCTGCAAGGGCTGCAAGCGCGACTGCCCCACGGGCGTGGACATGGCGAAGATGAAAATCGAAGCCACCCAGGCCTACCAGCGCAAGCACGGGCTGAAGCTCAACGACAAGCTGATCGCCTACCTGCCGCATTACGCGCCCACCGCCTCCACCTTCGCCTGGGTGATGAACCTGCGCGACACGCTGCCAGGTGCGGCGTGGCTCTCGGAGAAGGTCGCCGGCTTCTCGGCGCGCCGCACCTTGCCGCGCTGGCGCCGCGCGTTCACCAAGGATGCTGCGCCGAAGGAGAGCGGGACCAGCGAAGTCGTGCTTCTCGCCGATACCTTCAACAATTACTTCGAGAGCGACAACCTCAAGGACGCGCTCAAGGTGCTGGAAGCCGCCGGCTATCGCGTACACCTTTCCGCCAAGCCGGGCGAGCGCCCGCTGTGCTGCGGCCGCACCTTCCTCGCCTCCGGCCTGGTCGATGAGGCCAAGGCCGAGGCCAAGCGCATGCTGGACGCGCTCATGCCTTTCGTCGAACGCGGCGTGCCGGTGGTGGGGCTGGAGCCTTCGTGCCTGCTCACCCTGCGTGACGAGTTCCTGGTCTATGGCTATGGCGACTCCGCGCAAAAGCTGGCCGACAACGCGTTCCTGTTCGAGGAATTCCTGGCGCGCGAATCCACCGCCGGCCGGCTCAAGCTTTCGCTCAAGGCCCTGCCACAAGGCAAGGCACTGCTGCACGGCCATTGCCACCAGAAGGCCTTTGATGCCGTGAAGCCGGTGCAAAAGGTGCTGCAGCTGATCCCGGACCTCAAGGTGGAATTGATCGAGTCGAGCTGTTGCGGCATGGCCGGCGCCTTCGGTTACGAGAAGGACCATATCGACATCTCGATGAAAATGGCCGAGCTTGCGCTCCTGCCCGCGGTGCGCAAGGCCGAGGGCGACACCCTGATCGTGGCCGACGGCACCAGTTGCCGCCATCAGATCAAGGACGGCGCCGCGCGCGAGGCCTTGCACGTGGCGCGCGTGCTGGCGCGGGCGCTCGCGTGATTGCCCGAGGATGAACCTGCGAGGATGACCCCGGCCACACCGCTCTCGCCCGCCCGCATCACCGCCTACCTCTGCATCGCCGAAATCGGCACCATGCTGGGGTATGCGACCTTCCCCACACTCTTGCCGTTGCTGCAAAAGACCTGGGGCATGAACAACACCGAAGCCGGCGTCATCAGCGGCGCCTACTTCGGCGGCTACATGCTGGCGGTGCCTTTGCTCACGGCGATCACCGACCGCATCGATGCGCGGCGCGTCTACATGTTCGCCTGTGCTCTCGCGGCGCTGGGCAGCTTCGGCTTCGCCTTTGCCGCCCAGGGCTTCATCACCGCCGCGCTGTTCCAGGCCTGCGTCGGTGCGGGGCTGGCGGGCACCTACATGCCGGGGCTGAAGATCCTCTCCGACCGCGTGCACGGACCCACGCAAAGCCGCTACGTCTCCTTCTACACGACCAGCTTCACCCTGGGCACCAGCGCGTCCTTCCTGCTGCCGATCATCGCCATGCCGACCGTCAACTGGGAGGGCGTGTTCGCCATCAGCGCTCTTGGCCCGCTACTGGCCCTGATCATGATCTGGCGCATCGCCCCGGTGCCGCTGGCGCCGCGCATCGCGCAACAGGCCGCGCTGCTGGACTTCCGCCCGGTGCTGAAAAACCGCCCGGCGATGGCCTACATCCTCGGCTACGCGGCGCATTGCTGGGAGCTGCTCGGCAGCCGTTCCTGGCTGGTCGCCTTCATCAGCTTCGCCGCGGCCACTCACGGCGGCGCGGTGGCGATCGCGCCGGCGGTGCTGGCAGCCTTCATCAACTTCTGGGGCATGCCCGCCTCCATCTACTGCAATGAGCTGGCGATGCGCCACGGCCGCCAGCGCATGATCCTGCTCTACATGGCCTCTTCCGGCCTGATGAGCTGCGTGGTCGGCTTCACCGCCACCCTGCCCACAGCGCTCACCGTGCTGGCGCTGTGCCTCTACACCATGCTGGTGATGACAGATTCCTCTTCGCTCACCGCCGGTACCGTGGCCGCGGCGGATGCCGACAAGCGCGGCATCACCCTGGCCTTGCACGCCACGCTGGGTTTCGGTGCCGGCGTCATCTCGCCCACGGTGTTCGGTTGGGTGCTGGACCACGCCGGCGGCAACACCAACGTCACGGCATGGAGCCTGGCCTATGCCAGCCAGGGTTTCTTTTGCCTGATCGCGCCCATCGTGGCGTTCTTCGCCCGCAAACGCTGGAGCGCGGCCTGACGCCTCAAATCGACCAGGTACTGTCCTCGAACTGGTTGGCGTCGCGAAAGCCGCCGACCCAGCGCGGAAACTCCAGGCCCATCGCTTCTTTCAGGCGCGAGGCGCGCGAGCGCAGTTCGGCGAGCTTGAGTTCCCACGGCTCTCCGGCAAAACCAAAAGCGATGACGTTGCCACGCTCGGAGGCCGGCAACACCAGCATGCGGCCGTCGAACGCTTTTTCGATGTTGCGCAGGTTCACCTCGTACGATTTGTGGCGCCCGAACAGGTTGACCGCCATCACACCAATCTTGGCATCGTTCAGCGCCGCGCGGCAGTTGGCGTAGAACTCGGGGCTGGAAAGCACCGGACCGCGCGCCGCCGCGTCGTACAGGTCGACGATCAGGTAATCCGCCTGTGCCGTACCGCCGGCGATGTATTGCCCGGCGTCGGCGCAGATGGTGCGCAGGCGCTTGCTCTCCGCCGGCAGGTCGAACTGGCTGCGCGCCACCGAGATCACCGCCGGGTTCAATTCCACGCTGGTGACCGCCGCCTTCGCGCAATGCTTCCAGGCGAACTTGGTGGCGGAAGCCGCGCCCAGGCCCAACAGCAGGATGCGCCGCGGGTCCGGCTGGAACAGCAGGCCGGCAAACAGTTCGCGCGTGTACACCAGCTCCAGCTGGAACGGATCGCGCATGCGCATCGCGCCCTGGATCCACACCGAGCCGAAATGCAGATAACGGATGCCGCGCTCTTCCGAGATGCTGATGTCGGGTTCGCGCGGGGTGAAGAATTTCTCGAAGGCTTTGGCCATCAGTTACCCAGTGCTTCGCGCCAGCGCGCCAGCTTGTAGTCCATGGTCTGTCCTGCGTTGGCGGGGCTGGTCGAAGGCAGGGCCAGGGTCTGAAGCCCGAACGAGGCCAGGTGCTTCACCGCCCGCGCTGCCGTGCCGCCGTTGAAGCACACGCGCTTGATGCCCGGCGCGCGCTTGAGCAAGGCGCCGAAATCGTTGTACTGCGCATTGCGGATCGCCGCATCCAGGCTGCCGCTGCGCTCGCAACTACCATAGATGTCCCAGATCGCCACGCCCGCTTCTTTCGCGTGGCGCAGGCGCCGCTCGTAAGGCAGCAGGCGCCAGTCCTCGTTGGTGTGAGCGGCGCCGAAAATCTGCCCCATGAACAGCCAGAAGCGATTTTGCGGATGCGCGTAGTACTGCCGTGCCGCCAGCGATGCCGCGCTGGGAAAGCTGCCCAGCACCAGCACGCGCGCATCGGCCGCGACCACCGGCGGCAGGCCGTGCAGGCGCGGGATGGAGGCCGCGCTTTCCGCGCCGGCTTCTTTGGCGGCGCTCATCGGCCCTTCGCTCGCTTCAGAACTGTTCCGCATCCATCGCCAGCACGCCTTCGGCGCCGCCGACGATGCTCGCCTTCAGGCCTGGCGCCAGCGTCAGGATATGGTCGGCGTAGAAGCGCGCGGTGGCCACCTTGGCGGGATAGAACGGATCGTCGCTGCCGGCGGCGATCTTCGCCTGCGCCGCGAGCGCGGCGCGCGCCATGTTCCAGCCGGCAACGGTCAGCCCGGCGAGCTTGAGGTAAGGCACGCTGCCCGCGTAGACCGCGCGGATGTCCGCCTTGCCGTTGGCCACCACGAAGTCCACCACTTCCTCAAACGCCTTCGATGCCAGGGCAAGCTGGTTGCGGATCGCCGCCAGGTCGCCCTGCTCGTACTTCGCC